>NZ_QUJK01000001.1:0-112640 GCF_003480905.1 Blautia sp. AM28-27
AAAAAGGCTCCTTTCGAAGCCCTATAGTAGTCCAGAATTTTGTCCGCACCCTCGAGTATGAAACTTTTTCTGTAAAATAATGTTTAGAAGGTTCTTCTATGATACAATAAATATCATTAGGAGGACCTTTTATTATGGCAAGACAAAAGAAACCGGTACATCGAGTACAAATGACCGAAGGAAAACGAAACATCATCCATCAGCTCCTGGAAGAGTATGATATCCAGTCTGCTGAAGACATCCAGGATGCGCTCAAGGATCTTTTAGGCGGTACCATTAAGGAAATGATGGAAGCGGAAATGGACGATCATCTCGGCTATGAAAAATCAGAACGTTCGGATCATGATGATTACCGCAATGGGTATAAGCGCAAACAGGTCAACAGCCGATATGGATCGATGGAAATCGAAGTGCCGCAGGACCGAAAATCAACATTTGAACCACAGGTGGTGAAAAAACGTCAGAAAGATATTTCTGATATTGATCAGAAGATTATTTCTATGTATGCCAAAGGAATGACTACCCGACAGATTTCCGAAACCATCGAAGATATTTATGGCTTTGAAACCTCGGAGAGTTTTATTTCCGATGTAACCGATAAGATCCTGCCACAGATCGAAGACTGGCAGAACCGGCCGTTGGACGAAGTCTATCCCATTCTCTACATTGACGCAATTCACTATTCCGTAAGGGATAATGGTGTGATCCGAAAGCTTGCAGCTTACGTGATTCTTGGAATCAACACGGAAGGAAAGAAAGAGGTTCTGACCATCAGCGTTGGCGACAACGAAAGCGCAAAATACTGGCTTTCCGTTATGAACGAACTGAAAAACCGGGGTGTCAAAGATGTATTAATCATCTGTGCAGATGGTTTAACCGGCATCAAAGAAGCAATCGCTGCTGCTTTTCCAAAAACCGAGTATCAGCGCTGTATCGTACACCAGGTAAGAAATACACTGAAATATGTCCCTGACAAGGACAGAAAAGCATTTGCAGCGGATCTGAAGACCATTTATCAGGCCGCAGATGAAAAGAAAGCGCTGGCAGCCTTAGATCGTGTAACTGAAAAATGGTCTCCCAAATATCCGAATTCCATGAAACGCTGGAAGGATAACTGGGATGCCATCTCTCCAATTTTCAAGTTTTCAACGACGGTCAGAACGGTGATTTATACCACCAATGCGATTGAATCCCTGAATTCCACCTACCGGAAGCTGAATCGGCAGAGAAGCGTATTCCCAAGCGATACGGCCCTTTTAAAAGCGCTGTACCTGGCCACTTTTGAGGCTACGAAAAAATGGACCAGTACGATTCGAAACTGGGCGCAGGTATATGGCGAACTGAGTATTATGTACGAAGGTCGTCTTCCAGAATAACGAGTAAACCGACGATCAAGACAGGCGGAAAACCGCCTGCTCTTGACATGCCATTCAACAACTGTTATATATAAAACAAGGGTGAAAAGCTCAAACTGTAAGCTCACCACCTTTGCATATCATAGAAGAATCTTATTTACAGACTTTTTCTCACAGTCTCGTAAAAGTCAGAGATTGACCTTTACCCGATTCTTTATTTCCAGATATTCATGTCAGACAAGATAGACATGGTTATTTCAGTTGCGTTGCTTCCGGTAGCACCGCTATCGGCTCCGATGTTGGTAGCAAAAAAGTATGTATTATCTGCAGTTTCAAGTAAGCCCACAAACCATCCATTCACATCCTGACCATCCACACGGCCGGTTCCGGTCTTTCCGTAGAATGTTCCGGCATCGGAAGCGGAAAGGCAGATGGCATCTTTTACCGCATTGATGTTTTCAGGGGCAAAGCCGAAGCTGTTATTCTGCAGCCTGGTTAAAAGTTCGACCTGTTCTACTGGCGAAATCTCCAAGGATGATTCCATCCAATAGGTGGAGAAATCTCCACTCATATTTTCATTTCCATACCCAATTTCTTGAATATAGCTGTAAATGTTAGAGGCTCCAAGCTGTTCATCCACGGATTGGAAATACCAGTTAACAGAGGAGTTCATTGCAGACTGTAAGGTCTGATTTGCATTCCATGCTTCAAATGGATAGGTTTCTCCACTCCATGCTATCAAGGAGTCATCTGGTGTAATGATGCCCTCTTCCAATCCGAACAAGGCATCATATATTTTGTAGGTGGAGTTTGGTGCAACTCGCAGGGTAGCATGCTCCATGTCGTGTATACTCCATGCATCATTTTCCAAATCATATAAAACAAAACTGCCTTCATATTTGCCAAAGTATGTAGAAAGGTCTACATAGGATATATTTTCTGATGAAGAATCCCATTGATAGTGGCTTCCATCTGCTGCGTATGTAGAAATAAAAGGTGCGAATCCCATGAGAAGAACAGCAGTCAGTATGAATGCAGTCATGCCTTTTACTCTTTTTATAAATGTTGGCTTCTCATAAGAGGCAATGTTGATAATTCTCCTCTTCATCTGCTTCATGTTTCCACCAAGGCCGGCAGCAAACGGAAAAGGAGTAAGAGAAACCTTTTCAGCAAAGTTGATCAGTGTATTGCCATAATCCTCGTAAGCATCCTCTTCAAGCATCTTTAAAACAGAGGTGTCACAGGCAACCTCTCTGTCATTACGCATTTCTTTCAGTGCGTACCAGACAAGAGGATTGAACCAATATATTACTCCGGCAAGGTTCATCAGATAACTGGCAACAGCATCTTTGTGATTATAGTGCTGCAGTTCGTGCAACAGCATGTACCGCATATCGGATTCGTTGTAATCAGAGATCAGATGAATCGGCAGATAAATACACGGTTTCAAAAGTCCCACAATAATCGGGGATTTTAAAAATGCGGTACTGTAAACGGGAATACTTCTGTGAATTCCCATTTCCTCCATACATCGATGATATAGTCTGCGGACTTCCGGGTTCTGAAGGGGAAGTGCAGATTTCTCCAAAGTGCGTAGACGGAGAGAGGATTTGATTACCAATATAATCATTGCAAAAATGCCTACAATCCATATTCCTAATAATATGTATCCGGCAATGGATGGTGTTTCACTATTTACAGAAAGTGAGAAATCATTCATCCAGTCTGTATTTCCGGTCGGATTAATTCCCACAGCTTCTCCCATAGCGGTTGCGGTGCCGGAAGCAGGAGAGCATCTTAAGCTACCGAGCCACGAGAAGATTTGCGGAAATCCGATTAGACGGAACGGTATAAAGGGAACTGCCAGCAACCCAAGAAGCAGAAACCACAGATTATACTGCATCCGGCTGGACAGGTTGTTTTTGAATATCTGCTTGGCTATCAAAAGAATTCCGATGATACCGCTGATAAACACATTGCATATTAAAAAGCGTATCATAAAATTAGCCACGTTAATTGCCTCCTTTTTGGTGCCTCTTGGAAAGAAGGGAGCGGAGAGTATCTATTTCTGTTTCAGACAGTCTGTCATTTTCTATATATGCAGACAGCATCGCAGTGATATCACCGTCATAATAACGTTCCAGAAAAGAATTGCTTTCCTGACCGATGTATTCGCTTTCTTTCACGACTGGGGTATAAACGAACACTCGGCTCTGTTTTTCATAAGTCAGAACACCTTTGGTCACAAGGCGTTTGATTAAAGTCTGTATCGTTTTCGGACTCCAGCTTGTGGTCTGTAATAGTTTATCTGTTATTTCATTGGTACTGATCGGCGCATGTTTCCATACGATTTTCATAACTTCAAATTCAGCTTCAGAAATCTGTGGTAAATCGCTCATTTCAAATCCCTCCTTAAATCTTACGGATGTAATAAATATATTATAGACGTTATTGGTATGATTGTCAATTTCATAAAATAGATATTGACTTGAAATCTTACTTGTGTAATAATTAAATATTACAAGAGTAAGATTTAGAAAAGGCAACAAAAAGAAAAGAACCAGAATCACAACGGATTAGCTGGTTCCTTTAATCGTTTGAATTACCTCTTTTATGTATGAGTGCTAAGAGGTATTCAATTGCTGGAAGAATCTCGGCTGCCTCTTGCTCATCACATTCCTGTAGCATCAATAACAGTTTTTGTTTTTTCAACCCGTCCGTGGCAGTGGCAGGGTGGAAAATTTGGTCTGCAGGAATGTGTAAATAAGCGATGATCTGGCACAATACTTCGAACTTGGGATTCCCACGGTCATTTTCAATATTCAGTATTGTACGTTCATCACAACCTATTTGTTCAGCTAATGCTGCTTGAGATAGATGGGCTTCTTCTCTGGCAGCCCGAACTACCTTCGCAAGATTTTTACATAGTCATGCATTACAATTCACCTCAGAGATAGTTTACACTACAGGTTGAATATTATGAATTACATCAAAGTACAGGTATGAGATGAAATAAATTACACCATAAAAGGAGAAATCACATGGACACAGGAAAGCAACGTAGAATGCGATGTTTGTTGAAGTTACTGAAATTTGCCCATGGATAAAAACGCATTGATAGGTGTATCGCAATTCACAGAACGATAGAATTGCGATACACCTATTTTATATTTCAAGAGAAAATAAAAAGGAGGCTCATGATGAAAGAGATGGAAGCAAAGACAGAAAACAGATATGAGTACAGAAAACCACAGGAAAAGAGGAAACATATGATAGCACCGGATTTATTTGAATTTGCATATGTACCGGATTGGTATGGACATTTAGCGGAATTGGAGAGGTTGGCTCTGCCGGAGTCTTGGAAATTCCGAAAGCCGAGCCGGGAAACAAAGAATACAGACACGCCCATTTTAGAACGTTACATACATACAATTTTTCGCAAGCAGGTTATTGACTTTAATTCAGAAAGTGATCCAAGAAAGGCAGACAGTATTTTTCATTTGGAAAACGAATGCGTCTGCTTCCATACTGGATTATACACACCTCAGTACAAGGGGATTTATGGTTATTTTGAAAGAAACAATTTTTCGGATTCTTTAAGAGATTGGTATTTTAGAGGTTTTTGTGATGAACTGTCTCCAAAGTTAAGATACATCGAGCCATTACCACAAAAGCCCGTCTATCATATGGCGCAGAGTGGCATTAACTTTAATCCAGAGTGGCCTATAAGAGTAAACGTAAATCACATATTGGGAGATGAAGAGAACCTGGAGCGAATTCCGGCTAAAATTCGGAAGGTGAAGAATCTGCCGCTATTGTTTGAAACAGCAGTAGAACTTGGAAGAAGGAAGTCGGTAATTGAACCGGGGCTTGTAGTCCCACAGGGATATCAGGGGAGAGTGCAGTATCTTCTTCCGGTTTATCTGACGAATATGCAGAAACCTGACCTTGCCATGACACTGACGGTTATGGATGGGTACTATTTGGGTAATACCTGTCTGACGTTGGAGATGACCATGATGCTATCATTTCAAAGCGGATATGGGAATGTGTACAGCTTGAAATAAAACGCAGGAAAAAGTACCTGGAGGAGCATGGGACAAACTCCTATTCCCACCGGCCGGAAAGCAATCCATTTGCATCCAAGATAATTTGTGGAGACTGCAATAAGGTATTTGCACGGAAAGGCTGGCGGAGCAGCACGGGCGTTGATCGTAAGGTATGGCAGTGCAGTGAACGCTACAAGGTCAAAGGAGTCATGGGATGTGCCAACCGCCACGTGGAGGAAGAAACGCTGATAAAGGCATATCTGATGGCTTGGAATGCGTTGGTGGAGAATCGAGAGGATTTCATGGGGCAGTGGACGGAACAGCTGCAGAGCGAGAACCTCTTGGAAGGTTATCGGGCAGAGAAGTTCATAGAATATACTGATGGGGCAGAGCCTTTGACGGAGATGGACACGGACTTCATGCTGAAAACACTGGACCACATCAAGGTCTTTGAAGATGGAACATTGTTGGTGGTGTTCTTGGACGGAACGGAGATTGAATGTAAAAATGAAGAGGAGTAAGAAAAGATGCCGATTGGGAGTTGCGATTCCTGATCGGCTTTTTTTCTTGCTCTTTTGCAGATGGTAAAAAAACAGGTGATATGGTAAAATAAAATAGATAGCTTGAACGAAAGGGAGGATTGCATAATTTGGAGAGACATCAAGGTAGTTGGAAGGTTGAAGGAGAAGAAGAGTATAATATTGGGGAATTAGTTATAGACAATGATTATATTGAATTTTTTGTAAGAGGTAAATCTATTCCTTGGGCTTGTACTTTTATAGGTTCAAATGGAGAACATCCAATAAAAGTGTATGCTAAAGGACCTGGAGAAACAAAACATAGGTCATTAAATATGAGTATTGGATATAGAGTAGTGAAGGTCGCTATGACAAATGCAGGATTTCAAGAGGGGTTTGAAATAAACAATATTAGTGCATTCTCATTTGAAATTCCAGAACTTGTTGATTGGTTAAAAATAAATAGTGTGTCAATAGGTTTTACAGAGGCGAACGAGTTATTTGCAATTGAAGAGAAAATAGAATCTATTATTATAAAAAATGAAAATCCACATATTGAAATATCATTTGGGCCTGCATCACCGTTTATGCCACCGGAAATAAATGATAGGGTAGAATATGTGGTAAAAAACTATCCAAGAGTTCATGTGTCATATGAGGAAATGGTAACTGATGAAAGAGTGTATGCAGATATACAAATTTTAATGCGTTTCTTTGGTATGCTTATAGGGTATGTTTCTTATGCGAAAGATATTCGATTAAATATTGAGGGTAAAGACTTAAAAACATGGATATGGTTTAATGAAGATTTTTCGCATAACCTAAGGCACCTTAACGGGATAGATAGATTCAGAACGGAATATTCTCAGGTGAAAGATGAATTAGCAAATTATTTTGAAAATTGGTATACATTTTCTAATGATGATTATTTCTTTTTGCCGAGACAGATGTTCTTTAATAGTAATAGAAAAAGAGAAATATTTGCAGAGGATTTGTTTGTACAGTATGTAAAAATTTTAGAAGGTTATCATCTAAGAATATCAGGTGATGAGAAAAAAGCGGAACAATTGGGTATAGAAATTTTAGAGCAGCTAAAAGATGAAAATGTAAAGAAGGTGTTAAGTGAGCCGTTCAAAAAAGCTGGTTCATCTTATAAGCCAAAGACAGTTGCTCAATGGATACAAGGAGGATTTTTGAGCCGAATTACCCTTGAAACACGATTGAAGAAATTAGACGAAGAACACGGTTCTATAGTGGCTGGAAACACCGAGTATGTATATAAAGAATCGAATGCAGACAAATATTTTAGTGCAATCGTAAAAACAAGAAATTACTATTCACATTATAAGCCTGATCGTGATGGAGTGCTGACATTTGGACAAATGTGTAATAGTATAGATGTGTTAAAATGTTTGATTATAATGATTTTGTTTAGTCATATGGGAATGGACATCGATACTGCGAAGCAGATAATGATACACGATGATAAATTGTGGATGTATACTTCTTGTATGAAGAAGGATCAGGATATAGAGGGGTAAACACTATCCCCCTAAGTGGGGTATAAACCTTTTCGCAAAAGGTGACGGTTTCGCTATTTAGTATAAGAAGTAACTTTCACCGCATGTGGAAACCGTGTGCTTCTTGAGCAGAAGAAAATAGATACAATAGTGGATGAATTGACAAAATCAAAACGAGGTTATTTGATTCGCAAAACTTAAAAGTCTATTATAGAAAACAATAGGAAGTTACAGGAGAATTTTGCAAATGAAAACAAGGAGATTAGGAAAAACCAATTTACAGGTCAGCGAGATCGGTTTCGGCGGCGAGTGGCTGGAACGCCATTCAGAGGAGGAAGGTGTGGAGCTGATCCACTATGCATCTGAGCAGGGAATCAATATTCTCGACTGCTGGATGCCGGATGCGAAATCGAGGGATATCATCGGAAATGGAATCAAGGAAAACCGTGACAAATGGTTCATTCAGGGTCATATTGGTTCGACGTTAAAAGACGGTCAGTATTACCGAACCAGAGATATGAAATATGTGCGCCCGGCGTTCGAGGATCTGCTGAAACGGCTGCAGACAGACTATATCGACCTTGGAATGATTCATTATATTGATTCCGAGGAGGAGTGGGATCAGATTCAGCACTCTGACTACATGGACTACGTGATGGAACTGAAAAGCAGCGGTGTGATCCGCCACATCGGCATGAGTTCCCACAACCCGAAAGTCGCTGTCAAAGCGGCGGAATCCGGCTATGTGGAGATGATTCTGTTCAGCATTAACCCGGCATTTGATATGCTTCCGGCCAGTGATAACATTGACCAGATGTTTGCCGAAAAATTCGACGAGGGACTGAAAGGAATCGATGCGGACCGTGCAAAATTATACAAAGTCTGTGAGCAGAACGATGTCGGAATTACCGTTATGAAGGGCTTTGCAGGCGGCCGTCTTTTTGATGAGAAACGCTCTCCGTTCGGCGTAAAGCTGACCCCGGTGCAGTGCATTCACTATGCGCTCACAAGACCTGCCGTCTGTTCCATCCTGTGCGGTTACGATACGAAAGAACAGGTGGATGATGCCGTTGCGTACGAGACAGCATTCGAGGAGGCGAAAGATTATGCATCCGTTATCGCCAATGCGCCGTTCCATTCCTATCGTGGAGAGTGTACCTACTGCGGTCACTGCAAACCGTGTGTCGCAAATCTTGATATCGCAATGATTAATAAATTCTATGATCTTGCGACGATGCAGCCGGAGGTTCCGGCAACCGTAAAATCGCACTATGAATTACTGGAACACACAGCATCCGAGTGCGTCGGATGTCACGCCTGCGAGACGCGCTGCCCGTTCGGTGTACCGATTGCGGAACGGATGGAAATAACAGCACAGCTTTTTGGATGCTGACAGAAAAGAAAAAGATGATAGAAGGAGAAGTTAAGCAATATGGCAGTAAATAAAAATGGAATTGTTGTATTAGGAGCAATTTTTGTGGATATCAAAGGTTTCCCGGAGGATATTTATGTCCCGGACGGAAGAAACGCAGGTCATGTGGAGTACATCCACGGCGGTGTCAGCCGAAACGTCGTAGAAGATATCGCAAACCTTGAGCTCCGCCCGACCTTTCTTGGAATCGCAGACAATACCGCGCTCGGCGAGGATGTTGTGCGCAAACTGCAGCGCCATAAAGTCAACACGGAATATATGAAAGAAATCCCGAACGGCATGGGAACGTGGCTTGCCGTCTTCGATCACAACGGCGATCTGGCAGGATCCATTTCCCAGCGGCCGAACCTGATGCCGATCCTTGGTATTCTGGAAGAAAACGGCGATGAGATCATTGCGAACTGCGATTCTGTTGTGGCAGAGATTGATATGGACAAGGACATCATCAAAAAGCTTGTCCAGCTCTGCGAAAAACATGAAAAAAAAATGTACGGTGTTGTCAGCAACATGAACATCGCAGTCGGAAGACGTGATCTTCTGCAGAAATTTGACTGTCTAATCTGCAATCAGCTCGAGGCGGGTGTATTCTTCTCTGATGATTACAGCGAAAAAACACCAGAAGAGATGGAATACATTCTTGCCGAGCGCCTGAAAGTGGCAAACGTTCCGGCGATGGTGGTAACGATGGGCGGCGAAGGCGCTGTCTACGCAGTGGCAAACGGGGAAAAAGGCTTCTGTCCGGCACAGAAGATCCAGGTAAAAGACACGACGGGAGCAGGGGATGCATTCTGTGCAGGCGTTTCTGCCGGCCTGACCTACGGAAAAACACTTGGCCAGGCTGTGGAAATCGGTACGCGTCTGGCTGCATCGGTCATCACATCCCCCGAAAATGTCTGCCCGCGCTTCCTGCCGGAGGAATTTGGCATTCAGGCGTAAGAAAGAGATGGAATGATTTTGGAGCAGACTACGAAAGCCTTTCGGGGCACGCTCCAGGAAAATGAAACAGGAGATTTAGGCTATGAAACTATTGTATGGAACCGGCAACCCTGCAAAACTCGATGTGATGCGCCGACGCCTTGCAGACCTTGGCATTGAGCTGATCGGACTGAAAGATCTTGGGGAGGTCAGGCTGCCGGAAATTATAGAAGATGGAAAAACGCCGCTGGAAAATGCCAGAAAAAAAGCGGAAGCTTACTTTGAAGCGCTTCACATGCCGGTATTTTCCTGCGATTCCGGCCTGTATTTTGACGATGTGGCAGAGGAAGACCAGCCCGGTGTCCATGTGCGGACCGTGAACGGAAAGTATCTGTCCGATGAAGAGATGACGGCACATTACGCTAATCTGGCGAAAAAGTACGGCGGTCTGACAGGACATTACCAAAACGCAATTTCACTGATTCTCGATGAAACTCATCGTTATGATGCGATGGAACCTTCGATGAAGAGCGCTTCGTTTGGGCTGGTTGGCACACCGCATCCAAAGAGCAAAAAAGGTTTTCCACTCGACCGTCTGTCGATCGATCTGCAGACAGGAAAGTATTATTACGACCGGAAGGAAAAAGAAACGGGGTTTGATCCACTCGATCAGCTTGCAGTAGAAAGCGGTTTTCCACAGTTCTTTGAGCGGGTCACGAAGGAATACAACAGAATGGAACGATATGAATTTCGCACGATCCGCCAGGAGGAGATGGAGCAGGGCGTTGCCATTGAACTTGCCTGTTTTCCGCCGAATGAGGCGTGCTCCGAAAAGAGCATGCGTGAGCGTGTGCAGTACGCGCCGGAGCTGTTTCTGGCGGCAGTAGACAAAGAGACTGGAAAAATCGCCGGAACACTGAACGGACTTGCAACAAACGAGACAAAGTTCCGCGATGCTTTTTTCGATGAGATCAGCCTGTACGATCCGGAAGGAGAAAACGTTATGCTGCTGGGGCTTAGTGTTCTGCCGGAGTACCGCGGCCGGGGAATTGCCCGCGCACTGATGGAGGAGTACTGCCGCCGGGAGCGGAAAAACGGAAGAAAACGGCTCATTCTGACCTGTCTGCAGGACAAAGTAGAGATGTATCAAAAGATGAATTTCCACGACGATGGAATCTCCGCATCCACCTGGGGCGGCGAAGCGTGGCATGATATGACGCGAGATATATAAAAATTTTATATATTCCTCTTGACAAACCACTTCCATAGTCTTATGATATATATAAAATTTATATATATAAATGTTTTATATATCAGAGACTTACGGAGGTGGTTTTTATGTATTTTCCGGTATCAGCACTGCTGATCGAATTTATGATCCTGTCGATTGTGAACCGGGAAGATTCCTATGGATATGAGATCAGCCAGACCATCAAGCTGGTTGCCGATATCAAAGAGTCGACGCTGTACCCGATTCTGAAAAAACTGGAAAAAGCAGGCTACGTGACGACGTATTCCGCAGAGTACCAGGGAAGAAAACGGAAATATTATTCGATTACAGAAGAGGGAAAAACACAGATGGTGTATCTGCAGGGCGAATGGAAGTCCTACCGTGACACCATCGACGACATCATCGAGGGGAGGAAAAAAGGATGACAAGTCAGGAATACTTGAATCAGCTGCAGAAGTATCTGAAAAAACTTCCGCAGAGTGATTACGAAGATGCAATGGAGTACTTCACTGAGTACTTTGCAGATGCCGGCCCGGAAAACGAGCAGGCGGTGATAGAGGAGCTTGGAACACCAAAGATTGCGGCCGCAGAGCTGATGATGAATCTTCTGGATAAAAAGATGGATGAACACACGGCTATGGAACAGGAGGAGAAAAGAAATGAAAAGAAAAAAACGACAGGCGCCAGCGTCATCTGGATCGCCGTTCTCACCCTGTTTGCGGCTCCCATCGGAGCACCGGTTCTGATCAGTGTCATCATTGTCCTGCTCTGCGTGGCGCTTTGTGTGGCGTTGTTCGACATGAGTATCTTTCTGGCCGCAGCGGTCGGCGTGGCAGGCGGAATAAAGCTGCTGCTGCGGGGAATTCTGGCAGTTACGGTTTCCTTCGGCGGCTTTTCTCTTATCACCGGAATGGGCATTTTACTGATTGGAATCAGTATTTTGTGTATTGTGTTCGGCGTATACCTTGCAAAATGGATGGGATGGCTTTTTGTGTTGTGCGCACGGAGAATAACAAGAAAAGGAGGCCGAAGATCATGAAAAAATGGACCAAGGCAGCATTGCTGACAGGCTGTGCATGCTGTATTGCCGGTGCAGCACTTATACTCTGCGGCTGGGCAGACGGCGGAAAAGCGTATGTGGAAACGTATGATCTGAATGCGTTTGACGGTTCGGCAACAAAGGAAGAAAGCATTTCCGTGCAGGAAAAAATAAAAATAGATAATTTTGACAAATTACAGACAGATCTTGCGATCGGCGATCTGCGCATCCTTCCGTCCGGTGACGATTCCTGTTATCTCGCCTGGCGGATTCCGTCGAAAAAAGGAGAGACTGCAGTGGAATATCGCGTGCGGGACGGTGTTCTGAGCATCGAAGAGAGAAGCGCAGTGTCCGATACGATTTACATTAATATTGACTTTGCGGAAGAAATCCTAAGCGGCGGTAAAGAGTCGGAAACAGGAGTGATTTTGTATGTACCGGAAAAGAAGGTACTGAAAAAAATAGAGGTAACGATGGGATTCGGCGATGTGCAGATGAATGGCATCCGGGCAGAAAGCGGAAACCTGCAAAATGCGGATGGAGATATCACACTTTTCGGATGTGACATGCAGAATATCAAATGCAAAGCAGATTACGGTGATGTGGAACTGAAGAGCGGAACGTGGGAGAATGGGTCGATCACGCTGGAGGATGGCGATGCGAAAATCCAAAACACGAAGCTTTCAGGAGACGTGTCGGTCAAAAACTCCTACGGCGATATTGACCTTGAACTGGGTGAAAAAGATCTGGAACAGCTGGAAATTACGGCAAAGACAGAGTTTGGGGAGATCGATGTACCGGATACCATGGAAAATCTGCTGCGGAAAGAGGAGGACGAGCAGAGCTTTTCCTATGCACCGGATCAGGCTGCGGGCAGAATCACACTGATGACAAAGGATGGTGATATCTCGATGGAAAACGATTAAGCGATGAAACAAAAGGCGGGACAAATAAGACAAAAGTGACAAAAACACAGGAGGCTGTTTGGAGGGTTTCACTAAAAAAGAGAGAAACACCCCAAACAGCCACTTTTTTTGTACTTAAAGTTTAAGTTTTTAACTTGATTTGTAGATTGCGGTGCTTTAAAATAAAAGTAATCAAGCATTGTGGAACGGGCTCCACAGACCGGCAGCGGGGGAAAAGCCGGAACGAGTCAGAGAAAACAGCCCAGTGTTAGAATAGGAGTTAGGAGAAACTATGGCAAGTATTAGAGATGTCGCGATCAAAGCGGGAGTAGGAATCGGAACGGTATCCCGTGCACTCAATGGAAGCGGGTATATTTCCGATGAAACAAAACAGAAGATCATGCAGGCGGTGGAGGAACTGAACTATAAACCAAATGAGCTTGCCCAGAACCTGTTCCGCAACAAGTCCGGTTTTATCGGAATTGTTGTTACAAATCTTTCACATCCGTTTATGGCATCTCTGGTTAAACATGTCGAGAATAATCTGTACACCAATGGCTACAAGTGCATGCTCTGCGAGGTTGGGGACAATCCGAACCGCATCGAGGAATTTGTGGAAATGCTGCAGCGAAATGTCATGGACGGCATTATCTGCTGTGCGGATATCCCGTCTTCTATCAGCCTGGCGGAAATTCACCGTCCGATTGTCATGATTGACCGCTACGTTACCGAAGGGATTCCGTGTATACATTCCGACCATAAGCGCGGCGGTGAGCTTGCGGCGCAGGCACTTTTGAGCGCAGGATGTAAGAACGTGCTCTATTTTGCATCGAGTGCAACAGAGCGTGGTTACTCCATGGATCGTTACCGACGGTTTGCGGAAGTCTGCAAACAGCATAAATGTAAAATTACAGCGATTGATGCCGGAAGCAAGATTCCGAATTTTCAGAGCGGCCCGACGATCTGGAAAAAATACATCAGCTATTTTGATGGAATTGATGGACTCTTTACAGCCGATGTCACAGCGGCAGCGTGCATGAAGATGTTGCAGAAAAAAGGGATTAAGATTCCGAAAAAACTGAAGGTGGTCGGCTACGACGGCCTGGATTTTACCCGCTTTTTGACACCGGAGCTGACGACGGTCCGTCAGAATGTGCCGGAAATCGCAAAGCGGAGCGTGGACACAATCATCCGCATGATTGACGGAAAGAAGATTGAGGAGATGGAGCAGATTGTGGATGTGACCTTCCGAAAAGGAGAAAGTACCTGAAGATAACAAAACAGGGAATTACCGAATTTTGCATCATTTTCCGGAATTGCGATAGAACAGAAGAAGAACAGATATCAGGGACACTCGATCTGAAAAGAGAGGGTGTCTCCTTTTTATGTATAAAATAAAAATGAAATAAAACCAACTTACATGCGGCAAAAGGACAGAAAGACTGAGTAAAAGGATATGAAATCGCTGCTGAAATAGTTGTAATTGTCGAAAAAATAGTGGAAAACAGAAAAGTGGAACATATGGAACAGAAAAAGCATGGAACAGCGGAATATGTGGAACAGGAGAATGGGAGAAGAAAGAAGATAAGTGTGAATTTTATGAAAAGCAGGATGCATATTGCACAAAAACATAAAATAAAAATTGTGAAAATGATAAAAATGACGAAAAAATATTGAGAACTTGTTGACATTGGACGAACTGCGTACTATGATACAGATATGGAACAGGTTCCACAAGACAAAGTGCCAAAACGGAAACAATGCGAATGTGGAACGAAAAGCGGTTGGTAAAGCTTTTAGAGAAATAAGGAGGGAACTATGAAGAAAAAAACGTCATCGCCGAAAACGGCAGAAAGTGGAAAATTGAAAAAAGCGCTCTCGTGCTGGCAGCTGTACATCCTGCTGATTCCTGCACTGATCTGGCTGATCGTTTTTGCTTACTATCCAATGTACGGCCTGATCATCGCCTTTAAGGATTTTAAAGGCCGCATAGGAATCATGGGAAGCCCGTGGGCAGATCCGATTTTCAAGTATTTCAAGATGTTCTTCAGTACCAGTATTGCCATGACGGCAATCAAGAACACAATCATCATCAGTCTGGAGAGCCTGATCATCGGATTCCCGATTCCGGTTATCTTCGCACTCTTACTGAACCAGGTACAGAGAAGCGGACCGAGACGAATCATCCAGACCATCTCCTACGCACCGTACTTTATGTCAAATGTAGTTGTAGTCAGCCTGATTTCCGTACTGTTTTCCGCAAACGGTCTTGTAAACCACGCGGTTATGGGAGCCGGCGGAAAAGCAATCATGTTCACCAGCCTTCCGGAGTACTTCCGTAAACTCTTCATCGGAAGTAACATCTGGCAGACGATGGGATTCAATGCCATCATCTTCATCGCAGCACTGACCGCAATCAGCCCGGAATATTACGAAGCAGCAACGATGGATGGTGCTTCCAGATTTCAGAAAATCCTTTACATTGATTTACCTCTGATTATGCCGACCATCATCCTGATGCTGATCCTTCAGGTAGGTAACATTATGAACGTGGGATATGAAAAAGCTTATCTGATGCAGAACGGTACCAATACAACCGTCAGTGAGATCATTTCGACATACGTATACAAAGTAGGTCTCCAGACCGCGCAGTACAGTTTTGCGACAGCCGTTGGCTTGTTTAACTCCGTTGTAAACTTCATTATTCTGGTTATCACAAACGCAGTTGCAAAGAAGACCAGCGATATCAGTATTTTCTAAGAGTCAGGGGGCTTGAAAAATGGCAAATAATAACACTGTGAAAAAGAAAAAAGTAAAAATGAGTACGGGAGACAAGGTCTTTGCCGTGATCAATACCATCATCATGATCCTTGTCTGCATTGCAATTGTATATCCTCTGTATTACGTGCTTCTGGCATCTGTTACAGACCCGGTTGTTGTAAGCTCCGGTAAATTCCTTCTCTATCCGGAAGCATGGTACACCAACGGATATGCAACCACACTGAAATATCAGCCGCTCTGGACCGGCTATGCAAATACCATCAAGTATACCGTAGTAGGAACGCTGATTTCCCTGGTATGCACCATTCCGGCCGGATATGCACTTTCCAGATACGATATGGTAGGAAGAAAACCAATCATGTTCCTGTTCACCTTCACGATGTTCTTCAGCGGCGGTATGATTCCGATGTACTTAACTGTACAGCAGCTGCACATCTACAACACAACATGGGCAATGATTCTTCCGGTAGCAGTATCCGCTTATAACCTGATCGTATGCCGCTCCTTCTTTGAAAGCGGTATTCCGGTCGAGCTTCTTGAAGCAGCAAAAATCGACGGTTGCAGCGACTTTGGATTTTTCTTCAAAATTGCAATTCCGCTGTCGAAAACGATCATCGCAGTTATGTGTCTGTTCTATGCGACTGCAATGTGGAACCAGTTCTTCAACGCGCTGATGTTCCTACAGGATGACAGCAAGATGCCTCTTCAGGTCGTTCTTCGAAATCTGGTACTGATGAATCAGTCCAACCAGATGGGAAGTAGTGCTTCTGAGATGGTAACAAAACAGAAACTGGCTGAGCAGTTAAAATACTGCGTTGTAGTTGTTTCTGCATTCCCGCTGCTGTGCGTATATCCTTTCCTGCAGAAATATTTCGCAAAAGGTGTTACAATCGGTGCAGTCAAGGGCTGATGCAGAACAGAAAATTTATTGTTGCAGAATTCATGGATATAGCAGACATGATTTATGTGTAGGAACACAAAAATACTAACGTATTTCACTGCCGGAAAAGGCAGCAAAATAAAGGAGGAACAATATGAAGAAAAAAATCGTATCCGTATTACTGGCAAGCCTTATGGTAACCAGCATGCTCGCAGGCTGTGGAAACAGCTCAGGCAGCTCAAGCAGCTCCGGTGCAGGAAGCACAGGAGGAGACACCACCTCTGCATCCGGTACAGAAGCAGGTGACACAGGTCTCACAGCAGAAGAGCAGGAAGCAGTAGACGAGGGAATCATCCAGCTCGACGGTACCCTTCCGATCATCAAAGATCCGGCAAAGTTCGAAGAAAAATACGGAAAAATTTCCGCTCTGATCGTAAACTCTGCAGACAGAACTGTAGAAGTAGGCGACCTTGCTATGTGCCAGAAATGGTTCGAGGACACAGGAGTAGAGTTTGACTGGCAGCCGATCCCGCAGGAGAGCGCAACAGAGAAAATCAACCTGATGCTTTCTTCCGGACAGGATCTTCCGGATGTATTCTGGAACTTCGGCGATGGTAAATCCGGAAACACCGTAGTTCAGTACGCAGACCAGGATGTATTCCTTCCGACCGAAGGCCTGATCGAAGAGTACATGCCGAACCTGAAAGCATTTCTCGATGACAATGAGCAGTATCAGCTTGAGATCACCGCTCCGAACGGCCATAAATATGGATTCCCGTACGTAGAGGAAATGAAGGGTCTTGTATTAACACCTGGACCATTCGTGATTAACAAAACATGGCTGGATAAAGTAGGCAAAGAAGTGCCGACAACCGTAGACGAGTGGGTAGACTGCCTGAAAGCATTCCGCGACGGCGGCGATCTGAACGGCAACGGCGAAGCTGATGAAATCCCAATGGCAACCTGGTTCGGTGCAACCGATACCTTTGGTTCCTACAACCTGTTCTATCGTTTCACGGGTGCATTCGGATGCGCTGACTCCTACTGCGGAGGAAATGCATATGCGGATCACTTAAGACTGGTTGATGGAAAAGTTACCTTCACTGCAACAGACGAAGCATTCAAGAAAACAGCAGAATTCTTCAATATGCTGTATGAAGAAGGACTGATCTGGAACGGCTCCTTCGAGGCAGACTCCAGTATGGCATTCAACGCTTCCCTGATCAAAGAGAACGTTGCAAAGATCGGTTCCTTCGGTGTTTGGGGCGATCAGGAAATTACAAACCAGGAAGTACATGATCAGTACGTAGCAGTTCCAAGACTGCAGGGCGAAGACGGTATGACCGGTTTCGAGTGTAACTACTCTGAGCTGCAGGATTCTTCCGATACAGCAATCACAACAACCTGCAAATTCCCGCACGTTGTTGCAAGATTTGTAGATTACATGGTAGGCGATCCGGAAATTTCTGTTACATCTAACTGGGGTGCAATCGGATACAACTATGAGAAAGACGAGGACGGCATTCTTCGTACACCACTTGATGAAAATGGAAACTACAAACCTCTGAATCCGGATTATAAGAACTTTGGTGAGGCTCGTGTAAACTCCACAACCTGCCGTGGTTCTATGATCGTTCAGAACGAGTACTATGACACCGTTTGCGGATACACCTTCGATGCAGTAAAACTTCTCGAGATGCAGAAAGAAAACGGTAAAGATGACATCATGGAAGAGTATGACACTATTCCGCGTGTTCTGATGACCCAGGAAGAGATTCAGCGTCTGGCACAGATTCAGCCGACCATCTCCGATATTGTTGATCGTTACATCACCACATGGGTAACTGGCGGCGTTGATGATGCAAGCTGGGATTCCTATAAAACAGAGCTGGAAGGCGCTGGCTTGAATGAACTGGTTGAGATTTACCAGGGCGCAGTAGATCGAGCAGCTTCTGCAGCAAACTAAAAATCGTGCGAAAAGCGGTTGCGAAAAAACAGTAACGTAAACGATTTGCAATTGATATTCTATAACTAAAGAAATTCTAAATGTGGCCATGTTGTATCCCATATAACATGGCCATATTTAAAAAGAAGACTATTTCGTTTGTATTTCTTTTTTGTTGAAGTTCCAAATGGAAAACGATAAAATAGGAAAAGAGAGAACAGGAAAAGAGGGATCACATGAGTAAACAGGGAAAAAGAGATTTTAGACCGAACATTCATTTTACACCGGAGAAAAACTGGAACAACGATCCAAACGGACTGATTTATATCGATGGTATCTGGCACCTGTATTATCAGTACAATCCAAATGACGTTGTATGGGGACCGATGCACTGGGGTCATGCAGTATCGAAAGACCTGATTCACTGGGAGCATCTGCCGGTCGCATTGTACCCGGATGAGATCGGAACGATGTACTCCGGAAGTATGGCATACGATGAAAATAACAGCAGCGGATTTGCGAAATACGGTGAGAAGCCGATGGTGGCTGTCTACACGGCGCACAATATGGAAACAGGTCTGGAGCAGCAGTGTATTGCATACAGTCTGGATCAGGGAAAGCATTTTGAAAAATATTATGGCAACCCGGTGATCAAAAACCCGGGCACACCGGATTTCCGTGATCCGCGCGTCTTCTGGAATGACAAAAAGGACTGCTGGAGCCTTGTTCTGGCATCCGGCGACCACGCAGAGTTTTATGCATCCCAGGATCTGAAAAACTGGAAGAAAACGGGCGAGTTCGGTGTTGGTGTCAATAAAGTGCCGACCGTATGGGAATGCACCGATCTGATCCGTGCTAAAACAGGAAATGAATTTGACGGATTCAAATGGATTCTGATAGTCAGCATGATACATCCGGGAACCGAAGGCCGTTCCAATATACAGTATTTCGTCGGCGATTTTGACGGAGATACCTTCCAGTGCACCGAGATCACAGACGAGCCGCTGTGGATTGACTTCGGATTCGACAACTATGCGGGCGTAACGTATGGAAACTACGACCGTCCGGTTTACCTTGGATGGGGCGTTAATCCGCTCTACGCGAATTTCGTTCCGACCGGTGAGTATTCCGGCCTGATGACACTGCCGAGAGAACTTTCACTCTGTGAGACCGAGGAGGGCTACCGCCTGAAAACAAAACCGTTCGGGATCGACGAGTACCGTGCGGGCGCATTCCCGATCGGAAATCAGAAACCGCTGCTGACCGAGAGCTTTGGACTTCTCGTGCAGGGTAATTTCGGAAGAATTGCACTGAAAAACAGCAGAGGTGAGGAAGTAGTCATCGAGGTAACGGTGGACAGCATCACGGTGGACCGCTCTAAGAGCGGCGACCTTAGTTACTTTGAGGATGTAGATCCGAAGCTCTTCAAAAAAGAGGATCTGCTGGTATCCACAACAAAACGTTACATGCGCGGAAATGTCAACATGGAGATTATTTTTGACGTTTCTTATCTGGAGATTTATGCAGATGGCGGTCTGGAGACCGCTTCCGTATGCGTTTATCCGGATGCACCGTATCAGGTGGTTTCCACAGACGGAGATCTGGAAGTGAAAATGTACACCATTAAAAAATAGGGGATATATTTATTTTGGAAGGTTTTACAAAAATGATGAAAAAAAGAGATTACAGACCGAAAATCCATTTTTCGCCGGAAAAAGGCTGGATGAATGATCCGAACGGTATGGTTTATGTGGACGGCGAATATCACTTCTTTTATCAGAAGTACCCGTATGATACCAGCTGGGGACCGATGCACTGGGGCCATGCAACATCACGCGACCTGATTCACTGGGAGCATCAGCCAATCGCACTTTATCCGGATGAACTTGGATTTATCTTTTCGGGAAGTGCTGTGTATGATACGCAGAATTCTTCTGAGTATGGTACCAATGAAAATCCGCCAATCATTGCTATTTATACCAGCCATCACAAGGACGGTTTGGAACAGCAGAGTATTGCATACAGCAATGATAAGGGCCGGCATTTTGAAAAGTCATATCTGAATCCGGTCATCAAAAACCCGGGAATTTCCGATTTCCGTGACCCGAAAGCGTTCTGGAATCCGGTCAGAAGATGCTGGAGTCTTGTTCTTGCAGCGCAGGACCGTGTCTTCTTCTACGCATCCCAGGATATGAAAAACTGGGAGAAAACTGGAGAATTCGGACCGGAAGGAAACCATGTGAAGGGTGTATGGGAATGCCCGGATCTGTTCCCGATTGAGTATAAAGGAAAAAATGTATGGGTTCTCGTTGTCAGCATGACGAAAGCTTCCGAAGATGACCACTGCAAAATGCAGTATTTCCTGGGTGATTTCGATGGAGAAAAATTCCTCTGCACCTATCCATCCGATGAGCCAAGATGGCTGGATGAAGGCTTCGACAACTATGCAGCCGTTACATTCCAGAATGCGAAAGATGTTCTGCTGATGGGATGGGGTATGAACTGGCAGTATGCAGCGCAGACTCCGACAGAAGGGTACTGTGGACAGGCAACTCTGGCAAGAAAACTGTCCCTGACAGAAGTAGATGGTGCTCTGACCCTTGCGGCTGCTCCGGCCGGACTGGAAAAATTCCGCCACAGCAGCTATCCGATCGAGAATCACACAACGATCCGCACAGAGACCTTTGGACTGAAGGTTTCCGGAAAAGGAGATGCGAAAATCTGTCTGAAAAACTCAGTGGGACAGAAATTGAAGATTTATGTAACTGACACCAAAATCACGGTTGACCGTACCATGGCGGGCTACAAAGAATTCAGTGAGCACTTCATGACGGAAAAATATTCCATCAGCACCGCAGCGAGAAAGAAAGACGGAGCATGGAATCTGGAGCTTGTTTTTGATGTTTCCATTCTGGAACTGTTTGCTGAGGACGGCGTAGATGCTATTTCTACAGTGGTTTATCCGGAGACACCGTACGACCGTATAAGCTGGAAGGGTGATCTTTCTGTTGAACTTTACGAAATTGATGCATAAGGGCTGCGAGAAAGGGGAAAAGCAAAATGGGATACTTTAAAGATGTGACACCGGAATCAGCTGGAATCAGCTCCAAAGGAATTTTGAATTTTCTCGACCGGATGGAAGAAAGCCAGATTGAGCTGCATAGCTTTATGGTGATCCGCCATGGACAGTGTGCAGCGAAGGGCTGGTGGAAGCCGTATGATGAAAAATTCCGTCATCCACTGTATTCGTTCAGCAAATCGTTGACAGCAACGGCGATTGGTTTTGCAGAGCAGGAGGGAATCTTATCGCTGGATGAGAAAATTGTCGATATCTTTCCGGACCTGCTGCCGGAAAATCCATCCGAAAATCTCAAAAAAATCACGCTGCATCACCTGTTGATTATGGGTTGTGGTCACGAGACGGAGATTATGGACAATTCCGAAAACTGGATTTCTACCTTTCTTCATCATCCAGTGCTCCATGAGCCGGGAACGTTTTATAAATACAATACAGCCGGAACTAACATGCTGGCTGCCGTTCTGAGGAAAAAAACGGGACAGAACGTCACAGAGTTTCTGAAATCCCGTCTGCTGGAGCCGCTTGGCATCACATCCCTTACCTGTGCGCTGCTCGGAGACGGAACGGAGCTCGGTGGAGGCGGTATGAAGATGGTGACGGAGGATATGGCAAAATTCACGTATTTTCTGTCCAGACAGGGCGAGTGGGAAGGAAAACAGCTGCTTCGAAAAGAATGGTTTGAACGCGCCTGCCGCAAACAGATTGAGACGGAGGGCGATTCGGAAGGCCACGTAAAAGACTGGGCGCAGGGCTACGGCTATCAGTGCTGGATGTGCCGTTATCCGGGCTCCTTCCGCGCAGATGGTGCGTACGGTCAGTTCGGCGTTGTGTTCCCGGATCTCGATCTGATTGTGATTCTGACAACAGCAACTGAGCAGACACAGGAGGAACTGAGCGCACTGCAGGAGGAACTGATCCCGTATGTGAAGAAAGAGGCAGGAGAGCTGCCACCGTCCCCACTTGCCGGTGCAGTAAAAGAGCGTACCGCAGATCTGGCTCTGCCGCCGCGCAGAGGAACGAGAAATCCGTTTATGGAAGAGAAGGTAAGCAAGCATGTTTATGTATCTGCCCCGCTGATGGGGAACCAGCAGCTGCCGGATTCCGCAGAAATTCTGATCGGCGGAAGCGGCCTGTTTTCGCTGGAGACAAGTCCGATTCAGGAGATGCGATTCTCCTTTGGCAGCGATAAGATGTACTGGAAAGTACAGGAAGGCGGGAAAGAAAAGGAATTTGTCCTCTCCATGCGCCGGGATTTTGCCTATAGTGAAGCGGATGGTCATATTTATGCTGGTTCTGCTGCATGGCGTACGCTAAATACGCTCGAGATGGAGATTCGGCGGATGGACGGTTTGAGTGGTGGTCGCATGATCGTCAGATTCCAGAAGGAAAATCTTCTGCTGGAGGCAGAGGATACGCTGATTAGTGTCGGTGGACTCGGTATTTCACCACGTCAGGCACTGACTGTATTTGGAATAAAAAAAGATTAAACAGGTCGAAAGAGAGAAAAACCGGCGGAATTTTCCGTCGGTTTTTCCATAACAGTGTGAAAATCCTGTAAAAAAAAAGAAAAACGATATGCAAAGCCGAACGGAAGAATTGCCAAGTCTCTCTGAACATGGTAAACTTTTACCTATATTGGAAAAGAATCGACACAAAATATCGAGATACAGGAGGCTCTATGTCAGTTTTTTCAGATTTATTATCCGAATATATCACCATGAAGGATGTCGGGGTTTACCCGCTTTCACAGTTCTGCGGACTCGATCGTTCTTTCATGTATAAGATCATCAATGGAAAACGAAATCCGTCCGGGGAGGATGTTGTGCGGAAGATGGCGCAGTTCATGCAGCTGACGCCGCAGGAAAAAATAGATTTCATGGATGCGTTTTACATTGCCCAGATGGGTGCGGAAGTTTATTACCGACGCAAATCAGTCGGAGAACTGATTGAAACGTTCAGCCGCCGCGAGGGGAAAAAGGAATATATCTTCCATGAGGCGGAGATTGCAAAACTGGAATTGAACGGGGGGGGGGTAGCGGAGAGATTCCCTTTCGGGGCACAGTGCATGTGCGGCATGCAATTTTACAGTTGTTTTCCGGCGAAGCTGTAAAAGAAAACGGAAAAATTTCCGTTCTGGTCCAGCCGGACTTCGATTTTGCCATGGAACTTCTGCAGGTATTCGGGGAACAGAACCCGAATTTGACGATTCAACATCTGTTCTGCATGAACAACAACGAGAAGATGGTTTCGATGCGGAAAAATTACAACCTGAGTTGTCTGCAGAAAATTCTCCCGATCTGTGCCTGCGGCTGCGATTACCGTGCGCGGTACTACTACGACAATGTGACGGCACGGCTGAATGAGTTCCGCCTTTTCCCGTACCTCATCCTGACGGAGCACTGTGCGCTTGCTTTCAGCGCCGATTACCAGAATGCACTTTTGTTCCGGGAGGAGACGACGCTGCGGATGATGCGCGAGATGTTTGAAGGCTATTTCAAACAGTCGGAGCCGTTGTTTGAACGTCTTGACACGGTACAGTCCCAGCTTGGCTATACGGAAACACTGATTCGTCACTTTATCGCATCAGATTCCCCGCGGTATTTCTTCCAGAGAATGCCGTGTCTTTCCGGCCTTCTGACAGCAGAAATGCTGGAGCGCCATCTCGTAAAAGAAATGCCGGGGCGTGAGCAGATGATACGGGCGGTTGCACAGTACGCAAAGGTGATGCAGACACAGGTACTGGATAAAAAAACGACGATGTTTTTTTCAGAGGATGGCATCAAAAGTTTCCTGGACACGGGCCGCGTGGATGAGTATCCAAAAGAGTGCTATTCTCCGCTGGACTTTGACGAGCGTATTGCCCTGATCCGCCGCTTTCTGGCGCTGCGGGATCGCGCGAATCTTCGTATGATCCGGGAAACGAAAGAGAGAGCAGAGCATGCGCTGAATATTTCGGTCAATGCAAACGAGGGCTATCTTCTGTTCCAGACGCGGACAGAGCGGCTGATTTACCTCAGCATCCGGGAACCGAGCATTCTTATGGCATTCTACGATTACCTGGAATCCATGAAACCGGAAGAACTCTGCACGGAAGAGGAGATGCTGGGACGTGTCGAAGCCATTCTGCATGAATTTGTGGCTTGTCATTCCAGAGAAGGTTCGATATAATAGAAAAAAGGATATTTCCAAACCGGTCATCTCGGGTGAGTTCCGGTGTGTGTCTGCTGAAAAGAAGGCTGGACACACACCGGGCGGAAACCTGTGGATGACCGGTTTTGACTGTACGAAAAAGAAATGGGGGTTTTTACGAATGAGTGCAGAAAGTAAGACAAGAATGACGGAGGGCAGCATTTCGAAAAAGATGATTCTGTTTGCGATTCCGCTGTTTCTTGGCAATCTGTTCCAGCAGTTGTACAACACGGCTGACTCACTGATTGTAGGAAATTTTCTGGGAAGCAATGCGCTGGCAGCGGTCAGCTCTTCGGGCAATCTGATCTTTCTGATGGTTGGTTTTATTAACGGTATCGCAATGGGCGCCGGTGTCGTGATTGCAAGGTATTACGGAGCGAAAAACCGGGAAGATCTGCAGAAAGCGATCCATACGACCGTGGCGTTCGGCCTGGCGGCCGGTGTAGCGCTGACTGTGCTTGGCATGTATCTGGCGCCGAAAATCCTTGTGCTGATGGGAACACCGTCCGATGTCCTGCCGCAGTCCGTCGAATATTTCCGTACCTATTTTGCAGGATCTCTTGGTTTTATCATGTATAACATTTTCGTCGGCATCCTGCAGTCCGTTGGCGACAGCCGTCACCCGCTGATCTATCTGATCGTATCGTCGTGCATCAATGTTGTGCTCGACCTGCTTTTTATCGGAGGGCTTGGCATGGGGGTCGGTGCGGCGGCGCTTGCAACGGTCATTTCCCAGTTCACAAGCGCGATTCTCTGCATGATCCATCTGCTGCGGACGAAGGAAGAGTATCGTCTTCATATCCGCAAAATCCGCTTCGATGGCAGAGCGCTCGGTGAAATCATCCGCAACGGTGTGCCGTCCGGTTTCCAGAACTCGGTTATTTCGATCGCAAACGTTTTCGTGCAGACGAACATCAATGTATTCGGGAAAATGGCGATGGCAGGCTGCGGTTCATATGCAAAAATCGAGGGTTTTGCATTCCTTCCGGTTACATGCTTTACGATGGCATTGACGACGTTTGTCAGCCAGAATCTCGGTGCAAAACAGTATGACCGGGCGAAAAAAGGAGCGCGGTTTGGCATTCTCTGTTCCATTACCATCGCCGAGCTGATCGGGTTTGTGATCTATGCGGCCGCACCGACTTTGATTGCGGCGTTTAACAGCGATCCGGCCGTTGTCCATTACGGCGTGATGCAGGCGAGAACGATTGCACTGTTTTATTTTCTGCTGGCGTTTTCTCATTGCATCGCGGCTGTGCTCCGCGGTTCCGGGCACGCCGCGGTTCCCATGGTTGTCATGCTCTGCGTCTGGTGCCTGTTCCGCGTCAGCTACATTACCGTGACGGTCCGGCTGATCCCGGATATCCGCGTGATTTTCTGGGCTTACCCGCTGACCTGGAGTATCAGTTCTGTCATTTTCCTGTATCTGTTTTTGAAAGGAAAATGGGTATACGGTTTTGAAAAAGGAGGAAAACAAAGATGAACGCAGAATCGACGAGAGAAGCGCTTGATGTGGCATCGCTGGCGGGAGACATCCTGCTGGCGAGCGGTGCGGAAATCTTCCGTGTGGAGGAGACGATCGACCGCATTGCGCGGGCGTATGGCGTTGACTCCAGCGATGCGTTTGTGTTGAGCAGTGGTATTTTTCTGACAGCTGAGAGCGGAAAAAAGCAGGAATTTGCCCGCGTGCGTCACATTCCGCTGTCGGCGGCGCGGCTCGACAAGGTAACGGCAGTCAACCAGCTCTCCCGCGAAATCGAGGAGGGGCTGCACGCGCCGAAGGAGGCGAAGGCCTGGCTGCTCGACATTCAGCGGATGCCGGACAAACCAAGATGGCACCAGGTACTTGCATCCGGTGTCGGAAGCGCGTGCTTCTGTTTTCTGTTCGGCGGCGATGTGGTGGACAGCATGGTAGCATTTCTGTCGGGCTTTGTTCTGTACTTCTATCTGCTGTACCTGCTGCGCGGCAGAATGTCAAAAATTGCGACGAATATTTCCGGCGGCGCGCTTGTCACACTGATTGCCGTTTTTCTGTATCAGGCGGGGATCGGCCATCATCTGGACAAGGTCATCATCGGTTCGATTATTCCGCTGGTGCCCGGTGTCAATTTCACGAACGCCATCCGTGATATTGCGGATCAGGACTACATCGCGGGTTCCGTGCGGATGCTCGATGCGCTGCTTGTGACATTCTGTATTGCGCTCGGCGTCGGACTGATTATCACAGGATATCATCAACTGGCGGGAGGGCTGCAGCTATGAGTGATACCATTCGTTTAATTGCGGAATTTTTTGCCGCCTGCGTCGGAACGATTGCGTTTGCGCTGCTGTTCCAGGTGCCGCGGAAATACTACCTGTACTGCGGACTGGCAGGTGCCTGCGGCTGGATCTGCTATAAACTGATCCTCCCGCATACGACAGAGCCGGTGTCCATCTTTTTTGCAACGGTGCTCGTCATCCTTCTGTCGCGCAGCTTTGCGGTGTACAAGCGCTGTCCGGTAACGGTATTTCTGATTGCGGGTATTTTCCCGCTGGTGCCGGGAAGCGGCATCTACTGGACTGCTTTTTACGTGGTAACCAATGATCTGGAGCGCGCCGGTGCAAGAGGATTTCTGACACTGAAGGATGCAGTTGCGATTGTGCTTGGCATTCTCTTTGTTTTTGAGTTTCCGCAGAGCTGGTTCCGTAAGGTGTTGACAGACAAAAGCAAATAACCTATTATTGTAGTAGAGATTATAAACAAGGAGGAAGGAAAACAAATGGCATTAAATCAGTTTTCCAGAACACAGCTTCTGCTCGGACAGGAGAGCATGGATCTTCTGGCGAATGCAACCGTTGCCGTTTTCGGTATCGGCGGCGTGGGCGGCTATACCGTGGAGGCACTGGCAAGAAGCGGTATCGGCCATTTTGTGCTGGTAGACGATGACAAGGTCTGCCTCACCAACATCAACCGTCAGATTATTGCGACGAGAAGCAGTGTCGGAAAATATAAAGTAGACGTAATGAAAGAACGCATTCTGGATATCAATCCGAAAGCGGAGGTAGAGGTATACAAATGCTTCTATCTGCCGGAAAATGCGGACGATTTTGATTTTTCGAAGTATTCATACGTGGTGGATGCTGTTGATACCGTGACAGCGAAGATTGAGATTATCATGCGCGCCAAAGCGTGCAATGTGCCGGTCATCAGCTGCATGGGAGCTGGAAACAAGCTGGACCCGACGAAGTTCCGCGTGGCGGATATCTATAAAACGAACATGTGTCCGCTGGCAAAGGTCATGCGGCGTGAGATGAAAAAACGCGGCGTGAAGAAACTGAAAGTGGTCTATTCAGAGGAAAAATCCCTCCGTCCGCTTGAGGATATGAGCATCAGCTGCCGGACAAATTGCATTTGTCCTCCGGGAGCTGCAAGAAAATGCACGGAGCGGCGTGATATCCCGGGCAGCGTAGCGTTTGTGCCGTCCGTAGCAGGACTGATTCTGGCGGGAGAGGTCATCAAAGATCTTTCCGGTGTCAGAGAGAGACGGCAGCTGCAGTAAAAAATAAGAATAAAAGGGACGAGCCCCGGAAAAGCAGTTGTGCTTTCCGGGGCTCGCCTTGTGTTTATGGAGATTTGAAATTTGAAAAATTACATTACGGCAACAACATCATATTCGGTGCAGCCTTCGGTGAGCGGAATCAGATTTCCTTCTACTGCGGTTCCGTTTACCGTGAGGGAAGAAATACCTTTCTCCCTGTGCTCCGGATTCTGGAAGGTGATGTTATACCATGCACCGCGGAAGTATCTGCGGATCTTGAACTCTTCCATATCGGACGGAATACACGGATTTAAGGAAAGTCCGTCGTAATCCGGCTGAATGCCGAGTATGTATTGGGAAACATTGACAAAAGTCCATGCGGCAGTACCGGTCAGCCAGGAGTTCTTTGCCTCACCGAAGTGAGCAGCGTCTTTTCCGGCGATCATCTGGGAGTATACGTACGGCTCAGTACGATGGATTTCACTGATGTCCTCGATATAAGCCGGGCAGATCTTACGGTACAGGTCAAAGGCGCGGTTGCCGTGACCTACCACCGTTTCGGCGATGGAAATCCATGGGTTGTTGTGACAGAAGATACCGGCATTTTCTTTGTATCCCGGCGGATAGGAGGAAACTTCACCAAGATTCAGGTAATATTTGGTGTAAGCCGGCTGCAGAAGAACGACACCGTACTTGGTTTCCAGAATATTTTTTACGGAAGTCAGAGCCTTTTCGGCCAGACCCTCTTTTACGCCGATTTCGGCAAGAACGCAGAAGCCCTGTGGCTCGATGAAAATCTTGCCTTCCTCACACTCTTTTGATCCGACTTTTTCACCTGCAGCGTCATACGCACGCAGGAACCACTCGCCGTCCCAGCCTGCATCGAGCACTGCCTGGTAAACTTTTTCGACTTCTTTTTCTGCGTAAACAGCTTCTTCCTCATTGCCTCTGCGGCGGCAGATGGTTGCGTACTCTTTGCCGTATTTTACGAACATAGCGGCGATGAAAATGGACTCAGCAACCGGTCCCTCGGAAGGTCCTGTCGTCTGGAACGGTTCGCCCGGCTCTGCAGAGAAGCAGTTCAGGTTCAGACAGTCATTCCAGTCAGCACGGCCGATCAGCGGCAGTTTGTGCGGTCCGAGATGGGTTACGGTAAAGTCGAAGGAACGTTTCAGGTGCTCCATCAGAGGCTGTGCCTTGGTGGAATCGTTGTCGAAATCAACCTGCTCATCGAGAATGGAGAAATCTCCGGTCTCTTTGATGTAGGCGGCGCATCCGGCAATCAGCCAGAGCGGGTCATCGTTGAAGCCGCTTCCGATATCCATGTTTCCTTTCTTGGTCAGCGGCTGATACTGGTGATATGCGCTTCCGTCTTCAAACTGGGTAGCAGCGATATCGAGCAGACGCTCTCTTGCGCGGTCCGGGATCAGATGAACGAAGCCGAGCAGATCCTGGCAGGAGTCACGGAAGCCCATGCCGCGACCGGTGCCGGATTCGAAGTAGGATGCAGAACGGGACATGTTGAAGGTAACCATACACTGATACTGGTTCCAGATGTTGACCATGCGTCCCAGTTTTTCATCTGCACAGGAGAGCGCATATTTTGCCAGCAGGCCTTCCCAGTAGGAAGCAAGCTCTGCAAGTGCTGCGTCAACCTGCTCGTCGGTCTGATAGTGGGAGAGCATCTCTTTTGCCGGTTTTTTGTTGATCACGCCAGGAGCTTCCCATTTGTCATCCGCTGCATTCTCACAGTAACCGAGAACGAAGATAAAGGAGCGGGACTCGCCTGGTTTTAAGGTAACGTCGATGTGGTGGGAACCGATGACACCCCATCCGCTGGCAACGGTGTTGCCTGCAGTGCCGCGCAGAACGGTCTCCGGGCGGTCATTTCCGCGGTAAGCGCCAAGGAAAGCGTCGCGGTCGGTATCGTATCCGTCGATCGGGCAGTTGACTGCATAAACAGCGTAATGTCTGCGGCGCTCGCGGTACTCAGTTTTGTGGTAAATTTCAGAACCCTGAATCTCAACTTCGCCGATGCTGAAGTTTCTCTGGAAGTTGGTCATATCGTCCACGGCGTTCCAGAAGCAGAACTCTACAAAAGAAGTCAGAGCCAGTGTTTTTTCTTCGGTGCCGTTGTTGGTCAGCATGAGACGGTTTACTTCGCAGGAATCTGCCAGCGGAACAAAAGCGGTCAGTTCAGCGGCAACTAAGTTTTTGGAAGAAACAAAGCGGCTGTAGCCAAGGCCATGATGGCACTCGTAGGAATCGAGCGGCGTCTGGGTCGGCTGCCAGCCCGGGTTCCAGACGGTATCGCCGTCCTTGATGTAGTAGTAGCGTCCGTTCTGATCGAGCGGCGTATCGTTATAACGGTAACGGGTCAGACGCAGAAGTTTTGCGTCCTTGTAGAAGCTGTATCCGCCGCAGGTATTGGAAATCAGAGAAAAGAAGTTCTCAGATCCCAGATAGTTGATCCACGGAAGCGGAGTCTTCGGGCTTGTGATGACATACTCTTTTTTCGCATCATCAAAATGTCCAAATTGCATGTGTGATACCTCCTTCGTCGTACAATGTAATTTCATTATACAGCCGAAAAAAGAAAAAACTAGCAAGAATTTGCTAAAAATATAAAAAAACGCCGAAACCGTTTTCGTGACAGTTTCGGCGTTTGTGGATATTCACGAATTGTTCCGCGATTCTGCAAACATTCGGAATCCGCTGGCGCTGCTTCCTCATGTTTGGCGGGTTCCAAATTCGAACGCTTTATCGTACAAGCACGAACAGCTTTCGAACTTTGAACCCTGGAATATCAGATCTTCTCGTGATTCTTAAATTTCTTAATAACTTTCTGAATACGATCCGCCGGATCCAGCAGTCCGCTGATGGAGGCGTCGTGATTCAGCTTGTCGATGATGAGAGCGATATATTTGCTCAGGTCGCAGCTGATGTAATATTCGCGGGAGAGAAGCTCCGGTGTCTGGTATACGACGTTGGTGGTCAGAACTTTTGTGAAGAGTCCTTCCTCATAAGCCTTGTCGAATTTCTCCAGTCCGCTGGTGAACAGTCCGAAGGTCGAGCACATGTAGATGTTGCGTGCCTCACGATCCTTTAAGAGTTTGGCAACTTCCAGCATACTCTCGCCGGAGGAGATCATATCGTCGATGATGATCATATCCTTACCTTTGACATCAGCACCGAGGAACTCATGGGCAACGATCGGGTTGCGTCCGTCAATGATGGTAGAGTAGTCACGGCGTTTGTAGAACATACCCATGTCAACACCGAGGTTGTTTGCCATGTAGATAGCACGGCCCATACCGCCCTCATCCGGGCTGATGACCATCAGATGATCCTTGTCGAGCTTCATATCCGGTGCATTGCGCAGGATGTTTTTGATGAACTGGTAAGCCGGCTGGATGGTTTCAAATCCATGCAGCGGAATCGCGTTCTGGACACGCGGGTCGTGGGCGTCGAAGGTGATGATGTTTTCTACGCCCATAGCAGTCAGCTCCTGCAGACCAAGTGCGCAGTCGAGAGACTCTCTTCCAGATCTCTTGTGCTGGCGGCTCTCATACAGGAATGGCATAATGACATTGATTCTGCGGGCTTTTCCACCGATGGCTGCGATGACACGCTTCAGATCCTGGAAGTGGTCGTCCGGAGACATGTGGTTGGTGTAGCCGCACAGAGAATAGGTCAGGCTGTAGTTGCAGACATCGAGCAGAATGTAGATATCGTCACCGCGGACAGATTCGTTGATGATACCCTTTGCCTCGCCTGAACCGAAACGCGGAACCTGAGACTGGATAATGTAGCTGTCACGCTCATATCCTTCATAGGCAGCGACATATTTTTCCGCAAATTCATTGCCGCGTCCCTTTCTCCAGCTGACCAGATAATCGTCGACCTTTTTTCCAAGTGCGGCGCTGCTGTTCAGCGGGATCAGTCCCAGTCTTCCGATTGGCAGTGTGTCAAAATGTCCTTCAGTTCCCTTACTCATGCTTTGGTTCCTCCCAAAAGTTTTTTCTGGATCCGAATATCGTTTCCAAAAAGTTTAATGATGGTGTAGTTACTTGAAATTCGTGAAAAGGTACGTTCCGAGTACGTCTCCATGAAGCGGTCAAGGGGCAGGTTCGTGGAGATGATCGTCGATTTCTTCCGCAGGATGCGTTCGTTGATGCAGAGAAAGAGCTGGGAAGAGACGAAGCTGTTGGTCAGTTCCGTACCTAAATCATCGATGATCAGAAGATCGCAGTCAAAGATATTGGCGTGAGCGTCTTTTGCTTCTTCTGAACTGGAAAAGGTGTAGCGTGCAAACAGGTCAAACAGATCAAATGCAGTAAAATAAATCACACAGAACGACTGCTCGATCAGCTCGCGGGCAATACAGTGCGAAAGAAACGTTTTTCCGACACCGGTGTCGCCGTAAAAGAAGAGATTTTCAAACGACGAGCCGAAATTGCGGACGAACGCCTGGCTTTTTTCGAGCGCGGCAGCAGCGGCCTCGCGGGAAGTGAGCGGTGTTCCGGTACTGGTCAGGCTGTCCGAGTAGTAATCCAGAGAGAACTGGCTGAAATTTTCGGCTTTCAGAAGCTCCTCCACGTTGGACTGCCGGTACAGAAGATCGACGGCAGCTTTTTTGAAGCAGGCGCATTTCTGCGTGCCGTTGATGTAGCCGGTGTCGCGGCAGAGCGGGCAGTCATACGTCAGCTCGAGATAGTCTGCCGGGTAGCCGTGCATGGAAAGGAGCGCCGCGCGTTCCTGGGAACGGTCACGGATGGCAGCATTCAGGTCGAGATCCATGGAAGCGTCTCCGTTCAGCATCGCTTTTGCTTTCCGAACCGAGAGGGATGCAATCTCGGCGTCGATTTCCGCAAGGCGCGGAATCTTTTCATAAGCAATGCGGATGTGCTCCTGCTGTTCTCTCTGGTGGCGGAGCTGCCGTTCGTTGTACATGCGCATAATCGCATCGTATTGCGGGTTTGTCAGTGCCATAGTTGTTTCGTCCTCCGGGCGTTATTTCAGAAGCTGTTCTTCTAACTTCTGGTAGTCGTATTCTCTCTGATGGAAATTGTTGAAGCGGTTACTTGAAGCAGCAGGAGCGGTTTTTCGTGCCGCATTCTGATCAGAAGCGGTTTTCTTCCTTTTCTGGTGCTCCGCATCGCGCTGTTCGACGTCTGCCATGGAGCGGACGCCCTGTTCCTTCCATTTGGAGAGAATGCCTTCCGCGTACTGGAAGCTCGGCTGGCCGATCTTGGAAACGGTGCGCTGACAGGCTTCGGTGATAAGATCAATCGTAAAACCGTAGGTATTCAGCCAGCGGTCCATCATCTCGGCTTCTTTTTCCACCGGTGCGCGGTTGCGGATGCCGAATGCTTTCAAAATTGTGTAGTAATGTTTGTTGAATGTCGTGGTCTCCTGTTTGGCAGAGGCAACATCGCGGATTCCGCTTTCCTGCCAGGCGAGTCCTACCTTTTTCAGGTAGTGGATGCTGGTGCTTCCCTTCGAAACACAGTATTCCACCAGGTATTCCAGAAGATCCGCGGAAAAGTGGAGATCATCATAGAAAAACATGATGCATTCGATTTCCGTCGGCGACAGAAGATGACCGAAATACGTCTGCGCAACGTAAAGAACGTGCTGCAGTTCTTCGCGGCTGCCGGGAGCGTGTTTTTTTTCTGCTGACTGTCTGGAAATACCGGAACTGGAAAGATCATCTGCCGGAGAAGAGGCAGATGGGGCAGAAACGGCCGGCTGTGGTGATGGAGCCGGGGTCTGTTCCGTCTGCGGGATTTCAACGGATACAGCAGAAACAGCCGGTGCAGCCGCAATCGGGCCGGAAATCGAGGATTCCGGTGTTGGAAGGATTCCGCTTTCTTCCTTCCGGACAAGCGGCAGAAAGGCGATTCCGGTCGGAACGCTTTCCCCGGCGGTGTAGGAGAGCGAGAGGAGTCCCTGCTTCTCCCAGTATTTCAGCGCACGGACGATATCGTTTTCCGTGCAGGAAAAAAAATCTGCCATCGATGACAGAGTGGAATCCTGCTGATGGTCTTTGACCAGCTTCAGCAGATAAAGGTACACTTTTACAAATTCTCCGTTGGCTGCGGGCATATATTGTTCCAGAAAAAGATCCGGCACAGCAGTCACACTGGCCAGGCAGTCATTGTTTAATGTCAGCATACTCAAAATTACACCATCCTGTTCTTATCGTGCGGCAGATTTTTACTTTTAGCGATCTGTTTTTTATTATACGTCTTGCCTTCTCATACACAATCAAGTATAACACAGTATTTTCGACAAGTGAATAGGTGTTTTGCGGAAAAAACATTCCGGGAAAAAGGCACGGTGGATGAAAAAGGACTGTGGACAATGTGGATAATGTGGAGAAATCCGTTTTGTGAAATATTATCATCTACCAAAAATGTTGAAAAATGGAGCAAAACAGGGAAGTATAGGACTTTCTGGTGATATCGTTATGTAAACAAAGTTATACACAGGAAATCCACATTGTGTGGATCGTAAAAATGTGTATAAAATTGTGGACAATGTGGATAACTCTGAAAACAGGCGAAAATACAGGAAAATAGCTGTGAATAAAAATGTGCGTAACTATTTGGCGAAAAGGCAGATTGTGTGGATTCGGAGCAAAAAAAGACCCTGTGGAAAAAAGGAAAACTCCATTTTCCACAGGGAGCAGGTAAAGCGAAAGAATGATTTTATTTTTCGGAAGCAAGAAGCTCCTCACCGATTTTTACAACGTCTCCGGCACCCATGGTGATCAGCATGTCGCCCTCGGCAAGATTTTCGTTCAGATAGTTTTCGATTTCCGCAAAGGATGGGAAATATTCGCAGGCAGTGCCGAGTTTTACAATGCGCTCCTGGATATCTTTGGAGGAGATGCCGAGCGTATCGGTTTCTCTGGCTGCGTAAATATCGGCGAGAACCACATGGTCTGCCAGGGAAAGAGCGGCGGCGAAATCATCGAGCAGCGCTTTCGTTCTGGTGTAGGTATGCGGCTGGAAGACGCACCACAGTGTTCTGTGCGCACAGTTTTCAGCGGCTTCCATCGTTGCACGGATTTCGGTTGGATGATGCGCATAATCGTCGATCACCTTTGCTCCGTGGTATGTACCTTTATACTGGAAACGGCGGTCGGTTCCGCGGAAGGTGGCAAAGCCTTCGTGGATAGCGTTTTCCGGCAGCTGCAGTTCATCGGCCAGTGCAATGGCAGCCAGGGCGTTGGAAACGTTGTGAAGTCCCGGAACCATCAGCGTATAGCGACCGCGCAGCTCGCCACGGCAGATGCAGTCGAAGGATGGGTGATCCAGCCCATCGTAGGTAATATTGGCAGCGGTATAGTCAGCAGCAGCCTGGTTCTCCAGCGCGTAGGTGACAACCTTACAGCCAAGACCTTCGGTCACGTAATCGTATTTCGGCGTATCGGCGTTGATAATCAGCATGCCGTCGGTCGGGAGCAGACGGGCAAACGCACGGAAGGAGTGGCGGATGTCATCGATATCCTTGAAGAAATCGAGATGGTCTGCATCCATGTTGAGGATAATGCCGATTTTCGGGAAGAAGCTTAAGAAACTGTTGGTGTACTCGCATGCCTCGGTCAGGAAGGTTTCGGAATGGCCGACACGGATATTTCCGCCGATGGACGGAAGAATACCGCCGACAGAAATAGTCGGATCGCAGTCAGCGGCCATCAGAATGTGGGAGAGCATAGAAGTTGTTGTCGTCTTTCCGTGTGTACCGGAAACGGCGATCGGTGTATCGTAGTTGCGCATGATCTGTCCGAGCAGCTCGGCACGGGTCAGCATCGGAACACCGGCAGCTTTTGCAGCGGCAAATTCCGGATTGTCCGGATGGATGGCTGCGGTATAAACAACAAGGTCGGTTCCCGGAAGAATGTTTTCTGCCTTCTGACCGTAGAAAACCTGTGCGCCAAGAGAAGTCAGGTGGCGGGTCAGGTCACTTTCTTTTGCATCGGAACCGGAAATTGTAAAGCTTTCTTTTAAAAGAATCTCGGCAAGGCCGCTCATGCTGATGCCGCCGATGCCAATAAAATGTATATGGATTGGTTTGCTGAAATCTACTTCGTACATGGTATCTCCTTCAATGTGTCTTTTCACTGAAAATGGGGAAATTTTCTCAATACATATTTTTCAATTAATATAGGAAAGAACAGAACGAAATGCAGCGCCGGTTCCCCGGAATCCGGCTGGAACTGTTCTGGCTAATAGTATACACGTATTTGCCGGAAAAGTAAAAGAAAAAAAGCGGATGAATTCGAAAATGAAATAAAAAACAATGGATAAGTATTATAAACCAGAACATATGCAAAAAGAAATATTGCAAACTAAAATGAACGAAATGTAACAAAAACTGGTAAAAATAAATGAATACGCTGTCGAAAATTGTAGAAAATCATGATACGATTTTTGACACAAATAAAATGCATAGTCAAAATCAATAAAATATAAGATAAAATAAAAGAAAAATTATAAAAAATGTTCACAATGAGACGGAAGTGTGATATAATTTTAATTGTAGTTATCAAAGAAGTGCGTGGATATGAAAAACCAGAACCGACAGCATGGTTGCTGTTTCGTACACAGGGAGACAGGTGCTGTTTCGCTGCGTGAGAAAGTGATTCAGGTGTAAGTAGCCCCTTCCTGCAAGGCAAAGCCTGAAGGGGGGCAGCGAAGGTTACCGTTCGCGGAAAAGCGGTGAACGGTAAGCGTAGAACCGTACATTCTTACAGTTACTGCAAATCTTTAGATACGACAAGAGGTGATTGCATGATTAAGAAAGAGATGATAGCAATGCTGCTGGCAGGCGGTCAGGGAAGCCGTCTCGGTGTGCTCACGGAGAAAGTGGCAAAACCGGCAGTAGCATTTGGCGGAAAGTATCGAATCATCGACTTCCCGCTCAGTAATTGTATCAATTCAGGAATTGATACGGTAGGCGTACTGACCCAGTATCAGCCGCTGCGGCTGAACACCCATATCGGAATCGGCATTCCGTGGGATCTCGATAAAAACGAAGGCGGCGTAACCGTTCTGCCGCCATATGAAAAAAGTACAAACAGCGAATGGTATACAGGAACTGCAAATGCAATTTACCAGAACATGGCTTATATGGAAACATACAATCCAGAATATGTTCTGATTCTTTCCGGCGACCACATTTACAAAATGGATTACGAGGTGATGCTTGACTATCACAAAGCAAACCACGCAGATGTGACCATCGCATGTATGCCGGTACCGATCGAAGAAGCAAGCCGTTTCGGTGTCATGATCACAGACGGAAACGGAAGAATTACCGAATTTGAAGAAAAACCGGAGCACCCGAGAAGCAACCTCGCTTCTATGGGCATCTATATTTTCAGCTGGAAAGCATTAAAGGAATCTCTGACAGCCCTGAAGGATCAGCCGAGCTGTGACTTCGGAAAACATATTCTGCCGTACTGCCGCGACAACGGAAAACGCCTGTTTGCGTATGAGTTCAACGGCTACTGGAAAGATGTCGGAACGCTTGGCTCATACTGGGAAGCAAATATGGAGCTGATCGATATTATTCCGGAATTCAATTTATATGAGGAGTTCTGGAAGATCTATACCAAAGGTGATATCATCCGTCCGCAGTATGTTTCCGGGGACGCTGTCATCGACCGCTGTATTATCGGCGAGGGCGCTGAAATCTACGGAGAGGTACATAATTCCGTCATCGGTGCGGATGTGCGCATTGAAAAGGGTGTTGTTGTAAGAGATTCTATTATTATGCGCCACAGCACAATCGGCGAGGGAACCCAGGTCAATAAGGCCATTATTGCAGAAAACGTACATGTCGGCAAACATGTTGTGATGGGCGTTGGCGAGGAAGCGCCGAACGTCTTAAAACCGAATATTTACGGATTCGGACTTGTGACCGTTGGAGAAAAGGCAGTCATTCCGGATGGCGTAACCATTGGAAAGAATGTCTGCATTTCCGGCGAAACTTCCCTTGAGGATTACCCGGATGGCACACTTCCGTCCGGCGGAGCAATTGTAGAAAAGGACGGTGAGTAATATGAGAGCATTGGGAATTATTCTTGCAGGCGGTAACAACAACAAAATGAGAGAGCTGTCCAATAAAAGAGCCGTTGCAGCTATGCCGGTCGCAGGCAGCTTCCGCAGCATCGATTTTGCGCTGTCAAGCATGGCAAACTCTCATATTCAGAAGGTGGCTGTCCTGACACAGTACAACGCCAGATCTTTAAATGAACATTTGAGCTCTTCCAAATGGTGGGATTTCGGAAGAAAACATGGCGGTCTGTTTGTATTTTCTCCAACCGTTACATCAGATAACAGCTGGTGGTACCGTGGAACGGCAGACGCGATCAGTCAGAACCTGAGCTGGCTGAAAAACAGCCATGAACCGTACGTAGTCATCGCATCGGGAGATGGCGTATATAAACTGGATTTCAATAAGGTACTGGAATACCATATTGCAAAACGTGCGGATGTTACCGTGGTATGCACGGATTCCAAGGAAGCAGATACCAGCCGCTTCGGCGTCCTGAAGATGAATGAGGACTGCCGCATTGAGGAGTTCGAGGAAAAACCGATGGTTTCGAGCTCCAACGTGATCTCTACCGGTATCTATGTCATCCGCCGTCGCCAGCTGATCGAAATGATTGAGCGCAGCGCACAGGAAGACCGCTACGACTTTGTAAAGGATATTTTGATCCGTTACAAAAACCTGAAACGGATTTACGGATACAAGATCAATACCTACTGGAGCAACATTGCTACCGTAGATTCCTATTACAGAACCAACATGGATTTCCTGAAACCGGAGGTAAGAGATTACTTCTTCGGCCAGTATCCGGGCATCTACTCCAAGATCGACGATCTTCCGCCGGCAAAATACAATCCGGGCTGTGCAGTGAAAAATTCTCTTGTATCCAGCGGCTGTATCATCAACGGACAGGTTGAGAACTCTGTTTTGTTCAAGAAGGTATATGTTGGAAACAACTGTGTGATTAAAAATTCTATCATCTTAAATGATGTATATCTCGGAGACAACACTCACATTGAAAACTGTATTGTGGAGAGCAGGGACACCATCCGTGCAAACTCCTATCACTGTGGGGAGGACGGCATCAAAATTGTTGTCGAAAAAAACGAAAGATACGCCATCTGATTATGGGGTGAAAGGGGCATAAAAGTTTATGAACATTACAGACGTGAGAGTACGCAAGGTAACAAAAGAAGGAAAAATGAAGGCGGTTGTGTCTATCACAATCGATGACGAATTTGTCGTACATGATATCAAGGTGATTGAAGGAGAAAAAGGACTGTTCATCGCAATGCCGAGCCGTAAGGCTACGGACGGGGAGTACCGCGATATCGCACATCCGATCAACTCCGGAACCAGAGAAAAAATTCAGACCATTATCCTGAAACAGTACGAACAGGCGATGGCAGAAGCGGAAGCAGAGGAAGCTGCTGCAGAGGCCTGAGCAAAAAGGAAGAAAGAATGCCCCCGGGCGGAAAACGGAAGTGGTTACGTTTTCCGCCCGGGGGCGTTTTTGTCAGTAAAAACAAAGATGACGATATACAAAAGTATATCGCCATCTTTTTATGAGGGGGGAGATAGTGAGTGGTTTATCAACTATCCGAGCTTTATTATAAAAGGAATATGTGAGCAAAGTGTGTCCAAATTCTAAAAGAAATGGAAAAAATATAAAGAAAAGAAGAAAAATTGTGGGAAGAGGTATGGACAGAAGAGAGAAGAGAGCGTAAAGTGAGAGAAAAATGTATCTTCGGAGTCTTTTTTTGTGCCTGTATTTGCGTGAGCTGAAAAATTCCGGGAGTACATCATAAAAAGAGGAGGAAACAGGATGAGACAGAAGAGAATCAGCGATTACGGATATCGGATCGGACATCATGAAAACGGACCGCGAAACAAAATTACGGATGTGCCCGGTGTGCGGGTAGGCCATGCGACGGTGGAAAGTGGAAATCAGCATACCGGAGTGACGGTGATTGTGCCGGGAGAAGGCAATCCGTTTCTGAAAAAGTACCTGGCGTCTGCCTATGTGCATAATGGTTTCGGGAAAACGTGCGGTCTTGTGCAGGTACAGGAGCTCGGAACTCTTGAAACGCCCATTGCCCTGACCAATACACTGAATGTCGGAAAAGTGGCGGATGCCATGATTTCATGGATGATACAGCAGACCCGAAAAGAAGGGGAAGATGTTTTTTCTATCAATCCGGTTGTCGGAGAATGTAATGATTCGAGAATCAATGAGATTTGTAACCGGGTAGTGGGGGAAAAAGAGCTGTATCAGGCACTGGAGCAGGCGGATACAGACTTTGCGGAAGGTGATATCGGTGCCGGAACAGGAACTATCTGCTATGGGCTGAAAGGGGGAATCGGATCAGCATCCCGCACGCTGGTGTTTGACGGAAAAACATATACCATTGGTGTTCTGGTACAGTCAAATTTCGGAGCAACCAGAGATTTGAAAATCAGTGGAAAACCGGCAGGAGAGAAGATTCTGGAGCGGATCCGGAAGGAAGAATGCGGAAGCAGCGCCGAAGACCGGGGATCTATTATGACGGTTCTGGCAACAGACCTTCCGGTATCGGAGCGGCAGCTGTACCGGATTATCCGCCGCTGTGGAGTCGGAATCGCCAGAACAGGAGCCTACACCGGCCACGGAAGCGGTGAAATCATGATCGGATTTACAACAGCAAACCGCGTAGACACAAAGAGTACATGTGAGGTGGAAGCGTGCGCCCGGATAAAAGAAGAAAAAATCAACGAGGCATTTGAAGCAGCGGCAGAGGCTGTGGAGGAAGCGATCCTGAACTCTATGGTAACCGCAAAGGAAAAAAGAGGCCTGGACGGAGCCAGATACCGCAGCCTTGCCGAATTTCTGGAAATACCGGGATTTCTGAAATGAATTATTTTTCCAGAACCATACGCCCCAGCTCGGAAATTTCACATCCGCCTTTTGTGCGGTGCACGATGAGATAACCGGCGGAAGAAAGCTCTCCGAGTACGGTGCGCAGAGCCGCTTCGGATACAAAGGTTTCTCCGTCGGCCAGTCCGTTTTTGATTGCCAGGCGGCCTGCTTTCGGATGCGTCGATACGAAAGAAAGAACCTGATATTGAAGGTCGGTGAGGGAAACGTCAGCCATCTGGCGGGAGCGGAGGTACGTCGGCAGATCGGAAAGCTGCAGCTTATGGCTGCTGTACCGGGTAAACAGGCTGCAGGACAGATTGTACAGCTCATGAATATTTCCGGGGTACGCATATTCCTTCAGAAAGCGCAGAAGCCCTTCCGAAAAGATCCGGTCGCAGGTCATATCGGTGTTGTGGAAAAACTGAAGCAGAAAGTAATTCAGAAGATCGGGAATATCCTCCCTGCGTCTGCGGAGCGGGACTGTCTGAAGCTCTGAAGTACTTAAAAGGTGAAAAAGTTCCCGCAGGAAGGTTCCTTTTTCTACTTTTTTGTAAAGGTTATCATCCGCAATAGCAATGATCCGCACATCGAAACGGCGGGTTTCCGGTGCGGAAAAGAAGTTACCATGAACATTGGTAAGAACATTGACCAGCAGATCCTGAATGGAAAGCGGAAAACGGTCCACCTGGGAAAGGACGAGTGTGCCATGGTTGGTTTCGGCAAGAAGCCGGAGCAGGGAGGCTTCGGTCAGATCATTTCCCGGAGAATGAAGAACGGAAAACGGATAATGATGGCGGCGCGAAAAATTGTGGATCGCACGTGCGAGTGTCCTGCGCTGTGTACCGCTTTCTCCCTGGATCAGAATTGGAAAATCAAAAAGTGCAAGATGTCTGGCCTGCGCCATCAGATTCTGGACGGAATCTGCGTGGGACAGGGAAAGTGAAAAGGTACGGGAGGAAGCAAAAAAAGTGCTTTCTTCCGTTTTTTCGTCTTTTGATACCGACATTTCCGTGGATCTGCTCTCGGGAAGAAACGCAAGAAAAACAGGTTCTGTATCCGGAAAAACCATAGAGAGAACGCTTAACGTGATCTGTGTTTTCTGATCCGAAAGGAGAATGGTCCAGTCACCGTTGCGGTCGAAAGCAGTGTCCGCGTAGGCAGGCGGAAGACATTCCGAAAAAGGCTGTCCTTCAAAGTTGGAGGAAGGAAGCGAGAAGGCATGTGCAAATTTAGCGTTCATGAACTGAATGCGGCCATCCGCACCAAACAGACAGATGCCAATGGGAAGAGAGAACAGGATCACCTGCATGAGCTGTTCGGTCTGTACATAATTTGTATAGTAAGTTTCTGAGGTCTTGACGGTGTGAAGAATCTGATTGACATAATTGCGCGATACACGGTTTACGGTCTGCAGAGGAATGTTGAAATATTCGCAGAGCTGTAAAATAGTGGAAATATCGATGATGCGGTTGCCAATATCCAGCACATTGGGAATGCGGGAAGGAACGAGCTGCGGCTCGCCGGCGGTGATGGCAAACTGAATGTCAGACTCGGTATCCTTGCATCCGGGATAAAACGGAACAAAGTCGTATTGTGTGATGCCGCATTCCTCAAGCTGGGAAATGATAGCGAGCGTGGAATATTTATCATCGTTTACCAGATAGACACGTTCGTGCGGCGGAATCTGAATGATTTTATCCAGGAACATATGGTTGAAAACGCGGTCGCAGGGGAGCTGCAAAATGGAGGAGTCAAGGGTAAGCGGAAAGGTTTCCATGGCGCGGACGGTTGGAAAAAGGACGCACTGGTATCCCCGGAAGAGAGAGGGGTCTGTGGCCTGCTCTCTTAAAAGGGTATTAAAGGTGAGATATTCACCGAGCACGGAGTGAAGATAAGACTGAAATTCGGAAAGCATTCGTTTCCGGGAAGAAATGATCAATACGTTGCCAAGCTTTTGTTTTCTGTTCATAAAGGGACCTCTTTTCCTGCTAAAAAGTGGTAATGGGTTAAAAATTAGGATAATTATATCATTTTTGACGAAAATAAACAACCTAAATGCAAAAAGACAAAAAAGAAAAGAAAAAATCAGGAAGAATGCTTTGACATAGTGACGCATTACATCTATAATACCGATTAAGCAAAGGGGCTGTAAAAAAAAGGTAAGGCATCTTTGCTCTTTTTTATATCATGGTTCTGTTATCTGTGAGAAGAAAGAACAAAGAAAACAGCAACACTTGCAGAAAAGGAGGAGACAACAATGAAAAAAAGACATGTAATGCGTGCTCTGGTTGCAGCAGCAACGGCACTGGCACTGACAGCATGTGGATCGACAGGTTCTTCTGACACAAGTAAGAGCACATCAACAGCATCTGCTGCATCGACCTCATCCGGTTCGGAAGCAGATACAGAGAATACCATCACGATTCCGGCAGGCGAGTCGGTATCCCAGGATTCTGATGTTACGGCAATGGTAGCTGTAGACTTTACCACTATGGATCCGATGGATACTTCCGATACACTTTCCGGTGGTGTACAGCGAATGATGATGGACGGTTTGTTTGGATTCGATGAGAATATGCAGATCATTCCGATGCTGGCAACCAGCTACGAAGCAAACGATGAAGCAACCGAGTATACGATCCATCTTCGTGAGGGCGTAAGCTTTACCGATGGAACTCCGTGGAATGCAGACGCCCTGATTGCAAACGTAAATAAATGGGCAGACAAGAGCCTTGGACTGAAACGTACTACATTCCTCTGCAATGTTCTGGATCATGCAGAGAAGATAGATGATTATACCGTTAAAATTTATTTATCACAGTCATTCGGTGCTTTCATCAGCAACCTGGCACATCCGGCTACGCTGATCATGAGCCCGAAACAGATTGAAGCAGGAGAAGATGCCTGTGCACAGGCACCGGTAGGAACCGGCCAGTACAAATTTGTTGAGTGGGTTGCCGGTGACCATATGAAGGTAGAGCTGAACAAAGACTGGTGGGGGTATGACGCAGACGTCTGCGGCGGAACTGCTCTGGCAGATGCAGATGCAGGATTTAAGAGCATCACATTCAAACCGGTTGCAGAAAGTGCTACCCGTGTATCTGCAGTTCAGGCAGGTGACGCACAGATTATGTGGTCTGTACCGACCGAAAGCGTTGACACCTTAAAAGGTGACAGCAACGTATCCGTTGGAATGGGCGACAGCATCACCGTATGGTACTTCTTCATGAATACACAGAAAGCACCGTTCAACGATGTTAAGGTTCGTGAGGCAATGGCTTATGCAATCAACAAAGAGGCATATATCCAGGTCGTTATGAACGGTTACGGTTCTGTGGCAACTTCTATGGTAGGAGAAGCAGTACAGCACTACAAAGGAAATGATCCGTATTCCTACGATCCGGAAAAAGCAAAAGAGCTGTTAAAGGAAGCAGGATATCCGGATGGATTTACCACAACACTGATGTACAGCAACACGACAGCAAATCAGAAAAAAGCAGAGTTCTACAAACAGCAGCTTTCTGAGGTTGGTATTGATCTGGAATTGAACGGAATGGAAAGTGCCGTTCTGAATGAAAAGGTTCAGGGAGCTGACTGCGCAGGAGCAGATGCCGAGGTTGACTGCTACTTAAGCGGATGGTCTACTTCCACCGGTGATGCCGACTGGGGACTTCGTCCGATGCTGGCAACCGAGTCTGAGCCGCCGATGAGCTACAATATCAGCTACTATGAGAATGAAAAAGTAGATCAGCTTCTCAAAGACGGTCTTGCAACTGCAGATGAAGACAAACGTGGTGAGATCTATGGAGAAGTACAGGATATCGTATGGAAGGATCTCCCGCTGCTCTGCATCGCAAACGATAAAAACATCTGGGCAACCAGCAACAACATTACCGGAGTATATCTGTTAGGCGATGGAAGCATCGGCATGAGAAATGCCAGAATGGCAGCCGAATAACGGCAGACTGAAACAAGGATATGAAAAAGACCCCGGCGTCCTTCCGTCAAAAGAGGGCGCCGGTTTCTTACAAACAGGAAAGCAGGCAGTGATCCGTGGGATTGTACCTGTAGGATAAGCATGAAAGTAGGAGATGCAATATGCCAAAATATATACTGAAGCGTATTGTGGGTACGATCCCCACACTGATTATTGTTGTTACATTTGTATTTTTCTTTGTCCGCCTGATTCCGGGAGATCCGGCGAGACTCGTTGCAGGAGAGCAGGCAACACAGGATGACGTAGAGGCAGTAAGAGAAGAGCTTGGCCTTAATAAATCCATTCCGACACAGTATGTTACCTATGTGACAGGACTTTTAAAAGGAAATCTCGGAACCTCCCTTCGAACAAAGCAGCCGGTTACAAAGGAAATTGCGGGAAGATTCGGAAATACCGTCCGTCTGGCATTTGTCACATTGCTGTGGAGCTCGGTTGTTGGTGTGCTCTTTGGTGTGTGGTCCGGAACACACCGGGGAAAATGGCAGGATTATACCGGAATGACGATTGCGGTCTCAGGTATTTCGCTCCCCTCGTTCTGGATCGGCTTTCTGCTGATTATGCTGTTTGCGGTAAAACTGCGAATTCTGCCGACAACAAGCGGAACAAGCCTGAAAAGTCTGATTATGCCGTCGATTACGCTTGGCGTTGGAATTGCAGCCGTGATCGCACGATTTACAAGATCCTCCATTATTGAGGTTTTAAAAGAAGATTACGTCAGAACAGCAAGAGCAAAAGGAATCAAAGAAAAGGTTGTGATCTGGAAGCATGTTTTCCGCAACTCCATGATCTCCGTCGTGACGGTTGTGGGTCTGCAGTTCGGCTTTCTGCTGGGAGGTTCTGTTGTCACAGAAACGGTATTTGCCTATCCTGGCCTTGGCTCCCTTCTGATTGAATCGGTCAATTACAGAGATTATCCGGCAATCCAGTCCCTGATTCTGATCTTTTCGCTGCAGTTTATCGTCATCAACCTGATTGTCGATATCCTCTATGCGGTTCTGAATCCGGAAATTAAACTTCAGTAGGAGATGAGTGGAATGAAAGAAAAGAAAAAAGTACAGACCGAGAACCAGGAGAGAATTAAAACTCCGTTTTCTGAGATGGTTCGAAAATTTAAAAAACAGAAAAATGCAGTAGTTGCGCTTTGTTTTATCATTTTTCTCATTTTCCTTGCGTTTTTCGGAAGCAAAATTGTGCCGTACGGAATCAATGAGTATGATTATAATGCGATTCTGCAGGGACCAAGTATGAAGCACCTGTTTGGAACGGATGAGTTTGGACGGGATCTGTTTTCCCGTATCGTCTGTGGAACCCGGATTTCACTTGCAGTCGGATTCGGCGCTGTTACGGTCGGTGCAGTCTGTGGTACCATTCTCGGACTTCTGGCCGGATATTACGGCGGATGGATTGATTCTATTATTATGAGAATCTGCGATGTCCTGTTTGCTTTTCCGGGACTGATTCTTGCAATCGCCATCGTGGCAATCCTCGGAAGCGGCATGACAAACGTTGTGATTGCGGTCGCTGTCTTTTCTACACCGACCTTCGCACGGCTTGTCCGAAGCAAAACGCTGACCCTGAAAAATTCCGTTTTTGTCCTGGCGGCACGGAACATCGGTGTTTCCGATGCGAGAATTCTGTTTCACCATATTCTGCCGGGAGCCATTCCGGACATCATTGTACAGTATTCCATGTCATTTGGATCTTCCATTCTGACGGCATCGAGCCTTTCCTTCCTGGGAATGGGAGCACAGCCGCCGACACCGGAATGGGGACTGCTTCTTTCCAACGGAAGAAACTATATGACGAGCGCAATGTATGTGACGATTTTCCCGGGTCTTGCGATTTTCCTTACCGTACTGAGCTTTAACCTGTTAGGCGACGGACTTCGCGATGCACTCGATCCGAAACTTTCCGATTGATAAGGAGGAGCAGAAGTGGCTACTGATAACGTACTTGAGATAAAAAATTTACATACGTATTTCTATACCGATGGCGGTGTGATCAAAGCAGTAGACGGTGTCGATGTGGAGCTTCGACGCGGCGCAACGCTTGGCATCGTAGGCGAGTCGGGAAGTGGAAAGAGCGTGACATCCCTCTCTGTGATGGGATTACTGGCCGGAACGAAAGGAAAAATTGCTGACGGCGAAATCCTGCTGGATGGCGATGACATTGTAAAGCTGACGAAGGAACAGCAGAGAAAGCTGCGCGGAAGCAAAATTTCCATGATTTTCCAGGAACCGATGACCAGTCTGAATCCGGTCATGAAGATTGGAGACCAGGTGGCAGAATGCGTTCTGCAGCACGAAAAAATATCAAAAAAAGAGGCACTGAAAAAGGCGGAAGATATGCTCCGGAAAACCGGTGTTCCGCGTGTGGAACATATGATGAAGGAGTATCCGTTCCAGCTTTCCGGCGGCCAGAGACAGAGGGTCATGATTGCCATGGCACTTGTATGCAAGCCGGAAATCCTGATTGCGGATGAGCCGACGACTGCACTGGATGTAACGATTCAGGCACAGATACTGGATCTGATGAATCAGCTGAAAAAAGAGACAGGTACATCGATCCTGTTTATTACACATGATCTTGGTGTTGTCGCAGAGGTCTGCGATGATGTTGCCGTTATGTACTGCGGCCGCGTGGTAGAGCGGGGAGATGTAAAAACAATTTTCGCCAATCCGTCCCACCCGTATACGAAAGGACTGCTGGGATCCATTCCGAGACTGGGAGACGCCGGAAAAGAACTGAAGTCGATTCCGGGTAACGTTCCAAACCCGAAATATATGCCGAAAGGCTGCAAATTTGAGCCGCGATGTCCATACGCTTCGGAAAAATGCCGCGAGGAAGAACCGGGATTTTTCCAGATCGAGGAAGGCCATATCAGCAGATGCTGGCTCTGCGAAAGCGGACAGCTCAAAACAGATCACGTAGAGAAGGCAGGTGACTAGGATGTCGGATACATTACTTAGAGTAGAGGATTTGAAAATTTATTATCCGGTTGCCGGAAGCGGATTTGGAAAAAAGGAATTCGTCAAAGCGGTAGACGGAGTTACCTTTGAGGTGAAAAAAGGCGAGGTATTCGGAATTGTAGGCGAGTCCGGCTGCGGAAAATCCACGCTGGGAAGAGGCGTCTGCAAACTGGAAAATCTGACATCGGGCCATGTGTATCTGGATGGAGAAGATATTACAGAGTACAATGACCGGAGAATGCGTTCCATCCGGAAAAAGGTACAGATGGTTTTTCAGGATCCGTATGCGTCCCTGAATCCACGGATGTCCGTTTTTGACATCATTGCAGAGCCGCTGCTGGTGCATCATCTGTATCAGGATAAAGCGGATCTGGAAAAGAAAGTGCTGGATCTTTTGCACCGGGTAGGACTGGATGACTACCATGCAAACCGTTATCCACATGAATTTTCCGGCGGTCAGCGTCAGAGAATCGGAATTGCCCGTGCACTTGCGGTAGAACCGTCTCTGATCATCGCAGACGAACCGGTTTCGGCACTGGATGTGTCTATTCAGGCGCAGGTTCTGAATCTTTTAAATGAACTGAAGCATGACCTGGATCTGACCTATATTTTTGTTGCACATGACCTGAGCGTTGTGGAATATATCAGTGACCGTGTCGGTGTTATGTATCTCGGCAATTTTGTGGAGGTCGGAGAAAAAGAGAAAATTTACAGCAATCCGATGCATCCGTATACGCAGGCACTGCTTTCCGCAGTTCCGGTTCCGGATCCGACGGCAAAAAGAGAAAGAATTCTGCTTGAGGGAAGTATCCCGTCCGCGCACAAGCCGCCGACAGGCTGCAAATTCCACACCAGATGTCCAAAATGCATGGAATGCTGTAAAACACAGGCGCCGGAGCGGTATGAAGTGGATGACGGACATTACGTATATTGTCATCTTTATGATAAAGAAAGAAGGGAACAGCAGAAATGAAGCTTTTTATCAGTGCAGACATCGAAGGATGTGCCGGAGTGGCGCTGACCGATGAAACGCATAAGAAGGAAAGCGTGTACCAGAAATTTGCAGAGGAGATGACCGAAGAGGTCGTTGCGGCATGCGAAGCGGCGCATGAAGCGGGGGCGGATGAGATCGTTGTAAAGGACGGTCATGGAGATGCATCTAACATTGACCCACTGAAAATGCCGGAGTATGTCACCCTGATCCGGGGAAAGAGCGGTCATCCGTACAATATGATGTATGGCATCGACGACAGCTATGACGGCGTGTTGTATCTTGGATACCATGCACCGGCAGGAGATCCGAATTTTTCGATCAGCCACACATCGACAGGAAACAGCCTGTATATCCATCTGAATGGAAAAGTGATGAGTGAGTGCATGCTGAACAGCTATACGGCAGCATCACATCACGTACCGGTGCTGTTTCTTTCCGGAGATGAAGAGATCTGCCGACAGGCCAAGGAACTGGTTCCGGGCATTACGACGGTGGAAACAAAGCATGGTGTCGGTGCGTCAACGTGGTGCAAAGCGAAAGAAAAAGTGATCTCCGAAATCCGGGAAGGGGTAAAAAAGGCAGTTACCGGACAGAAAAAAGAGTGTCAGGTGGCCCTTCCTGAGCACTTTACGTATGAGGTAACCTATAAAGACTGGAAAAAAGCGTACACGATGTCGTTTTATCCGGGAATGCAGAAGGTAGATACCTTCACAAATAAGCTGGAGACAGATCGCTGGATGGATATTGTCACAGCACACTGCTTTGTTGTATATTAAGAATATAAATCTGACAGAAACCCAAAGAAAAGAGGATAAAACAATGGATATAGAAATGTTTGGTAAGCTTTCCGATGCATTTGGACCAAGTGGATTCGAGGAGGATGTCATCCGTACCATAGCAGATTACTGCAAAGAATTTGATGTAGAAAATGACGCAATGAATAACCTGTATGTGCGGATGCCGGGAACAGAGAAGGATTCCCGTCCGGTCATCCAGCTGGATGCCCATCTGGACGCATGCGGTTTCATGGTACAGAATATCCAGGACAACGGATGCCTTGGCATTATTATGCTTGGCGGCTTTCATCTGACCAGCCTTCCGGCACATGCGGTATGGATCCGCACCAGATCCGGAAAAATGGTACATGGTATTATCTGTGCAAAACCGGTTCATTTCATGACAACAGCAGAACGCAACAGCCAGACTCTGGAAATTGAAAAAATGTATGTGGATGTCGGAGCAACCAGCCGCGAGGAGGTTGAAAACGTTTTCGGAATCCATATCGGTGATCCGATGATGCCGGATGTAACCTTTGAATACGATGCAGAGCATGAAATCTGCTTCGGAAAAGCATTTGACAACCGTGCCGGCTGCGCGTGCATCGTAGATACGATGAAACAGCTGGAAAAGGAGCAGGCTTCTCTTGCAGTTAATGTGGTCGGTGCCTTTGCGGCGCAGGAGGAGGTCGGAACTCGCGGTGCTGTGGTAACGAGCCAGATTGTAAAACCGGATCTTGCCATTGTATTTGAAGGATCTCCTTCCGATGACTTTTTCATCAGCGCAGGACAGGCACAGGGCTGCATGAAGAAGGGTGTTCAGATTCGTATCCTGGACAACAGCTATATTTCCAATACGCAGTTTATTTCACTGGCCGAGGAAGTGGCAGCAAAATGCGGAATCAAATACCAGGAGAGTGTAAGAAGAGGCGGAAGTACAAACGCAGCAAAAATCAGTGTGACAGGAAAAGCAGTTCCGTGTCTGGTGCTTGGTGTTCCATCCCGCTATGCGCACAGCCATTATAATTTCTGCGCAAGAGAAGATCTTGAAGCGGCAAGTGCGATGGCAGCAAATGTGATCCGGGCTTTGGATGAAGAAAAAATCCGTCATATCTGCCATCAGGATGTACTGTAAAAAAATCGGATAACGAAAGAAAAAGAATGCCGGAAGCGGGTTCACAGGAAAGGTGAAGCCGTTTTCGGCATATCTGGTAAAAAAAGGAGAGTTTACAAGTGGAAAAACCGATCATTGGAATCTTGGGAAATACGTATAAAACACAGCCGGGACTTTTTTCAAGTGCGGAGAGAATGTATGTCAACAGCGATTATATCGAATCAGTTCTGAACAACGGCGGAATTCCGATGGCAATTCCGGCAGTTGCCATGAAAGCGGATCCGGAAGGCATACTTGCTGTGTGCGACGGAATTCTGGTTCCCGGCGGAGAGGACTTAAATCCGTGGTATTATGGAGAAGAGCCAAAACCGCAGATCCAGACCATCCGCCCAGAGATCGACGAGGCATGGTTTGCACTTGGACGGGCAGCAAAAGAGATGGGAATGCCTATGCTTGGCATCTGCAAAGGAATTCAGTTTTTAAATGTCCTGTGCGGCGGTGATCTGTACCAGGATATCTATACACAGAAGGAAACTACAATTCTGCATCTGCAGTCCCTGGAGCGGTCGTATCTGCATCACCATGTAGAAATTAAAGAGGGAACCCATCTGGCAGAAATCCTTGGGGCGGGAACCCATGCGGTAAACTCCATGCATCATCAGGCAGTGCGTACGCCGGGAGAGGACATCGTGGTTTCAGCAACGGCGCCGGATGGAACCATCGAGGCGATAGAAAGCCGCAACGGACAGATTGTGGCCGTACAGTGGCATCCGGAAGGGCTGATCCACTCAGCGCCGGAGATGAACCGCCTTTTTGCGGATCTGGTAGAAAGAAGCAGCAGATACAGAGAAAAAAGGTAACGATTTGGAAGCATGTAAAAGGAAAGAAAAACCGGGATGGGGCTCTGAACCGTTACGAAAAAATAAGAATGGATAAGGATGCGATTCCAAAAGCAGAGAGAGGGAATCGTTCGGGAGGCAAAAAAAGAATGAACAGAACAATAAGAGTATCGGCGGCGGGTGATATTCTGATTATGAAACGGCTTCTGCCGGGGTATCAGGATGTTTTGCCGATTCGCGAATTTCTGATGCAGGGAGAAGTCCGGATGGCAAATCTGGAAACAACGATATCGGACGGCAGCTGTTACGCATCGGCGTATTCCGGCGGAACATGGCTGACGGCAGATGCGAAGTGTCTGGAAGACACCCTGCGTTACGGTTTTAATTTTCTTGGAATTTCGAATAATCATACGATGGATTATTCCTACGAAGGACTTGCATCTACGATCCGTGAACTGAAAAAAAAGGATGTGGCGTATGCCGGAGCAGGAAAAAATCTTTATGAAGCATCACGTCCTGCCATTCTGGACACAACGGCGGGACAGATTGCGGTGATTGATATCTGTTCTACCTTTGAAAATGCAGCCAGAGCGGGAAGCCAGACGGAACGACAGCCGGGCCGGCCGGGCTTAAATCCGCTGCGCTTTTCGGAAAAATATACCATTACGGAAAAACATGCGCAGGATCTTGCAAAGATTGCGGAGGTGACCGGAATCAACGGACTGCGGGATCTGCATCGGCAGGAGGGATTCATAGCTCCGCTTCCCGAGGGTGTCATGGAATTTGGCGGGAAAATGTTTGAAATCAGCAAGGACGGAACAGAGGGAAGAAGCTCCAGCCCGAATCCGATCGATGTGAAACGCACCGTCGATGCAATCCGGGAAGCGAAGATGACATGTGAGGCAGTCCTGGTTATGGTACATTCACATGAAATCCGTAAGGACAATGACGAGGAAGCGGATTATTTTCTGGAGGAATTTGCACACGCCTGTATCGATGCGGGAGCCAGTGCGGTGATCGGGGGCGGAACGCATCAGCTGAAGGGAATCGAACTGTATCATGACTGTCCGATTTTCTACTGCCTCGGAAATTTTATTTTTGAAAATCAGTATGTACGCCTTCTGCCTGCGGACTACATGGAAAAATATGGTCTGAATATTCACACGGCAGCATCCATCGGAATCGCCAGGCGGCAGGAGCAGTCCTCACATTCCCTCTACGAAATTCCGGAGGTCTATCGGAGTGTGCTGCCGTATTTCGAGATCTGTCAGGGAAAATGCACACATCTGGAGCTTCTGCCGGTCGAGCTTGGTATGGACAGGGAAAACGCAGAAAAAAATATTCCGTACGTGGCAGACGAAAAAACAGCAGAAAAAATTGCAGAATATCTCACCCGCGTGAGCAAGAGATATGGAACAGAATGGGAATACAAAGAAGGAAGGATTGTACTTCATGCGTAAAAAATGGGAAATAGAAGAGGAATACCGAAACTTTTGCCGGAACAACAAAGAACTTGCGCTGCAGACGCTGCGGGAGCTGACACTGACCCCGACGGAAACGGGAAAAGAGGATCAGAGAATCGCATATTGCATGGAATGGATGAAACAGCAGGGCATGGAGTCGGTTCATACGGATGAGCTTGGAAATGTAATCTGGGAGTATCGGCCGGAACAGGAAAAGAAGGTTCTGTATACGGCGCATCTGGACACTGTGTTTTCGCTGGAGGAGCCGCTGGAGATTAAAGAAGACGGAATGATCTGGCGTTGTCCCGGCATCACAGACGATACCGTGAATGTCGTGATGCTTCTGATGGCAGCAAAATACGTTCATGAGACAGAGCCGGAGCTTCCATGCGGTCTGATTTTTGCAGCGGATCTGGGAGAAGAAGGGCTTGGCAATCTGTGCGGAGTTCGCGCGCTTGTCGACCATTATGAAAAAAATCTGTGTGGAATGGCAGCCTTTGACCTGTATCGGGATAAAATGTATCCCATCTGCATCGGGTCTGTCCGGTATCGGATTTCGGCAAAAACAAAGGGCGGTCATTCTTTCCTGAATTTCGGAAGAAAAAATGCCATTGCAGAGCTTGCGGGTCTGATCGGAGAGCTTTACCGTTTTCAGACGGATGCAGCATCTCATACAACATACAATGTGGGAAAAATAGAGGGAGGAACCTCTGTTAATACGATTGCGCAGGATGCCTCCATGCTGTTTGAATTCCGTTCGGAGGATTACCGGAGTCTGGAAGCCTGCGAAACATATCTGGAGCAGACCATAGCAGCACGCCAGAGTGAGGAGGTACAGTATTCCTGTGAGCTCGTCGGAAAGCGGCCGTGCGCAAGAGAAACCGATCCTGTCCAGATGGCACGTATGACGCGGTGTGCGCAGAAAACGCTGAAGGCAGCCGACGGGGAAGAGCCGGTATGCTCTGAGGCATCTACAGACTGTAATATCCCATTGTCGCGGCATATTCCTGCCATCTGTGTCGGTTTCTGCCGGGGCGGGGGAGCACATACCAGAGAAGAATGGCTTGATGCCGCCAGTGTAGAAGATGGCATGTGTGCAGCCGTAGCACTCGTATGCCGGCTTCCGTGGATGTGCTGCGAGAGCAGAGTCGTTGTAAGGGACGGGATAGAGGACCCAAAAGAGAAAGAGGAAATCCGGCGGCTGCTGGAGCTGTGCGATCAGGATTTCGTTCCGCCGCTTTCCCACCGCAACAGTACATCCCAGACGAACTGGGCCGAGACAGAAGAAAAGACGGATGGAATTGCAGAATATCTGGAGAATATCTGCAGTCAGCATGTGGTGTTGTGGAAGGAAGAGGGAGTCGTGCGGGCCTTTATGACCTGGAAGGATCATTTTAACTGTGAAAATCTGGAAGCATATCCGGATTCCTGCTATCTGACCACCCTCTGCGTCTGGCCGGATTACCGCGGACAGGGAATTTCGGAGGTAATGTATGCAGAAGCAGAAAAGGACATCGCGGCAAAATTTCCGGGAAGCCGGATTACTCTCCGTACCTGGTCCACGAACGGGGCCCAGGAGCATATCCTGGACAAGCTGGGATATAGTCTTGTCCGGCGGCTGAAGGATGACAGGGGAGAAGGAATTGATACGGTTTATTTTGTAAAAAAGGAAGAAAACGACAGATGACATGGTGCTTGCAAATCGCAGCTGGAAGTGTCATAATCGGAAGCATAAGACAGCAAAAGGAGGGCTATAGCTATGCCTTGTACAACCATTTTAGTTGGAAAGAAAGCATCGTATGACGGTTCCACCATGATCGCGCGAAACGACGATTCCGGTGCAGGCCATTATACATCGAAAAAATTTGTAGTGATTCACCCGGAGGAGCAGCCGAGAACCTATAAAACCGAGATTTCTCATCTGACCATTGAGCTTCCGGACAATCCGATGCGGTACACTGCAGTGCCAAACGCAGAAAAAGGCGAGGGTGTCTGGGCGGCAAGCGGCGTGAATGCAGCGCAGGTCGGTATGACTGCGACCGAGACAATCACATCGAATCCGCGTGTGCTGGGTGCTGATCCGCTTGTCGTTTATCAGCCGGCGGAAGACGGAAAAGAAGAGGTTCCGGGCGGAATCGGCGAGGAGGACCTCGTTTATATTGTTCTTCCTTATATTAAAAGCGCCAGAGAAGGTGTCAAAAGACTGGGCAGCCTGCTGGAGCAGTACGGTACATACGAGATGAACGGCATTGCATTTCAGGACCACGATGAGATCTGGTGGCTGGAGACGATCGGCGGCCATCACTGGATGGCAGTGAAAGTGCCGGATGACCATTATGTGGCCATGCCGAACCAGCTTGGCATCGACCATTTTGATCTGGAGGATGCACTCGGCGAACAGAAGGAATATATGTGCTCAGCAGACTTGAAAGAATTTATTGAAACATATCATCTGGATCTTTCTATGGATGGAAATTTTAATCCGCGCGATGCTTTCGGAAGCCACGATGATTCCGATCACGTTTACAATACACCGCGTGCCTGGTTCATGGAGCGCTATCTGAACCCGCACACGAAAAAATGGGACGGACCGGATGCCGATTACACACCGGTATCTGACGATATTCCGTGGATGATGGTTCCGGAGAAGAAGATCACCGTAGAGGATGTGAAATACGTACTGTCCTCCCACTATCAGGGAACACCGTACGACCCGTATGCCGCATACGGCGATAAATCGTGGAAAGGGGCATACCGATCCATCGGTGTCAACCGGACCGATTTCCTTTCTGTCATCCAGATGCGCCCGGATCACAAAGGAGACAACGGCATTCTGCAGTGGATTGCATTTGCGTCAAATGCATTCAATGTGCTGGTTCCGTTCTACACCGATGTGACGACAACACCGGAGTATCTTTCCAACACAACGGGAGAGGTTTCCACAGATAACTTCTACTGGGCAAGCCGCATGGTGGCAGCAATGGCAGATGCATCCTATAAGTCTTCTATCTTCCACATTGAGCGGTATCAGGAAAAGGTGATGGCAAAAGGCCATGCACTGATCCATCAGTACGATGCGCTGCTTGCAGGGGAGACAGACGAAACAAAACAGACACAATTGAGAGAAGAAGCAAACAACAAAATCGCTGAAATGCTGAAAAAAGAGACGGGTGCAACACTGCACAAGGTACTCTTTGAACTCAGCAACCAGATGAAAAACGCGTATTCCAGATCGGATGCGTAAGGCTTTTTAAGGGAAAGAATAAGAGAATGGTTCTGCGCGCAGGAAAAATTGCGCGCAGAATCATTTCCTGTCCGGAACCGCCTCGAACAAACAGGGTGTTACAGTTCGCCGGACACCGGTGAACGATACGATCCTGATAAAAAATCTCAGCGTACTTTGGTGAATTTTGTTGACAACAGGCAGTTCCTGTGCTACAATAAACCAGCGACATGGAAGAAGGTCTTTTTTTTATGCCTGAAATTGCTGAAGTACGAGCAGCAAAAACAGGGCAGAAATGAAGAGACCGCCGCTGATCCGCAAGGATCACAAGCGATAACGCAAATACACAGTGGAGGTGGAAGTCGTGCGCGTAAAAATCACATTGGCATGTACTGAATGCAAACAGCGTAATTACAACATGACAAAAGAGAAAAAGAACCATCCTGAGAGAATGGAGACAAAGAAGTACTGCAGATTCTGCAAAAAGCACACAATGCACAAAGAAACCAAATAATCTTTGGTAAGAGGTGATCCAATGGCAGAAACTGAAAAAAAGGCATCCAAAAAGAGCTGGTTCAAGGGCTTGAAAGCAGAGTTCAGAAAAATCATCTGGGTTGACAACAAAACGCTGGGCAAGCAGACCGTTGCAGTCGTAGCGATCTCTGCAGTAACCTGCGGGTTAATCACCCTGGTTGACAGCGCTGTAATCGAGTTCGTCAATTTATTGATCAAATAAGGATAAAGGTGTCAGAATGTCAGAAGTAAACTGGTATGTAGTCCACACCTATTCGGGCTATGAAAACAAAGTAAAAGCCAATATTGAGAAAACAATTGAGAACCGTCATCTTGAGGATCAGATTTTGGAAGTACGTGTTCCTATGGAAGAAGTTGTTGAAGTCAAGAACGGAACCAAGAAACAGGTACTCCGGAAATTGTTTCCGGGCTACGTTCTGATCAACATGATCATGAACGACGATACCTGGTATGTTGTCCGCAATACCAGAGGTGTTACGGGCTTCGTAGGACCGGGATCCAAGCCGGTACCGCTTACGGATGAGGAAATGGTGAACCTTGGAATCACCGGTGGTGAGGAAAAGGTTGAGCTTGACCTTGAAGTCGGCGATGCAGTCGTTGTAACAGGCGGCGCATGGAAGGATACAACCGGACTGATTCAGAGTATCAACGATACAAAACAGATGGTTACCATCAATGTTGAGCTGTTCGGCCGCGAAACGCCGGTAGAAATAAGTTTCGCAGAAGTCAAGAAGATGTAAGAAATGCCCCAGGGGCGTTTCGTGGGAGGGAAATTCCCGCAATTACCACATTTATTTAGGAGGTGCCGTAAAATGGCAAAGAAAGTTACAGGATATATCAAATTACAGATTCCTGCTGGTAAAGCAACACCAGCACCACCGGTTGGACCTGCACTTGGACAGCACGGAGTAAACATCGTACAGTTTACCAAAGAGTTCAACGCAAGAACAGCAGATAAGGGAGACCTGATCATCCCTGTAGTTATCACTGTATATGCAGACAGAAGTTTCAGCTTCATAACCAAAACTCCTCCGGCAGCAGTTCTGCTTAAGAAAGCCTGCAACCTGAAATCTGGTTCCGGCGTTCCGAACAAAACGAAAGTTGCTACTATCTCTAAGGACAAAGTTCGTGAGATCGCAGAGATGAAGATGCCAGACCTGAATGCAGCAACTGTTGAGGCAGCTATGAGCATGATCGCAGGTACCGCAAGAAGTATGGGTATCGTTGTAGAGGACTAATTTAGAAGAAGAGTTTACATCTTCTCGTATTGACGTGGGAGGGAGATTCCCGCAACTACCACCAGGAGGTTATTAGACAATGAAACATGGTAAGAAATATTTAGAGGCTGCAAAAGCAGTTGATCGTAGCATTCAGTACGATCCGGCAGATGCTATTTCCACAGTTAAGAAATTAGCTACTGCTAAATTTGACGAGACAATCGAAGTTCACATCAAAACTGGTTGTGACGGACGTCACGCAGACCAGCAGATCCGTGGAGCAGTTGTTCTGCCGCACGGTACCGGAAAACAGGTTCGTGTACTTGTTTTCGCTAAAGGCGCAAAAGCTGATGAGGCTGTTGCAGCAGGTGCAGAGTTCGTTGGAGCTGAGGAGCTGATCCCGAGAATCCAGAACGATGGCTGGTTTGATTACGACGTTGTTGTTGCTACACCGGATATGATGGGTGTTGTTGGTCGTCTGGGCCGTGTACTTGGACCGAAAGGTTTAATGCCAAACCCGAAGGCTGGTACCGTAACTATGGATGTTACCAAAGCCGTTAAAGAGATCAAAGCAGGTAAGATTGAGTATCGTCTTGACAAAACAAACATTATCCACGTGCCAATCGGAAAAGCTTCTTTTACTGAGGAGCAGTTAAGCGACAACTTCCAGACGCTGATCGGTGCAATCAACAAAGCAAAACCGGCTACTCTGAAGGGACAGTACCTGAAGAGCGTTACTCTGGCTCCTACTATGGGACCTGGAGTTAAGGTTAATACTTTGAAGCTTGCATAATAAATGAAATACTGAGAACCCCCGGGGCTGTAATGGCTCCGGGGGTTCTTTGCGTTGAAAAACGGACGCAGGGGAAAGGCGAATTCCGATTCCTTAAGAAAGAGCTTTATTTCAATGGGAAATAATTGAAAAAGATCAAAATAGTGTTAGAACATGAAAATTAAGATCAAGTATTCTGCCCGAAATGTTAGTATAATACTAAGTAGAAAGCAAACGAAAACAGCAGAGCCCGCGTGCGCTTATGGGGCGGCGGGGGATGGAAAGGGAGGTTTTTATGCAGTATTTTGAAAAACAGGGAAATGCGCTGATTTTCCGGCAGGATGGGGAGACGGTCCGAATGGAGCCGTGGCAGAAGGACAGTCTTCGGGTGAGAGGTACGCTTCTTTCGGAGATAGAAGAGGGAAGCATTGCACTGCTTGATCCGGAACCGGTGGAAGCGGAAATTGAGCTGGTGGATGAACTGAAAGCGACGATCAAAAACGGTAAAATCCAGGCGGTTCTCGAGCTTCAGCCGTGGGGACAGAAGCTGCGGATTACGTTCCTGAATCAGAAGGGCGAGGTGCTGCTCTCCGAGATCGCGAACGGCGGAGCGCTCTGCCTGCGCGCACACGATTACCGTGCATTGAAGGGCGGCGCTTATCAGCTGAAAGTATCCTTCGATTCCAACCCGGATGAGAAGATTTACGGTATGGGACAGTATCAGCAGGAGCGAATGAACCTGAAGGGATGCAACCTGGAACTGGCGCACCGCAATTCGCAGGCGAGCATTCCGTTTTATGTATCGAGCCTTGGCTACGGCTTCCTGTGGCACAATGCAGCAGTCGGTGAGGTTCATTTCGGAACAAACACAACGGAATGGCTGGCACGCACCACAAAGCAGCTCGACTACTGGGTAACCGCAGGTGATACCCCGGCGGAAATTGAAGAGCACTTTGCAGATGCCATTGGTAAAGTTCCGATGATGCCGGAGTACGGCCTTGGCTTCTGGCAGTGCAAGCTGCGCTACTACAACCAGGAGCAGGTTCTGAACGTGGCGCGCGAGTACAAAAAACGCGGCATTCCGCTGGATGTTTTCGTGATCGACTACTATCACTGGCCAAGATGCGGTGATTACCGTTTTGACGAGGAATACTTCCCGGATCCGAAGGCAATGATCGACGAGCTGCACGAGATGGGCATTGAGACGATGGTTTCCATCTGGCCGCAGATCGACTGGAGAAGTGAAAATTACGAAGAAATGAAACAACAGGGACTTCTTGTGAAGAGTAATGCAGGTGTTGATGTTCAGATGCTGTTCCATGGAAATAATGTCTTTTTGGATGCAACGAATCCGAGAACGAGAAAGTATGTCTGGGAAAAAGTAAAGAAAAACTATGCAGATCTCGGCATCCGCACATTCTGGCTGGATGAAGCAGAGCCGGAGTTCTCGACGTACGAGTATGAGTGCTACCGCTACGCCGCAGGCCCGGTGGAAGAGATCGGAAATATTTATCCAAGAGAGTATTCCCGTATGTTCTACGAGGGCCAGAAAGAGAGCGGCCAGGAGGATATCGTCAACCTCGTCCGCTGCGCATGGCTCGGAAGCCAGAAATACGGAGCCCTTGTGTGGTCCGGCGATATTTTCTCAACTTACGAGGACTTCCGCAAACAGATCTGCGCAGGCCTTCATATGGGACTTTGCGGCATTCCGTGGTGGACAACCGATATCGGCGGATTCCACGGCGGTGTGACCGAAGATCCGGACTTCCAGGAGCTGCTTGTGCGTTGGTTCCAGTTTGGTACCTTCTGCCCGGTTATGCGTATTCACGGAAACCGAGGACCGAGAGAAGAAATCATCAACAAGGCTGGCGAAGTGCGTGAGGGAACCGGAGCTGACAACGAGGTATGGAGCTTCGGAGAGAAAAATTATGAAATCCTGACAAAATTCATCGGTGTCCGCGAAAAAATGCGCGATTACACGAGAAGCCTGATGGCAGAAGCACACGAAAAAGGAACACCGGTCATGAGAACGATGTTCTATGAGTTCCCGGAGGATGCAGCATGCTGGGACATCTCCGATGCTTACATGTTCGGCTCCGACATCCTTGTAGCACCGATTGTCCGGGCAAAAGCAACGAGCCGTACCGTTTATCTGCCGGCCGGTGCGTCCTGGACGCTGGCAAATACCGGTGATGTTTATGAGGGCGGAAAAGCCTATGAAATTGAGGCGCCGATCGAAACACTGCCGATCTTCCTGCGCAACGGAAAACAGGGATATCTGGTGGGAGAGATCTGATAAATCACAGAGCAGTTGTTTGGTTATGGGCAGGCAGCCAATGCGGATTGCAGATAGCTGCATGAAAAAAGAAAAGGAAAAGGGAAAAGCATTCCAGAAGATCGATAAGATCCAAAGGAATGCTTTTCCGATGTTATAAATCAATCACGGATCCGAAAAGGGGATTTTAGCCTTGTTCCGCATATGGGCAGGCGGACAGAAAAACTTACGGAAGCGGATGGCCTGCCGCCAGATACAGCTCATACCATTCTTCCCGCGTCAGCGTAATAGCACATGCCGCGATAATCTCTTTCAGGCGGTTTTCGCTTGCCGTACCTGTGACAAGCTGCATATTTGCCGGGTGGCGCAGAATCCACGCTGCCGCAATCGTGGTATCACTGACGCTGTATTTTTCGGCCAGTGCACGGATTTTCCGGTTCAGTTCCGGGTACTCGTCGCTTCCAAGAAAACATCCTTTCCATGATGGCATCTGGAACGGAGACCATGCCTGCAGGGTAATATCGTGCAGACGGCAGTAATCGAGCAGACTGCCATCGTGGTCAACCGAACCCGGTGTTTCCATGTTCACTTCCATGCCATTTGCAACAAGGTTGGAAACCGGAATGCTGAACTGTACCTGATTGGCAACGAGTGGCTGGCGGACATATTTCTGCAGCAGTGCAATCTGCATCGGCTTGTGGTTGGAAACACCGAAATGGCGGACCTTTCCGCTCTCAAACAGAACATCAAAGGCGGCAGCTACATCTTCTGGTTCTACGAGCGCATCCGGCCGGTGGAGCAGCAAAAGATCGAGGTAATCCGTCTGCAGACGTTTTAAAATACCATCGACAGATTCCAGGATGTGGTCTTTCGACAGATCATAGAAGCCCTGGCGGATGCCGCATTTGGACTGGAGAAAAATATCCTCCCGTTTCAGGGACGGATCGCCGGAAAATGCCTCACCGAACACAGTCTCGCTCATGCCGCCGCCGTAGATATCCGCGTGATCAAAGAAATATGCGCCCTGCTCCAGAGCGGAGTGGATAAAATGATTCATCTCGTCCTTCGATTTTTCGGAAAGCCGCATGCATCCGACTGCAATGGAAGGAACTTTTCGCAGGTGATTGCCTAAAATTGTTTCTTTCATAGTAGAATTTTCTCCTTTGCAATGCTTCTGTATTCGCAGAGGTTTTCGTAAAGCAGGCGTGGAAGGACTCTGGAAGTACAGAAAGAATAGTAATTACGTTGCTTTTAATATATCATTTAAGTGCACTTGAAAGTCAATGGTTTTTGAGGGAAAGAGAATAAAAAAATCGCCGGAATCGATCAGAATTCGACCAGAACACAGAAAATCCGTATTTTGTTAACAAAATCGGAACAAAATCGACAACAAAGTTTACTTGCATTTTCAGAAAAATGATGTAAGATAGGGGTATTCGAAAAAAAGATCCGACAGGATCTGTGAAGTGGTATTGAATCAGATAATGGAGGTTTTGCGATGGATGCAAAAATAATAGCCGGAATCCTGGCCGCGGGAGGCGCAGCCTTAGCTGTCGGCGGCATATATAGCATGAATAAGAAAACAGGTTATTTTAAAAAGGGAAATTCCGTCCGATACGATGTTTCCCGTATTCCGTTTAAAAAAACAAGTCCGTTAAAAGGAAAAACAGTTGTATTTTTGGGATCCTCCGTGACGAAGGGCTTTGCTGCCCACAACAATTCGTTTGCGGAGTACATAGCGAAGAAAGACAGCTGTACCTGCATCAAAGAAGCGGTCAACGGAACCACGCTGATTGATAATGGTGAGGATTCCTACATCGAGCGTATGCGCGACAGGCTTGATCCAAAGCAACAGGTGGATCTTTTTATCTGCCAGCTGTCCACTAACGATGCAACACGCAACAGCCCGCTCGGTGAAATTTCGGAATCCCGCGATCTGGAGAGCTTCGATGTCGAAACTGTCTGCGGCGCGATTGAGTATATCATTGCATATGCAAAAGAAACGTGGCATTGCCCGGTGATGTTCTATACGAATCCACAGTATGATTCCAAGCCGTACGCGAAGATGGTAGAGGCGCTTCTGAAAATTCAGGAAAAATGGCAGATCGGTGTGATCGATTTCTGGAATGACGAACAAATCAACCGTGTTTCCCCGGAAAAACGAAAACTGTATCTTCAGGATCCGATTCATCCGATGAAGGCCGGCTATGCCGAGTGGCTGGTGCCTGTGATGGAACAGCGGATTGGTGAATATCTGGAACAGCAGGTATAAGCAAAGAGGAAAATAAAAATACTTTCGTGGTTTCTTTTGAAAAGATTCCGCGAAAGTATTTTTTGATTTACAGGAAACTTCGTTGAATTTTCCTGTAAATTAAAAAAGCCCTCCGGGCAGGATCGCACTGCGGCGGAGTGGAATTATGTCGCCAAAGTGACCCGCCGCAGGCGGAGAATCCTGCCGTAGCAGGATTCTTTCTTTTCTACGAGAACAGTGAGGCGGGATCCGCGCCTGCATTTTCCGCGTTTTTTCGTTTCTTACGGATCCGGAACTGTTTGAAAATGCCACAGATGGCAGCGTAAAGCTCCGGTTTTAGTTCTTCAAGCGGAACCGGCTGCTGGTACAGGATAGCGTTGTAGCTTGTACCGCTTACAAGCTCCAGAATCATATAGAACATCAGCTCCGGTGAACGATACGTATATGCTGCATGAGAGAGCAGAGATTCATAGATAGTGTAGATGGCCGGCGTGTCGGCAAACGGAGCAAAGGTAAGAGAATTTTTGAAGAATCCCCAGCTCAGATGCTTGGAAATAAGCGTCACGAGGCTGTGGTTGGCGGCAAACTGGTCGAGGATATTGTCGGTGATAAAAAGCACCTGCTCTTCAAAATCATGGATATCCGGGTGGCGCAGCAGATCTGAGTAGGCGGCCTGAAATACCTGACTCGCCTTATGTGCAATCAGATGATTCCGAATATCGTACTTATCTTTGAAATAAAGATAGAAGGTACCTTTTGCAACGCCGGCGTTATTCACGATATCCGAAATGGATGTTTTACTAAAGCCGTTGTTGATAAAAAGTGAGAAAGCAGAGTCCAGAAGGGACTCACGTTTCATTTGTTTGTTGTTGTCAATTTTTCCCACAGAGAGTCTCCTTTCCTGAAAAATATCACATCATGTGTCATTTACTTAACTACAATTATAGTTAGAATACATGGAAACTGTCAAAGGGAAAATGACTAATTTTCTCATTTTTGTGACTATGCACGAAGAAAAAAATGACCGATCGTCAATTTTGTGCAGTATTTAATGTTGACTAAGAGTCATTTTTGCGTTATAACATTAGATGATTGAAAGGCATAGGAAAAACATCCTCGATCTGAGGGAAACAGTATCCCGCAGTATCTTACTCCGAGCGGGTTTTACTTCTCTTATGATCCTGGATTTCATCATAAAAAACCATTATAAAAACCACAGAAAGGAAGTTTATCACAATGAATAGAAACAGAAAACTGAGAAAACAGATGATGTCTGGTCTTGCTGTTGGTATGGCTGCTGTTATGGGAGCTGCTCCGGTTTATGCAGCGACAGGAGAGGACGCAGCGGTTTCCAAAGAAGAAACCGTATATGTAAATGCAAATGCAGACGGATCGGAAGATCAGATCACCGTATCCAACTGGCTGAAGAACGCAGGAACGGAAAAGAACCTGAAAGATGAGAGTGAACTGAAGGACATCAAAAACGTAAAGGGCGACGAGAAGTTCACCCAGAGCGGAAACAAGCTGACCTGGCAGACAGACGGCGAGGATATCTATTATCAGGGAACAACCACAAAAGAGCCTCCGGTTTCCGTGAAGTTCACCTATTATCTGGACGGCAAGGAAATCAAACCGGATGACCTGGCCGGAAAGAGCGGAAAACTGAAAATCAAAGTTGACTATACAAACAACACAAAGACAACGGTTGACATCAATGGCAAGAAAGAGACGATGTACACCCCATTCGTCCTGATGACCGGAATGATTCTTCCGCAGGATACTTTCTCCAATGTCAAGATCGACAATGGTAAAGTCATTTCCGATGGAAGCAGAAACATCGTAATCGGATTTGGTATGCCTGGCCTGCAGGAAAGCCTGGGATTAAATTCCGATTCCCTTGAAGATCTGGTATCCGGTGACAGCGATTTCGAACTGCCGGAAAGCCTGGAGATCACTGCAGATGTGGAGAACTTCTCTCTGGATTCTACCTTCACCGTTGCACTTGACGATGTTCTCGACACCATCAATACCGACAACATCACCGGATACGATGACCTGAAGGATGCACTGAGTGATCTTGAGGATGCTGCAATGGAACTGGTTGACGGTTCCAAGGCACTCTCCGATGGTGTGGATACTTTAAAAGACAGCTACAAAGAGCTGGATGACGGTATCGGAACGTTAAAAGACGGCGCTGACGAGCTGAACAGCGGAGCCGGCACACTGGCAAGCGGAGCCGGCACACTGGCAAGCGGAGCATCGACTCTGGCAAACGGAACTTCTACTCTGAACAGCGGAGCTTCTACCTTAAACAGCGGAGCAGCTACCCTGTCCAACGGAGCATCCACCTTAAGCAGCGGAGCTTCTTCCCTGGCAAGCGGCGTAAACTCCTACACCGAGGGCGCTGATACCCTGAATAAAGCAATCCAGACGTATCTTGGAAAGAACGGTGTGCTGACTGGAAGCGTAACCGAGTATGTAAACGGTGTGAATAAAGTCGTTGCAGGCGTAAAACAGTACACCGACGGAACAACACAGCTGTCCGACGGCGTTGCTTCTTATGTAGCAGGCGAGAAACAGCTTGCAGCAGGCGCTGAGCAGCTTCAGCCTCTGGCAGACGGCCTGACCGAGGTAAACAGTGCAATCGCAACACTGAACGCAGCACTCGACGGAAAAGATGAGAATGATATTTTTGCAGGAGCAAAACAACTCTCCGAAGGACTGACCAGTTTGAACGAGCAGCTGCAGAGCACCGATGTACAGAGCCTTCTGACGATGGTAGACGGTATGACCAGCACCGGTTCTACCCTGATCTCCGAGACCGAGGCACTCTCCGAGGTTCTGAACACCACAATCGCAGGATCTGTCAACAGCATGATGACAAACGGCAGCGAGCTGATGAGCCAGATGGATACGCTGTCCAAAGGACTTGAGAGCTACTTAAGCGGTCTGGAGGCACAGATCACGAATCAGGCAACGCAGATGGGAACCCAGATGGCAGCACAGGTTCAGGCATGGGCAGACGGAGCAGCAGCACAGCTGAACCAGGAAGCAACAGCAGCAGCACAGAGCGCAGCTGATACAGCAGCAAGCCAGGCATCCGCCGATGCAGCAAAACAGGCAAATGATCAGCTCTCTGCAGCAGCAGCTACACTGGATGCACAGATTTCCGCAGCTAAGAGCGCTGGAAATACAGAGCTTGCCGATTCCTTAAGTAAAGCAAGAAACCAGATCGGAAGTGTCAGCGTTTCCGCTTCCGCCGGAACCGTTTCGGTTACTCCGGTTACAGCTCCGCAGATTACCCTTCCGGAACTGAACTTCGAAATCGAGCGCCCGGATCTCTCCGGTCTTGCAGCAATGCAGCAGAAGATGAGCGACATCAAGAGCCAGTACAGTGATCTGCAGAAGACGGTTGCAGCTCTGATGCCGCAGCTTGAGACCATGAAGAAACAGATGCAGACCATCACCGATAATAAAGCAGTTGTTGAGCAGAATCTTGGTGCAATGCAGAAACTGACCGCAGGTGTGGCACAGCTTGATGCAGGCGGAAGCGCTCTGTACAAGGGCATCGGTACTCTGTCCGCAGGTGTGAGCCAGCTGTACAGCAGCACAAATGAGAGTTTTGCAAAAGCAACAGCAGGCATCAATGCACTGAACGCAGGATTCACTCAGCTGAGTGCTTACAATGATACGCTGCTTTCCGGCGCAAGCCAGCTGAAAGCAAATGCACCGGCTCTGGTTGAGGGTGTTACGACTCTGCAGGGCGGCACGACACAGCTGACCGCAGGTCTTGGACAGCTGGGAAGCCAGTTAAGCGATGGATCTGCAAAACTTTCTGCAAACAGCGGAAGCTTAAGAAGCGGTGCTTCTCAGGTAGCAGGCGGAGCATCCCAGCTGGCAAGCGGAGCATCTACGCTGGCGAGCGGAGCTTCTACACTGGCAAATGGAACTTCTTCTCTGGCAAGCGGAGCTTCTGATCTGAAATCGGGAAGCAGCAAGGTTGTTGATGGTATTGACGAGCTGTCCGATGGGGCGAAAGAACTGGCTGACGGTACGAAGAAGTTTGAAGAAGAGGGTACCAGCAAGCTGAAGAGTACCTTTGAGGATGATCTGGGAGATGTACTGGATCGGATTCAGGCGCTGAATTCGGATAAATGCGCTTATACTTCTTACAGTGGTAAGGCAAATGGAATGGATGGAAGCGTGAAATTTATTATCGAGACTGCAGCAATTGAAGCTGCGGAAGAGTAATGTGATTCCACGGTAGATTGTGAGGCCGCCTGCGGTCGGGATGTTTTCCCCGACCGCAGGCGGCATTTACGTTAGGTGGGTGCAAAAAGACAAAAAATAAGAACAGCCCGCGGATATGCGGGCTGCTCTTTCATAATGAGGGGGGAGATAGTTTTGAGTGGTTCATCAACTATCTAAGTTATAGTATAGTGAAGAAATGTGAGCAAAGTATGTCTATTTTCTAAAAGAAACAGTAAATTTCTAAAGAATAAGTGAATCCATCCATTGAGTAAATCACTTCCGTCCGCCAAAACGTAGATGGGTCCCCAGGGCGCAGCGGAGCGTCCGCCCCCCGCGGTGCCTGGGGGTCGTATCCTCCCGTCCTATTCAAAAGAAAGTTTCCGGTTCCCATAACTCTTCCGGTACTGTCCCGGCGTCATCCCGGTGAGCTTTCGGAAAGCCGTGGAAAAATTATGCGCATCCTGAAATCCAACGTTATAGGCAATCTGAGAGACAGTGTGATTCGTGTCCGTCAGCTCAGCCATTGCGCTGTCCGTTTTGGATTTCAGGATGAACTGCTTCAGTGTCATTCCGGTGCCCTCGTGGAAGAGGGAGGAGAGGTATTTGTCGTTGTAGCCGAAATAACGGGCGAGTTCGGTGACTTTGAGGGACTCGCTGCTGTGGTACTGGATGTAGCTGATAATGTCCTGCAGGATCTGCGTCCGCTGCGTTTCGGAAGTGTAGGTGCGGTAGAAGGGGCTCTGACAGTTGATTTCGCCGAGAACAGCGGCAGTCAGGCTGTTGTTGAGGAACGTGTTGTGGAAACGCAGGGAAGTGTCCTGGAGCTGCTTCATGAGGATGATGACGCGGTTCGGGGAGGAAAGCGTTCTCTGGAGCGGGATGCATAACGTTTCGGGGTAGTTGGATGGAAGCTGGGCGGGAGCGAGGTCCTCAAGGCGGTAGGAGGATGGCGGTGCAGCATGAAACTCATCCAGAACCGATCCGGCGGTCGGGTCAGAAGGAGCGACGATCGGTGCGGAGGGGATACCCGGGATAAAATGGAGCCAGTAGAAAGAGCAGCTTCCCTTTTTCGAGCCATGCTGATGGACGGTCGGCGGCAAAAGAAGATATTCGCCGGGGTGAACCTCGTAAGAGCGGCGTTCGTCCGCGATAAAAAGCGTTCCTTCCGTCACAACCATCAGTTCAAAATTGACGAGATTCCGTGTCAGGTGCATCCACTCCGGGGACGGGGACTGGAATTTGCCGCAGAGGTCGTAGGTAAAACAGGCGGCATCTGGAAATAAAACAGAGATCATATGACTATTTCAAACCTTTTCAAACATTCTTGTATTTTAAACGGAGATCCGTTTTGCTAAAATAAAACTATAGAAAAACAGGAAAACAGCCGTCAAAAGAAGTGTAACGCTTCCCATCCCTGAAAGCAAGGAAAATATCTTTTTCAAACCAGGAGGCGGCGGAAGACAACGAAAAAGGAGACCGAAAAAATGGATCAGAAAAACTTCAGCAAACCATTATCCCTGGCAAAAGTCCAGGTTACTGATGCATTCTGGAAAAAAGAGATGGAGCTTGTCCGCACCGAAGTAATTCCGTATCAGTGGAATGCCTTAAATGACAATGTTCCGGGAGCAGCACCGAGCTTCTGTATGCGGAACTACCGCCGCGCCGGTGAAGTTGAAAAAGAGCGGAAAGCAAAAGGAGACAAATTTGTTCAGATCAAATACCCGCTGGATACTTTTGAGACACTGCCGAAGGATGGCAAAATGGACGGAAGATTTTATGGCTTCCTGTTCCAGGATACCGATTTTACCAAATGGGTGGAGGCAGTTGCGTACTCCCTGACACAGCATCCCGATCCGGAGCTGGAAAAAACGGCAGATGAAGCAATTGAAGCTGTCTGCGCAGCACAGAGAGAAGACGGATACCTCGATACCTACTATCTGATCAACGATCAGGATATGATTTTTACAAACCTTAAGGACAACCATGAGCTGTACTGCTTCGGTCATCTGACGGAAGGCGCCGTAGCCTATTATCAGGCGACCGGAAAAGACCGTCTCTTAAAAGCAGCAGAGCGTTTCGCGGACTTTATTGCCAGCAAACTCGGTCACGGCGAGGGTAAAAAAGCAGGTTATCCTGGTCACGAAATTGCAGAGATGGCTCTGATGCGTCTCTATGATCTGACCGGCGAGCAGAAGTATCTCGATCTTGCAAAATACTTCATCGATGAACGCGGAACAAAACCATACTATTACGATATCGAGCGCGGTCTGACCTGCCCGGAGGGCGAGGAACGATATAGCTACAATCAGGCAAACCGCCCGGTGCGTCAGCAGGATGAGGTGCAGGGGCACTCCGTACGCGCCGTATATCTCTATTCCGGCATGGCGGATGTGGCAAGGGCAACGCAGGATGAGAGCCTGCTGAAAGCCTGTGAAACTCTCTGGAACAACATGGTGCATCAGAAAATGTACGTCACCGGCGGAATCGGTGCCACTCATATAGGAGAGGCATTCTCTTTCAACTATGACCTGCCAAACGATACCGCTTACGCAGAGACCTGTGCATCCATCGGTCTTGTGTTCTTTGCTCGCCGCATGTTGGAGATTCAGGCAAAAGCAGAGTACGCGGATGTGATGGAATTAGCCCTCTACAATGGCGTTCTCTCCGGAATGGCGCTCGACGGAAAGAGCTTCTTCTATGTCAATCCGCTGGAGGTACTGCCGGAGGCATGTCACAAGGATGAGCGGAAATTCCATGTAAAACCGATCCGTCAGAAATGGTTCGGCTGTGCCTGCTGCCCTCCGAACCTGGCAAGAACGGTAAGCTCAGTTGCATCTTATGCATACACGGAAAACGACACAACCCTGTTTGTCCACTTGTACATGGGTGGAACAGTGGAAGGAGAAAAAGTAAAAGCATCCATCACTTCCGAATTCCCGTGGGACGGCCATGTTTCCGTGACCTGCGAGAGCGATACCAAAGAGCCGTACACCTTTGCATTCCGCATCCCGGGATGGTGTGCTTCTTATGAAAAAGAGATTCCAAAAGGCGCAGAAGTGAAAGAAAAAGACGGGTATCTGTATGTGACAAAAGTATGGGCGGAGGGTGAGACGATCCGCCTGAACTTTCCGATGGAAATCCAGTTTTTGGCATCCAATCCGCTTGTACGCGAGGACGCCGGCCGTGTTGCCGTAAAACGAGGACCGGTTGTTTACTGTATGGAAGAAGCAGACAACGGAAAGAATCTGCATTTGACAAAACTCTGTGTGAATGGTGAAAAAACCGCAGAAGCAGCCGATGAGCTGGGCGAGCACTTTGTGCGCGTAACGGCCGAGGGACGTCGCATGAAGCTGGGCGATGCGGAAAAACAGCCGTTGTATCATCTGTATCAGAAAGAGGAAGAGGAAAAGACGAAACTGAAGCTGATTCCATATTATATGTGGAACAACCGAGGTGAGGGCGAAATGCAGGTATGGATCCGCGCATGTGAATGATTTTATTAAAGAAGAAATAAAAAACTCCGGAAAAGGGATGGCTCCTGATGCAGCCTCCCCTTTTTTTCCGGAGTTCTTGTTATGCCAAAATATGAGAATCCTGCAAAAAAGAAAGTGAATTTTTTGTAGGATTATTTGTGCTATTGGTACAGATTATTTTCTGCTTCTCATAGAAAGACTGCCGAAAGCAGAAGAAACGGCGGGCAGAATCACGAGGACGACCGCAAGAACAATCATTCGATCCACAAAGTCTGTCATGGCCTGTACAACGCAGACAGAGAGAGTCAGATTCATACCGAGGCTGTGAAGCAGCTGCACCAGCACAGTGGAGCCGGAGGAAGTAATTCCACCGAAAACAACCGCGGTGATTGTGGAACTTACCACAGTACCCGGAAGTGAGATCACAAGCGCTGCCGGAAACAGCTTCCAGCCCATGGAGCGGAGGGAAAGACTCTCGCTGCGGGATCCTGCCGTATGGGACGGGCGGAGTCTGCGGAATACAAGGCCGGCAACGAGACCGATGACAAGCTGCACCGGAATATAGTAAAACGCATAGACATCACTCGTCATGCCGGAAATGAGTCCGGAGATCAGTCCCGGAACGAGGCCTGCAGCAGGTCCGAACAGAGCGGCTGCCAGAACTGTTCCGATGGAGTCCAGATAAACCGGAAGACGCAGCAGCAGAGCAATGGTACCGCCGAGAATATTGATGACACCGCAGAGCGCGAGTGTCGTGAGTTTTAACGTACGGTTAGTATTCATCATGCCTCGCCTCCCTTCTGAAACATCGTCTCATGTGGGAAGACCGGCGGTGCGGTGAGAATCTGGTCGAGAACCGGTGCGGATTCCTCCTGCGGCACGCCGAGAACGCGCTCAAAGAACATCAGGAAGAAACGGCGCACATCGACCTGCGTCAGAATGTGGCTGTTCGGTGCTTTCTGATAAAAATTCATGGCATCCACAACCGTCTGTCCGATGCAGAGGCCTCCGGTTTCTACCTGCGTATACGCATCAAAACCGCTGCAGAGCGACGGATCCACAAGATAAGCGGCCGCGAGCGGATCGTTGATCACGCATCCGATGACCTTTTCCTGTTTCCAGTGGAAATCAAAGTAGAAGCGCGTCAGCTCCTCAATGCGGGTTCCGACTCCTGGATTTACGCATTTCATATATTCCACAAGATTCGGCGTCAGGACAATTTTTCGTGTGACATCCAGCCCGATCATATGAAGCTTTTTGCCTGCAAGCTGCGGCAGCTCGGAAAACGCGCGGAATACTTCGGCTGCGGCATCCGGGTCGCACCAGTAATTGTACTCGGCAACCGGGGAGCAGTTTCCATGGCTCTTATAGCTTCCGCCCATGGAGACAAGAGCCGTCAGGTTTGTCAGGCACTCCGGTGCGCGGGAGATGACTTTTGCAAGGTTCGTCATCGGTCCGAGGGCAAGAATGGTAACATCAGGGGTTGTTTTTAAGGTTTCGATCAGGAAAGAAACAGCGTCCTTGTTTGGCGTAAGGCCTTCGGCATCCGGCCAGCCCGATTCGCCGAGACCGTCCATGCCGTGGGTGTCCATCGCGTCCACGTAGTCGCGGACCAGAGGCGTCTCCTCGCCGACATAAACCGGGACATCTGGTTTTCCAATCATAGAAAGAATTTTGAGGGCATTTTTAGCGCCCATAGAAGCGGGTACATTTCCGCTGACTGTGGTGATGCCGACAAGATCCAGCTCTTTCGAAGCCGCGGCAAGCATCAGGGCGAGAGAATCGTCGATGCCCGGATCACAGTCGATGATCAGTTTTCTTGCATTCATTTTCCAATCTCCTTTGATGAAAATTTTGAGATACTTGGTTTTTTATACTGGGAAGTTCACGAACCAGTCCGGACACCCGCAAAAAGACGGGAAAATCCGATTGCATAAATGCACGGGAAAGAGTATAGCACAGATAAAAAAAAAAATCTAGTAAAACAAACCTTGCCTGTTTTGAAAAAATCGGTTATGGTATAGAAAAGCATACAGCAAATGAGAACATGGGAGAAAAGAAAATGGCAGATGGATTTTTAGCACCAACTGGGAAATTCTATCCCAAAACAGAAAATTTTCATGCGCAGACCGCGCGGGCGATTTTAGGTTCGGACGGCCAGACGGACGAGCCGATCCAGGAGCTTTTGCGCCGCGGTTATATTTTATTTGTAGGATTCCACAAACCAGGCGAACCGGAAAATCTCCATGCCGATATGGATTACGTCCTCGGCGGACCGGGGTATCCGGCGACCGAAGGGCAGAAGGCCTGGATTGCAGAACATACGGAAGAACTGTCGAGAAAGCAGCAGTTTGACATCAACAACGACGAGACAAACTTTGAGAACTTTTACATCAGCAATGTCCGCATGTTTCCCTGGTGCAAAGGGTGTGCCGAAGAGAAAGCGCGTGACCTCTGGGGCAATGCACAGAGCGAGGAGAAGCCGAAGCGGTGTGATGCGTGTCCGGCCTTCAGGAACCGTCCGCTTTAACGAAAAACAGAAAATGTCAGAAAATAATCTGGTGAGATTATAATAGGAAGAAAAAATACTTTTGCACAGTAATGCATCAATGGGGGAAATCCGCAGAAGCCGCGTAAATACGCGATTTTTTGCGAATTTCCCCCTTGACTTTTGAAAGGACAGACGCTATAATAAACGAGCGTGCGTAAAAGACTGTTTTTTGTGCGCGCAAAAGCTGCAAAGCAATTATGTTGAACTAAAGCAGCCGTATGAAACCCCGTGGGACACACGGAGAAATCTATCAGGAGGTGAAATGGAATGCCAACATTCAACCAGTTAGTAAGAAAAGGCCGTGAGACTTCCGTAAAGAAATCTACCGCGCCGGCACTGCAGAAAAGCTACAATTCTCTGAGAAAGAAATCCACAGATATGTCTTCTCCTCAGAAGAGAGGTGTGTGCACAGCTGTTAAAACTGCTACACCGAAAAAACCTAACTCAGCTCTTCGTAAAATCGCCAGAGTTCGTCTTTCCAACGGAATCGAAGTAACAAGTTACATCCCAGGAGAAGGTCACAACCTTCAGGAGCACAGCGTTGTTCTGATCCGTGGAGGAAGAGTTAAGGACCTGCCAGGTACCAGATACCACATCATCCGTGGTACACTTGATACTGCAGGTGTTGCTAACAGAAAACAGGCCCGTTCTAAATACGGTGCTAAGAGACCGAAAAAGAAATAATTAAGTAAAACGAGTTCGAGATATATCTAGTATCACAAAAAAGCGAAATGTTGTGCGTTATTCCATAAATCCCCACGGCTGCGGATTTATAGAGAATTTACACGCGCGGACATACTGCAAATAAGTGTGAGTACCGATGATTTAATCGAATGATGGTTAAGGAGGGAAGTAACGTGCCACGTAAAGGACATACTCAGAAAAGAGATGTTTTAGCAGATCCGTTATACAATAACAAAGTGGTAACCAAGCTGATCAACAACATCATGCTGGATGGTAAGAGAGGTGTTGCCCAGAAAATCGTATACGGCGCATTTGCTAAAGTAGAAGAAAAAGCTGGAAAACCAGCAATCGAAGTATTTGAAGAAGCAATGAACAATATCATGCCGGTTCTTGAAGTAAAAGCAAGACGTATCGGTGGTGCTACTTATCAGGTACCGATCGAGGTAAGACCGGACAGACGTCAGGCTCTTGGCCTTCGTTGGCTGACCGCTTATTCTCGTAAGAGAGGCGAGCGTACCATGGAAGACAGACTGGCAAACGAGATTCTGGATGCATCTAACAACACAGGTGCTTCTGTGAAGAAGAAAGAAGAAGTTCATAAGATGGCAGAGGCTAACAAGGCATTTGCTCACTACAGATTCTAAGAGGAGGAAAATCCGTTGGCTGGAAGAGAATATCCATTAGAGAGAACCAGAAACATTGGTATTATGGCTCACATCGATGCAGGTAAAACAACCCTGACCGAGCGTATCCTGTACTATACCGGTGTTAACTACAAGATTGGTGATACTCACGAAGGAACTGCTACCATGGACTGGATGGAACAGGAGCAGGAGCGTGGTATCACAATTACTTCAGCTGCTACAACCTGCCACTGGACTCTGGAAGAGAACTGCAAGCCGAAACCGGGCGCTCTTGAGCACCGTATCAACATCATTGATACCCCAGGCCACGTTGACTTTACCGTAGAGGTAGAGCGTTCTCTTCGTGTACTGGACGGCGCTGTCGGCGTGTTCTGTGCAAAAGGTGGTGTAGAGCCTCAGTCTGAGAACGTATGGCGTCAGGCTGATACCTACAACGTACCGCGTATGGCATTCATCAACAAGATGGACATCCTTGGTGCTGACTTCTACAACGCTGTAGATCAGATCAAGACCAGACTTGGTAAAAATGCTATCTGCCTTCAGCTTCCAATTGGTAAGGAAGATGAGTTCAAGGGAATTATCGATCTGTTCGAGATGAAAGCTTACATCTACAACGACGATAAGGGCGATGATATCTCCATCGTTGATATCCCGGAAGATATGAAAGACGACGCTGAGCTGTATCACACCGAGCTGGTAGAGAAAATCTGCGAGCTGGATGATGAGCTGATGATGCGTTATCTGGATGATGATATCCCGTCTGTAGACGAGATGAAAGCAGTTCTGCGTAAAGCTACCTGCGAGTGTACAGCTGTACCGGTATGCTGCGGTTCTGCATACAGAAACAAAGGTGTTCAGAAACTCCTGGACGCTATTCTTGAGTACATGCCGGCTCCGACCGATATCCCGCCAATCGAGGGTACCGATCTGGACGGAAACCCGATCGTAAGACATTCTTCCGATGACGAGCCGTTCTCCGCACTGGCATTCAAGATTATGACAGACCCATTCGTTGGTAAGCTGGCATACTTCCGTGTGTATTCAGGAACCATGAACTCCGGTTCTTACGTACTGAATGCAACAAAAGATAAAAAAGAGCGTGTTGGACGTATCCTTCAGATGCATGCAAACAAACGTATGGAGCTGGATAAAGTTTACTCCGGTGACATTGCAGCTGCAATCGGATTCAAGTTCACCACAACAGGTGATACCATCTGCGACGAGCAGCATCCGGTAATCCTTGAGTCTATGGAGTTCCCGGAGCCGGTTATCGAGCTGGCTATCGAGCCTAAGACAAAAGCAGGCCAGGGCAAACTGGGCGAGTCCCTTGCAAAACTGGCTGAGGAGGATCCGACCTTCCGTGCACACACCAATCAGGAAACTGGTCAGACCATCATCGCTGGTATGGGTGAGCTGCATCTGGAAATCATCGTTGACCGTCTGCTTCGTGAATTCAAAGTAGAGGCTAACGTAGGTGCTCCGCAGGTTGCATACAAAGAGACCATTACCAAACCGGCAGACATCGACAGCAAATATGCAAAACAGTCTGGTGGACGTGGACAGTATGGTCACTGTAAAGTTAAATTCGAGCCTATGGATGCAAACGGCGAAGAGATTTACAAATTCGAGTCTACCGTTGTCGGTGGAGCTATTCCGAAAGAGTATATCCCGGCTGTAGGCGAAGGTATCGAAGAGGCTATGAAAGCCGGTATCCTGGGAGGCTTCCCGGTAGTCGGTGTTCATGCAAATGTATACGACGGATCTTATCATGAGGTCGATTCTTCTGAGATGGCATTCCACATTGCTGGTTCTCTGGCATTCAAGGAAGCTATGCAGAAGGGTGCTCCGGTTCTTCTTGAGCCTATCATGAAAGTCGAAGTTTCCACTCCGGAAGATTACATGGGTGATGTTATCGGTGATATCAACTCCCGTCGTGGTCGTATCGAGGGTATGGATGACATCGGCGGCGGAAAGATGATCCGTGGATTCGTACCGCTGGCTGAAATGTTCGGTTACGCAACAGACCTTCGTTCTAAAACTCAGGGACGTGGTAACTACTCCATGTTCTTTGATAAATACGAGCAGGTTCCGAAAAACGTACAGGAAAAAGTTCTGTCTGCAAAAGCAAAATAATTTGAGAAAACGTACTGGTTGTGCAGTCCTTACCGGCTGCACAGCCTGAATGTATATCTTTTTCAAAGATTTCCCTTGCAAATAGGACAGAAATGCAATATAATCAGACTTAGCAGATTTACGATTCAGGTGGGTTCCTGCCACCAATTTAGTCTCAAAAAAGCCCACTGGGCGCAATTTTAAGGAGGACATTTTAAAATGGCTAAAGCTAAATTTGAAAGAACAAAACCGCATTGTAACATTGGTACCATCGGCCACGTTGACCATGGTAAAACAACTCTGACCGCAGCTATCACAAAAGTACTTTCTACCAGAGTAGAAGGAAACACTGCTGAGAACTTCGAAGATATCGATAAAGCTCCGGAAGAGAGAGAGCGTGGTATCACAATCTCTACTGCACACGTTGAGTATCAGACAGAGAAAAGACACTATGCACACGTTGACTGCCCAGGCCATGCTGACTATGTAAAGAACATGATCACTGGTGCTGCACAGATGGACGGAGCTATCCTTGTAGTAGCTGCTACAGACGGTGTTATGGCTCAGACAAAAGAGCACATCCTTCTGTCCCGTCAGGTAGGTGTACCTTACATCGTTGTATTCATGAACAAATGCGATATGGTAGACGACGAAGAGCTGCTTGAGCTGGTAGACATGGAGATCCGTGAGCTGCTGAACGAGTATGACTTCCCGGGAGATGACACTCCGATCATCCAGGGTTCTGCTCTGAAAGCTCTGGAAGATCCGGCTGGCCCATGGGGAGATAAAATCATGGAGCTTATGGATGCAGTAGATAGCTGGATCCCGGATCCGCAGCGTGACACTGATAAAGATTTCATCATGCCTGTAGAGGACGTATTCACCATCACTGGTCGTGGTACTGTTGCTACTGGCCGTGTTGAGGCTGGTGTTCTTCATCTGAATGAGGAAGTTGAAATCGCAGGTCTGAAAGAAGAGACCAAGAAAACTGTTGTAACTGGTATCGAGATGTTCCGTAAACTCCTCGATGAGGCTCAGGCTGGTGATAACATCGGTGCTCTGCTTCGTGGTGTTCAGAGAACAGAGATCGAAAGAGGACAGGTTCTGGCTAAACCAGGTACCGTTCACTGCCATACCAAATTTACCGCTCAGGTATACGTTCTGACAAAAGACGAGGGTGGCCGTCATACTCCATTCTTCAACAACTATCGTCCGCAGTTCTACTTCCGTACAACTGACGTAACAGGTGTTATCACTCTTCCGGAAGGAACTGAGATGTGCATGCCTGGCGATAACGTTGAGATGACCATCGAACTGATCCACCCGATCGCTATGGATCAGGGTCTTACCTTCGCTATCCGTGAGGGTGGCCGTACCGTTGGATCAGGCCGTGTTGCTACTCTGATCGACTAATTTCGGTTATCTATGAGCAGTGCAAATTCGGAGAGTAATGACCGGTGGGAGCTTGCTCACACAAGGGCATTAGTCGGAGAATTTATAGGGCGACAGCCCGACCGAGATGGAGCGAAGCGAAATCGAGGAAAGCACTGCGGGAAATAAAATATAATTGTATCGAAAGATACTTGTGCTCAAACGTAAGAGACCCCGGCGCCGTAAGGCGGCCGGGGTTTTTCTGTTTTTAACCAAAAGAAACTTATCATATATAGCAGGATATGATATAATTTTTATTAGTTGAAATAAAAGAGAATAAGAAAGGAAAAAAGGATGGACTACTTGGAGGCAATTGATGAAACCTCTTATTTATCAGTACCGAATGCAATGGAGAGAACTGCTGCAGTGCGTGGGAGTTGTGCCGGATAATATTTCTTCCATGGTACATGCGTTTGGAATTCGTTTGAAAAAACAGGAGATATGGCATCCAGCATATGAAGCCTTTTGCCGATGCGGGGAACCGTATGTGCTTACCATGGAAAATCTGAAGGGTATTACAGAAGTACAGCCTGTCGGAACGTGTGTATACATTGTGGAAAACGAAATGGTATTCAGCTATCTTATGGAACAGGTGCAGGGAAAGAATGTGTCGCTGCTGTGTACGTCGGGACAGCCGCGGTATGCAGCATTAAAACTGATTTCGTTGATCGTACAGAGTGGGATTCCCATTTACTACAGTGGAGATCTTGACCCGGATGGGATTGGAATTGCCGACAGACTCTGGCAGCGGTTCGGAAACAGAATCCAATTCTTTGGAATGTCACCAGAGGATTACCGGAACAGTCTTTCAAAAGAAGTATTTGGAGAGAATGGCAGAAAAAAGCTGGAACACATTTGGCACCCGTTATTAAGAGAAACGGCGGAACTGGTAAGGAAAACAGGAAAAGCGGGATATCAGGAAAATATTTTAAAAGAGCTTTCCGAGAAGCTTGTCGGATGTGATCAAAACCAGAATCTGTAAAATACGAATTGTGAATGATGGGAAAAGATAGAACAGAAAGGATTTTACCAGCATGATTACAAAGGCGGACATCAAACAGGAGACGAATTCCGTATCATATAACCGTGGAAAAAAGATTTATGAAGAACAGAAAGTGCATGCTTTTCAGGTACAGGAAATGAAGGATATTTTCGGATATCAACTGCATAAAATTACAGCTGTCGTAGACGGAAGCGGAAAAAATATGTATTGTGTCAGCGTTTCTGTAGATGAAGAAATGTCTGAAATTATGGAAGATGATTGTGATTGTCCGGCACATGAGCAGTACTGGGGATTGTGCAAACATTGTGTCGCTGTTTTGCTGTACTATCTTGAATGGCGGAAAAAAGAGAGAAAAAAACTGGAAGAAAAAGTGAGAAATGACGAAGAACATCAGGAACTGGAGCAGCTTCTTCGTGCTGTCGGCGTGAAAAAAGGAATGGAAGAATTCCAGGGAGAACATAAAATTGTCAGAAAAGTAGTAAAACCAATACCAAAAGCAGAGACAAGCCCCGGTTTTTCTGAACTGCTTTCACATTATGTGATGCGGGATCAGGTTGCTTTTCTGCCGAAAGCAAAAGCAGGTCAGGTTAAACTGGAAATTCATCTGGAGAGCCAGTTTGACGATTCCTTTCGGGCAGAATTTAAAATCGGAAGCAAAAGGATGTATGTATTAAAAAGTGTTTCCAAAATGACAGCAGCTGTAAAAAATATGGAAACGGTCAGCTACGGTGCGCAGCTTTCTTTTTTGCACTGTATGGATGCTTTTGAAGAAGAAAGCCGTCCGATGGTAGAATTTCTGAGTGCATATACCATGGAATGCGGCTCATGCTATCAGATAGGTACCGGCAGCTATGCGTCCTGTTTTGATGACCGTTATGTGATGATTTCTGTGCAGAATATGGATGAATTTTTTGAGGCTGTTGGCAGCCAGGAGTTCTTTTGTCGTACGAACTGGAGAGAAGAAAAACTGTGGCACTGCCAGGAGGGGATGCCGCAGTATGAAATGAAGCTTTTACGGAAAGCAGATGGCCTAAAGGTACAGATGTATGCGGATCCCATTTTTTATGGCAGAAAATATTTGTATTTTCTTTCAGAAAAAAATACAATTTACCGAATCCCAAGGGAAGAGATAGCAGAAGTCTGCGACTTCCTGGAATATATGGAGCGATGTCCGGACGGAGTCTGTGAAATTGCAAAAGAAGATATCCCGACCTTCTGCCAGGGACTTCTTCCGGTGTTGGAGGAACATTTTAAGGTAAAAAAAGAAGAAAAGCTGGAATTACAGCAGTATCTTCCGCCGCAGGTGGAATTTCAGATTTATCTGGATGCGCCGCAGCATGATATGATTACCTGCGAACTTCTGGCTGTCTATGGCGAGAAAAAATACAATGTTTTTGCAGATGCAAACGATATCCATCAGCTTTCCCATGGCCGTGATGTACGGAAAGAAGCGGCGGCAAACCAGCTCGTTCGATCCTGTTTCAGTGCCTATGATGCGCGGAAACATCAGATGCTTCTCCAGGGAGCCGATGAGATGTATGAGTTTTTAAGCAGCGGTATGGAAGATCTGCAGAAACTGGGCGAAATTTTTGTTTCTGACCGGTTAAAAGCGATCCGTGTCATCCCGTCCCCGAAAGTTTCTGTCGGTGTATCCCTCGCAGAAAATGTACTGGAACTTCATTTGAATCCGGGCAATTTTGGCATGGAGGAACTGGCAGAGATTCTTTCAAAATATGACCGGAAAAAGAAATTTTACCGCCTGAGGACCGGTGAATTTATGGATATGGACGAGGACGGTATCCGCGTTCTCTCGGAACTGCGGGAAAATCTGCAGATCTCCGAGGCAAAGCTGAAGAGCGGCGAGATCACAATTCCGAAATACCGAGCACTCTACCTCGATACCCGTTTAAAAGAGCAGGATGATCTTCAGGTTGAGAAAAACCGCGAGTTCCGTATGCTGATCCGAAATATGAAAACTGCAGAGGAGAACGATTTTGAACTTCCGGACAATCTGCAGGCACAGCTCCGTGAATATCAGAAAACAGGATTCTGGTGGCTGAAAACCTTATGCCAGAACGGCTTTGGCGGTATTCTGGCGGATGATATGGGACTTGGAAAGACGCTGCAGACCATCGCCTTTCTCTTATCTGAAATGCAGGAAGCACCCGAAGATGCAAATCGTCGTTCTTTGATCGTTGCACCGGCATCTCTCGTCTATAACTGGGAGAGCGAATGTGCCCGCTTTGCTCCGGAGCTGCAGACGAGACTCGTCGCCGGCACACAGGAACAGAGGAAAGAGATGATCCAAAATGCCGGTATGCAGGATATTTTGATTACCTCGTACGATTTGCTCCGCCGCGATATCGAACTGTATCAGGATCTCCCGTTCTTCTGCGAGATCATTGATGAGGCGCAGTTCATCAAAAATCACGCAACGCAGGGAGCAAAAGCCGTGAAAACGATCCATGCATCGTTCCGCCTGGCATTAACCGGAACACCGGTAGAAAACCAGTTAAGTGAACTATGGAGCATCTTTGATTATCTGATGCCGGGATTCCTCTATGGATATCAGAAATTCCGCGAGCAGTTTGAACTTCCGATTGTGCGGAACGGCGACGAAGAAAGATTAGAACGTCTGCAAAAGATGATCCGTCCGTTTATTCTGCGCCGTCTGAAGAAGGAAGTGCTGAAGGATCTGCCGGACAAAATTGAGAAAAATATGGCTGCCTGCATGGAACAGAAGCAGAAGGAGCTGTATCATGCACATGCCCAGCGGCTGGCGCTTATGCTGCAGAACCAGACAGAGGAAGAATTTGCCGATTCCAGGTTCCAGGTGCTCTCTGAACTGACGCGGCTGCGTCAGCTATGCTGTGATCCTGCGCTTGTTTACGAAAATTACGAAGGCGGTTCGGCAAAACTCGATCTCTGCATCGAGCTGATTCAGAGTGCCGTGGAATCCGGCCACAAAATCCTGCTGTTCTCCCAGTTCACTTCGATGATCGAGATCCTGACCGCACGTCTGCAGGAAGAAAGCATCAGCTGCTTTGTCCTGCAGGGAAGCACGAAAAAAGAGCAGCGTGCACAAATGGTGGAACAGTTCAACCGGGATGACACGTCTGTATTCTGTATTTCCCTGAAAGCAGGTGGAACCGGCCTGAACCTGACCGGCGCGGATATCGTCATCCATTACGATCCATGGTGGAATGTTGCTGTTGAAAATCAGGCGACAGACCGTGCACATCGTATTGGGCAGAAAAATGTTGTGACGGTATACAAATTGATTGCAAAAGGAACCATCGAGGAAAAAATCATCAAGCTTCAGCAGATGAAAGAAGAGCTGGCGGAAGAGATCCTTTCCGGTGATGAAATTAAGACAGCATCCTTTCAGAGAGAGGAACTGCTTGAGCTTTTGGAAGAACGGTTCTGAAACCGCGAAAAGCAGAAAAAGATTTGATGTAAGGACGAAATGCAGCAGCAATGCAGGAAAATATAAAAGGGATACGTTTCTGTCATACCCTGAAAACGGGCGGACAGGAAACGTATCCCTTTTACAGTAATCGTCTATTCGAAACCAATCTTACAGAAGCTGAATATTCATCACATCCATCACCTCTCGTGTCTCCATCGGCCATACCGAGCACTGTACCTCTCCGATGTGCGCTTTGCGCAGGAAAAACATACAGATACGGGACTGTCCGATACCGCCGCCGATTGTCTGCGGGAGAGTGCCGTTCAGAATGGATTTCTGGAAGGGAAGCTTCGCGCGGGACTGGCATCCGCATTCCTTTAACTGAGCGCGGAGAGCATCTGCGTTGACGCGGATACCCATGGAGGAGAGCTCAAGAGCGATGTCAAGCACTGGATAATAAACGATCAGGTCGCCGTTTAAGGACCAGTCGTCGTAGTCCGGGGAACGTCCGTCCTGACGCTCTCCGGAAGCAAGCACGCCGCCGATCTGCATAATAAAGACAGCACCTTTTTCTTTGGTGATTGTATACTCTCTTTCCTTTGGAGTCAGATCCGGATAGCGATCCTCAAGTTCCTGGGAAGTGATAAAGAAAATTTCATCCGGCAGAATGGTTTCGATGTAGTCGTACTGGTCTGCCATATGTTTTTCCGTGTTTTTCAGTGCCTCATAGATATCTTTTACGGTACTCTTTAAGAAATCAAGATTGCGTTCTTCCGGGGACATGATTTTTTCCCAGTCCCACTGATCCACGTAAACGGAGTGAATGTTGTCGGTCACCTCGTCCTGGCGGATGGCGTTCATATCGGTGTAGATGCCTTCTCCCTCAGAGAAGCCGTATTTGTGAAGTGCATACCGTTTCCATTTTGCCAGAGACTGAACAATTTCAGCGGTTTTCTTGGTACCCTGATCCTTTAACTCAAAAGAAACCGGGTGTTCTACGCCATTCAGATTGTCATTCAAGCCGGTTTCCGGCTGTACAAAAAGTGGAGCTGTTACACGGAGCAGATGCAGACGATGTGTCAGCTCATGCTGGAAATAATCCTTTACTGTTTTAATTGCCACCTGTGTATCGTGGAGGTTTAATGCAGATTTGTAACCCTGCGGAATAATAATTTCTCCCATTACTTTAAAACCCTCTTGTTTTAGATTTGCTTTTCGAATCATGCCTTCTCAAAAAGCTTCAAATTTAGTTTACCATGTTTTCCCTGGAAAGCAAGGAAAAGATACGAAAAAACCAAAGATAGTAAAGAATTTTTTCGATATATTTTCCTTGCTGAATTTCTCCCCGGAAATACGAAATTTTCCGAAAATCAGAGCGCTTATGAAAGAGGCGGAATTATTCGGAAACCCACTGGCGCAGAAATGCTGCGGACTGTTCGATGAACGATAACTGATCCGGCGCATCGAAATGCTCGATGGCGAGATAACCGTCGTAATCGCACGCTTCTAAATCTGTAAGAAGCTTTGCCATCGGCAGATATCCCGTTCCGGCCGGTGTCTGGCCAAGGCCGCGGCAGAAACGTCCGTGAACGAGCGGGCTTTCGGCACGATCCTTACAGTGAACATGGACAATATAATCCTTCAGAAGCCAGGCAGCATACGAAACATCCTCATCACTGAAAGCAAAATTTCCGATATCAAGCGTATACCGCAGCCCCGGCACGTGCTCCATAAACCAGAGCAGCGGATATGTGCGTGCAAACGGCTGTAAAAAACCGTCAAAGTCCTCTAAGGTAATCGAAACGCCACGTAAAGCCGCATATTCGGCGAGTGAGGAAAGCGCATGTACCATATTTTGAATCGATTTATTTTCGGCCATAAAAGTACTCGTTGCCTCATAGGTGCTGCTACAGGCTGCAAGCTCTGCCGCTTCGGCAGTTTCAAGCGCGCCTGCAACAAACAGGACACGCGAAACCTGCTGCGATGCCGCAGTATCGAGCATCTGCTGGGCTCTGCCAAGATCCGTATCATGGGAAAAATCAAAGGTTTCATGCATACAGCTGATCACCAGCCCCGCATTGGAAAGCATCGGGGCAATGACCTCTTTTTCTGATGTAAACAGACTGTAGTTCATCTCAACAGCCGAAATTCCCTGCTCCCTGCAGAACGCGAGCACTTCCGGAATCGTCTTACCGGACTGCTCACACGCCTGTAGAATGTGTTCGTAAAAAACGGAAAGCTTTCTCATATAACAGTTCCTCCTGATTTATGCAATGTGTACGCAGATTCCATCCGCGTATTGCAGAACATTTTTGATCGTGAAATCAGACCCCTGTTTTGAAAAAATCAAACGGGATACAGATATCGGTAAACTGCAGCTGCTATTTTTGGTGTGAAGAAAGATACACTTCCTCCGTAGATGGATTCACCCATGCATTATCCAGTGGTGCCGGTCTTCGTACTACAGGAACGCACCAGCGTACCCCATTTTTGATAATCTTCTGAATCACCGGCATATGGTAAATGGGGTATTCCTCGTGTCCCGGCTGAAAATAGAAAATTTTGCCCAGCCCACGTGTAAAGGTGCATCCGCTGCGGAACACCTCACCGCCTGCAAACCATCCCGTAAATACCACATCATCCGGTTTGGGAATATCAAAAAACTCCCCATACATCTCTTCCTCCGGAATATCCACCCATGCCGGAATTCCCTGCGCGATCGGATGGGTCGGACACGTACAGAACAGTCTCTCACGATCCCCATGCCGCCACCGAAGCGTCATACTTGTTCCGAGAAGCTTCCGCATAATCTTGGAATAATGCCCTGAATGCAGAACTACCAGCCCCATTCCGGCCAGCACATGACGCCGAACCCGCTCGGCCACATCGTCCGAGAACTCCTCCTGCAGCATATGATTCCAGAACACCAGCACATCGGTATTTGCCAGCACTTCTTCCGTCAGCCCATGCTCCTTCTCGTCAAACACAGCCGTCCGAACCGAAAGCTCCTCCTCCTGTCCCAGAAACTTTGCAATACAGGTGTGAATCCCGTCCGGATAAATCTCTTTCACTTTCTCCTGCGTTCGCTCATGCTGAAACTCATTCCAGACCGTAACTCGTATCATTCGTCCATCCTCCTTCTATAAGAAAAAAATGTATCATTTTCAAAAAGTTATCGATAGCAAATCTTGAAAATAATGAAAAAAGCAGTCGTTCACACTCTGCGGTACTGAATTTTTGCGTTATTTTCTGGCCTTACTATAAATTATACTCGTGCTATACCAATATTTCAATTCACAAATTCCTTGACATCCCCTCCGAAATCCCGTATACTAAACAATGCGCAGCCGGGGAGATAGCGGTGCCCTGTACCCGCAATCCGCTACAGCGGGGGTGATGCCAATCCGAGGGCTCTTTCATTGCGAAGCTGCCTTCTATAAGTGACGTTGACGTCTGGGTCTTACGCAACAGGACTCCATGAACCGTGTCAGGGCAGGAATGCAGCAGCACTAAGTGGAATCTCCTGTGTGCCGTGAGGGTGCCTGGGCCGAGTAGGCTGTAGGAGTAACGTTCGTGGTGAGAGTTCGAAGTGCGGCGCGCATAAAAAAGAAAATCCAAGGAAGCCTGAACCACAGACTTCCTTTTTTCGTACAAAAAATAGAAACTCCCGCGCTTTCTTCCCCCGAACTATTGTGAGAACGAAAAAAATAGGGTATAATGTAAACATTCCATAATACTGCCAAGAAACAAGAAGCAGTCGTGAAAATCTAATAAAGAACAGGATGGGAAAAGTCATATGTTAAGAATTGGTCTGTTAACAAGCGGCGGAGACTGCCAGGCATTAAATGCGACCATGCGCGGAGTCGTAAAAGGCCTTGCAAACAATGTAAAAGATCTCGAAGTATACGGATTCATGAACGGCTATAAAGGCCTCATCTACAGCGATTACCGCATGCTCAGTGCAAAAGATTTTTCCGGTATATTAACACAGGGAGGAACTATTCTCGGAACCTCACGTCAGCCGTTCAAGCTGATGCGTACCCCGGATGCAAACGGTCTGGACAAAGTGGAAGCAATGAAGCATACCTACCACAAGCTCCTTCTGGACTGCCTTGTCATTCTTGGCGGAAACGGAACCCAGAAAACAGCAAACCTCTTGAGAGAGGAAGGACTGAATATTATCCATCTTCCGAAAACCATCGATAATGATATCTACGGAACGGATATGACCTTCGGTTTCTACAGTGCCGTCAATATTGCATCCGATGCGATCGACTGCATCCATACAACAGCCTCCTCTCACCAGAGAGTTTTTATCGTAGAGGTTATGGGTCATAAAGTAGGCTGGCTGACGCTGTACGCCGGAATCGCAAGCGGCGCAGACGTTATCCTGATTCCGGAAATTCCATACGATATTGAAAAAGTATGCGAGGCCATCAACAGACGAAAAGAGCGCGGAAGCGGATTCACCATTCTTGCCGTTGCCGAGGGTGCAATTGCAAAAGAAGACGCAGCACTTCCGAAGAAAGAGCTGAAAAAACGTCAGGAAGAAATCGCAAAGAAATACCCGTCCGTATCCTACAAGATCGCAGAAGAGATCGAGGCAAAGACAGGCATGGAAATCCGCGTCACCGTACCGGGCCACATGCAGCGAGGCGGCAGCCCGTGTCCGTATGACCGTGTCCTTTCCACAAGACTCGGATCCGAGGCAGCACAGCTTATTCTGGACAAACAGTACGGCTACATGGTCGGAATGGTCAACGGAAAAGTAAAGAAAATTCCGCTGGGCGAGTGCGCCGGAAAATTAAAGACCGTAGATCCGAATGCACAGGAAGTCCTGCAGGCAAAACGGATGGGAATCAGCTTCGGCGATTGATGCGTTCCCGAAAAAAGGCAAGGAAAAAGAACGGAGGCCTTAAAGCAAGAAGAACAAGGTCTCCGTTCTTCTGTTGCACTGCTGTCCAAAAGAAACTGCCGGCGGCAGGCTTCCATGCCGATGCAATAAAAGGAGAAAAATTTTATGAGCTATACTGCTCTGTACCGAAAATTCCGTCCTTCCACCTTTGAGGATGTAAAAGGACAGGATCACATTGTAACAACATTAAAAAATCAGATCCGCGCGGACCGCATCGGTCATGCGTACCTGTTCTGCGGAACCCGCGGAACAGGAAAAACGACGATCGCCAAGATTCTCGCCCGCTCGGTCAACTGCGAACATCCCGTGGACGGAAGCCCGTGCAACGAATGTCCGACGTGTAAGGCGATTCTGGCGGGCGTTTCCACGAACGTCATCGAGATCGACGCGGCATCGAACAACGGTGTCGACAACATCCGTGAAATCCGTGAGGAGGTAGCCTACCGGCCGACACAGGGACGGTATAAAGTCTATATCATCGACGAGGTGCATATGCTTTCTACCGGAGCGTTCAATGCACTCTTAAAAACCCTGGAGGAGCCGCCGTCCTATGTCATCTTCATTCTGGCGACCACAGAGGCAAACAAAATCCCGGTGACGATCCTTTCCAGATGCCAGCGGTACGATTTCCGCCGCATCACGATCGACACCATTGCGGCGCGTCTTAGTGAACTGATGGAAAAAGAGGGCGTGGACGTCGAAGAAAAAGCCATCCGCTACGTCGCAAAGGCGGGCGACGGATCCATGCGAGACGCGTTAAGCCTCCTGGACCAGTGCATCGCCTTCTACCTCGGGCAGAAGCTGACGTACGATAAAGTCCTTGAGGTTCTCGGAACTGTTGATACCGAAATCTTCAGCCAGATGCTCCGCACGATCCTCGCCGGGGATGTAACGGGAAGCATCCGCACGCTGGAAACCCTTTTAAACCGCGGAAAAGAGCTGGGACAGTTCGTTACCGACTTTACGTGGTATCTGCGGAATCTGCTGTTGGTAAAAAGCGCAGATGAAACCGAAGAACTGCTCGACGTCTCTACAGAAAACCTGAAGCTCTTAAAAGAAGAGAGCACGATGGTAGACGATGAGACGCTGATCCACTATATCCGCGTTTTATCCGAGCTCTCCGGCCAGCTCCGCTATGCGGCGCAGAAGCGCGTGCTCGTTGAGGTGGCGCTCGTCAAACTCTGCAAACCGCAGATGGAGCAGAACCTCGAATCCGTGCTGGAGCGTCTTAGGATTCTCGAAGAAAAAATGGAGCGCGGAATCCCGATGATGGTGACAAATGCACCGGGAGCAGGAAACGGCAGTGCAGGAGGCTCCGGAGCGGCCGGAGACGGCTATGCGGCGGCAGAAACACCGCAGAGTGCACCGGCACCAGTGAAAGCCGCACCGGCGGATTTACAGCGCATCAGCGCGTCCTGGAAGGCAATTGTCGGCCAGACAAGCGGCATGTTCCGCCAGTTTCTGCAGAGCGCCGTTCCGAAATACAACAGCGAGACGGGCGACGCCAAACTGTTTGTTGAGTTTGCAGACCAGCTCGCATCCATCTACGTTGAGCGGCCGGAGGCAGCCGATGAGATCCGCACCATTATTGAACAGATGACTGGAAAAACCGTAGAGGTCCAGCTCATTTTAGCAGACCAGCATGCAAACGCCGCGCTCTCCACGATTTCCGTGGATGATGCACTGACGCAGGCGATTCATGGAATCCCGGTCGAGGAGGACGACGAGAGCGACTTCGACGACGGGGAAGAATAAATTAAAAACAAATTTTTCAGGAGGATATTACCATGGCAAAAAGAGGAGGATTCCCGGGAGGAATGCCGGGCAACATGAACAATCTGATGAAGCAGGCTCAGAAAATGCAGAAGCAGATGGAAGAGAACCAGAAAGCACTGGAGGAGAAAGAGTTCACTGCGACAGCAGGCGGCGGAGCCGTAGAAGTAACCATTTCCGGTAAAAAAGAAGTAACCAAAGTTAAAATCAGCGAAGATGCCGTAGATCCGGACGACGTAGAAATGCTCGAGGATCTGATCATGGCAGCAACCAACGAAGCACTGCGCAAAGTTGAGGACGAGGCAGCCAAAGCTATGGGCAAACTTGCCGGCGGACTCGGCAGCATGGGCGGAGGATTCCCGTTCTGATGGATTACTACAGCGGATACATCAATCAGTTGATCGAGCAGCTGTCCCATCTGCCTGGCATCGGTGTGAAAACCGCACAGCGACTGGCCTTTCATATTATGAATATGCCGGCCGACCAGGCAAAACGGCTGGCCGATTCGATCACAGAAGCAAAATCCCATGTCCAGTACTGTAAGTGCTGCCAGACCCTGACCGACAAAGAGCTGTGCCCGATCTGCGCAAATGTCAAGCGCGACCACAGCGTGATCATGGTGGTGGAGACGACGCAGGATCTTGCGGCATATGAAAAAACCGGAAAATACGACGGCGTTTACCACGTCCTGCACGGGGCCATCTCCCCGATGCTGGGGATTGGGCCGGACGACATCCGGTTAAAAGAGCTGATGCAGCGCCTCCAGGGCGATGTCTCGGAGGTTATCGTTGCCACGAACTCCAGCCTGGAGGGCGAGACAACGGCCATGTACATCAGCAAGCTGATCAAGCCGACCGGCATCAAGGTGACGCGGATTGCAAGCGGTGTTCCGGTGGGCGGCGATCTGGAAAATATTGACGAAGTCACCCTTCTGCGTGCGTTAGAGGGCAGAACGGAGCTGTAATTATGGGCAGAAAAAAAGTGACATCCAGTGATGTCGCAGCAGCCTCAGGCGTATCCCAGGCGACGGTCTCCATGATCCTGAACCGGCGGGAAAACGTTTCGTTCTCGCGGGAAACAGTAGAAAAAGTGGAGGCGGCGGCAAAAGAGCTGGGCTACCAGATTCCGCGGCGGAAGATGAGAAGAGAGTCGAACGGCAACAAGCTGATCGTCGTCTTCTGTCCGACGCTGACGAATCCTTACTATGTGATGCTGCTGCACGGCATCGAAGAAGTTGCAAAAGAGAAGAATTACGGGGTCTTTGTCTGCAATACGCAGAGGGACCTGAAAATCGAAGAGAATTATCTTCGGATGATGAAGAGTGTGCGCCCGCGCGGAATTATCTACACCTGCAATCCGAGCAGAAGCTGCAAGGAAAAAGTGGAGGAGCTGGCCGCGGAGATTCCGCTTGTCATCATCAACAACCGAGAAGAGCTGCTGGAAATTGATGCGGTCGAGCTGAACAATGCAAAACCCGGCAGGCTGATGGCACGCCACCTGCTGGAACTGGGACACCGGCATGTGGCGTTTGTTTCACCTCCGCTGACTTCCAAACAGGGCCAGCGCCTGAAACGCGTGGAGGGCTTTGTGCGCGAGTTTGAGGAGGCAGGATACGGCCACGGCGTGATCGTCAAATCGGCGGATGAGGACCTCGACGAGGTGATCCCGAGCATGGATTCTGAGTACAAGATGGGCTATTATCTGACGAAGGAACTGCTGCGGGAGGACAAGAACCTTACGGCAATCGTCGGCATGAATGATATGATCGCGTTCGGGATCATGGACGCCGTGCTCGAGAGCAAACTGCGCATTCCGGCGGATATTTCCGTAGTGGGATGTGACAACACCGTCTATTCCAGCTTCCGCTCGATTTCCCTGACGACGATTGACCACTATGTGCCATTGAAGGGCCGCGATGCGTGCGATATCATCCTGCGGAAAATCCAGTCTCTTCGGGAAAGCCAGGACGGCAATGAACCCTTAAGCACGTATCATGTCGAGTATGAGCCGAAACTGATCGTGCGGCGCAGCACTTCGTATGCAAGAACCGAAAAATTAAAAAATAAATAGGACGGCTGAAATTATTATTAATAATTTTGAATAAAACAGCTCCGACGCAAACCGGGAAAACACAAAGAAAAGGAAAAACCGGAAAAAATGAGAAAAAATCCGCCAGAGTAATTTATAAAATAGTATTTATAAATAATAAAATTAATTAATAAAAATGAGGCCGACTTGACGGAAAAACCAAACATATCTATACTGGAGATAACAGAAAAACGGAGCCGTTCTGCGGAAAACAACAGGCCCCGAAACCTTACGAAAGTATGAATATGGGAGGAAAAACAACATGAGATTTTTCATCGACACAGCAAAAGTAGAGGACATTAAAAAAGCAAACGACATGGGCGTTATCTGCGGCGTTACCACCAACCCGTCCCTGATCGCAAAAGAAGGACGTGACTTCAAAGAGGTCATCAAAGAGATCACCGAGATCGTAGACGGACCGATCAGCGGCGAGGTAAAAGCTACCACAACAGATGCAGAAGGCATGATCAAAGAAGGCCGTGAGATCGCAGCCATCCATCCAAACATGGTTGTTAAAATCCCGATGACCGTAGAAGGACTCAAAGCTGTTAAAGTTCTGAGCGCAGAGGGCATCAAGACAAACGTAACCCTGATCTTCTCCGCAAACCAGGCACTTCTGGCTGCAAGAGCAGGTGCAACTTATGTTTCCCCATTCCTTGGAAGACTCGATGACATCAGCACCCGCGGCGTTGATCTGATCCGTGAAATCGTTGAGATCTTCGACGTAGCCGGCATCGACACCGAGATCATCGCAGCAAGTGTCCGCAACCCGATCCACGTAACCGACTGCGCACTGGCTGGTGCAGACATTGCAACTGTTCCATACAACGTAATCGTACAGATGACCAAACATCCTCTGACCGACGCCGGAATCGCAAAATTCCAGGCTGACTACAAAGCTGTATTCGGCGAATAAGACCTAAACATGATTGCATAAAAGCTGGAAATATGGTATTGTGAACAAAGTGAACAATAGCGATATTTCCAGCTTTTGATTCCGATTCAACTAAACAAGGAGAAAAGACATGAACAAGTTAGAACTTCAGAAGACGGCCAATGAGATCCGCAAAGGGATCGTCAGCGGCGTTCATGCAGCAAAGGCCGGCCATCCGGGCGGATCTCTGTCTGCAGCCGATATTTTCACGTATCTGTATTTTGAAGAAATGAACGTGGACCCGAAAAATCCAAAAGATCCGGACCGCGATCGTTTTGTACTTTCGAAAGGCCACACAGCGCCGGGACTGTATGCAGCACTGGCTGAAAAAGGTTATTTCCCGAAAGAAGATCTGCTGACCCTTCGCCATCTTGGATCTTATCTGCAGGGACATCCGGATATGAAACATATCCCGGGCGTTGATATGTCAAGCGGTTCCCTCGGACAGGGAATCTCCGCAGCAGTCGGAATGGCACTCGGTGCAAAACTGCAGAACAAAGCATTTCGTGTTTATACACTTCTTGGCGATGGTGAAATCCAGGAAGGTCAGGTCTGGGAGGCAGCCATGTTTGCCGGAGCAAAACATCTGGACAACCTCGTTGTGATCGTAGACAACAACGGACTTCAGATCGACGGAAACGTAGCAGATGTCAACAGTCCGTACCCGATCGACAAAAAATTCGAGGCATTCAACTTCCACGTAATCAACGTAGCGGACGGCAACGATTTCGATCAGCTGAAAGCTGCATTTGATGAGGCGCGCACCGTAACAGGCATGCCGACCGCCATCATCACAAAGACCGTAAAAGGAAAAGGCGTTTCCTTCATGGAGAACCAGGTAGGCTGGCACGGAAAAGCTCCGAACGATGAAGAATACGCAATTGCTATGGCAGAACTGGAAAAGGCAGGTGAAGCGTTATGTCAGAAGTAAAGAAAATCGCAACAAGAGAAAGTTACGGTAATGCACTGGTTGAACTTGGCGCAGAGCATGACAATCTGATCGTACTCGACGCTGACCTTGCAGCAGCAACCAAGACTGGTGTGTTCAAAAAAGCATATCCGGACCGTCACATCGACTGTGGTATCGCAGAATGTAATATGATGGGAATCGCTGCCGGCCTTTCCACCACAGGCATCGTTCCGTTCGCAAGCACCTTCGCGATGTTTGCCGCAGGCCGTGCGTTTGAGCAGGTACGCAACTCCATCGGATACCCGCATCTGAACGTAAAAATCGGTGCTACCCATGCCGGAATTTCCGTAGGAGAAGACGGCGCAACACATCAGTGCAACGAGGATATCGCCCTGATGAGAACCATCCCGGGCATGGTCATCCTGAACCCGGCAGATGATGTAGAGGCAAAAGCCTGCGTGAAAGCAGCTTATGAATACAACGGACCGGTTTACCTTCGTTTCGGACGTCTGGCAGTGCCGGTGATCAACGACAGACCGGATTACAAATTTGAGCTCGGAAAAGGCGTTGTTCTCCGTGAAGGCAAGGATGTCACCATCGTTGCAACAGGCCTTTGCGTAAGCTCCGCTCTGGAAGCAGCAGAGAAACTTGCCGCAGACGGCATTGATGCCAAGATCATCAACATCCACACCATCAAACCGCTGGATGAGGAGCTGATCGTTGCAGCAGCAAAAGAGACCGGCAAAGTCGTAACCGTAGAAGAGCACTCGGTGATCGGAGGACTTGGAAGCGCAGTCTGCGATGCACTGGCAGAGAAATGCCCGGTTCCGGTGAAAAAAATCGGTGTACAGGACGTCTTCGGAGAGTCCGGCCCGGCAGCCGCTCTTCTTGCAAAATACAAACTCGACGGCGAGGGCGTTTACGAGCAGGTAAAAGAGTTCTGTAAATAAGATTTTTCGAAATAAATGACAAAAGAAAACAGGCAGAGGCCACACCGGAAAATGGTGCAGTCTCTGCCTGTTTTGCTGTCTGCAGTTTTTCTTAAAGCAGAAGTTCGCTTGTCCCGGCCGCCTCAAGTTCCCGGCAGGCGAGCAGGATTCCCTGCGAGATGGATTCCGCCATATGGAAAATCGTGGCAAGCCGGGTTGTCTGCAGAAGAAGCTGTTCAAAACTGCCCGATACATTCACAATGCCTGTGATAAAAATATCCCCGACCTCGGGCAGCGTCTTCCCTGCCCCCGCGCCCGGCCGGATCGCCCCGTTTCCGATCGTGATGTATCCCTGATGACGCCGCGAACCAAGCGAAGCATCAATCGCAACGAGCAGTGCCTCCGGGTGGCGGGAATGGATGTACGAAATCCGGTCCGGTAGATTCAGGGCGTGCACCGGGTCATCCAGCGTTCCATAGACATGAAAAATGCGGCTGCAGTACGGCGAAAGCTGGTACCCGATCAGCGGTCCTAAGGAATCCCCAGTGATCCGGTCGCTTCCGATGCAGAGAAATACCAGTTCACGGAACATGCGTCCGTCCTTTTGAATGCAGTAAGAAAACAGCGACGCCAGCTCTTCGCTGGCGCTGCGGCTTCGCTCATTGATGTAGTAAACTTCGGCGTCTTTTTTTCGAAACATGACCGGTACCTGCCTTTCAGAAGAATCATCCACAGTTTAACCGTATATGGTATAAACTATTCCTGCAATGAAAAAAACATGACATGCCCTCCGGTGCAGAAAAACGGGAAAACAGTCGGAAAAAACCGTGACAGCCCTGCCCCAAAACGATCTTTTTCGCGGAACATCCGTGATAAAGTAGGCAAAAAGGGGTGAAAAGCATGATTGAGATTGTCTATAAAGAAAACAAAGAGCAGGCGAACGGCAACGAGGGATACTTTCATCTGCCGAAAAATATCCGCCAGGTCGGTGATACGAACGGCAGGGAGCGGATTTATCTGGAAGATTATGTCGGAACCTTTCTGAAAAAATATTTTTCCGCACCAGAGGGACGTGCCGCCATGCTGTTCGGTGAATTTAAGTGGGCGGACGGAATTTCCTACTTTTTTATCCGCAGCGCGGCCGCGATTCATACGATGGAGCCGGCGCCGGATCACCTGGTCTTCGATGATGCAGTATGGACGGAGGTCCACGATGTGATGGAAAAATATTTCAAAAACCAGCAGATCCTCGGCTGGGCACTTTCTCTTCCGGGATACGGGGAGGATCTGAATGAACAGATCATCCGAGCGCATCTGAACCACTTCGGCGGAAATGACAAGACGCTGTTCCGCGTCAACGGACAGGAAAAAGAGGAAACCTTCTATACGTACGAGGGCGGCACCCTGCGGAGCACGGGAGGCTTTTACATTTATTATGAAAAGAATGAGCCGATGCAGTCGTATCTGATCGATCAGAATCAGAACCGGTCGATCGAAAACGGAGAGAGCGTGCCCGACCGCGCTGTCAGCGATTTTCGGAAGATGATTGAGGAGAAGAGCGGGGAGGAGCCGGAACACGATCACAGAAAGCCGATCCTCTATGCGATGACAGCATGCGCGGCTGCGGCGCTTCTTGTGACGGTGACGCAGAAATACGGAGATGCGCTGCCGTTTCCGGGGAAAACAAAGGAGCAGACGGTAGCAGTGGCGGGAAACGTACAGGGAGAGAAGACACAGACGGCGGAGAGTGCAGCGGAAGCATCAGCGGCGGAAGAGGGAAACACAGGGGAAAATACTTCGACACCGGAAAGCACAGGAACGGAACTGGAAACGGAAAATGAGAGCGGGAGCGCGGCGGTAAGTGAGGAGCAGAATTTATCCGGAACGGATCCGGCAGGCAGCGGAGAGCAAAGCACATCCGGCGGGGAGCAGACTGGTGCAGCGGAGAACAATACCGGTACGGTGCAGACAGATCCAGCACCGGGAGCAGAGCCATCGTCCGCCCCGGGAACTGCTTCCGGCAGTGAGACGGCAGAAACCGCCGCGCAGGTCTGGCAGGAGTACACCGTACAGAAGGGGGACAGCCTCTCGAAAATCAGTGAGAGATATTACGGAACGATGAGCAGAGTGAAAGATATCTGCGAACTGAACCAGATCGCGGTGGAAGATCTCATATATGCGGGGCAGAAAATATACCTCCCAAAATAGAGAAAAATATGGTACACTAGAGCGGAATCAAACTGCGGCCGAAAGGGCGGCAGAAAATAAGTCCGAAAAGAACATAAGGGGAATGAAAATGGACGGAAAAAACAGAGAAGAACAGGAGAACGGAGCAAAAGTCCGGGATCTTGAGGAGTATAAAGCAGAAAACAGAAAAAGAAAACGCAGACGCCGGATCACCGTTGGAATCCTTGCAGGAGCCATTCTCGCGGCCGGAATTGGTACAGGGGTATGGCTTCAGCTGCGTACTTTTCAGGGATACGACACAGTACAGGCAACAGAGACCGAGGACACCGATACGTATATGTTTCAGAAATCCGGAAATAAGATCGTGCGCTACGGTATCGACGGCATCGAACTGCGCGACCGGGAAAATCAGACCCTCTGGAGCGATCATTATACCATGGAAAATCCGCAGATGATATCCTGCGGCGATGCAATTGCCATTTACGATAAAAACGGAACCAAAATTGTTGTATACGATGCCGATGGAAAGGCCGGCGAAATTACCGCGTCGTATCCGATCGTGAAAGCATCCGTTGCAGGCCAGGGCGTCGTTGCGGCGATTCTGGAAAACAACGGGGAGAGCTGGATCAAATACTATAATACCGATGGAACGGAGATCGCCTCCTCTCACCCGAACATGGACAGCCCGGGCTATCCGATGGATCTCTCACTTTCCGCGGACGGACTCTGGATGGCGGTTTCCTACGCTTACGAAGACGGCGGCAAGATGAAATCACAGGTCGCTTTCTACAATTTCGGAAGCAGGGGCGAGGATCTGGTGGACAATCTTGCAAGCTCATCGAGCTACACCGATATGCTGTGCCCGCAGATCGAAACCGCGGGAACATCCTCATGGGTTGCCTTCTTTGACAACGGCTTCCGCGTTTATGAAGGAACAAACAAGCCGAAGGAAACGGTGAGCGTATCGGAAGATGGAGAAATTTTAAGCTGCGCGTATGCGGACGACCGCGTGGTTCTGATTCTGCGCGGGGAGAGCGACGATCATCCTTACCGGATGAAAATCTACAATCTGAAAGGAAAGCAGCTTGCGGATGAAAATCTGGATTTCTATTACCAGAACCTTCAGATAGAAGAAAAACAGATTCTGCTGACGAACCGGCAGGAGCTGTGTGTATATACCTTAAATGGAAGAAAGAAGTACAGCGGCGTGGTCAGCGAAACACAGATTCACGAGATCCTCGGCATGGGGCAGAACCGGTATCTGCTCGCGGAGGAGGACGGCGTTTCGATGATCCGGCTGAAATAGGAGAAGAAAAACATGAATTGGCTGAGATACGTATTACTTGCGGTGTGTATTCTTTCCGCGCTGGCTGGATATCGAAAGGGGCTGGTCCGGACAGTGCTGTCCATGGTGTCCCTGATTCTGGTGACAGGACTGGCGATCTGGATGAATCCGTATGTAACGGATGTGCTGAATGAGCGGACAACGCTGCCGCAGTATGTGGAGAAGAAATGTTTAGAGACATTTGAAAACAATGAATTTCTGTCGGGGGAAAACCAGGATGTGCAGAAGAAATGGCTGGAGAGCATGGGCGTGCCGGAGGAGCTGGTGAACCAGATCCTCGGAAGCGGCGCGGTGCGGGAGTACCAGGAGGAACAGCTGCACAGTTTGGCATCCTACGCGGCGAAGGCGGTATCGGAAAAGATTATGAAAGGGATTGCTTTCTTTCTGACGCTGGTGCTTGCCGTTGTTTTCGTGACGATTGCGGTGAAAATTGTGGAATTGATTGCGGAGATTCCGGGGATCAGCTTTTTGAACCGCATGGGAGGAGCAGGACTTGGTGTCGTGCGTGCGGTGCTGTGGATCTGGATTTTCTTTGCGGTGGTGTACTGCTTTCAGGCGACACACTGGGGGAATGTATGCATGAAGCAGATCCAGGGCGATATGGCGCTGGCATGGATTCGGGAGAATAATCCGGTGCTGATGCTGTTGAAGAATGTATTATAAGATGAGAAAAAACGGTTCCTTGTGGGGCCGTTTTTTGGTGGGAGGGGGGACGAGGAAAAGCGGGCGTCGTGTGGGCGGCGGATGCGGTGGGAGGGGAGAAACGTGCCGGGGTGCGGGGCTGTGATTTGGGTGGGGCGGAGACCTTGGCGTGGATGGGACGGAACGGGGGAGCACCGAGACAATTCGTCAGGAAAACTGATGTTTTCCCGACTCAGTGTCTCTTGAAATCCGGCTTTGTGAGCCGGATTTCATCTCCCCCGTTCCGTCCCGTCCGCGTCAGGTTCCGCTCCCACCCAAATCAATGCCCCGCGCCCCGGCACGTTTCTCCCCTCCCACCGCATCCGCCGCCCACACGCCGACCGCTTTTTCTCTGAAGTTGAGAGCGGAAGAATCTGCTAGATAGAAGGGGATAAGAATGGAAATGAAAGAACAAATAGGATATTAGTGGAAAAAGTTGAGAGTTGTGGAAAATATGGGGGTTGAACTGATATGAAAAGAAATATCTATAAATATACGTATTTATATAAAAAAAATTACATGTTTTTGTGAAAAAAATATTTATGTGAATTTATAATGAATAAAAACTGAAAATATGTACAAAAAGCACATTGAAAAAAGAAGAAATATAGATATAATGTAAGTATGTAGACGAAAAAGAAAAGCTGAACAAGACTATTTGCATATGAAAAATAAAAAAAACGATGGAAAATATGTAATTATAGATGACGGGACAGCAGGGGGGCTGTTTCTGAGTGAGAATGAATACTATGTTGATGAGAATAAAAAAGTTGTTTTGTGCAATTCTGAAAAAAAAGATAATCTGTTTAGAAAGAGATATAAACTAACACATGGCGATAAGTGTTATAGTATCATCAAATATTTTTGCCCAGAGGTAGAATTTATCTCTATAAAAATTATGGAAACAGGGGAAAGAGGTAGCATTGATTCATTCAAAGCGGCGTTAGAATGGTGCTTAAAAGAAAAGATAAAACTTGTGCATATGAGTGTTGGAACAACAAATTATATAGATGCAAAAAAGATAGAAAATATTATAAAACAAATGGTTTCTAATAAAATGATATTATGTGCAGCGCTATCAAATACAAACTTTCCTACATGGCCGGCATGCTTTGATGGGGTTTTCGGGGTAAGAAATTATATTGCTAAATTGCAGGAAAAAGAAATTTCGGTGTCTAAATCATTTCCTTTTTCGGAAATGAATTCGATACAGTTAAATTTTGATGACGTTTTAAAGAAGATTGTTGGGAAAGAATACAAATCAAATAGTTTTGCAGCTCCGATTATTACTGTGCTTTTGATATGTTATTTAAGGAAAAATAAAAAAGGTTCATACCAAGATGCAAAAAAATTTATTATGAATCATATAAACAAATGTATCTATGAAAAAGAATTGGAATGGAATGGGATTGTGAATAATAAAGCGTGGTCAATTCCGATAATTTTAACACGTACTGTTATTGGGGCAAAGTTGTTATATGAGTGTTTTGGGAAGGAAGACTATGAGTGTATAGTATTAACATCAGAAAAGAACCTAAAAGAGTCTTGCGTGGCAGAAATTCCATTAGAATTTTATACGCATGGGAATGTGACAGAGACGTTAATAATGGCAGTAAATACAATATACAATCCAGATGTGCTTATTATTCAAACGGATAAAAATATATTTGAAAGTAATAGTTTGATAGATTTTGAGGTTTTTGATAAAAAAGGATGGAATGTGAAAACAAGGATGGAGCAAATGCAGTTTGAAAATTGTTATAACGCATATAAATGGATAATAATGCAACTTTTAGACGACTAAAATTTACTGGATTACTTTTGCGATCGCAATGGGTAATAAAATTATGCTCGAAGGGAGGTATTCAAATGAAGAAAACGCTTAAAAAGAAAGAACATAAGGGAAGAAATAATGTGAGTGTTTATGCAAATGGACCGTGTTCATGCACATGCTTTTCTACGTGTGGGTCTGCCTATGTTCAGAAAGCTCAGGCGCAGAATCAGTTATACACAAGTGTATTTGGATCTAATGCTAATCACTAAAATGTAAGAAAGATGAGGGCAGCTACAGTGTTAATTAGTGGTAGTCCTCATTTTAATTAGAGGATAAGTTTAAAAGTTGATTTAAGCATTATAAAAAATCGTTTAAGAATATGGCTAGAAGTATTATAGATCCTTTGAAATAGCGTTTGTTAAAATGTTGATATGTTTGTTGTAGAGTAAAAATGCTGACAATAGTAGATTTGATGAAAGAGAATAGAAATGATAGAAGAAAAAGTGAAAGATATATTAAAGAAATATAGAAATTTAGAACAGAAAAAAGACTGGAAAAATCAAAAGCTTTTAGGAAATGATCTAAAATTCAGCGCAAGAGATTTGATAAATGTATATGTGGAGTTAGAAAAAGAATTTGATATTCATTTTAAGGAAAAAGATATTGTGGCTGGAAAATTTGATACATTTGATGACATAATAAAATTGATTAACAAAGAAATAGCATATAAAACAAGAGGAAAAGAACATGCATAAACCATTTATTCATTGTTTCAAAACTGCAAAAGAATATTATGTATATGATGTGAATACTGATAAAATTATTCAGGTGTCTTTCGAAACATATAATTTTTTGGAAAACAATATTTGGGATGAAAAAGCGGAAAGAGAAATAGAAAAGCTAATAAATGAAGGATATTTGAAAAGAACGCGGGTAGAAGAGGTAAAACATTTTGCTACGGACTTTTTAGAATCTTATTTAGAAAATAGAATGAATCAGTTAGTTTTGCAAGTGACACAAAAATGTAATTTGCGTTGCAGTTATTGTGTTTATTCTGGTGATTACAAAAATAGAAATCATAGTCAAAAAGAAATGAGCTGGGAAACTGCAAAAGAAGCAGTAGATTATTTGTATGGGCATTCGATGTCTAGCGAAGACATATATATATCATTTTATGGCGGAGAGCCATTATTAATGTTCAGATTGATAAAAGAAGTAGTTGAGTATGTGAAGAGAGAATATTGCCAAAGAACGGTACATTTTAATTTGACCACTAATGGAACGTTGTTTACACCAGAAATTGTTCAGTATTTTATTAAAAATAATATACAAATTATGTTTAGTTTGGATGGGCCTAAAGAAGTGCACGATAAAAATAGAATATTTGCAGGAAGTAATAGAGGATCATTTGAAAAATTGAGAGATAGCATGAAAATGATATATAGTATGGACAGAAAATATTATAAAAAAAATGTGTCTTTCAACACAGTGTTAGATCCCCAAAATGAGTTAAGAACAATATATGAGTTTTTGGATAAAGATAGGCTGATTTCGAAAAATTTGAGTAGAATATCTGTTTTGAATGATAATTATACGGATAAACAATGTGAATTTAGCGGAGAATTTGTTGAAGAACAGGAATATGAATATTTTAAATGTTTTCTTTCAAAATTAAAACGAATTAATGAAAAATTTGTGGCTAGAGCAGTAAAAGAAGAATTTGATAATGAAATGAGAGAAATTAAACAACATGAGGAAAAAATGCAAGAAGAGATTTCAAAGGTAAATCATCATAGTGGTCCCTGTATTCCAGGCGCGAAAAAAATTTTTGTAACAGCAGAAGGAAATATATATCCGTGTGAGCGAGTGAGTGAAATATCAGAAGTTTCCAAAATAGGTGATATAAAAAAAGGAATAGATAAAAACAAAGTGTTAAATTTGCTAAATATAGAACGATATTCGCAAGACCGGTGTAAGGATTGTTGGGCATATCAACATTGCACAATTTGTATAGCATGTGCAGATGACACTAAAAATATTTCAAATAAAGAAATAGAAAAACATTGCTGGAAGGTTAGAGGGGGATTTGAAGAGGCAATGAAAAATTACTGTACTTTAAAAGAACTTGGTTATAAATTTGAGGAGTATGAATGAAAATGTTAAAAAGAGTAGGTATATTTCCGGTAGATCAAGAAAGTATAACACTATTTGAGAACATACATGAATGTAGATATGGTGAAATTATGCATATTGCTTCAATAAAAGCATGGGGACTTTGCGGGAAAAAAATTCAACGTTGTGATGGTAGTGAGATAATAATAGAGGAGGGAATAGGTAATATTATAAAAGAATGTGAAGTGTTAATTCTTCTTGAAAGTTGGCACGATGCATCGCCTGAATATATAAAGAGCGTGGTGAAAACAGCAAAGCAGAAATCCATAACGATAGTTTCTATTAATAATATCAGGAACAGTTTAGAGATAGATCAGCATTATGAAAATGTCGTTGTTGCTAAAAAATTAAAAATTCAAAAAAAGTGTGACGATTTAAGAGTAAGAAAGATAAATATTCCGGTTATTTGCGTTTTGGGTTTGACACAAAATAGTGGAAAATTGAAAATGGAATTAGAACTGCAAAAATGTTTGAAACAAAAAGGATATAAAGTTGCAGCAATTGTTTCTGGATTAAATGGATTAATTGGGAAAGATACATTTTGCTTTGAAAAGAAATATTTAAATGGGAAAAATAGGAATGAAGAGATAATTATAAATATAAATGCGGCTGTAAAGCGGTTAGAACAAGATTATGATATTGTAATTGTTGGGATACCAGGAGCATGTCTCTCGTTTAATCCACAATATTCTAATGATTTTGGCATTACTACACAATTGTTTATGTGTGCAATAGAACCAGATTATAGTGTTTTGATGCTACCATATATGCGCTATGAAGAAGCGTTTATTAGTCATGTTAAAGATGAGGTTCAAAAAAGATATGATATTACAATTAATGATATTGGAATATCAGAATTTGCAATTGATATGGATGCGAGTTTTGAACAAAAAAAGATGTGTTTTTTAAAATTAATTGACAAGGAAAGGGATTTTGAGCATTTGAAAAAAATATCAGTTGTTGATATTAAAAGTGATTCTCAAATAGAAAAATTGAGCGATAGGATTATTTGGACACTTGAAAATTAAACATAAGCTTGTCGCATTTTGAAATATATAGGGGGAAGAAAGAATATGTTGAAAAGAGCGAGCAGAAAATTAAGAAGTACTCCTGCGAAAACATTGATGTATATCATACTGTTTTTAGTACTTTTCCTGGCGATATTTTCTATGCTGATGATTGGAATTGCAAGTGGAAATAAAGTGAAAAGAGCACAGGAAACATTGGCCAACTCTATTACTCTGCGCGGGCCGGCCGAGGGAGAAGCTGGAAAATCATGTACTGTATATGCGATCCCGTCCGCAATCGTAGAAAAGTTCATTGACAGCAATTATGTTCAGGGGTACACCATGGAAGCGGGAACATATTGGCTTGATCCGGTGGATACGGAAACATATATCAGCGAGGAGACACAACAGCGCCTAAAAGGTTATCTGAAAGATTCAGGCATGTATACGATGACGGCTGTTGGAACACTGGACTGCGCATACGATACCTATTTTCTGGCAAAGGGTTACAGGATTGTGGAAGGAAGCGGACTGAGCTACGGAGAACGGGGCAAATACGAAGCTGTGGTAGGAGAAAAATACGCCGAAAAAAATCATCTCCATGTGGGCGATACTGTTAAATATAAAATGGAGCAGGGAACGATCGAATACTATAAAGTAAGTGCCCCGGAAGAAATTAGTTTCAAAATTCGAGGCATTTACAGAACTCCAGAGGTTTATCAGTCCGATTCCGTTGTGAATGACTGGCACAATAATTTAATTTTTATTCCACTGGATATTTTCTGCGAGTATTCTATGAAAGCATTAAAAATTCAAAATGTGGGATTTAATACAGTTACGGTCTATTTGAAAGATACAAAATCAGTTGAACCATTCATAGAAGAAACAAAAAACAAAATAAAAATAGGAAGTGTGGATGATGTTGTACAGACCGATGAAAATGGAATACGTTCCAGCGTAAAGCCAATGGTAATATCACAGCAGGATTTGGAATCTGGAGAATGGTCCTATCAGTTGATTCGAAACAAGGAATGGTATGAGATGGTTGCGAAACCTGTTGAAAAATTGAATCGTCTGATAGGATATATGATCGTAGGATTTGTGACTGCCGGAATTTTACTGTTCGGCATTCTGACCAGCCTGTCAGTCAAAGGGCGAAAACGTGAGATTGGAATTTTACTTTCGATGGGGGAACACAGAAAAAGGATTTTAGGACAGTTCGTTTTGGAGAATTTGGTTCCGGTTTTGATTGCCCTGGTTTTTGCGGCGCTGTGTGCGACACCAACAGCAGAGTATTTCGCAGATCGGATGATTTCGAATCAGGCTGAGAAAGTGGAGCAGGAAAATGAAGATCTGTCGGGAAATATTAAAAACGCGCTCCCGACAAGCGAAATAGCTGCGTATGAATCAACGGGAGTAACTGTTGATACGGATTTGTCCATTGAGTGGAACTGGAAAATCATGACGGGGATGATTCTTGGTATTTTAGATCTTTTCCTTTTGATATTAATTCTGCAAGTCGGCAAAATAACTAGAGAAAGCCCGGCATCTATATTGCTGGACAGAAAGTAGGTGTTCATGAAGAAAAAAAGAATGATAATGATCGTAGCGATGGTTCTGGTGCTGGTATGGCGGGAAGACGTTTTTGCAGTGGAATCTGGAACGACACAGGTTTCGCTACAGGCAGACTGGCTCCAAGAGGGAGATTACCAGTATAGCGTGGAAGAAGATGAAACTGTAACTTTACGAAACTATATCGGGACGGAAAGCGTGATTGTCACACCGAAAGAAGTAGGTGGGAAAGAAGTGACGAGAATCGGAGATTCCTGCTTTTTGAGAAAAACGGATCTTCGGGCAGTGCAGATATCCGAAGGCATTGTTGAAATCGGGGAATCTGCCTTTGCGGAAGATGGTCAGTACAGTGATACAACTGCTGGGTTTATCAGCATTGTAATGCCAAAAACACTAAAAAAGGTAGGAAAAAGCGCATTTCAGGGAACTAGAATCACACAGATTTATTTTTATGATGGTTTAGAGAGCATTGGTGATAATGCCTTTATGTATTGCTCTTCTTTGTCAAAAATACGGATTCCAGATAGCGTGGAGAAAGTAGGACAATTTTTATTTTTGGGAGCTGGAAAACCCTATGAAGAAAGTCAAGATAGTGCGATGAAGATTTTTGGCGGAAAAATAGCGGAAGAACTTGCAAAAGATAATCAAAGAGCCGAATATGGTGGTGAAGAAATGCAGGAAATTTCGATCCAGTATTGGCTTGAGAAGAAGGAGAATGAAACGAAAGAAGAGGTTATAGGACAAAAATATTTTGATAAAAATGATACAGGCTTTGAAAAAGTATTTTTTAAGGCTCCTTCGAGTGGAGAAAAGCAAAGTGGGAAAATAGTCTGGATGGACATATTTCTTGGGGTGTGTATGGTTGGACTAATAGGAATCAGTGTTTGCTTAAAGGATTAAAAATATTATATTTGTGAACAATGAAGAAAATAATAGAGAATAATAAATGTTTATATTTTTTAAAAGAGTTACTCAAATATAAAAAAGAAATAGGTATTTTGAGTATAAGCACTATTGTTTCTACAGTAACTGTATTTCTGCAACCATTATTGATAAAACAGATCACAGACATCGGAATACTCGAAAAAAATATGCCCCAAATTGTTAATGGAGTAGCCGGTTTATTTGTTTGTGTGCTGGTATATTTAATGATTGAAGTTGTGCAGGCAAAAACTTTTGCAGAAATACATAATTCATTCTATAAGAACTTGTATTGCAATGTATTTCGAAAATTATTGCATTTAAAAAAACATTATTTTCAAATGAAAAATAGTATGGAAATAGTGCAAATGTTACAATGCGATGTATCTCAGGTTGCGTCTATGACAGATAGATATGTAGTGATGAGCTTTTCGTATGTTTTTCGTGTAATTAGTGGACTTGCTGGACTTATGCTGTTGAGTCCTGAACTGTTATGCATTGTAGTGATAGTAATTCCAGTGAAATACGTGTTAGTAAAATGTCTTGCTAAAAAGCGTGAGAAAAACATGAAAATGTATATTCAAGTTGAGCAACAATTTGGAGGATGGCTTGGCGATACAATTAATACTGTGGAAGAAATTAAATTGTGGAATCTATATGAATTAAGAAAATGCGAATTTTTAAAACAGATTTGTAAATCGTTAGCGGTTGAAATGAAAGGAACCATGATTGAGACATGGAATATTTTTGGGGATGCTGTTTTAGAGTGGGGTGTAACAATTCTTATTTATTTAGTTGGTGGATATTTGGTGTTCGTGGGAAAAATTTCCATAGGTTCAGTTTTTGCTTTTGTTTCTTATTCTAGTTATGTTACAAGACCGGTAAATAGTTTAATTGATCTGCGTATGCATTTTGCAAGTGTCAAACCGTCCGCTGAACGACTTTATACATTTTTGAATATGGAAGAGGAACGAAGTGGAAGTAAAAGAGTGGAAAAAGAGATTTCGCCAATATTAGAATTTAAAAATGTGAGATTTCAGTATACAAAGGATAGGGAAGTGTTAAAGAAAGTATCTTTTAAACTTGAGCCGGGAGAAAAAGTGGCTATTATTGGAAAAAATGGAAGTGGAAAATCAACAATTTTGGAATTACTATTACGATTTTATGAACCGGAAGAAGGAGAAATTTTATGTAATGGTGAAAATATAAAAGTGCTAAAATTATCAGAATACCGAAGCCTTTTTTCTGTTGTGAGTCAGAAATCAGCGTTGTTTTTGGGGGACATTGTGCAGAATATAGATTTGGAGGGGAAAGCAGACAGACAAAAACTGAATGAGGTACTAAGGAAAAGTGGCGTGAAAAAATACTTGCAACGTTTTCCAGAAAAAGAAAAAACACAAATAGGAGATGATGGAGCATTTCTTTCAGGAGGAGAAAGACAAAAGCTTGTGGTTGCACGGGCACTATTGAAAGATGCGCCGGTTATGCTTTTTGATGAAGCGTCCAGTGGATTTGATGTAGAAGCCAATGAATATCTTTATAAAATTATAACAGAAGAAATGCCGGAAAAATCTGTGATTTTTATTACACATCATTATGATAAACTGGAAAAATTTGATAAAGTATATTTGGTAAAAGATGGGTTTCTTACGGAAGTGAGAACTGGAAAAATGTAGAGGCGACTAGATTATAGTAGAAAGGAACAATATGGCAGAACTGGAATTAAAAGAGGTAAGCTATTTTTACGAGAGCGGCGGAAAGAGAATTGATATTTTGGATAAAGCCAGCTATTCATTTGAGAAGGGTACTCTTTACACGATTGTTGGTCCTTCTGGATCGGGGAAAACAACGACGCTGACTTTGGCGGGTGCGCTGGAAGAACCTAAGAGCGGCTGCGTGTGCTTTGAAGGAAAAGATATCCGGGAAATTGGCTATACAAGATATCGAAACAGCAAGATTGGAATTGTGTTTCAGGCGTATAATCTGCTGCCTTATCTGACCCCGCTGGAGAATGTGCTGGCGGCAATGGAAATTACGTCAAATCCGATTAAAAACAAAAAAGAACGGGCGCGGGAACTTCTGACACGAATGGGAATTACAGAAGATCAGATGAACCGCAATATCAATAAACTTTCAGGAGGCGAACAGCAGCGCGTAGCGATTGCGCGTGCGATTTCGACAAATGCAGAGGTGATTCTTGCGGATGAGCCGACGGGAAATCTGGACGTTGATACGGCGGCTGGCATTGTGAAAATTTTCAAAGAGCTGGCTCATGAAGATAAGAAATGTGTAATAGCAGTTACACATTCGGAAGCATTTGCCGCGGAGGCAGATGTGGTGGTACGGCTGGAAAAGAAAAAATTGCAGGATTAAACATGAGGGGGAGGGAAAGTTTTTATGAACTGGATCAAAAGAGCATTTCGCAGTATTTCTTATCATAAAAAAAATACAATTCTGATGTTTTTAAGTTTCCTGATTTTATCCATCCTGATCCTGTTTGGCTTATGTATCCGCGCGGCAAGTCGGGAACGGATATGGGAGATTCGGACGAGCATCGGAGGAAGCGTGCTTGTATCGAATGAGCGTCAGATATACAGTGAAGAGCCGCGCGGTGTGAATTCGATTTCACATCAAAAATATTTGGAACTCTGCGCTGATGAAAGAATTCGGTTTGGCAGCTGTAATACGGTGACAGCTGCTCTGGCGGATAACTTTACAGCTGAAATTATGGACGGACAGGAAGAAAATGGAACAGAAAATATTTATGTGGAGGGATCATCTGATCCTGTCGAGTATTTTAGTTCTGTTTCTTCTGTAGTTACACTGATTTCGGGACATGTACCGCAGAATGCAGAAGAAGCGGTAGTCAGTGATGGGATTGCGGAACGGAATGGACTGGGAATAGGAGATACCATAGCTGTTCTTTCACCATACACAAAGGAGCGGTATACATTTAAAATCAGTGGTATTTACAGTACGAACGAGGCAGCTTACAGTGGAAATGTGGTATATAATAACCCAGCAAATGCTATCTATACCCTGGATACACCAGTTTATGAGATGAATGAAAATGATAATGTAAAAGAAATTACATTGCAGTTGAAGGACCCGGAAGAAGGAAGAGCGTTTGCTGAAGATGCGAAAAAAATGCCGGAATATATCAAAGAAGAATATGATATGGACTATACGGTAAATGTTTCAGCTTATAAAGCGGTGGCCGACAGCCTGAAGAGCCTGGCAGGGATTTCGAATCTCATGGTGATAGTTTCCGTAATCCTTGGAACTATCACATTAAGTTTTTTGATTCTTATGAATTTGCGGGATCGCATGTTTGAGATTGGCATTCTTCTTTCTGTTGGAGAAACAAAGATGCGGATTATGCTGCAGATGTTGATGGAATCTTTTTGCCCGGTATTGCTGGCAATTACAGCGGGGGTAATTTTTTCTTATCCTTTGGCGAATGTGATAAAAATAGCTGTAGATCTTTCGAACGGTGTGCAGGCTGCAATTAAGACACAGCAGATTATAATATTGTATCTTTGTGGAATGGGGGTTGTGCTGGCTTCTTCTATGGTTATGGTATACCAGATTGTACGATATCAGCCGAAAAAGATTTTGATGATGGAGTAAAAAAAGAAATAGTCAGATAAAATACTGAATATGCAGAATTGACCGTATTTTTCTAAAAATAAGAAAATTCGAAAAAAGGTGTTGACTTTTGCTTTCGGGGGTGTTATTATAACTAAGCTGTCAGCGAGAGCTACAGTAAAAGAGTTTCTTTGAAACAGAAAAACCTAGTTCGGAGCCGGGTGGCTGCCGCGGGTTGCAAAACTACTTCAAAAAAACTTGAAAAAAGTTCTTGACAAAAGCAAATGAGTTTGATAGAATAAACGAGTTGCTGATCGAGAGAACGGCAGAGAACAAAACGTTCTCAGGAAGTTCGAAAGAGCTTCAAAAAAATAAATTAAAAAAGTTCTTGACAAATGAAAAGCTCTGTGATAAAATAAACGAGCTGATCCGAGTCGGAACGGCAGAGATCCTTGATAATTAAACAGTGAAACACATCCTCGAAAGTTCTGAATAAGTAATTCAAAACGATCGAAAGATCCTTTAAAACAGTAAAAGGGATAAATTAGCTAGTATGTTGATTTTGAACTTGGAACAAACATTTTATCAGAGAGTTTGATCCTGGCTCAGGATGAACGCTGGCGGCGTGCTTAACACATGCAAGTCGAGCGAAGCAGTTAAGTTGATTTCTTCGGATTGATTCTTAACTGACTGAGCGGCGGACGGGTGAGTAACGCGTGGGTGACCTGCCCCATACCGGGGGATAACAGCTGGAAACGGCTGCTAATACCGCATAAGCGCACAGAGCTGCATGGCTCGGTGTGAAAAACTCCGGTGGTATGGGATGGGCCCGCGTCTGATTAGGCAGTTGGCGGGGTAACGGCCCACCAAACCGACGATCAGTAGCCGGCCTGAGAGGGCGACCGGCCACATTGGGACTGAGACACGGCCCAAACTCCTACGGGAGGCAGCAGTGGGGAATATTGCACAATGGGGGAAACCCTGATGCAGCGACGCCGCGTGAGCGAAGAAGTATTTCGGTATGTAAAGCTCTATCAGCAGGGAAGATAATGACGGTACCTGACTAAGAAGCCCCGGCTAACTACGTGCCAGCAGCCGCGGTAATACGTAGGGGGCAAGCGTTATCCGGATTTACTGGGTGTAAAGGGAGCGTAGACGGCAAGGCAAGTCTGATGTGAAAACCCAGGGCTTAACCCTGGGACTGCATTGGAAACTGTCTGGCTCGAGTGCCGGAGAGGTAAGCGGAATTCCTAGTGTAGCGGTGAAATGCGTAGATATTAGGAAGAACACCAGTGGCGAAGGCGGCTTACTGGACGGTAACTGACGTTGAGGCTCGAAAGCGTGGGGAGCAAACAGGATTAGATACCCTGGTAGTCCACGCCGTAAACGATGAATGCTAGGTGTTGGGGAGCAAAGCTCTTCGGTGCCGCCGCAAACGCATTAAGCATTCCACCTGGGGAGTACGTTCGCAAGAATGAAACTCAAAGGAATTGACGGGGACCCGCACAAGCGGTGGAGCATGTGGTTTAATTCGAAGCAACGCGAAGAACCTTACCAGGTCTTGACATCCCGATGACCGGCCCGTAACGGGGCCTTCTCTTCGGAGCATTGGAGACAGGTGGTGCATGGTTGTCGTCAGCTCGTGTCGTGAGATGTTGGGTTAAGTCCCGCAACGAGCGCAACCCTTATCCTCAGTAGCCAGCAGGTAAAGCTGGGCACTCTGTGGAGACTGCCAGGGATAACCTGGAGGAAGGTGGGGATGACGTCAAATCATCATGCCCCTTATGATCTGGGCTACACACGTGCTACAATGGCGTAAACAAAGGGAGGCAAAGCCGCGAGGTGGAGCAAATCCCAAAAATAACGTCTCAGTTCGGACTGCAGTCTGCAACTCGACTGCACGAAGCTGGAATCGCTAGTAATCGCGAATCAGAATGTCGCGGTGAATACGTTCCCGGGTCTTGTACACACCGCCCGTCACACCATGGGAGTTGGTAACGCCCGAAGTCAGTGACCCAACCTTTTAGGAGGGAGCTGCCGAAGGCGGGACTGATAACTGGGGTGAAGTCGTAACAAGGTAGCCGTATCGGAAGGTGCGGCTGGATCACCTCCTTTCTAAGGAAGAACAAGTAAAGAATGGGTTTCATTGTTTAGTTATTAAGGAACAGCAAAAGCTGTAGACTTTACAGTTTCAAAAACTGAATAACTATTGCTGGTGGCGATGCGCTTAGGGGACACACCCGTTCCCATCCCGAACACGATGGTTAAGACCTAAGCGGCCGATGGTACTGCACTGGAGACGGTGTGGGAGAGCAGGTGGCTGCCAGCTTCAAACGGGGACGTAGCTCAGTTGGGAGAGCACCTGCCTTGCAAGCAGGGGGTCGAGAGTTCGAATCTCTTCGTCTCCATCCGGAAAGAAAACTTCCGGGCGTCGGAAACGACTGAGGGCTTATAGCTCAGCCGGTTAGAGCGCACGCCTGATAAGCGTGAGGTCGGTGGTTCGAGTCCACTTAAGCCCACTGGATTTGAGTGAATCAAGTCCAAA
>NZ_QUJK01000001.1:112650-875372 GCF_003480905.1 Blautia sp. AM28-27
CGGCCGATGGTACTGCACTGGAGACGGTGTGGGAGAGCAGGTGGCTGCCAGCTCCCTAATAAAAAGACAGGGGAAAATGTCTATGAAATAAAACGGCTGCCCACAGAAGCGCAGTAACCCATAACAGCAGGGAAGTGCTGATGAGAGCTGGTTTTACCAGTGATTAGAGTTTAAAAGAATTGTGTTTCACAGAAAGCATCAAAAAGATCTTTTAAGTTCTAATGACTGATGAAACAAATCAGTCAGCAAGATGTACCTTGAAAACCGCATATACAATCTATATTGAAAACGTTAAAACGTTAGAGATAGGAAAAGACATCCGAGGCATCATGTGTGAGAGCATGTGATGTTATCAAACCAGAGATAATCGAAAGATTATTGAATCAATTGCTTTTAAAGCAGAGAACACAAAAGCCTGTCATCAACGCTATGATGGCAGCGGACCAAGAATACAGGTCAAGCATTAAGAGCGCAGGGTGGATGCCTTGGCACTGAGAGCCGATGAAGGACGTGATAAGCTGCGAAAAGCTTCGGGGAGGAGCAAATATCCATTGATCCGGAGATATCCGAATGGGGAAACCCACTTGAGCAAACCTCAAGTATCCATACGCCAATCCATAACGTATGGAAGGGAACCGGGGGAACTGAAACATCTAAGTACCCCGAGGAGAAGAAAGAAACCTCGATTTCCAAAGTAGCGGCGAGCGAAATGGAAAGAGCCCAAACCGTGGTGCGTGCACCGCGGGGTTGTGGACTGCATAAGGTACTCGAATCAATAGCCGAACAGTTTTGGGAAATCTGATCAGAGAGGGTGAAAATCCCGTAGGCGAAATTGATGAGAGGCTGGCAGGATCCAGAGTACCACGAGACACGGGAAACCTTGTGGGAAGCAGGAGGGACCACCCTCCAAGGCTAAATACTCCTCAGTGACCGATAGCGCATAGTACTGTGAAGGAAAGGTGAAAAGGACCCCGGGAGGGGAGTGAAAGAGAACCTGAAACCCTGTGTTTACAAGCTGTGGAAGTGCCTTATGTGCACAACCGCGTACTTTTTGTAGAACGGTCCGGCGAGTTACGTTTACTGGCAAGGTTAAGTACTATAGGTACGGAGCCGAAGGGAAACCAAGTCTTAAGAGGGCGTGAAGTCAGTAAGAGTAGACCCGAAACCGGGTGATCTACCCATGTCCAGGCTGAAGCTGCCGTAAGAGGTAGTGGAGGGCCGAACGCACATCCGTTGAAAAGGGTGGCGATGAGGTGTGGGTAGGGGAGAAATTCCAATCGAACCCGGAGATAGCTGGTTCTCCTCGAAATAGCTTTAGGGCTAGCCTCGATGGAGTCTTACGGAGGTAGAGCACTGAATTTCTAAGGGGGCGTCAAAGCTTACCAAGGGATATCAAACTCCGAATGCCGTAAAGATGCTCATCGGGAGTCAGACTGCACGAGATAAGTTGGGCAGTCAAAAGGGAAAGAGCCCAGACCTGCTGCTAAGGTCCCAAAGTACGTGTTAAGTGGAAAAGGATGTGGGATTTCGAAGACAACTAGGATGTTGGCTCAGAAGCAGCCACACATTCAAAGAGTGCGTAATAGCTCACTAGTCGAGAGGTCCTGCGCCGAAAATGTCCGGGGCTGAAACACGACACCGAAGCACAGGATACCGCAAGGTATGGTAGAGGAGCATTGCTGGCGCGATGAAGCAGTACCGGAAGGAGCTGTGGAGTGCCAGGAAGAGAGAATGCCGGAATGAGTAGCGAGAGAGAGGTGGGAATCCTCTCGGCCGAATATCCAAGGTTTCCAGGGTAAAGCTGATCTGCCCTGGGTAAGTCGGGGCCTAAGGAGAGGCAGAAATGCGTATCCGATGGACAGCAGGTTGAGATTCCTGCACTATCTTAAAACAGAACTGTGGGGACATTTGTGGAAAGCACAGGCGCGGAACGGAAAGCCGCGTGCAAGCGAAGGAGGAGTCACATAGGAAAAACCGTGTGGCAATCCAAAGGCGTGATGCGGACCGAATTAAAGTAGGGAAGTGTGTGAGCCATGAATCAAGAAAAGCCGCTATTGTTTTTAAGATACCCGTACCGTAAACCGACACAGGTGGATGAGGAGAGAATCCTAAGGCCGGCGGAAGAAGCATTGTTAAGGAACTCGGCAAAATGACCCCGTAACTTCGGGAGAAGGGGTGCCAACGAGAGTTGGCCGCAGAGAATAGGCTCAAGCAACTGTTTAGCAAAAACACAGGTCTATGCAAAACCGTAAGGTGAGGTATATGGGCTGACGCCTGCCCGGTGCTGGAAGGTTAAGAGGAGAGGTTAGCGGTAACGCGAAGCTTTGAATTTAAGCCCCAGTAAACGGCGGCCGTAACTATAACGGTCCTAAGGTAGCGAAATTCCTTGTCGGGTAAGTTCCGACCCGCACGAAAGGCGTAATGATTTGAGCGCTGTCTCGACAATGCATCCGGTGAAATTGAAGTACCAGTGAAGATGCTGGTTACCCGCGCCAGGACGGAAAGACCCCATGGAGCTTTACTCCAGTTTGGTACTGGGGTCCGGCAGTGCATGTACAGGATAGGTGGGAGGCTGTGAACCTGGAACGCCAGTTTCAGGGGAGCCATTGTTGGGATACCACCCTTGTGCTGCTGGGCTTCTAACCAGCGGCCTTTATCAGGCCGGGGGACAATGCCAGACGGGGAGTTTGACTGGGGCGGTCGCCTCCGAAAGGGTATCGGAGGCGCTCAAAGGTTCCCTCAGAATGGTCGGAAACCATTCGAAGAGTGCAAAGGCAGAAGGGAGCTTGACTGCGACACCGACGGGTGGAGCAGGTACGAAAGTAGGACTTAGTGATCCGGTGGTATTAAGTGGGAATGCCATCGCTCAACGGATAAAAGCTACCCTGGGGATAACAGGCTTATCACTCCCAAGAGTTCACATCGACGGAGTGGTTTGGCACCTCGATGTCGGCTCATCGCATCCTGGGGCTGTAGTAGGTCCCAAGGGTTGGGCTGTTCGCCCATTAAAGCGGTACGCGAGCTGGGTTCAGAACGTCGTGAGACAGTTCGGTCCCTATCCGGCGTGGGCGTAGGATATTTGAGAGGAGCTGTCCTTAGTACGAGAGGACCGGGATGGACTGACCTCTGGTGTACCGGTTGAACCGCCAGGTTCACGGCCGGGTAGCCAAGTCGGGAAGGGATAAACGCTGAAGGCATCTAAGCGTGAAGCCCCCCTCAAGATGAGATATCCCATTCGAAAGAAGTAAGACCCCTTGAAGACGACGAGGTAGATAGGGCAGAGGTGGAAGTGCCGTAAGGCATGGAGCTGACTGTTACTAATCGGTCGAGGGCTTGACCTGAAATACTGAGAAAGTCAGTAAAAAATGGTTGTGTTCGGAAAGAAAGTATGGTATGATGTATAGGTGTTAAGTGTATGCGGTTTTGAAGGTATATCTAGCGTAGGGGATTGGTCAAATGGTATGATAGGGGTCTCCAAAACCTTTGGTGGGAGTTCGATTCTCTCATCCCCTGTTTTTAAAGCCCGGAAAGCCTTTAAAATGTAAAGTTACGCGGGCGTGTTTTTGCCAATTAAACAAGGTAATCAAAAAGGTAATCAACAATGTGTTGATTGCCTTTTTAACATATAGAAAGACATAAGTTATGATTCATTGAACCTGTAAAACGATCTTTTTTCTGGAGGGAAAATGAGAAGACAAAAGAAAAGAGCAAAATATATGAATCGGAAGATGCTGGTTCTTTCTTTGGTCGGATATGTGGCAATGCTGGTTTTACTGTTGGTAATGGATATCGTAATTATCAACCGCGACAGGGAAGAACAGATACGATCTGTGGAATTGACATTAACGAGTTCAACAGAAAAGCTTGTCGCCGATATAGACACGATGACCAAGTACTTGTTTAATATTTATGAAAGTGATCCGCAGTTTCAGATATTGGCCGAGAATCCAGAATCAGAAAAAGGAGATTATAGTTCTGCCTATGATTTGAACAGCAGAATGAAAATGAATCGAGAGATGAGTACGTGGCTGGACGGATATTATCTTGCATATGGAGATGGAAATAATCTTCAGTGGCTCTTCAATGTAAATAAGAATCGTATCCCATTTGAAGAAGGGCAGCGCATTCGAAATATTTTATTGTCGTATGTAGAGGGAAGCGATACACACAATGGATTTTTCTTGCAGACAGAGGGGGGAAATGGTTACTGGCTTGTATTTTATAAAAGAGGCAATGCAGTAGTAGCCGGAGTAAACCAGATCAATCATTATTTTTCAAATACGATCAGAAATGTTTCGATAGAAGAGAACCTTTTGTGGGATTCTAAAATCAGCGACAAAAATTTTGACCTATATCGGAAAAGTTTTTCGTTGCAGGATATGGAATGGGAACAGAAAGAAATTTTATGGAAACATGCCGGAAAAGAGTATCTTTTTGGACAGAAAATAGATGCTTGTGATATCTGGTATTTTTGCCAGATCAGTGAATCTTATTTGCATCAAATGTCTGTAACTGAAATGGTTCTTCTGATATTTACTGCGGTGTCGATTGTTGTTATGTTTTTTATTTATCGAAATATGGTAAAAAGTTATCTGCATCCCATGTATCAGCTTGTAACGGTTATGGAAGAAATTCGAAACGGAAAGATTCAGGAAATTCCGGATCTGCACCTGCAATATTATGAGCAGCAGCTGATTAACTGGGTATTGCAGAAAATGGTACAGGAAATAAAAGAACAGAAGATGCAGGTATACGAAGAAAAACTGAACCGGCGTGACGCGGAGTTGCAGCTGATGCGGACGCAACTAAATCCTCATTTTTATTTAAATGGATTGAAAACATTAAATGCTATGGCAGCAGACGCAGGTATGACGTCGATGCAGGAGTTAATTCTTCGTATTTCAGATTTCCTTCGCACGATGCTTTATATGAAAGAAAGTGTTGTGGATGCAGAACAGGAGATTAAGATTACAGAAAATTATTTGGAATTACAGAAGATCCTTTCTGACCGGGAAATTACATATAAAATTGAAATGGCTGATGATGTGCAAAGGTGGTTGGTTCCGGTGCTGGCTGTTCAGACTTTTGTAGAGAACAGTATCAAGTATGCAAAGATGGAAATGGGAAAGACCCGACTGAAGATTACCATTACATTGCATAAATTGCAGATGGAAGAGGGAGAAAAACTCGACATTATGGTATCGGACAGTGGACAGGGATATCCAGAGGAACTTCTGGAGGAACTGAATACGAGAGGTTCTTATCGTGCGGAAGGAGTTGGAGTTAATAATCTGAAAAAACGTTGCGATATTTTGTATGGGGAAAAAGCGGAATATAGTTTTTACAATATGGGCGGAGCAGTCAGTGAACTGATTTTGCCCTTCGGACGCAAGGATACAGGAGATACGGTATGAAAATTTTATTGGTGGACGATCAGCGGGCAATTGTAGAAAGTATCCAGAAAGGAATCAATTGGGAGAAAGTTGGAATTGATGAAACATATATTGCCTGCAGTGCTGCAGAAGCAAAACTGATTTTGGTGAATTTTCCGGTTGATATTATGCTGTGTGATATTGAAATGCCAGGGGAAGATGGTCTTTCACTGCTGCAGTGGGCGAAGGAGCAGCAGATTGATGTCTGCTGCATTTTTCTGACGGCACATGCAGAATTTGCATATGCCAAAAAAGCGATTCAGCTTGGTGGATTTGACTATGTTTTGCAGCCGGCGAAATATGCAGAGATAGAAAAAGTAGTAAAAAAAGCCTGTGAACATGTAAAAAAAGAAAAGAATGTACAGTGGATGCAAAAAACGCAAACAGAATTGCGGCAGAATCGGGATATTTTTCTGTCGGCACTTTTGTACCGGATCGGGCAGAAAGAGTATGAAGAAGCGGATAAGGCATTTGGACAACTGCTGCAATTACAGAAATTCAACGGAAATCAGACAGTTTTGTATGTGATAAGATGTTATTATCGAAAACAAAATTCAAAAATTGACAAGTGGAATACAGAATTGAAACTTTTTGTTACGAGAAATGTTCTGGAGGAGCTGCTGGATAATAAAGTACAGGTCTTTATTGCAGAAGAAAGTCAAAAAAGTTTTTTTGCAATGGCAGTAGATGATCAACAGATACTTGATAATGAAAAGTGGAAACAGGTGATCGAACGGTTTTACCATTTTATGCAGAAGCAGATGGCAACAGAAGCAGCGATTTATACAGGCTGTGGAAAAGGTGTACGGGATGGAAGACTGCCAAAAGAATTAATGAAAGGCCTGCAGGAATTGCCGGATAACATAGAAGGAAAACTGGATGGGATTCACTGGGAAGAAGAAAGTGCGGCAGAAGATACAGGAAAAAAAGATGAGCGAATTGAAACGGTGATGCAGTATGTGAAATCGCATGTATATGAGAATATTTCACGCGCGGATGCAGCTGGGATGGTATTTCTGAATGAAGAGTACTTTTCCAAATTATTTAAAGCAGAAACAGGAATGACATTCAAGGATTATGTGTTGATTGAAAAAATGAAAATGGCAGGTACACTTTTGAAAAATACAAATTTTTCTGTCGGCGTCATTGCATCTAAGGTTGGATTTGACAACTTTTCCCATTTTTCACGGACTTTCAAAAAAGTGACTGATTATACTCCACAGGAATATCGTTTACACTGTAAAAATAAAAAAGAAAAGTCATGAAAAGAACAATAAATCATAAAAAGAATAAGAAAATGAAAAAAAGTGCGGTGCCATGTCACGAAAGTGACAAAGGACGGCACTTTTTTGGTGGAGAGAAAAAGAGAGAAAAGATACAATAAGAACATCAAAACGAGAGAAACAAAGGAGGTTTCCAAAATGAAAAAGGGTTCCAAAAGATTTTTGAGCGGTATGGCAGCTGCCATGATGGTGATGTCCTTGCTGGCAGGCTGCGGAAGCAGTAATGCGGCACAGGATACATCTTCAAAGAGCGGAAGTAGCGAGACAGCAGCATCTTCAGACAAAGGAACAACCGATGTACCGGTTGTCAACATGTGTGTGCCAAACATCTATGATACGACAGATCTTCAGATGGTAGAAGATGCGATTAATGAAATCACGGCAGAAAAGTATGGTGTAAAAATTAAACTTACTTTTGTAGAGTTCGGAAACTGGACAAACCAGTCCAACATGCTTCTGACAGGCGATGAGGCAGATCTGATTATGATTTACGGAACACCGCTTCTGACCTATGTAAAGAACGGACAGCTTGCCAATATGGATGACTATTATAATAATGCAAGTGAAGAATTCAAAACGGCAGCAGCAGAAGTATTTACAGATAAAGACTTAAAATGTACCAGCGTAAATGGTCATATCTATGCACTTCCGAATTACCGAAATCATGGAGATGTTATTGTACTCGATATTGACCGTGCAATTGCCGATGAAATGGGAGTAAAAGGCGGCGAGCAGATGTCCCTGGATCAGGTAGATGAACTGCTTGGAAAAATCCATGAAGCATATCCGGACCGGTACGCGATTGTTCCACAGGGAAACACAACCATGTCAAATGGTGGATGGACCTGGGATGGTCTTGGCGACATCAAGATGATCGGTGTTATGGAGGCTGGTGGTGATACTACCATTAAGAATCTGTTAGAAACTGAGGACTTTATTGATCTTACAAAACATACCCACAGCTGGTATACCAATGGCTATATGATGCCGGATTGCCTGAGCAACACAGAGACAGGCGACAGCATGATTTTAAATAAAAAAGCAGTGACATGCTTTAATAACGGTGCTTATTTTGATGAAACTGACTATATTAAAGAAGATCTTGTAAGAGTTCCGCTCACCCCTGCAAAAGCAGACACGACGACCATTTCCGGTATGTGCTGGGGCATCAGTGCAAACAGTAAAAATAAGGACGCATCCTGGAAAATGCTGGAAGTTCTTTACTCCGATGCAGACGTTGTAACGTTACTGACAGATGGTATTAAAGATCGTAACTACGTAGTAGATGCAGATGGCAATGCCGTATATCCGGATGGAAAAGATTATACGAACAATGGCTATGGTGCAATGCAGCAGTGGTGGCTGTATCCAAACTCTTCTCTTACTCCGGAACAGCCGACAAACGGATTAACAGAGAGCTTGAAGAAATTTAACGAGTCCGTACAGCAGACCCCGGCTTATGGTTTCTGCTTCGATACGACAGAAGTAACCGATGAGTACAGTGCATGCTGCAATGTTATGGATAAATATTATTCCGCATTGATGCTCGGTGCCGTAGATCCGGATGAGTATCTGGCAAAAGCAACCGAAGAGCTGAAGGCAGCAGGAATGGACAAAGTTATCGAGGCAAAACAGAAACAGTTTGATGCATGGCATGCAGAAAACAAATAGGACTAAAAAATCTTATCACACCAAATAAAAGGGCAAAAGAGAGGCACAGGATGTCTCTCTTTTCCAAAGGGAGGATCTTATGCCTGCGCGTAAACGGAAAAAAGTATCGAGAAAAATTATAGCATTGTATATCATGCTTCTGCCGGGACTCATTTATCTGCTGATCAACAATTACATGCCGATGGCAGGTCTTGTGATTGCATTTAAACGATATGATTTCAGCAAAGGAATTCTGGCTAGTGACTGGTGCGGATTCAGCAACTTTACGTATCTGTTTAAAACGAAAGATGCATTTAACATGATACGAAATACAATTTTGTACAATCTTGTATTTATTTTCCTTGGAACGGTAGTTGCTGTTGCCGTTGCGATTATGCTGAATTTCCTTCGTGGAAAGCTGAGCAAAAAAATTTATCAGACCGTGATCCTGGTACCATATCTGGTATCCATGGTTATTGTTTCCTATATTGTGTATGGATTCTTAAGTACAGAATCCGGTTTTCTTAATAATCTTCTGGTGCATTTGGGCGGTCATACCATTAACTGGTATACGGAATCAAAGTACTGGCCCTATATTTTGACAATTGTAAACCTGTGGAAAGGCTTTGGATATACCAGTATTCTTTACTATGCAACCGTTATTGGAATTGATTCCTCTCTGTATGAGGCAGCATCCACCGATGGAGCAGGAAGATGGAGTCAGATCTGGAACGTAACATTACCGGGTCTGAAGACTACCATTATTACGATGGTTCTGTTACAGATCGGAAGAATGTTCTTCTCCGATTTTGGTCTGTTCTATCAGGTGCCGATGCATTCCGGACTGATTTCCGAAGTAACGGATACAATTGATGTTTATGTTTATAAAGGACTGACACAGCTGAATGATATCGGACGATCTTCGGCAGCAGGATTTTTACAGTCGGTACTTGGCTTTATCCTGATTATGACAGTAAACCAGATTGTACGAAAAATAGACAAGGACAGCGCACTGTTCTAAGGAGGCAAAAATATGGTATCGAATAATAAAGTAGAGCAGGTAGTTTTACATACTATTTTTATCCTGCTTTGTATCATTGCAGCAGCGCCGTTTCTTCTGCTGATTTCTTCTTCCATTACCGAAGAGTCAACTCTTTTGCAGTATGGATATAGTTTCTTCCCGAAAAAAGTCAGTTTCTATGCATATGAATATCTGTTCCAGAGCGGCGGAAAAATTATCCGTGGTCTTGGTCTTTCTGTTCTTGTTACGATCGTCGGAACGGCCTGCTCTATTCTGATGACGGTTATGTTTGCATACCCGATTTCAAGAAAAGAACTTCCACACCGGAATCTGTTTTCTTTCCTGGTATTCTTTACCATGCTGTTTAATGGTGGACTGGTACCAACGTATATGATGTATACACAGATTTTTCATATTAAAAATACGATCTGGGCATTGATTATACCGAGCCTGCTGATGAATGCATTTTACATCATCATGATGCGATCATTCTTTGTAAGTAATATTCCGGATTCCCTGATTGAGGCGGCAAGAATTGATGGAGCCGGTGAGTTCCGCATTCTGTTCCGCATTGTACTTCCACTTTCGAAACCGATGCTGGCAACATTAGCCCTGATGGTTGGTCTTGGATACTGGAATGACTGGATGAATAGTTTATACTATATTACAGATGACAGTCTGTATACCTTACAGGCAATTTTGAACAACATCATTACCAGTATCACATTCCTGCAGAGTTCTACCATGGGTAGTGTAGCATCCGCGGTTGCAGCCATGCCAAGCACAGGTATCCGTATGGCAATTGCCGTTGTTGGTGTTATTCCGGTTCTGGTTATTTATCCGTTTTTCCAGAAATATTTCGTAAAAGGAATTGTCGTAGGCGGCGTAAAGGGTTAAACTGTAGAAAACGAAAAGGGGGTTTTTACAATGAAATTTAAAACAGAAAGAATATCGGAGCATATCACCAGAATCTATGGCTTCTGTACAGAGATGATGTACCTGGTAGAGGGGGAAAAAGATGCAGTGCTGATTGACACCGGAAGCGGTTATTTTAGTCTGAAACAGTGCGTCGATCAGTTGACGGACAAACCGGTGAAAGTGCTCATGACGCATGGCCATGTAGATCATGCAATGGGAGCCGGAGAGTTTGAAGAAATCTACCTGAATCATAAGGATGAAGCTGTTTATCGTGAACACGCAAAGAAAGAGTTTCGTCTGGAAGGACTTGCAGGTATGAATGCAGAAGGTAATGCAATTACGGAAAAGGATATGATTCCGGCAGCACCGTTTGAGCGTTTTCGAGATTTGAAAGAAGGAGACCGTTTTGAACTGGGAGACGTTCAGATTGTAATTTATGAGCTTCCTGGACATACACAGGGCAGTGTGGTCATGCTGATTCCGGAAGAGCGTACGCTTCTTCTGGGAGATGCATGCAATCCTTTCCTTTTCCTGTTTGAAGAATTTTCTACGGGACTTGCCACCTATGAAAAGAACTTAAGAGAATTTCAGAAAAAGATCGAGGGAACTTATGACAAGATTTTGATGTCCCACGGAGATGGAACAGGAAAGATCAGCACCATTGAGGATGTGCTGAAAACCTGTGAGGATATCCGAAAAGGAAATATTAAGGACGGTTACTTTGATTTTATGGGCGAAAAACACTATTTTGCTGACAATGGAACCGATACCCATATTTGTTATAATAAGCAAAGAATCGAAGAATAATAGCATACGGATCTGCAAAAGACACCTTTTTTCGCAAATGTTGTAAGGACTTGTTTCATTACATTCAGAATGCAGCACAAACGAAAGCGAGGTGTCTTTCTTTTGGGGATTTTTACAAATATATACATCTATGAAAAGAAGACAACTCTGTTTTACAGATTTTTAAGAATTATCTGTAAAACAAAGCTGTTTTTTGCGTGAATGATACGGTATAATAAGCGCGGGAGAGTGTTTGAAAACTATTTTCCAATACAAAATAGAAGTTATTTTTCGTCAAAGGGAACAGAAGAAAAAGGAAGGAGACTTTCCAAATGAGTAAAGGAAAAAAAGAAGGTCGTGGGACCATAAAGGCAGTGGTATATCTTTTGATTGTGATAATTCTTGCCGGAATGGTGGTTTATCTGACGCAGTCCCTGCGGCGTGAGAGGCAGCCGGAGATTACGGGAACGTTTATTGACAGCAAACTGGAGGCGGCAGGGGAGCTGACGTCGGCAAAGATGATTTACAATGGGCTGATTCATTATTCCGATGGAACAATTCCGCTTCTGACACAGAAGGCATTTAATATGACGTACCGCGCAGAAGTCCATGCGGGAGTAGATCTTTCCCAAGCGAAGACAGAGGTTACGGATACGGAGGTGATTGTGACACTTCCGGCAGTGGAAATCCTGGATATCTCGATTGATGATGATTCGATCCAGTATTACGATGAGAAGGCAGCACTTCTGAACTGGGAGCGGAAAGAAGATGCTCTGGATGCCATTGCGAGTGCAAAAGAGGATGTGGAGCAGCAGACGCAGGAGATGGAAGATCTGGAAACGATGGCCAGGGAGCAGGCGAAAACGCTGATTACCGGAATGCTGTCTGAGACGATCGGGGACAAAACCCTGGTTATAAAATTTGAAAAATAGTACATAAAGAGGATACCGGCACTTCTAAAAATGTGCGTTCGGAAAGTTCATAAGAGCTCCGGGCGCGTATTCTGTAAAAAAGGAGGGCCGGTATTTCTTATGGCAGAAATACCGGCATTATGAAAAAGAAAATCTATCTGAATTGGAAAAATTTTTAAGTTGGGACAACGAAGGAAAGATAGAGGAAGATGATTTGTTGTCCCTTTGTTTTGATACATTCAGTATAGTTGTCATATGTGAGAAAAGTGTGAATAGATTTTGAAGAAAAATTGAAAAATTATGTGAATGAGCAGCGGAAAGCATTTTATCCTCTTTTGGCAAGAATACTCCGGCATCTAAAGTGGAGATGAATTTTGTCCGTTATTTTGTGAAGAAAACAGGGAACATGAGATCAGCAGGGAACTGCTGAAATTTGCATAGAATTTGCTTGAAAGACCATACTTTTTTATGCTACAATCGTTTCATATGTTTGAAATAGAAGTTACGTTACTTTTGTGAGGATAGAAATTATGGACTATAAACTGCTGCTGGATACTGCAGTCATGGCAGGAGAAATCCTGCTGGAGAGCGGGGCAGAGACGTGGCGCGTGGAGGATACTATGCTGCGTATGCTGCGTATGTCCGGCCTGAAAACGGCGGATGTGCTGGCACTGACGACCGGTTTTATGGTAACATTGGATGACCCGTCGATGGATTCCATGACCGTCATGCGCAGTGTGGAAAGTCGTGCAACCGATCTCAACCGGATTCATGCGGTAAACCAGCTCTCACGTGATTTCTGTGAAGGTACGATCGATCTGGATACGCTGTTCCACCGGGTGCGTGATATCTACCGTGCCAAACCGGAAATTAAAAAAAATTTACTTGCGATGATAGCGACGACTGCGGGCTTTGCCATCATGTTCGGAGCCGGTTTTTATGAAATTCTGGCATCTGCGATTGCCGGATTCATGTCCGGTGTCGGTGTGTATGGAGGAAAAAGAGCAGGGGTGCAGTCATTTTTGGTGAATTGCATTGGAGCATTTTTCCTTGCAGTTACTGCAATCCTTTGTATTCATTATTTCCCGGGAACTTTGAATCTAAACGTTGTTATTATCGCATCCGTCATGCCCCTTGTCCCTGGCGTTGCAATTACAAATGCGGTATATGACACGCTGCATGGAGACTATATTTCCGGTGCGGCGCGGATGCTCGAGGCATTTGTAACGGCTGCTGCAATTGCGATCGGAGTAGGACTCGGCATGTTGCTGCTTCGGCCGCTGGTACGGTGAGAGGACACATACAGAAAAAAAAGAGGTCTAAGACAAGATGAGTATAGCAGGTGAAATTATACTGAAATCTCTGGGAGCCTGGGTCGCAATCTGGGGTTTTTCAAGACTGTTGAATGCACCGAAAAAGCTTGAATGTTACACTGCCGGTGTCGGTATGATCGGCTGGGCGGTCTATCTGATTGTGGAAGTGCTGAACGATGGCATTTTAATGAAAAATTTTCTTGCCGCCGTTGCCGTCGCCCTGGTTTCCCAGGCAATGGCGCGTCATTTCAAAGCGCCGGTGATCCTTTTCGTGATCCCGGGCATTCTCCCGATGGTGCCGGGAGCCGGTATGTACCGCATCGTCTACTCGATCGTTATGGGGCCGGAAAACATGGTTGGAACGTATCTTTTAGAGACAGCGACCGCGGCAGGCGCAATTGCCCTTGGAATTTTCCTCGGAGAAGCGCTGCAGAAGGTATTTTTTTACGAATTCCATAGGTGATTTACGAAAAAAGTGAGAAATTTGCCAAAACCAAATTTTTTGCTTTTTTTTGTCGAATTTTATGATATACTTAACAGTGTATGTGCCCTTGGACAAAAGAAGAAATCTATAGGGGCATTTTTAACATCAGTAGACAAGAAGTCCCCCGCTTCTAAAGCGGTGGGATGAATTGTTAAAAGAAACATAACGGTAGTGGCGGGCGGAGAGAAATCGGTATCCTCCACTGACATGAGGTAAGTCACAGTCGAACTATTTTCGATATGTCAGACTCCGTGAAAATACCGACTGTGAGTTGAAACAAGGAAAAAAGAAGAGAAGTAAGTAAAGTGCAGACACAGAACTATGAGGAGCAAAAAATATGAAGTTTGAAGATGATGATTTAAAGGACGGTAAACTTTGGGCTGCCCTGCAAAAAGAGATTGACCGTGACCTGGCGGAAAAGGAGAGCGGTGAAACATTCCAGGAAGAACTGGCAGACATCGAAGACTCCATTGAATTTGAAAGCAAAGAAACAAAAAGCGAAGATCACATCCCGGATGAGACTGCAAATTTAAGTAATCTGCGAAGTGTCCTTGAGGCAACTGAGCGTGCAAAAGACGAAGAAGCGAAGCAGAAAATGAAGCAGACCAAAGTGGAGCCTGTGACGCAGGACATCGAGATTCCGGAATTTACAGAAGAGGAAGAAGAAATCGAAGAGACGCCGGCTGAGACACCGAAGAAAGTCTCACGTGTAAGCCAGACAACCGAAAAACTGGAAGGTCTCGTTGATTTTGATGATGATCCGGCGGAGACAAAAACAGAATCGGAACCGGAAGAAGTGATGGTGGATGATGATCTGATCATCAACGATCCATTCGCAGATGAGGATGATCTGCTGGGAGAAGAGAAGACAGAGACCAAGGGTTCGGAGAAAGAAGTGCTTGGTGATCAGGTGGAAGCCGCAATGGAGCGCCTCGTCAGCGACACGGTAGGCCATATCCCAATGCCGGAAATAGACGATGAGGATGATGACTACGACGATTATGAGGATGACGACGAAGAGTACATTCCGCATGGCGCAAAACCGCAGAAGAAAAAGGGAAAAGGCGGTGCGGTTATCGCCGTTGCAGCCGTTGCTGTTATTGCTGTGGGAGGCTTTTTCTATGGAAGCAAAATGTTCCATTACCAGAATTATTTTTTCAACGGAACAACCATCAACGGAGTAGACTGCTCGGATATGACGGCCAAAGAGGCAGAAACGAAAATCAAAGAGCAGGCTGCAAACTATACCTTAAATGTAAAATTCAAAGACAATGATACGAAGAGTGTCAGCGGAAAAGACATCGACTACACCTACGCCGGAGACGGCAGCGTGGAGAGCGTGTTAAAGAAACAGAACAGTTTCCTCTGGTTCCTGGGAAATGGCGGAAAAGAGAAAGATTCCCAGGTCACCATGCAGTACAGTCAGGAAAAACTGGATGCGGTGATTGATGGATTTGACGAATTCCAGTCCGCAGACGGTGAGAATGCACCGGCCAGCGCCTACATCACCTTCCAGAACAATGAGTTTGAGATTGTGGATGCTGTTATGGGTGAGGGAATGGATCTTACCCTTGCAAAACAGTGCATCGAAAACGCGCTGATCAATGCGGATACCGAAGTGGATCTTGAAAAAGCAGGCGTTTACGACGGAACCTTGGTAACAGCAGATGACGAAACACTGAATGCACAGAAGGATCAGTTAAATGAACTGGTACGCGCAAGCATCACATACAGTATGCCGGATGGAACAACACAGATTCTTGACGGAAATACCATGAAAGACTGGCTGGCAGTCGATGCGGATGGAAATTATTCCAAAGATGAAAACCAGTGGAATGAAAGAGTAAAAGAATATGTGGCAAATCTTGCGGCAGCGATTGATACCGATGGCAAGGATCACACCTTCCCGGCAACCGGTATCGAAGGCGGCGTGACCATCAGCCAGGAAGGCTACGGATGGAAAGTGGATCAGGAGCAGGAGATAGCAAAGATCGCAGAAGAAGTAGATGCTCACGCAGCAGACGCAAGAGAGCCGCAGTATGCGCAGAGAGAGTTTGCTGCTTCCACAGAGAACAACGGATTCGGCAAGACGTATGTTGAGGTTGATGCCAGCCGTCAGCATATCTGGCTCTACAAAGATGGAAATCTGGTTGTCGACGGTGACTGTGTAACCGGTCTGATGGAGCAGAGCAGCTACACGAAGCCGGGTATCTACACAACCGCAGCAAAAGAAAGCCAGAAAAAACTGCACGGAGAGCTTCAGGCAGACGGCAGCTATTCCTGGGAAAGAGATGTGGATTCCTGGATTCCGTTCAACGGAGAGATTGGTTTCTACGATGCTTCCTGGAGAAGTAGTTTCGGCGGAAACCTGTATCTGACTGCAGGATCGACGACAGGATCTGTTGCACTTCCGACTGCAGTGGCACAGGCATTATATGACAATGTCGATGACGGAACACCGGTTATCATTTATTATTCCGAAGCTTATGAGGTAAGTGAAGACACGCTTACTGTGACACAGGCACCGGAAGCAGATGACGAAAATGTCGATGATACGACGAATACCACGACAGTAACGCCGACGAGAACGCCATCCTACACGTACGATGATTACACGCCGTCAACTCCGTCAACCCCATCAACTCCATCAACCCCATCAACTCCATCGACCCCGTCTACGCCGGAACCGACCACAGCACCGACCGAGATCCCGTCTACGCCGGAGCCGACCGTAGCACCGACGGAGACCCCGTCCACACCGGAACCGACCCAGGAGCCGAGCGCACCGGATCAGGGAGACCATACGGGTGACGATGATTACCCAGGTAAGGGCGAGAGCTGAGAAAAGAAGAAATAGAACATAAAAAATACGCATTCCGTTATCAAAACAGGAATGCGTATTTTTTATGAGAAAGAAACTGTTAAAAATTAATTTTCCGGTACGAACAGTGTGACAAGATCCATCGGGGAAGTGATGGTGTAGTCCGGGTTTTCGGTCTGACCAAAACCGTATGCGGCATGGACAAACGGGATTCCGGCCTCGCGTGTCGCCTTGTAGTCGCCGTCGGTATCGCCGACATAGACCGCGTGCTGCAGATGGTTCTGTTCGATGATTGTACGGATGTTGTCTGCCTTTGCCTTTCCGGTATCGCCAGGACAGAGATGGCCTTTGAAATAGTGACCGAGGCCTGTGGCTTCCAGAAAAACTTCGATATAGCCCGCCTGGCAGTTGCTTACGATATAAAGCGGGTAATGTCTGGAAAGAATAGAAAGTGCATCGACAAGTCCCGGATAAACAGGAGCCGGTGTCGCAAGAAGTGCCTCATGCTCTTTGGCACAGCATGCCTCGATCAGTTCTAACTGGCGCTCCTTTGGATATTCGTGGAAAATGACGGCGGCGATATCCGGGAGCAGGCGGCCGAACAGGCCTTTTAACACGGTTCCGGTGAGGTTTGGTGTCATATCAGTTTCTTTTTCCATAATCTGATTCCATGCGTCGGCAACAACGTCTGTGGAGTCCCACAGGGTGCCGTCCACATCAAAAATAATACTGTCGATCAAGAGTTTTTCCTCCATATCTTAAGGGTTTTGGTTATTCTTTTAAAGTATTTATTAATTTTAATCAAAAACACGTGAGAGCGCAATGTTTATTTTGCATTTTGGAGGAAAATGTGGCAAAATAAGAATGATATATTAACAGGAGATTACTATGCAGGACACAATCACAAAGCCATTATTGAAATGGTATGGCGAAAATAAAAGAGTGCTGCCGTGGAGAGAAAAAAAGAACCCGTATGAAATCTGGGTTTCCGAGATTATGCTCCAGCAGACGAGGGTGGAGGCGGTCAAGCCGTTTTATGAGCGGTTTATGCGTGAACTGCCCAATGTCGCAGCACTTGCGGTCTGTCCCGAGGAAAAGCTTTTGAAGCTCTGGGAAGGCCTTGGTTACTATAACCGTGTGCGGAATATGCAGAAGGCCGCACAGAAAATTATGGAAGTGTATGACGGTGTATTTCCGGCAGATTACGAAGCCTTAAAAGGACTTCCGGGAATTGGAAATTACACAGCGGGAGCCGTTGCATCGATCGCGTTTTGCATTCCGGTGCCGGCGGTGGACGGAAATGTGCTTCGTGTGATGGCACGCCTCCGGGAGGACGGTGAGGACATTTTAAAGCAGTCCGTGAAAAACCGCGTGGAAGCGGAATTGACCGAAATCATGCCGGCAGAAGATCCGGGAGCCTTCAACCAGGCGATGATGGATCTCGGCGCAATGGTCTGTCTGCCGAACGGCGCACCAAAATGTGAAGTCTGTCCGCTTTTTGACCAGTGTCTGGCGGGACAGCATCAGACCTGGACGGAATATCCGTTTAAAAAGAGCGCAAAGCCGCGCAGAATCGAAGACAGAACCGTTCTGTTATTTCTGGACGGTACGCACACAGCAGTGCGGAAACGGCCGAAAAAAGGACTTCTGGCGGGACTTTACGAGTTCCCGAACTTCGATGGCGTGCTCTCCGAACAGGAAGCACTTGAAGAGGCAGAAAAATTCGGCGTGACGCCGCTTCATATTCAGGCATTGCCGCCGTACAAGCACATTTTTTCCCATGTCGAGTGGCATATCACAGGATACGCTATTAAAATTGCAGGAAACGATGTGGAGCAGGAAGGGGAAGAAAAAGCCGGATTGATTTTTGCGGATGCGAAAACCGCGGCTGAAAGATATGCCATTCCGTCTGCGTTTGCGGAATACGCAAAATATACAGATCTGGAACGTGCCTGAAACGGCAGAAGAGCAAAAAAGAGCAGGGAGAAAAAAGATGAAGATTTTATCAATTGCAGTACCATGCTATAATTCAGAAGCATATATGGAGAAATGTATCGATTCGCTGCTGGTCGGCGGAGAAGAAGTAGAAATTCTGATCGTGGACGATGGTTCCAAGGACGGAACCACAGAGATTGCAGACCGCTATCAGGAAAAATATCCGACGATTGTAAAAGCGATTCATCAGGAAAACAAGGGCCACGGCGGAGCAGTCAACACGGGTGTGGAAAATGCGACGGGTCTGTACTTTAAGGTTGTGGACAGTGATGACTGGGTAAACCCAGAGGCATACCAGAAGATTTTAAATGTTCTGGCAGAAGTCGTACGCGGACCGAAAACACTCGACCTTCTGATCAGTAACTATGTGTATGAAAAAGAGGGCACCAAGAGAAAACGTGTGATGCGCTATGCGAAATCGCTGCCGGAAGGCCGCTTTTTCGGATGGGATGAGGCGAAAGCTCTCGGCAAAACACATTATCTGCTGATGCATTCGCTGATTTACCGGACTTCTCTTTTAAGAGAGTGCGGCATGAAGCTGCCGGAGCACACCTTCTATGTGGATAATCTGGTTGCGTTTATTCCGCTTCCGTACGTCAAAACGATGTATTATCTCGATGTCAATTTCTACCGCTACTTTATCGGGAGAGCCGACCAGTCGGTTAACGAGAAAGTCATGATCGGCAGAATTGACCAGCAGATCCGTGTCAACAAGCTGATGATCGATTACCTTGGTGAACAGAAAGGGCTGTCGAAGCACCTGCGGAAATATATGATCAGCTATCTGACCATTATTATGACGGTTTCTTCCGTGATGATGATGCGCTCTGGAACGGAAGAAAATCTCGAGAAAAAGAACGATCTTTGGAGATACCTGAAACAGGAGGATGCAGCCGATTACTTCCGCATCCGCCACGGCATTTTCGGAACTGTTATGAGCAGCAAATCAAAACCGGGACAGAAAATTGCAGTCTATGCCTACAAGGTAGCGCAGAAGCTGTATGGATTTAACTAGAAAGTAACGAAGCGGAGGAACGAACAATGCGAGTAGGAATGGGTTACGATGTGCATAAACTGGTGGAAAACCGGAAACTGATTCTGGGCGGTGTGGAAATCCCGTATGAATATGGCCTTCTGGGACATTCCGATGCAGATGTGCTGGTCCATGCCATTATGGATGCGCTTCTCGGCGCTGCAGCACTGCGGGACATCGGACGCCATTTTCCGGACAATGATCCGGCGTATGAGGGCGCAGACAGCATCGAACTGCTGAAAAAAGTGGGTGAGATGCTCGAGGAGCGGATGTATCTGATTGAAAATATCGATGCAACCGTTATTGCACAAAAGCCGAAGCTCCTGCCATACATCGACACGATGGTGAAAAATGTGGCGGAGGCGCTTCATCTCGAAGAGGATCAGGTCAATATCAAGGCAACGACCGAGGAAGGACTTGGCTTTACCGGAAAGAAAGAGGGAATTTCCGCACAGGCGATCTGCTGCATTTCCAAGGCACTCGACCTGATGCCGGACGACCGGATCGCAGGCGGATGCAGCGGCTGCCCAGGATGCGCAAAGAACGCAGAAGAATAAAAGAGAAATGCGATTGCACAAGGCCGGAAGATGTGGTAGACTGGAAGAAGAATAAGGGAGTAGTCGGCGGCATACGTGACGCTATAAGGCCAACAACCGAAGAAAAAGCATTTCTTCTGGCTTTGTATGAAATGACAAGACTTATCTGTATCAACAAATATGGTGCGGATAGGTCTTTTTCTATATAGAAAGAGACCAGTGTACCAGTGGGAACTTATCACAGGAACGCAAAAAGCGTTTTCAGAAGAAAGGACGGATGGAAATGAAAGAGTATCTGGAAAAAAGTTCGAAGATTCTTGATGAGTTACAGACAACGGAGCAGGGACTTTCCGAGGCGGAAGCTGCGCGGCGGCTTTCCGAACACGGACCTAACCGGCTGGCGGCGGGAAAAAAGAAGAGCAATCTGCAGCGGTTTTTCGAAGAGCTGAAAGACCCGATGATCCTGATCCTGCTCGCCGCAGCGCTGATTTCCGGCATCACATCGGCGTATGAAGGCGAATCGTACGCTGATGTGGTCATTATTCTCGCCGTTGTCATCATTAATGCGGTGCTCGGTGTTCTGCAGGAGAGCAAGGCAGAGAAAGCGATTGAAGCTCTGCAGGAGATCGCGGCAGCCACGTCGAAGGTGATGCGCGGCGGGAAAATGGAAGTGAAAAAGAGCGAGGAGCTCGTACCCGGTGATATTGTAATTCTCGAAGCGGGCGATGCTGTTCCGGCGGATGGCCGTATTTTAGAGAGCGCCAGCATGAAAATCGAGGAAGCAGCGCTGACCGGAGAATCTGTCCCGGTCAATAAAACAGCGGATGTTCTGAACGCCGGCGCAGCCAGCGAGGTTCCGCTCGGGGACCGGAAAAACATGGTCTATATGGGAAGCACCGTTGTCTATGGCCGCGGCCGCGCTGTTATCACCGGAACGGGTATGAAAACCGAGATGGGAAAAATCGCCCATGTTCTGACGCAGTCGGCGGATGAGAGCACACCGCTGCAGAAGCGGCTGAACCAGCTCAGCAAAATCTTAAGCGTGATGGTGCTCGCCATCTGTGCCGTGATTTTCGTTGTCGGCATTTTAAAAGAGGGCGTGACGCCGCAGAACATCTTAAATACCTTTATGGTAGCCGTCAGCCTTGCCGTAGCGGCAATTCCGGAAGGACTTGCAGCAGTTGTCACAATCGTGCTTTCCATCGGTGTGACCAAAATGTCAAAGCGGAATGCGGTGATCCGGAAACTGACGGCTGTCGAGACGCTCGGCTGTACGCAGGTGATCTGCTCGGATAAGACAGGAACGCTGACCCAGAATAAGATGACCGTGGTAAAACATGAGGGAAGTGATATAAAACGTCTCGTATCCGTCATGGCACTCTGCTCCGATGCGGAGCCGGACGAAAACGGCGAGGCAGTCGGAGAACCGACGGAATGTGCGTTGGTCAACGATGCGCAGAAAGAGGGATGCCCGAAGAAGAGCCTGTCCGTCCAGTATCCGCGTGTCGGGGAAGCGCCGTTTGATTCGATGCGGAAACGCATGACAACGATCCACCGCGCAAACGACGGAACGTATTTTTCCTGCACAAAAGGCGCACCGGATGAGATTCTGAAGCGGTGTACCTCCGTTTGGCGTGACGGCAGAAAACAGCCGATGACAGAAGCATTCCGGCAGGAAATCCTGTCGCAGAACAAGGCGATGGCAGACCAGGCACTCCGCGTGCTGGCGGCAGCAGGAAGAGCGTGGAACCAGATGCCGTCCTCCCAGGAGCCGGACTTTCTGGAGCAGGATCTCTGCTTTTTAGGACTTTGCGGTATGATTGATCCGGTGCGGCCGGAAGTAGTCGATGCGATCCGGGAATGCCGCGGGGCAGGCATCCGTCCGGTGATGATTACGGGTGACCACAAAGACACAGCGGTTGCTATTGCAAAAGAGCTGGGTATTCTGGAGGCGGGCTGGAAAGCGGTAACGGGAGCCGAGATTGACCAGTTAAGCGATGAGGAGCTTGACCGGAGAATCGAGGAATATGCTGTTTACGCACGCGTTCAGCCGGAGCATAAAGTGCGGATTGTCGATGCGTGGAAGCGGAAAGGCAGAATCACCGCGATGACAGGAGACGGAGTCAACGATGCGCCGTCGATCAAGCGTGCGGATATCGGCATCGGAATGGGCATCACGGGAACGGATGTGACGAAAAACGTGGCAGATATGGTGCTCGCGGACGACAACTTTGCGACGATCATCGTAGCGGTTGAGGAAGGAAGACGAATCTACGATAATATCCGTAAGGCAATTCAGTTCCTTCTGGCATCGAACCTTGCCGAGGTGCTGTCGATTTTCTGCGCGACGCTGATGGGCTTTACGATTTTAAATCCGGTGCATCTGCTCTGGATCAACCTGATTACGGACTGCTTCCCGGCGCTGGCGCTCGGTATGGAGGACGGTGAGGCAGACATCATGAAACGCCCGCCGAGAAATGCGGATGACGGTATTTTTGCGGACGGCCTCGGCTTTGATGTTGCGTTTCAGGGCATCGTGATTACGGTGCTGACGCTGGCGTCCTACTTCATCGGCCACTATCTGGAAGCCGGCCGCTGGGAAATCGTCAACAGCCCGGACGGCATGTCGATGGCGTTTCTGACACTCTCTATGGTGGAAATTTTCCATTCCTTCAATATGAGATCACGGAAAGGTTCTATTTTCCATATGAAGCATCAGAACAAGTATCTGTGGGGCGCGATGGCACTCTCATTTGTCCTCACATCCGCCGTCATTTACATCCCGGCACTGTCGAGTGCGTTCGGTTTTGAGCGGATCAGCGCGTTGGAATATGATGTGGCGATCGGCCTTGGACTGCTTGTCATTCCGGCGGTCGAAATCAGCAAGTGGATCCGGCGGAAATTTGCTTGACAAACGAGAAAAATTTGCATAAACTAGAACAAACGGAAACAGAAAAAGGCTTGGAACGGAAAAAGTAGAAAATCAGAATTGTTTCACAGAGAATGGCAGACAAATGGGGCTGGAAGCTGCCTGAAACGAGGGTTTTTGAAGTGCGTCCGGAAGCTGGCCGGGTGAAGCGGAAAAAGTGGGTAGTCCGGCACGGGTCCTGCACGTTATGCAGAAGAAAAGAAGAGGGCATGCATGCCCTTAAAGTAAAGTGGAACCACGGAGCTATTTCGTCTTTATCGGAGATGAAACAGCTCCGTTTTTGAATATTGCCCTTCGGGCAAAAAAGGTGGTAAGAAATAAAAATCTGAAAAAGTCCTGGCAGGAGGCAAGGAGAGGAAAGATGAGTTTTTTCGCGTATTTTAAAGAGGAATTTCAGGTGATTCAGGAGCGGGATCCGGCGATACATTCTCCCATGGAAGTCTTGCTGTATCCTTCATTTCGTGTTATGCTGAAGTACAGACGGGCGCACAAGCTATATCTGAAAGGCCATTACTTTCTGGCCAGGTGGATTTCACAGCGGGCAGCGAGAAAAACCGGTATCGAAATCCATCCGGGTGCGACGATCGGAAAGGGATTGTTTATTGATCATGGTTCTGGTGTGATTATCGGAGAAACAGCCATTATCGGAGACAACGTGACGCTGTATCAGGGCGTGACGCTTGGCGGTAATGGTAAGGAGACCGGGAAACGTCATCCGACGCTGAAGGACAATGTTATGGTCAGCGCCGGTGCGAAGATCATCGGATCGTTTACGATCGGGGAAAACTCCAAAATCGGAGCCGGATCGGTTGTGATCGAGGAGGTTCCGCCGAACTGTACCGTCGTCGGCGTGCCGGGGCACATTGTGAAGCAGAATGATGTGCGGATTCCGAGAAAAAGCATGGATCACATTCATCTGCCGGACCCGATTTTCGAGGATATCAAAGTACTGCAGCAGGAGAATACGGAGCTTACGAACCGTGTGCTCGAGCTGGAGGGCGAGCTGCGTCAGATGAGGAAAAAAGAAAGGACAGAACAGAAGTGACGGAAGTGGGCAAAGAGACAGAAAACGAGGAGCTTTTTCCAGAGGCGGTTTTCGGGGAGAAGGATTATCTTTCGGAGGTATTCGGACTGGAACAGCATGACATCCGCATGTATTCGCCGCTTACGCTGGCCTACATCGGGGATGCTGCGTATGAGATCGTCATCCGCACGATTCTGGTGCGGAAAGCAAATATGCAGGTCAACAAGCTGCACCGCCATGCGGCAGGGCTTGTAAAGGCGGAGAAACAGTCGGCGATGATTGAAATTCTGGAGCCGCTGTTTACCGAAGAGGAAAAACAGATTTATAAAAGAGGCAGAAATGCGAAATCCTATACCAAGGCAAAAAATGCGTCCACGATCGACTACCGCCGGGCAACCGGGTTTGAGGCCGTGATGGGGTATCTGTACCTGAAAGGGGATTACAAGCGGATGATCGACCTGATCCGGGCAGGACTTGGCGAAGTGTGAGAGCAGATAAGATTCAGAAAATAAAAAAGAAGCGGCAGGGCAGTGGGGCTTTTGAAAAAGCAAAAGTTCCCACTGCTTTTGGGACCGCGGAACAGGAATGATATGAGAGAAAACAACAGAAACGACAAGAGAAACTTTGAGAGAAGAGACGGAAAAAAACGTGACTTTAAGGGGAAACGAGATTACCGTGACAGAGACAGAAAACAGGAAGTACAGCAGGCGGATGAGGAGTTTACAGGCGGCATGGTAGAGGGAAGAAACGCTGTCATCGAGGCGTTCCGCTCCGGCAAGACCGTGGACAAGCTGTTCGTCCTTGCAAGCAGCCAGGACGGCCCGATCCGCACGATCATCCGTGAGGCGAAAAAACACGATACCATCATCAATTATGTAGAAAAAGAACGTCTTGACGAGCTGTCCACCACCGGAAAGCATCAGGGTGTCATTGCACAGGTGGCTTCCTACAGTTATGCAACCGTTGAGGACATCCTCGCGCGCGCAGAGGAGAAAGGGGAGCCGCCATTTATCCTTCTGTTGGACGGCATTGAGGATCCGCATAATCTCGGTGCGATCATCCGTACCGCAAACCTGGCAGGTGCACATGGTGTCATCGTGCCGAAGCACCGCGCAGTCGGCCTGACAGCAACCGTTGCCAAAACGTCGGCAGGTGCATTAAATTACACACCGGTGGCAAAGGTGACGAATCTGGTGCAGACCATGGAAATGCTGAAGGAAAAGGGCATCTGGTTTGTCTGCGCGGACATGAACGGACAGAGAATGTATGATCTCGACCTCAAAGGACCGATCGGCCTTGTAATCGGAAATGAGGGAGAGGGTGTCAGCCGTCTGGTGAGAGAAAACTGCGACTTCACAGCCACAATTCCGATGAAAGGCGATATCGACTCTCTGAACGCTTCCGTGGCAGCCGGCGTGCTCGCTTATGAGATTGTAAGACAGAGAAGCTGCTAGAAATTGCGGAAAATCACATTACGCTCCGGCGGAAGAAAGATGAAGGATACAAGAGATATGATGGTGAAAGATTACGATACCTGTACGGATGAGGAGCTGATTGCGCGTCTGCGGGCAGGAGAACGCGAGATTACCGATTATCTGATCGACAAATACAAATCGCTGGTGCGGACCAGGGCGAGGGCGCTGTACCTGGTGGGCGGAGATCACGAGGATCTGATCCAGGAGGGCATGCTCGGACTTTTTAAGGCAGTGCGTGACTACAAACCGGGGAAGGAGGCATCGTTTGCCACCTTCGCCGGCCTGTGCATCGACCGTCAGATGTATTCTGCAGTGGCATCGTCCCAGCGCCAGAAGCATCAGCCGCTGAACAGCTTCGTCTCGTTAAGCGAACCGGTTTCCGAGCAAGAGCTGCGCCTGGTGGACGAGGAGACACCGGAGGAGATTATGATCAGCCGGGAAAACGTAATCGGCATGCATGAGCGGATCAAAGAACGGCTCAGCAAATTTGAGTACCAGGTGCTGGAATTGTATCTGAAAGGGTACGATTATACGCAGATTGCAGAAAAACTTGGAAAGCAGCCGAAGGCAATCGACAATGCACTGCAGAGAATCCGCAGTAAAGTGCGGGAGGTCTGTTCGTGAGATGGGAAAACGACCGAAAAAATTACGGCGAATTGTCAAAAGTGCAGAAAAATCTGTGAACAAATAAAAATTTTCAAATTTGTAGAAAAAACTGTTGACAATTCACTATAGTTTTGATAGAATACCAAATGTAGCAAGGAGCTAACAAAAAAAACAAAACAACTTGCGAGTGCTGATGTGGCTCAGTCGGTAGAGCGTCGCCTTGGTAAGGCGGAGGTCACGGGTTCGATTCCCGTCATCAGCTTACTAAGAAAGATCCCGGGAAACCGGGATCTTTTCGTTATATAAAAAACAGCAGGAGATGGGCAGGAAGAAAAAGACACTATTACAAAAGGTACAGTTATGATTGTGAGGGAAAAAGAAGATGCGTCATTCGCTTGGGGGAAAGAAAGCTCGAATATAAGGATTCCAAAGGACAGGACTGTTATTTCTATTATTCGAACATTGCCGGAACAGATCTGGATATGCTGGGCTATGTGCCCGTTGCAGATATTGAGTCTGAGGTAACGGACTGGAGCATTGTTCTGCTGGTCAGCGGCATGAAAAAGAGAGAATCCAAATCGGAGACATTCAGCGCAAATCCGTTTGAATACGAATTCTTATACGCACCGCTCGGGGACAAGGGCGCTTACGCGTACCAGCAGCCGTGGTATGGATTTTCGGTCAACAAAGACAGCGAAGAGAAAGAGATCGCGGTTGAGTTTCTGCGCTTTATGATGCAGGAAAAAGAGATCGACGAGATGGCCAGTATTAAAGGCCTGCCGTCGGTGGCAGAAAATGGAACCGGCGAGTGGTATGCGGGGTTTCGGGATGCAAAAAGTATTGAGGCAAGTTTCATCAACGACGGCAGCGTGCCGGATTCCATCCGCGCGGCATTGGAGCAGGCGTGTACGGCAATGCAAACGAGGCAGTGCAGGTGTTTGTGGAGCTGTGTGCAGAGAAATAAGATAGGAAAACGAGAAGAGCGACTTATTTGTGAAAACAAGTGGGTCGCTTTTTGGTGCCAAAGATGGTAGAATAGGTACAACAGAAAAAATGAGGTGAAGAAAACAATGGAGTCAAAAAGTAAGGTACTGCAAAAACTGTTCCTTTCCACGCTGTATCTGAGTGCATTTACGTTCGGCGGCGGTTATGTGATTGTGACGCTGATGAAGAAGAAATTTGTGGATGAGTACCACTGGATAGAGGAGAATGAGATGCTCGATCTGGTGGCGATTGCGCAGTCATCGCCGGGGCCGATTGCGGTGAATGGGGCGATTGTTGTCGGGTATAAACTGGCGGGGATGATTGGTGTGCTGGTTTCGATTATTGGAACGATTATTCCGCCGTTTCTGATTATCTCTGTGATTTCGGTCTGCTATCAGGCGTTCCGGGATAATTTTTTCGTGAGCCAGATGCTCGAAGGAATGCAGGCAGGCGTCGGAGCCGTGATTGCATCCGTGACGTATGAGATGGGAGCCGGGGTTGTGAAAGAAAAAGATCCGCTGTCGCTGGTGATTCTTGTCTGTGCGTTTGCAGCAGCCTGTTTTTTCAAGGTCAACGTGATTTATATTGTACTGGTCTGCGGTGCCATCGGTGCGGTGCGGACGATTCTGGCGAAACGGAGGGGTGCGAAATGATTTATTTTCAGCTATTTTTAAGCTTTTTCCAGATCGGCCTGCTCAGCTTCGGCGGAGGCTATGCGGCCATGCCGCTGATTCAGGGACAGGTGGTGCAGGGACACGGCTGGCTTTCGATGTCGGAGTTTACGGATCTTATCACCATCTCTCAGATGACACCGGGGCCGATCGCAGTCAATTCGGCAACCTTCGTCGGAATTAAAATCGCAGGCATCCCAGGAGCGCTCGTGGCAACGTTTGGATGTATTCTGCCGTCGTGTATTCTCGTCACACTGCTTGCGAAGCTATATTTAAAATACCGCGAAATGGCAATGCTCCAGGGAATCCTCCGCTCCCTCCGCCCGGCGGTTGTGGCGATGATCGGTTCCGCAGGGATTTCAATTCTGGTCACGGCGTTTTGGAGCAGTGAAGGAGATACCGTGATCCGGCTGGCGCAGACGAACTGGAGTCTTGTCGTGATCTTTATCATCAGCCTCATCCTGCTGCAGAAAGGCAAAAAGAACCCAATCTTTGTGATGGTACTGGCCGGGGTGATGAAGGTGGCAGTGGCGCTGGTGGAAAAATTTGCGGCATGCTGTGGGACGATTTTTTAAATTCAAAGGTGAATGCTTTTCAGGACGTATTAAACTCAAAAATATATATCGATAAAACAGGATTGCTGGAATACACCAACAGTGTGATTGACACAACATCGAAGTTTATCTGCAACAGCCGCCCCAGAAGATTTGGAAAATCGATCACAGCGGATATGATGACTGCGTACTACAGCAGAAGTCTGGATACAGAAGAAATGTTTGAAAAGCTTAATATTGGTCAGGCGGCAAATCAGAAAATACAGGATGAATATCAAACAGCAGATTCTTAATAGGGAAGGTAAACATAGTGTTATACATTATTTTTGATTTTATAATGGCAGTAATTATGTTTATGTCACTTCCTTTTATTATTGGAATAATGGTAGATATCCGCCATCAGGGAATTGGGTGCTTTGCGGCATGGGTAATATGGGGAGTTATGTTTATCTTATCGTTGAGGCTGTTTAATACTCTGAAATTAAAATGTCAAAAAAAGCCAGAAAAAAGATAAAAAGGATCTTTCTTTCTAAACATGAATCGTGTATAATAAGCATTACTGTTCGGGGCCTGCCTGGAGAAATCCAGAAAGGCTCCGATTTATGTCATTTATTTTACACAGCAAGAAAAGGGGGAAACCATGCAGAAACACAGAAAATTTATTGGGGACAAACGGTTTTACCTGATGGTGCTTGGCGTTGCGATGCCGATTATGATTCAGAACGGTATCACCAACTTTGTCAGCCTTCTCGACAACATCATGGTAGGACAGGTCGGCACCGAGCAGATGTCCGGTGTTGCGATCGTCAATCAGCTTCTTTTTATCTATAACCTCTGTATCTTTGGAGGCGTGTCTGGCGCAGGAATCTTCACTGCGCAGTATTTCGGACAGGGCAACGACGAGGGTGTGCGAAACACCTTCCGCTTCAAGCTCTGGATCGGCGTGATCCTGACGGCAGCGGCAATCACTATTTTCCTTGGTGCGCACGAGCCTCTGATTCGTCTCTACCTGACAGGAGATCAGGGAAGCCAGGACATGAATGCGACATTAGCCTATGGCATTTCTTATATGAAGGTCATGCTGGTAGGACTTCCGCCGTTCCTGTTTGTGCAGCTTTATGCCAGCACGCTGCGCGAATGCGGCGAGACGATGCTTCCGATGAAGGCCGGTATCACAGCCGTATTTGTCAATCTGATTTTTAATTATATTTTAATCTACGGAAAATTCGGCGCACCGCAGCTCGGAGTTGTCGGCGCGGCAGTTGCAACGGTGCTGTCCCGTTACGTGGAGATGGCGATCGTGCTGATCCGCACGCACGGAAACAAAGAAAAATATCGTTTTACGAAGCATCTGTACCGCACGATCCGTGTTCCGGCGGCTTTGACGAAACAGATCCTTATCAAAGGAACACCGCTGATGCTGAACGAAACGTTCTGGGCAGGCGGCGTTGCGATCCTGATGCAGTGTTACTCCGTGCGTGGACTGAATGTCGTAGCCGCGATGAATATCTCCAACACGATCTCGAACCTGTTCAACGTCGTTTTCATCGCACTCGGCGATTCCGTTGCCATCATCGTCGGACAGCTCCTCGGAGCCGGAAGGATGGAAGAGGCAAAGGATACCGATACGAAGCTGATCACGTTTTCCGTATTACTCTGCATTGTGATCGGCGCGCTGATGGCGCTCGTGGCTCCAATCTTCCCACGCCTCTACAACACGACGGACGAAGTACGCCACATGGCGGCAATCTTCATCGTGGAAGTGGCCATGTTCATGCCGGTCAATGCATTCCTGCATGCAAGCTACTTTACCCTGCGCTCCGGTGGAAAAACGATCATCACGTTCCTGTTCGACAGCGTCTTCATCTGGGTTGTCAGTGTGCCGGTGGCTTTCTGCCTGAGCCGTTTTACCGGACTTTCGATCTACGCAATCTACTTTATGGTTATGTCGGTTGACCTGATCAAGTGCGTGATTGGATTTGTCCTTGTCAAGAAAGGAGTCTGGCTGCAGAATATTGTGGCGGAGTAAAGAAAAAAAATCTGTCTGTTTTCCAGTCTGAAAAGGATGGGAGGCGGGCAGATTTTTTGCTTTATAAAAAACTTTGTTGAATTTTACTGTAAAGCAAAAAAAGCCCTCCGGGCAGGATCGGACTGCGGCTGAGAGAAAGAAAAAGAGTATTTTTGATAAAATTTCGCAAATGAAGCAGCTGTTTTTGGTGGAAAAGTGGAAATTTTTTCATTAATCAAAACACCGGTTGAAATTTAGAGAACGCTTGTTATAATAGGGGTGCAGCGAACAGACATCCCGTGTGACGCGTGAATCTCTCTTCCTATTATTAATGAGACGCAGTCACACATGAAATGGAGGAAAAAAGCGATGGATTACGCAAAAGAATCATTAAAGATGCACTATGAATTACGCGGAAAGCTTGAGGTCACTTCCCGGGCGGCCGTAGATACAAAAGATGCCTTGAGTCTTGCCTATACACCGGGTGTGGCGGCGCCGTGCCTGGAAATTCAGAAAGATGTCAACAAGAGCTACGAGCTGACCAGAAGATGGAACACGGTAGCTGTTGTTACAGATGGAACCGCAGTTCTCGGACTTGGAGATATCGGCCCGGAGGCCGGCATGCCGGTCATGGAAGGAAAATGCGTGCTGTTTAAAGAATTCGGTGGTGTCGATGCAATCCCGCTCTGCGTGCGCAGCAAGGATGTGGATGATATTGTCAATACCGTGCGTCTTTTCGCAGGAAGCTTCGGCGGTGTCAACCTGGAGGACATCTCCGCACCGAGATGTTTTGAGATCGAGAAGAAATTAAAGGAATGCTGTGATATTCCGATTTTCCACGATGATCAGCATGGAACAGCCGTGATCACACTGGCCGGTGTCATCAATGCGCTGAAACTGGTTGGAAAGAAACTGGATGAAGTCAAAATTGTTACCTCAGGAGCCGGTGCAGCCGGAATCGCCATTATCCGCCTGCTGATTTCGATGGGTCTCAAAAACGTCATCATGACAGACCGCAAAGGTGCGATTTACGAGGGACGCGACGGCCTCAACCCGATCAAAGAGGAGATGGCGAAGATCACAAACTACAACCATGAGAAGGGCACGCTTGCAGAGGTAATCAAAGGAGCCGATATTTTTATTGGCGTTTCTGCGCCGGGTACGCTCACTCCCGATATGGTACGTACGATGGCAAAAGATCCGATCATCTTTGCCTGCGCAAATCCGACGCCGGAGATTTTCCCGGACGAGGCGAAAGCAGCAGGAGCAGCCGTTGTCAGCACCGGAAGAAGCGATTATCCGAACCAGGTGAACAACGTACTGTGCTTCCCTGGTATCTTCCGCGGAGCGCTCGACGTGCGCGCATCCGACATCAACGATGAGATGAAGGTCGCAGCAGCTTACGCAATCGCAGGCCTGGTAAGCGATGAAGAGCTGAACGCAGACTACATCCTCCCGGCAGCCTTTGATCCGCGTGTCAAAGATGCGGTGGCAGCAGCCGTTGCAGAGGCAGCAAGAAAGAGCGGCGTAGCGAGAATTTAAACAGAGTTTGATACAAAAGAAAACGACAGAAAAAGGCTTCCCGGACAGCAAGGAAATCCGGGAAGCCTTTTTGCGTATCGTTAAGAAATTATGAAGGAAAGCAGCAGTTACATTCAGCCAGCCAGATCGTCTTCAGCCGGCAGTTCCGGTCCGGTCAGAGCGTACGGATCGAGAATGTCGTCGAGCTGTTTCTGTGTCAGCAGTTCGTCTTTCAGAACCAGAGAAGTAACACTCTCGCCCGTCTTCAGCGATTTCTTTGCAATCGAGGCCGCTTTCTGGTATCCGATATACGGGCAGAGCGCCGTTGTGATGCCGACACTCTTCGAAACGAGATCCTCGCACCGTTTCTCATTTGCGGTAATGCCGAGAATACAGTTCTTCACAAGCGTATTCACAGCGCCTGTCATCGAGGTGATGGAAGAGAACAGGGAGTAGAAGACAACCGGCTCAAACGCGTTCAACTCCATCTGGCCAGCCTCAGCCGCCATCGTGATTGTGGTGTCGTTTCCGATGACATGGAAGGCAACCTGTGTCACAACCTCCGGGATCACCGGGTTGATCTTGCCCGGCATAATCGAGGATCCGTTCTGCATCGGCGGCAGGTTGATCTCGCCGAATCCGGTTCGCGGTCCGCTGGACAGCAGGCGCAGGTCGTTGCACATCTTGGAGAGGTTGACGGCGCAGGTCTTTAACGTGTTGGAGATCGTCACAAATCCGTCGAGGTTCTCCGTCGCGTCAAACAGATCGTCCGCCTGCATCAGCGGATAGCCTGTCACAGCAGCGAGGGTCGGCACGATGTGGTGGAGATAGTAATCGGAAGCATTGATCGTCGTACCGATGGCTGTTCCGCCGAGGTTCAGGGTGAACAGCTCTTTTCTGGCGCGTTCGATCCGGCGGATATCACGCTCGATCATCGTTGCGTAAGCGTGGAAGCTCTGGCCGAGACGCATCGGAACAGCGTCCTCAAGCTGGGTTCTTCCCATCTTTAAAATGTGGTCAAATTCCTGGGACTTATCGAGCAGTGCTGCGTGGAGTGACTCGAGCGCATGCAGAAGATCCGGGAGCAGATCGAGCACGGTCAGTTTTCCTGCACTTGGGATAACGTCGTTTGTGGACTGTGCCATGTTGACGTGGTCATTCGGGTGGACAATGGTATAATCACCCTTGGCGCCGCCCAGGATTTCGATGGCGCGGTTTGCGATGACTTCGTTTGCGTTCATATTAGCACTCGTTCCGGCGCCGCCCTGGATGCCGTCAACGATGAACTGGTCTTTTAATTTGCCGGCAATGATTTCATCACAGGCATAGATAATGGCAGCCGCTTTTTCCTCCGGCAGTCTCTGTGCTTCGCGGTTGGAGATGGCAGCTGCCTTTTTAATTTTCGCCAGATTCTGGATCATGACCGGGTGGATCGGCGTTCCCGTGATGGGGAAATTCCGTTTTGCCCGCAGGGACTGTACCCCGTAGTAGGCGTCGGAGGGGACTTCAAGGGAACCAATGGAATCTGCTTCAATTCTTGTTTTCATAATAATCTCCTTCTTTCTGCACGCATTGAGTTGTGTATATTGTCTGAAACAATTCTTGCTTTGCCTTTCGATACCGGAAGAATAACACCAGGGCAGAAATTTGTAAATACCGCCGCCGAAGAACTGTGGAATTTTATTTATTTTTGCATTTGATTTTAAATACCAAGGGAAAGAGGCACTTTTACTTATTTTTCGAAAGCAGTTTCCGCGAGGACACGTTTTCGTAGACAAAAAACGGCGAACGTGATATGCTGAACAGTATAAAAGTGAAAAAACAGGAGAGCAGCGTATGAAACATGAAAAAAGCAAGAACGATGCGATGCGCCATGAGCTCGATCACATCGATGCAAAAATCCTGAATCTTCTTCGGGAAAACGCCAGGATGCCGCTGAAAGAAATCGCGGAACACGTATTTTTATCCTCCCCGGCAGTTTCCGCCAGAATTGAGCGGCTGGAGAAGGAAGGCTACATTACAGGATATCAGGTCAAATTAAATCCGGCGCTTTTGGGATATCCGATCAAAGCGTTCATCAACCTCGAGGTTGAGCCGGTTCAGAAAAAAGAATTTTATCCCTATATTGAAAAGGTCCACAATGTCGTGGAATGTAATTGCGTTACCGGTGATTACTCCATGCTCATTGAGGGCCTTTTTGTTAGTACCATTGAGCTCGACCAGTTTATCGGCGAGCTGCAGCATTTTGGACGGACGCGGACGCAGATCGTGTTCTCGACCTCCGTGGAGCACCGCCAGGTGACCGCACACGAGGCAAAAGAATAGGCACCGGTCCGCTCCGGCGGCTTTGTGTACCGAAAAAAATGCTTTGCAGGAGAATGCTTTTGTGTTATAGTGATAGAATACACAGAGCATTTTGCGCCCTTTTCGGGGCAGTGCTCCAAACGAAAAGATTCGAGGGAGGCCTGACCTTATTATGGAAGAAAAAGAAGTTGTTTCCAAAAATTTTATCGAGCTTGCGATTGACAAAGATCTGGCAGAGGGCGTTTACGACCATGTCTGCACACGATTCCCGCCGGAGCCAAACGGCTATCTTCATATCGGACATGCAAAATCCATCCTGTTAAACTACGGTTTATCACAGGAGTACAACGGAGAGTTCCACATGCGTTTCGATGATACAAACCCGACGAAAGAGAAAACCGAGTTTGTTGATTCCATCAAAGCCGATATCCAGTGGCTTGGTGCAGACTGGAAAGATCATCTGTACTACGCATCCGATTATTTCCCACAGATGTATGAGGCAGCCGTAAAACTGATCAAAAAAGGAAAAGCATTCGTCTGCGATCTGTCCGCAGAGGAGATCCGTGAGTACCGCGGAACCTTAACCGAGCCTGGAAAAGAGAGCCCGTACCGCAATCGTTCCGTAGAGGAAAACCTGGACCTGTTCGAGCGCATGAAAAACGGCGAATTCGAGGACGGAAGCAAAGTACTCCGTGCGAAAATCGATATGGCATCACCGAACATCAACATGAGAGACCCGGTTATCTACCGTGTAGCCCATATGCATCACCACAGAACCGGCGATACTTGGTGCATCTACCCGATGTACGACTTCGCGCATCCGATCGAGGACGCCATCGAAGGCATTACCCATTCTATCTGTACGCTGGAGTTTGAGGACCACCGTCCGCTGTACGACTGGGTTGTACGCGAGCTGGAATATCCGATGCCGCCGCGCCAGATTGAGTTTGCAAAGCTGTATCTGACTAACGTGGTTACCGGAAAACGTTACATCAAAAAGCTGGTAGAGGACGGCGTGGTAGACGGCTGGGATGACCCGCGTCTCGTATCCATCGCAGCACTCCGCCGCAGAGGCTTTACACCGGAGTCCATCAAGAAATTCGTAGATCTGTGCGGTGTATCAAAAGCAAACAGCTCCGTTGACTATGCGATGCTGGAGTACTGCATCCGCGAGGATCTGAAGCTGAAAAAAGCCCGTACCATGGCAGTCTTAAATCCGGTGAAACTTGTCATCGACAACTATCCGGAAGACCAGATTGAGATGCTGGAAGTACAGAATAACCTCGAGAATCCGGAGCTTGGCAGCCGTCAGGTACCGTTCGGAAGAGAACTGTACATCGAGCGCGAAGACTTCATGGAGGAGCCGGTCCGCAAATACTTCCGTATGTTCCCGGGCAATGAAGTCCGCCTGATGAACGCATACTTCGTCACCTGCACCGGATGCGAGAAAGACGAGAACGGAAATATTACCGTAATCCATGGAACGTACGATCCGGAGTCCAAGGGAGGAAATTCCCCGGACGGAAGAAAAGTAAAAGGAACAATCCACTGGGTAGCAGCAAAGACCGCCGTCAAAGCAGAGTGCCGTCTGTACGAAAACCTGATCGACGAGGAGAAGGGCGTTTACAACGAGGATGGTTCCATGAACCTGAATCCGAATTCCCTGACCGTATTAAAAGAGTGCTATCTGGAGCCGTCTTTAAAAGATGCGAAAGCATATGACAGCTTCCAGTTTGTCAGAAACGGATTCTTCTGTGTAGACGCAAAAGATTCCAAAGAGGATGCGCTGGTGTTCAACCGTATCGTATCCCTGAAGAGCTCTTTCAAGCTACCGGCAGCGAAATAAATAAGAATTTTGAAATGGAACAGAGCAGCCGCCTGGATGAAACCGACATCCCAAGCGGCTGTTCTTTTTGTCAGGGGAGATGGGAAGATGAATGAATTGACGATTTCGCTGGATCCGCATCGGAAGACACCGCTCTATGAGCAGATCTACGGTTTTATCCGCGAGGAAATCCGCGGCGGACGGATCCGTGCAGGGGAGCGGCTGCCGTCGGCGCGGGCGCTTTCGGGCTATCTGTCGGTGAGCCGGAGTACCGTGGATCTGGCGTATGAGCAGCTGGTATCCGAAGGGTATCTGGAGAGTGTGCCGTGCAAAGGCTACTTTGTCTGTGAGATTGAGGGGCTGTACCGCCTCGATGAAAAGAAAGAGGAGACAAAAGAGGATGATACCGCGGAACAGATGCCGTTCCGCTACGATTTTGCCGTGACCGGTACGGCGCCGGGCGGATTTCCGCAGAACAGCTGGAAGAAGATCTCGAAAGAAGTCCTGCTGGACGCAGATGACAGCCTGTTCCAGCTCGGGGATGCGAAGGGCGAGCACGGTCTTCGGGAGGCAATCCGCGACTATCTGCACCACGCACGCGGCGTGAACTGCCGCACGGAGCAGATCATCGTCGGAGCGGGAAATGATTATCTGCTGATGCTGCTTTCGGTGATCTTAGGGCGTGGCCATAAAGTGGCGATGGAAAATCCGACCTACATCAGTGCCTACCGCTGTTTTGCGAAGCTCGGCTATGCGATGTGTACGATTTCGATGGACGAAGCGGGCATGCGGCCGGCGGAGCTGGAAAAAAGCGGGGCGGATCTGGCGTACATCATGCCGTCGCACCAGTTCCCGATGGGCATGGTCATGCCGATGAAGCGGCGGATGCAGCTCCTTGTGTGGGCATCGAGGGAAAATGGGCGGTATCTGATTGAGGATGATTACGACAGTGAATTCCGCTACAAGGGCCGCCCGATCCCGGCACTGCAGGGCAATGACACAGAGGGAAAAGTGATCTATCTTGGAACGTTTTCGCGGGCGATTGCGCCGTCCATCCGCATCAGCTACATGGTGCTGCCGGAGACGCTGCTGCCTGCCTACGAGGAGAACGGAAGATGCTTTTCCGCGACAGTTTCGAAGACGGACCAGAAGATTCTGGAAGGGTTTATGCGGAGCGGCGCGTTCGAGCGCCATCTGAACCGGATGCGTGCACAGTATAAAGGGAAACACGACCTGCTGATCCGGCTTCTGAAGGAGTTTGGGCGGGAGTACACGGTGTCCGGCGAGAATGCGGGCGTCCATGTGCTGGTCCACCTGCCGAGAGGACTCTCCGAAGCGGAGGCGGTGCAGCGGGCAAAAGAGGATGGCGTGCGCGTGTACGGGCTGGAACGGTACTGCATCGGCGCTGCCGCAGATCCCGCACAGGGCGGCACAGTGCTGCTTGGGTACGCCGGGCTTTCTGAGGAGGAGATTGCAGAGGCAGCTGCGATTCTGAAAAAGTGCTGGAATGCGTGAAAAAAGATATGAAAAAAACGGATTGCTTCGTCAGTAACAAAAACTGACGGAACAATCCGTTTTTACTGTTTGATAGAGAGTTACAATGCGGACAGGATCAGCAGCCCAGCTCTTCGGTCAGCTCGCAGATCTCATCGATGATCGATCCAATCGTCTCGATCGTATCGAGAAGCGGTGCATCCGTCGAGATATCAACGCCGGCCATTTTTGCCAGCTCTTCCGGTGTCTTCGTGCTTCCGGCGGTCAGTACCTTTTTCCAGTCATCGACAGCGGTCTGGCCTTCGGTTTCGATGCGCCTGCAGACCTGTGTGGCAACGGTCAGTCCGGCGCTGTAGGTGTAGGAGTAAAGTCCCATATAGTAATGCGGCTGGCGCATCCAGGTGAGCGCTGCGTCATCGGAAATTTCCACATCATCGCCCCAGAACTTCTGCAGGGTCTCTTTCATAATGCTGCTTAACGTCTCAGCCTGTACGCTGTCGCCGGCATCGATGGGCTTGTAAACCTCGCGCTGGTAAGCAGCCTCCATCAGATGGGTGACGAAGTTATGATAATATGTGTTGCTGATCATACAGCTTAAAACCCAGCGGCGGAACCGTTTGTCCGGGGTCGTTTTCAGCAGATAATGAGCCATAAGAAGCTCGTTCATGGTAGACGGCGCCTCGACAAAATAAGAGGAAACCTCGGTATCGAGAATCGCCTGTGCGCCGTTGCAGAGACGGAAATGGCCGGCGTGGCCGAGTTCATGCGCCAGCGTGAAAACATCTGCCATGCGGTTATTCCAGCTTAAGAGAATAAAGGAACCTTTTCCGTACGGGCTGGCACAGAAGCCGCCGGTGGATTTTCCCTGGTTCTGTGCAAAGTCAACCCAGCGTTTTTTGTAGGCCTCCTGAATCATGGAAACGTAATCATCACCGAGAATGGCAAGACCTTTTTCGATGTACTGTTTTGATTCCTCGATCGTGACAGACGGATCGTACTCCGGGTCGACGGCGATTTTCAGATCGGCGAAGGTCATGCGGTCAAGGTTGTGGACCTTTTTCAGCAGGCGGGCATATTTGCGCATATGCGGAGCCAGGCGGGTGGTGATGAGATCGATCTGGCGGTTGTACAGCTCACGGCTGACCTGCTGCGGGAACAGCAGAGAATCGATGACGGAATCGAAGCCGCGCAGCGTGGCCATGGTCTTTTCTGTCTGCAGCTGGGCATTGTAAGCAGCTGCCGTTACATTTTCGTACTGTCTGATTTTTGCAGAAAAGGCGGAGAATGCACTGCGGCGGATATCGGTGTCTTTTTCGTACTCGTAATTATCCTCAAACAGGGAGTAGCCGAGCGGATATTCTTTTCCGTTTACGGTGAAAGAATCAAATTTCATATCGGCAAGCTTTGCCATGTTGTAGATCTGGTACGGAGCCGAGAAGGTCTGGGACAGAGCGGAAATGGCACGCTCGGTTTCCGGGCTCAGGCGGTGTGCCTTGTTGCGGAGAATCTCGGCGAGATAGCAGCGGTTCGTATCTGACTGCTGCATGGCCTCGTTCAAAACATCCTCGGACTGTTCGGAAAGCTCGCTATCGATAAAGGTGAGACGGCTGAAAATCTCAGAGATCAGGCTGTTGATGCGGTCGTTGCGCGTCTGGTTTGCACTGTTGTAATAGTCGACAGAGACGGCGAGATCGCAGTAGTTGGCGGTCAGTGTGATCAGACGGTAGACCTCCTGGTAATCGTCGAGGCAGTGGTTGATCGTGGCTGCATCGGTGAGGTTTCCTTTGTAGGATGCTTCCATAGAAAGACTTAATTCTTTCATTTTCTGCGCATCAGCCAGCATGGCCTCCTCGGTTGGATAAATTAAAGACAGGTCCCAGGTAAGTTCTACAGGAACGTCATCGCGTTTTGCAAGTTCCATAACAATCTCCTTTCCATAAAAAAGGGGAGGTTTCCCTCCCCAGGAATTACTTCCTTATGTTTCTATATTCTGTTTTTGGGTTTTATTCTGTGGTTACTTCGCTTTCTTCCTGTGGAGAAACTTCACGATCCGCACAGCTTTCTTTTTCAGCGTCTTCTTCTTCGGACTCTGCGGTTTCGCTTTCAGCTTCTGTATCAGCTGTTTCGGAACCTTTATTGCAAGCTGCAGATTCCGGATCCGGTGCAGCATCCTCCGCACCTTTCGTTTTCGGAAGGGTCGTATAAGTACGTTCAGCAGGAGCAGGCTCTTCCTCTTCAAATTCGTCTTTAAAATCGTCAAAATCTGTTTCAAGATCTGCTTTTCCTTTCCGGATAAAATAGACTGCCGCACCGCAGGCTGCGCCGACAGCGGCAGAAGCCAGAGTAAGCAGAATACGTTTTGATTTTCGTGACATCTCGATTCAAGTCTCCTTTCAAATGCCGTCCTTTGAAACTATTGTAATACAGTTTCAACAAAAAAGAAAGTAAAATCTTACAGAATTCGGAAAAAGTGCCAAAGAAAACAAGAAAAAGAAGGTTTCCTGACACAGAAACAGAATCAGGCAAGGATAAACTTACGAAGAATCTCCGCCACGCCGCTGTGATTGCAGTCGTTTTCCGTGATATAATCGGCACTCGCCTTTACGGCATCGGTCGCATTTTTCATGGCGGCACCGACGGCAGCGGCCTCGATCATCGAAATATCATTTTCCTGATCTCCGGCAGCCACGGTGTTGGCAAGCGGAATCTGAAGAAGCTCGCAGAGTTTTTTCACGGCATGGCCCTTGGAAACGTGTTCCGGGACATGCTCGAGGTAATGCGGGCTGGAGTAGAACATCGAAATTTTTCCTTTTGACCACGGCTCCATGGCAGCGCGGTAAGCGTCCATTTTTGCACGGTCGTGGAGATCAATCACGATCATCTTGCATGGTTCCTCGGCGAGGTGCTCCGGCAGAAGCGGATCTTCCACGACGGGAATGTGGATTGCCTGTGTGTAAACGCGCGTTTCCTCGCCTGCATGGCGGCAGAGAAGGGAGGTGTCGGAGTAGGTGTGGCAGTAGAGGCCTGCCTCCTGCGTTTTTTCAAAGATCACGCGTGCATATTCGAGCGGAATCGTGCGGCGGTACAGCGTTTTCTTTGCCGCGCAGTCGTAAATCAGTCCGCCGTTGAATGCGATGGCATAGCAGCCTTCGCGGTCGAGTCCGAGCTCTTTTAAGATCGGCAGAAAGCCGGAGAGCGGGCGGCCGGTGTTGAACACAATTTTGTGGCCGGCAGCAAGTGCCTCTGAAATGGCATCCATGTTTTCTTTTGTCACCTGCTTTTCGGAATTCAGCAGGGTATCATCCATATCGGTAAAAAATATTTTCACAGTCTGATTCATATTCTCTTTTTTTCCTTTCCAAGAATCTGAAAAACAGTTTCATTTTAGCATAAAGTGCCGGAAAAGAAAATATGGTTGCGCAGGGAAAAAATACAGGATATAATGATTGCGGACAAGAAGAGAGAGAAGAAAGAAAATCGAAGAACAAAAGAGACAAAGAAGGGAAGTCAGAATATGATAAAAGCTTGTATCTTTGACCTGGACGGCACCATCGCAGACACTGTAGAGTCGATTGCGCACGCAGTCAACCGCGTTCTGGAACATTTTGGACTTGTGCCGCGCCCGGTAGAAGCCTTCAACTTTTACGCCGGAGACGGTTTCGATCTGGCAGTGGAGCGCGCTTTAAAAGACGCCGGAGATGCAGAGCTCAACTATCTGCAGGAGGGCATCCGCCTTGGCCGCGCGTGGTTCAACGAGGACCCGCTGTATCACGTAAAACCGTATCCTAATATGCGGGAAACCCTGACCGCGCTGCGGGAAGAAGTTCCGATTGCCGTATGTTCCAACAAGCCGCACGAGGCGGCCATCCACGTCGTGGAGAGCGTGTACGGACCGGGCTTTTTCAACCGGATTCAGGGGCAGACCGCAGAAATCCCGAGAAAGCCGTCTCCGATCGGTGCGCTCGCGATTGCAGACGCACTCGGCGCCAGACCGGAAGAGTGCCTGTACTTTGGCGATACCAATACGGATATGCAGACCGGAAACGCCGCAGGCATGTTTACCGTTGGTGTGACGTGGGGATTCCGCCCGCGCCAGGAGCTGATCGACAACCATGCGATGGAGCTGCTCGACCGGCCGGAGGAAATCTTAACGCTTTTTCACAGAAAGAATCAGGAAAAATAAAACGAACAGAGGAGAAAACCAGAATGGGAGAATATACTGAAGAATGCATCAACACATTTTTAATGAATCAGGGCCAGTTATTCGACGAGCCGGTGGCTGAAAATTACGATGAGGCAGAGGCCTTTCTGGAGGACTGCCTTGCAGTCGTTGCCGACAATCTGGACGACGTGCGCGCCTACATGGAAGAAGAGGGCATGGACGTGGAAGAAATGTCGGATGCAGAATTAGAAGAGCAGAGCGAAGTCTTTGCCCTGCCGGACGGCCAGTATCTGATCGTGATGGGATAAAAAACGAGAGGAAATTAAAAAAGAATGAAATATGATGTCATTATTATCGGCGCAGGCCCGTCAGGTATTTTCTGTGCCTATGAACTGCTGAAAGAAAAACCGGATCTGAAGGTGCTGATGATCGAAAAAGGACGTTCGATCGAGAGCCGTCAGTGTCCAAAGAGAAAAACGAAAAAATGCGTGAACTGCAAACCGTGCTCGATCACAACGGGATTTGCCGGAGCAGGCGCATTCTCCGACGGAAAGCTTTCTCTTTCCCCGGATGTCGGTGGAAATCTGCCGGAGATTTTAGGATATGAAAAGACGGTTGAGCTGATCCATGAGTCCGACCAGATCTATCTGGATTTCGGCGCAGACAAGAATGTTTACGGTGTCGATAAAGAAAAAGAGATCCGTGAGATCCGCCGCAGAGCGATCAACGCCAACCTGAAGCTGATCGAATGTCCAATCCGCCATCTCGGAACCGAGGAGGGATACAAGATTTACAGCCGCCTCGAGGATCACTTAAAAGAGATCGGCGTGGAGATGAAATTCAACACGATGGTCAATGATATTACGATCGAGGACGGCCGTGCGACAGCTGTAACACTTGAGGACGGAACGGTTTACGAGGCAGATGAGATTGTCTCCGCAGTAGGCCGCGAGGGAGCCGACTGGTTCTCACATATCTGCAACGGCCACGGCATCGAGACCGAGGTCGGAACCGTCGATATCGGTGTCCGCGTGGAAGTCCGCGACGAGGTCATGGAGTTCCTGAACAAGAACCTGTACGAGGCAAAACTCGTTTACTATACCCCGACTTTTGACGACAAAGTGCGTACCTTCTGTACGAACCCGTCCGGTGAGGTGGCAACTGAGTATTATGAAAACGGTCTGGCAGTTGTAAACGGTCACGCCTACAAATCCCAGGAGTTCAAGACAAACAACACGAACTTTGCCCTCCTGGTATCCAAGAACTTTACGAAACCATTTAAAACCCCGATCGAGTACGGCAAACAGATCGCACAGCTTTCCAACATGCTCTGCGACGGCAAGATCCTCGTTCAGACGTACGGCGATTTCAAACGCGGAAGAAGAACGACAGAAGAGCGTCTCTGCCGCAATAACCTGATCCCGACCTTAAAAGATGCCGTTCCGGGCGACCTTTCCCTGGTCTTCCCGCACCGTATCATGGTCGACATTGCCGAGATGATCGAAGCCCTCGACAAAGTAACACCGGGTATCGCCAGCGATGAGACACTGCTGTACGGCGTAGAAGTCAAATTCTATTCCAACAAAGTTGTCGTAGACAAAGACTTCTGCACCAGCGTCAAAGGTCTCCGCGCCATCGGCGACGGCGCATCCGTAACCCGCGGCCTCCAGCAGGCAAGCGCAAACGGACTGTCGGTTGCGAGAAGCATTCTGAAAAGCATGAAATAAGAGAGAACGAAAAAAGATCCTTCGTCTGTGAAATGAGACGGAGGATCTTTTTTGGCGCCGGAAAGAGGGGTGTTTCAGATTATATGCCGTACAGCTTCCGGAACTGCTTCGGCGTTGTCCCGGTCTGCTGGCGGAAAACCGAGATAAAGTAGCTGACATCGCGGTAGCCGCAGAGGGCGGCGATGCCGTCGAGCGTAGTGTAGGGACGGCTGATGAGAAGCTCCTTGGCGCGGCTGATGCGCAGAACGCTGATGTACGAGCGGACAGAGCTGCCGACAAAACGCTGGAACAGGCGTGTCAGATACTGCGGCGTGATATGGAGCTGTTCCGCGAGATCATCCACATTGATCGGGTCGGAAAGATGACTTTCGATTTCCTGCATTGCCGGGCGGACATACTGGAGATACAGCGGATGCTCCGTCCGGGAAAGGCCGGTGCGGAGCTGGGAAAGGCGTGTCAGGAACTCAAAGCATCCGACGGAGAGCGCAGCATCGTCGATGTCATTTTTCAGAAAGTGTGAGTCGATTATGCGGTCAATCCATTCCTGAAACCACGCGCCCTCTGAGGCCGGAACGAAAAGATACGGCGAGACGGCACAGATTTTATAGAGATCATCGGAGAGCTTTCCGTCAAAGGTCAGAAAGGATGTAAACCACATCTCCCTGCCGTCGTTTTCGCGGTATTCATGCGGCACATGCGGAGCAATCAGAACACCGTCACCTGGTTTCAGCAAAAGTTCCTGACCTTCGAGGGTCAGCAGCCCTTCGCCGCGTTCCGTCTGAATCCAGTGATATAAGGGGAATCCGTTCGGGCGCACAACGGGCTCCTGCAGCCAGCGGTTGCCGATGCTGTCAGCGGAGAGGGAAAAATCAGAGGCGGATGGTTTAAAGAAAATAGGCATAACAGTCAGTTCCTTTCTGAAAGAAAAGTCTAAAATAAGATTCCGGAATGAGTTTCGAAAATTCATACTTTTTAGACAAGCATATCATACTTTTCTCACAAAGACCAGTATATAATAGAGCCATCAAAACGAGATATCCAAACACAGGAGGAATCAAAAAAATGCAGCCAAAATTCAAAAAAATGTTATACGGAGGAGACTACAACCCAAACCAGTGGCCAAAAGAGATCTGGGATGAGGATATGAAACTTTTCCATCAGGCCGGCATCAACAGCACCACGATCAACGTATTTTCCTGGGCAAAAATCCAGCCGTCCGAGAATGAGTACGACTTTACAGAGCTCGATGAGATCGTAGACACCCTGACAAAAGAGGACGTCCAGATCGTCATGGCAACATCCACCGGCGCACTCCCGGCATGGATGGTACACCGTTATCCGGAAGTGGCAAGAACCGATTTCGAAGGACGCCATCACAAATTCGGTCATCGCCACAATGCCTGCCCGAACAGCCCGGTTTTCCAGAAATATGCAAAGCGCCTGGCAGAAAAACTGGCAGAGCGTTACGGCGACAACAAAAACATCGTCTGCTGGCACATCAGCAATGAGTACGGCGGCGAGTGCTACTGCGAGAACTGTGCAAAAGCGTTCCGCGTATGGCTGAAAGACAAATACAAAACACTCGATGAAGTCAACAAGGCATGGAACATGGAGTTCTGGGGCCACACCATCTACGACTGGGACGAGATTGTACCGCCGAACGATCTGGGAGACGGAATGCCATGGGGAAGCGGCACTGCATTTGCAGGAATGTCCCTCGACTACATGCGTTTCAACTCCGACGGCATGCTGAACAACTACAAAATGGAGCGTGACGCGATCCGCAAATACGACAAAGAAACACCGATCACCACAAACCTGATGGGAACGTACAAAGGTCTCGACTACTTCAAGTGGGCAAAAGAAATGGATATCGTATCCTGGGACAACTACCCGAGCTACAATACACCATGGAGCCACGTAGCTATGACCCACGACCTGATGCGCGGCCTCAAAGACGCACCGTTCATGCTGATGGAGCAGACTCCGAGCCAGCAGAACTGGCAGCCGTACAACTCCTTAAAGAAACCGGGCCAGATGCGCGCACAGAGCTATCAGACCGTTGCACACGGCGCAGACACGATTCAGTTCTTCCAGCTGAGAAGAAGCGTCGGCGGATGCGAGAAATTCCATGGTGCTGTTATCGCACACGCAGGAACCGCAGATACCCGTGTCTTCCGTGAGGTAACCCAGCTCGGAAAAGAACTGGAGAAAATCGGAAGCCGTGTGATGGGCTCCGAGAACCACGCAAAAGTCGGCATCATCTTCGACTGGGAAAACTACTGGGCACTGGAGTACACCAGCGGACCGAACCGCGATTTACGTTACGTAGACCAGATCGAGCAGATGTACAATTACTTCTATAACAAGAACATCGCTGTCGATATGATCCCGATCGACGCGGACTTCTCCAAATATGACCTCGTTGCAGCACCGGTTCTCTACATGGTAAAAGACGGTGTGGCAGAGAGCCTGGAGGCTTATGTACAGGCAGGCGGAACCCTCATCACCACCTACATGAGCGGTATTGTCGGACAGTCGGACAACGTTCATCTCGGCGGATACCCGGGACCGCTCAGAAAAATGGCAGGCGTATGGGTAGAAGAGATCGACGCTCTTGCACCGGAGCAGAGAAACAAGATCCGTTTCGCAGACGGAACCGAGGAAGAGTGCCGTCTCGTATGCGACCTGATGCACCTCGAAGGAGCTGAAGAAATCGCACAGTATGAGAGCGATTTCTATGCAGGCATGACTGCTGTTGCAAAAAATCAGTTCGGAAAAGGAACCGTATATTATGTCGGAACCGAACTTTCTGAGAGCGGCCTTGCAAAAGTTCTTGCTATGGCAGCAGACGGCGCAGCCATCCAGCCGGTGATTGGAGAAGCAACAGCACTTGAGATCACAAAACGCCAGGCAGACGGCGAGGATCTGTACTTTATCATCAACTTCAAAGATGAGGAGATTCCGCTTCCGGCAGTCTTCGACGGAAAAGAAGATATCCTGACCGGCGAGAAAGTACAGGGCGGCGAGATGCTGAAGAAATACGATCTGCAGATTGTCAGCGTTCCGAGAGCATAATATAAAACATATTATATAGCAGAAAGATAACAAAAAAGACACAGCAGAAGGCAGAAAGATACTTCCAGCTGTGTCTTTTTGATGCTGTGAATTTATGCGGGTGCTTAGTGGGAAAACGAAGCCCGTGCGACGATGTTCTCCATCTCGCCCCATTTCTCCTCCATATCCGCTACAAGCGCGATCTGTGTCCGCGCCCGTACGAGGTTGTGCTCCGGGTAAGCGGTTTTGAAGTAGGTATCGCCCATCAGGTAATCGGCGAGAAAACGGATGCCGCATTCGAGGGTCATTAATTTTGCACCCATCGGCAGCATTTCGACTTCCGCGCGGGTCAAAGAGCCTGCGCAGCCTGCGAGAAAGCCTTTTGTATAGCTCTCAAAGAGAGGAAGGGAAAGAGACACCTTCGAGACATCCTGTTCGTCCTCAGCAGCCGTATTCGCGCCGAAGCGGATGGAATCGCCGAAGTCAAAGATCGACAGTCCCGGCATAATGGTGTCCAGGTCGATGACGCAGATGCCCTCGCCGGTTTTGTCATCAATCATAATGTTGTTCAGCTTCGTATCGTTGTGCGTTACGCGGAGCGGCAGCTCGCCCGAGGCCTTCATGCGCTCGGCTACGCCGTAATCGTCTGCGTGGTCGAGGAAAAACGCCATCTCATCCGAAACGTTTTTCAGCCGTCCTTTCGGATCCGCCTGCGCCGCCTGTAAAAGCGCCTGGTAGCGGAGCGGTGTGTTGTGGAAATCCGGGATCGTCTCGAAAAGAGAGGCGGACGGAAAATCGGAGAGCATCTGCTGGAAGCGGCCGAAAGCATTACCGGTCTCGTAAAACAGCTTTGGATCTGTCACGGCATCATAGCAGGACGCATCGGAAATAAAGAGAAATGCGCGCCAGAATTCTCCGCGCTCATCGACGAAAAAACAGGCATCGTCTGTCGTCGGAATCAGGTTCAGCGTCTCGCGGAATGGATCTCCTCCTGCGGCTGTGATTTTTTTCCGCAGAAATGATGTTACCTGTGCAATATTCTGCATCAGCTCCGTTGGATTGTGGAAAACGGTGCGGTTCATGCGCTGCAGAATCGATTTGCGGAGGACGCCGTTTTCGGTGGAGCGCACCAGAAACGTATCGTTGATATGGCCGTTCCCGTGCGGCGTCCAGTCTGTAATCGTTCCCGGGAAAGCAAATGCGTGGACAATGGAAGAGAGTTCTTCCTGTGTGTATGTAATCATCATGGGTATAAACTCCTTATTTTAATTAGACAAACCTGATTAAGTAAAGCACACGCAGGGCGAAAAGTCAAGAAAAGGGCGCGAAACGATTGACAACGAGCGGCATTTCTGACTATAATAGACAGTAATTTAAGAAAAAACAAAACCTAAAATGCAGTGACAGGGAGGAGTACCTGGCGGCGCAAAGCAAAGAGAGGAGATGGCTGGTGAGAATCTCCGTGAGCGTGCCTGCGGAAGTAGCCCTCGAGCAGTGGACTGAACAGAAAAAGCGGACAGCAATGTTTTCCAAGTAGGCTCCAACGTAGTTCCCACGTTACCGGGATGCCGTATCGGATGAAAAAAGTTAAATCCTGTACGGAATGAGCAGAAGTGTATTCTTCTGGAATTCAGGTGGTACCGTGGATGGAAACATTCTCCCTGAACGTAAGGCACAGAAAAGGTGTTTTATGTTCGGGGATTTTTTATGCAGCAAATTTAGAACAGGAGGTTTTCATATGAAACAGATTACAGGAAACAAACTTCTGGTAAAGGCTCTGAAGGAGGAGGGTGTTGAGTATCTCTTCGGTTATCCGGGAGCCTGCACCATTGATATCAGCGATGAGCTTTACAAACAGGATGAAATCAAAATCGTTCTGCCGCGCCACGAGCAGGCGCTGGTGCATGAGGCGGATGCCTATGCGAGAACGACAGGAAAAGTCGGCGTATGCCTCGTTACCAGCGGCCCTGGCGCAACCAACCTGGTCACCGGTCTTGCAACGGCAAACTACGACAGCGTTCCGCTTGTCTGCTTCACCGGACAGGTAGCCCGCCACCTCATCGGAAACGATGCATTCCAGGAGGTTGATATCGTCGGCATCACCCGCAGCATCACGAAATACGGCGTGACGGTAAGAAACCGTGAAGATCTCGGACGCATCATCAAAGAGGCATTCTACATCGCACGCACCGGAAAACCGGGCCCGGTTCTCATTGACCTTCCAAAAGATGTCATGGCAGAGTTCGGCAGCGCAGAGTATCCGAAAAACGTCAACATCCGCGGCTACAAACCGAACACCAGCGTTCACATCGGTCAGTTAAAACGTGCGTTAAAGATGCTTTCGAAAGCAAAACGCCCGCTGTTCCTTGCCGGCGGCGGCGTCAACATCGCACATGCGCAGGAAGTGTTCCGCGAAGTGGTCGAGAAAACACAGGTGCCGGTTGTCACAACCGTTATGGGACGCGGCGCGATCTCCACGAAACACCCGCTGTTCATCGGAAATCTTGGCATGCACGGCGCGTATGCGGCGAATATGGCAGTCAGCGAGTGCGATCTGCTGTTCTCGATCGGAACACGTTTCAATGACCGTATCACCGGAAAGCTGCATGAATTTGCCCCGCACGCGCAGATCGTCCACATCGACATAGACACCGCTTCGATCTCTCGAAACATCCATGTCGATATCCCGATCGTAGCCGATGCAAAAGAGGCGATCACGAAGATGGCAGAGTACGTAGAGCCATGCTCCACATCGAAATGGCTTGCCCAGATTGATGCCTGGAAGAACGAGCATCCGTTGACGATGCGCCCGAACGGCGTGATGGGACCGCTCGATATTTTCAACGCGATCAACGAGCAGTTTGACGATGCGATTATCGTCACCGACGTCGGACAGCACCAGATGCTGACAAGTCAGTACGTCGACATTACCGAAAACCGCCAGATCATCATGTCCGGCGGCCTTGGAACGATGGGATACGGCCTTCCGGGCGCGATCGGAGCAAAAATCGGCAACCCGGACAAACCGGTCATCGCGATTTCCGGTGACGGCGGTATGCAGATGAATATTCAGGAGCTGGCAACTGCCGTTCTCGAGGAGCTGCCGGTCATCCTGTGTATCTTCAATAATGAATACCTCGGCATGGTACGCCAGTGGCAGAAGCTGTTTTACGGCAAACGGTACAGCATGACAAACCTGCGCGCCGGTGCACTTTCCCGCAGAACAGACGGAGAAGAGTACCCGGAATACACGCCGAATTTTATCAAATTGGCTGAGAGTTACGGCGCAAAAGGCATCCGCGTCATGAAGAAAGAGGATATCGCCGCAGCGTTTGAAGAGGCGAAGAAAAACACCAAGACTCCGACGATCATCGAATTTATCATCGATCCGGAGGAGATGGTTTACCCGATGATCAAGCCGGGCGGAACGCTCGAAGATATGATTATGGACTGTTAGGAGGAGAGCGCGATGAATAAGGGAATGAAAAAAAGATGGATTTCACTGTACGTAGAAAACCAGGTTGGTGTCCTTTCCAAGATTTCCGGGCTTTTTTCCGCAAAAAGCTATAACCTGGACAGCCTGACCGTCGGAACGACCGAGGACCCGACCGTATCGCGTATGACGATCGCCACGGTCAGTGACGATGAGACGTTTGAGCAGATCAAAAAACAGCTGAACCGCATGGTCGAGGTCATCAAAGTCATCGACTTCACCGACGTGTTTGTGCGCATGAAAGAGATTCTGTATATCAAGGTATTCAACTGCAGCGCAGCTGACAAAGTCGAGCTGTTCCAGATCGCTGAGACGTTCAAGGCGAAGGTCATCGACTACGGAAAAGACAGCCTGCTGCTCGAGTTTGTCCAGACGGCGACGAAAAACGATGCAGTTGTGAAGCTGATGAAAGAGGAATTCAGCAAGATCGAAGTCGTGCGCGGCGGAAGCGTCGGTATCGAGTCGATCAATGTGATGGAGCGGTAAAAGAGAGGACGTTTTTGCGTGAACGAAAAGAGTATTACCACAATTACGTTAAAAAAGATTAATAAGAAAAGTGTGTATCAGTACATCTATGAGCACCGCCAGACGGCGAAGCAGCAGATTGTGCAGGATCTGACGATGGGGCTTTCGATGCACAGCGGAACGCTCGAGCATATCTGCATCGACCCGGAAGGGCCGGAGTGCTACTGCGCTTCTTTTTATTGAAGAGTTTCTGCAGTCGGAATTTTAATTTTTAGTTATAGAATTTCAGGGATAGAAAATCCGGGAACGGAAAGTTTTACATTGCTTTCCATTCCCGGATTTTTTCTGCTTTTTATCAGTGTTCGTTTTTAGATAAACATCGCATAAATCGACGCTCCGACCACAGTCAGAATACCTGCAACTGCAATCGAAAGGCTGCTCATCGCGCCCTCGACATCGCCCATCTCCATGGCCTTCGCCGTACCGATCGCATGGGAGGCCGATCCGATACTGATGCCCTTTGCAATCGGCTCCTCAATGTGAAACAGCTTGCAGAGCGTCTCCGCCAGCATATTTCCCAGCACACCCGTGATGATGATAACGGCAACCGTGATCGTCACCGCACCGCCGAGCTCTTCCGAAACACCCATGCCGATGGCCGTTGTGATGGATTTCGGCAGCAGTGTTACATACATTTTATGATTCAGATTGAAGATCAGCGCCAGCGCGAGAACCACGGTAAGGCTCGTCAGCACGCCGGAGAGAATACCGGCGAGGATGGCTTTGATATTCTTTTTCAATGCCTCCATCTGCTCATACAGCGGAATCGCAAGGCAGACCGTTGCAGGAGTCAGCAGATAGCTCAAGTATTTTGCACCGTCATTATAATTCTGATAATCGATATCGAAAACAGCAAGGAATACAATGACGACTGCAATGGAAATCAGCAGCGGATTGAAAATCGGAAGCCCAAATTTTTTCTTTAACAGCATGCCGAGCTCATACGCCAGAAGGCTGATGACAACGCCGAAAAATGCAGATTCACAGAACATATTTGTCATTTTGCGTCCCCTCCTTTGTGTTTCTTTTCCAGCCGGATGACCGCCTGTGTCACGCGTCCGGACACAACCATAACGACGATGGTGCTGACGAGCGTAATCACGAGAACCGGAACGAGAACGGCTTTTAATTCACCCCAGGATTCCATCAGGCCGACGCCCGCCGGAATGAACATGACCGGCATGATCTCAATCATAAACTTGCCTGCGTCCTCGACGGCATCAAGTTTTAATGCCCCCGTCATCAGAAGCGCCAGCATCAGCACAAGACCGTAGATACTTGCCGGAATCGGAAGCGGCAGCACGGCGTGCAGGATTTCTCCGACGAACGAAACCGCCATAATTACAAGGAACTGTCTTAATAATTTCACTTTTTCTGTTGTCCTTTCTCCCCATAACCCACATAACATCACTCCTTCTCAATGTCACGACCCCGATTATACTACCCGCATAAAAGAATTTCAACCGTAAATGTTACTGCAATTTTGGCGATTTTTGCCAAAAAAAGCAAAAAAATGCCCGCCGATCAAACGAAAAAGTGAAATCGGTGGGCATTTTAACATAATTTTTTGAGTTGATCCGATACGGAACTTTTTAAGCATTGCTTTCGGCATTTTTCCGATCCGGCAGAACGAAGATAAAGATCAGCGAACTGACAAGCAGCATGCCCGGATAGAAGAGGTTTGCCATGATTTCAAAGGCGGAGAGCTCATATCCCAGTTCATGCACCGCGGAAATCGCCACGAGCATCTGTGCGCCGTACGGCAGGATGCCCTGTGAGATGCAGGAGAAGGTATCGAGGAGCGATGCCGTTTTCCGTGGGGTGATGCCGTAGTCCTCGGACATCTGCTTTGCGATCGGGTTTGCCATGACGATCGCGACGGTGTTGTTTGCGGTCGCAATGTCGAGCAGCACGACGAGAATGCCGACACCGAGCTGGCCGCCCTTTTTTCCGCGGAAGATTTTGTGAATGGCACGAAGCAGGACAGTAAAGCCGCCGTTTTCCCGAATCAGCGCGCACATCGCAGCGACAAGAATCGCAACCATACATGTCTCAAACATACCCGAAGTGCCGCTTCCCATGCTGGAGAGCATATCCCAGAGCGTCGTCTGTCCCGTACCGAGCATGATAACGGCACCGGAAGCAATACCGATAAGGAGTACGACAAACACCTGAATGCCCGCGATGCCGCCGATCAGCACGAGCAGGTACGGAACCATCTGCAGCAGATGGTATTCGTGGACGATCGGTGTGCCCGGCGCCTGTCGGAAGGAGATTACAAGGATCAGCGCCAGCGCGGCAAGAGCAGCCGGGAGAGCGATCCAGAAGTTTTCGCGGAACTTGTCTTTCATCTCGCAGCCCTGTCCGTTGCAGGCGGCGATTGTCGTGTCGGAGATGAAGGAGAGGTTGTCGCCGAACATGGATCCGCCCATGACGGAGGCGACGCAGAGCGCCAGCGAAAAGCCGGAGGTCTCGGCAACAGCAGCGGCGATCGGCACGAGAAGCGTGATCGTTCCGACGGAGGTTCCCATGGCCGTGGAGACGAAGCAGGCAACGACAAAGAGCACAGCGACGGCATACTTTGCCGGAATCCAGGAGAGCATGAAATAGGCAACGCTCTCTGCACTGCTCCTTCCGACAACGCCGACAAACGTGCCTGCGGCGAGGAAGATCAGCAGCATTGTGATGATGTTTTTGTCCCCGATGCCCTGTCCCATGAGGGCGAGCTTTTCTTCAAACGGGACACTGCGGTTCTGCAGACAGGCGACGAGGATCGCTGCCAGAAACGCGACGACGATGGGGATGTTGTAGAAGCCCATCGGAATTTTTAAAATATACTCGGAATAAATGCCGAGCCCCAGATAAAACACCAGAAAAACGGCGATCGGGAGCAGGGCGGATGGCTTTCCTTTTTTCATAGAAATAAATACCAGACCTTTCGTGTGATTTTCCTTATTTTTCAATAGGGCGAATAGAATTATTCTATCATCTGGATCAGAAATCGTAAAGTAAAAAAGCAGGAAAAAACACGCCGGACATCTGGTAAATTCCAGAAATCCGGCGTGTTTTATAAGAGGTGCGTTTTGCTGTGCCTGTGCTTTATCATTTTGCAAGGAGCATCATAATCTGATTGCTTCTGCTTACGAACTTTGTCATCTCGTCCGGAGAGAGCGGTTTGTGGCTGATCATTGCCAGATCATACAGCTGCTCGCAGAACAGGGATGTGTTGTCGTTCTCGCCATTCTTCAGAATGTACTGAACGAGCGGATGTTTTGCATTCAGGATCAGGGTTTCCTGTCCGCCGAACATGGACGGATCCATGCCGGTCATGCCGTACATCTTCATCATATCCTGCATCCGGCGGCTCTCCTCGGAAAGCGTTACCATGGAGGATACATTTTCGTCTTTCAGGTTCTCAACTTTGACGGTCAGATCTTTCTTGTCGAGGACTTTGCGGAAGAGATCGGTCAGAGTATTTGTAGCGTCGGTCAGATCCTCACCGGACTCGTCTTTCATATCGTTGGTCAGATCTGCATCGATGCGCTGGAAAGTTACATGCTCGTTGCAACGCTCTGCATGGGTGATGAAAGCGGAGTCGATGTTGTGTTTCAGGATGACAGCATCCATGCCCTGACTGCGGAACATGTTGATGTACTGGCTCTGCTGAACTTCGTCGGTGACGTAGTAAACAGTCGTTTTTTCCGGCTCTTTCTTCTCGTCAGCGTTTTCCGTATTTTCGGTATTCTCCGTAGTTTCAGCCTTCTCTTCGGTGTTCTCTGCAGGAGCTTCTTCTTTCTTATTCTCGTTGATGCAGTCCTCAAGAGTCAGATATTTTCCGTCGATGTTCTTGAACAGAATATAGTCCATCATCTTCTTGGAGAATTTCTCGTCCTTGATGCATCCGTATTTGATGAATGGGTTGATATCATCCCAGTATTTCTCGTAATTCTCACGGTCGGTTTTGCACATGCCGGAGAGCTTGTCAGCGAATTTCTTGGAGATGTACTCGGAGATCTTCTTGACAAATCCGTCGTTCTGCAGTGCGCTTCGGGATACGTTCAGCGGCAGATCCGGGCAGTCGATGACGCCTTTTAAGAGCATCAGGTATTCCGGAATGACTTCTTTGATGTTGTCGGCAATAAATACCTGGTTGTTGTACAGCTTGATGGTTCCCTCGATGGAATCGTACTCGGTGTTGATACGCGGGAAGTAGAGGATACCTTTGAGGTTGAACGGATAGTCCATGTTCAGGTGGATCCAGAACAGCGGCTCGCGGTAGTCGTTGAAGACTTTGCGGTAGAATTCTTTATAATCCTCATCGCTGCACTCGTTTGGATGTTTGGTCCACAGCGGGTGGATATCACTGATGGAAACCGGGCGTTTGTTGATTTTTACTTTCTCTTTGGCCGGGGAAACTTCAACCTGCTCTTTCGTTCCGTCTTCTTTTTCTTTCTCTTCGTATTTTGCGTCCTCGTGGATGTGCTCTACGACAACGTCGTCATCTTTTAATTCGCTTTCATCGATGGTCTCGTATTCCTGCGGCGCATTTGCTTTGGACAGGAAAATTTCAACCGGCATGAAGGAGCAGTATTTTTCCAGAACTTCGCGGACACGGTATTCGTTTGCGAATTCCAGGCAGTCCTCGTTCAGGAACAGAGTGATTTCGGTACCAACAGTTGTCTTGCTGCCCTCGGACATATCGTACTCGGTGCTTCCGTCACAGGTCCAGTGTACCGGGGTGGATCCTTCTTTATAGGAAAGAGAATCGATGTGAACTTCATCTGCTACCATGAAAGCAGAGTAGAAACCAAGACCGAAGTGGCCGATCATCTGATCTGAATTCGTTTTGTCTTTGTATTTCTCCAGGAATTCGGTAGCGCCGGAGAAGGCGATCTGGGTAATATATTCTTCGACTTCGTCTGCGGTCATACCGATACCGTTATCGATGAATTTTAAGGTTTTCTCATCCGGGTTTACAATCACCTGAATGGCTGCTTTGTAGTCATCCGGCAGAGTATATTCGCCCATGCCGTCGAGTTTTTTCAGTTTGGTGATGGCATCGCAGCCGTTGGAAACGAGCTCGCGGACGAAGATATCGTGGTCGGAATACATCCATTTTTTGATAATCGGGAAAATATTGTCGCTGTTGATTGAAAGATTTCCATGTTTCGCACTCATGAGAAACACACTCCTTTTCTTATAAAAATATTTTGATCCAGCAAAGCGGGGATATCATGCTTTTTTAGATGTCTGCAGCTTTTTTACTGCTCTGATAGTTATAGTAATACTGGCACAGGGAAAAGTCAAGGGAAAATTAGCACTCGAGAAAAAAGAGTGCTAACAGAACGACGGAAAGTATTGAATTTACTGGTATTACGGTACTTTCTAAACTTTTTGTAAAGTCTGATCAGAAGGGCTGCGCAGTTGTTTCTGGAGAATGGATATGCTACAATGAAAAAGCATAGAAGCGTTTCGAACAGAAAGATTCCGAGGGTACATAAAAGAAAAATGGAGGAAATACATGACAAATGCGACAAAGGCGGCGCTGGAAGCGTCATTAAAAAAGCTGCTTTTGAAAAAGCCGCTGGACAAAATTACGATCAACGATCTGACGACAGACTGCGGCATCAGCCGGATGGCGTTTTATTATCATTTTAAGGATATCTATGATCTTGTCGAATGGTCGTGCCTGGAGGATGCGACGCAGGCGCTGCAGGGGAAGAAAACGTATGAGACATGGCAGGAAGGCCTGCAGCAGATTTTTGAGGCAGTGCTCGAGAATAAACCATTTATTATGAATGTCTATCACTCTGTAAGCCGGGAGCAGATCGAAACATATCTCTTTCATCTGACGCACGATCTGCTGTACGGTGTCGTACAGGAAAAAGCAAAGGGAACCGGCATCTCCGAGGCGGATCAGAGTTTTATCGCAGATTTCTATAAGTATAGCTTTACCGGTGTCATGCTCGACTGGATCAAAGACGGAATGAAAGTGGATTACCATATGATTGCGGAAAAAATGCACCGCACGATGGAAGGAAATGTCGTCAATTCCATCCGAAATTTTGAAAAAAGAAATAAAATATAGTTACACTTTACAAAACAGGGCGGATGATAAAAATTTAATCATCCGCCCTGTTTTGTAAATGGAAAAGCGGGGAAAAATGAAGTAAGATTCAAATTGTCAACAGACAATGGCAACACAAATAGAAACTTGTAAAACAAAGAAAGCAGCATAACCTATACGAACCGGAAATTCGAAAAAACATTCCGGCAGTCGTATTTAGAAAAGAAAGGATGAACGTCTATGTCAAAAAAAGGATTAAAATTCGGAATCGCATCAGCAGCAGTCATCGGAGCTGGAGCAGCAGTGCTGCAGGCAAAAAACAAGAGTGAAGCAAAAAAAGCAGCGGAGAAAACCACTGTAACATCAGAACCAAAGAATGATTACCGCAACACCGAGCGCGGAAAAGATAAGAAAAACAGCAAAGGCATTTATTACACCAACGGAAACTACGAAGCCTTCGCAAGACCGGAAAAACCGGAAGGCGTCGATGAGAAGAGCGCATACCTCGTAGGAAGCGGCCTCGCAGCCCTCGCAGCAGCGTGCTTCCTTGTAAGAGACGGCCAGATGAAAGGCGATCACATCCACATTCTGGAAGCCATGGACATCGCCGGCGGTGCCTGCGACGGTATCTACGATCCGACCCGCGGCTACATCATGAGAGGCGGCCGTGAGATGGAAAACCACTTCGAGTGCCTGTGGGATCTGTTCCACAGCATCCCGTCAATTGAGACACCTGGTGTATCCGTTCTTGATGAGTATTACTGGCTGAACAAAAAAGACCCGAACTACTCCCTGTGCCGTGCAACGAAGAACCGCGGCGAGGATGCCCATACCGACGGCAAGTTCAACCTGAGCCAGAAAGGCTGCATGGAGATCATGAAACTCTTCATGACAAGAGACGAGGATCTGTACGACAAGACGATCGAGGATGTTTTCGATGATGAAGTCTTCAATTCCACCTTCTGGCTGTACTGGAGAACGATGTTCGCATTCGAAAACTGGCACAGTGCACTGGAGATGAAGCTGTACTTCCAGCGGTTTATTCACCACATCGGCGGACTGCCGGACTTCTCCGCACTGAAATTCACGAAGTACAACCAGTATGAATCCCTGATTCTTCCGATGAAGAAATACCTCGAGGATGCCGGCGTAGACTTCCAGTTCAATACCGAAGTAACCAACGTTATCTTTGAAATCAACGATGGAAAGAAAGTAGCAAAAGCCATCGAGTGCAAAGTAAACGGCGTCGAGAAAGGCATCGTTCTCACCGAGAATGACCTCGTCTTCGTTACCAACGGAAGCTGCACCGAAGGCACGATCTACGGCGATCAGAACCATGCACCGAACGGTGATGCAGAGGTCCGCACGAGCGGCTGCTGGAGCCTGTGGAAAAACATTGCAAAACAGGATCCGTCCTTTGGACATCCGGAGAAATTCTGTTCCGATATTGCAAAGACAAACTGGGAATCCGCAACAATTACCACTCTCGACAATAAGATCATTCCGTATATCACCAATATCTGCAAACGTGATCCGAGAACCGGAAAGGTTGTTACCGGCGGTATCGTAAGCTGCCAGGATTCCAAGTGGCTTTTAAGCTGGACCATCAACCGTCAGGGACAGTTCAAAGAGCAGGATAAAGATAAGGTATGCGTATGGGTTTACAGCCTGTTCACCGATGTACCTGGCGACTATGTGAAGAAACCGATGAAAGAGTGCACTGGTAAAGAGATCACCGAAGAGTGGCTGTACCACCTCGGCGTGCCGGTTGACCAGATTCCGGAGCTGGCAGAGAACAGCGCTGTCTGCGTACCGACCATGATGCCGTACATCACCGCATTCTTTATGCCAAGAAGAAAGGGCGACCGCCCGGATGTCATCCCGGATGGCTGCGTCAACTTCGCATTCCTCGGACAGTTCGCTGAGACACCAAGAGATACCATCTTCACGACAGAGTATTCCGTTCGTACCGCAATGGAAGCTGTTTACGGACTCCTCGGCGTAGACCGCGGCGTGCCGGAAGTATGGGGCAGCGTTTACGATATCCGCGACCTGCTGGACAGCTCCGTGAAACTGATGGATGGAAAATCCCCGCTGGAAATCGAGCTTCCTGGACCGCTCAACCTGCTGAAAAAACCTCTGCTGAAACTGGTAGATGGAAATGTAGTTGGAGATCTCTTAAAAGAGCATGGAATTATCAAAGAGGATATGGTGAAATAAGAAATAGAAAATAAGTAAGAAATGCAATAAGACCTGCGCTTTCAAACGGCGCAGGTCTTATTGCGTTGCTATGTATGTTCTCAAACAATTAAGCAGATTTCTTCGTGAAAAACAGCGCGGCACAGACGGCGGCGATGCCTCCAGCGAGCTTTGCAACGAGAAGCGGCACGACAAAATCAGGATCGGTGCCGAACGTAAATCCCATATGTGCGGCGATGGTCGATGCGGCGGAGACGAGGAAAGCTGCGTTTACAATCTTTCCGCGCTCGTCCATTTTTTCCATCATTGTGATCGCCGGAACAGGGCTGACAATGCCCATCAGAAGACCGGCGGCACTGCTGTCGTTCATGCCGGTTTTTCTTCCAATAAAAGAGAGCGGCTTTTTGAGCACCCGCTGTAAAAGCTCCGCCGTCGGAAGGCTGCCGAGCAGTACAATGCCGATGGACGAGACGACCGCCATCGCGTCCTCCAGCGGCGCAAGGTCCGGGAGCAGCGAAAAGCCGGTCATATAGCAGAACGCGCCCGCGATGAGGCCGATCGTCGTCAGAAGCCGGATCACATCTGCAAATACCGTGAACGCGCGCACGGTCTGCTCCGGAAAACGCCAGATGCCGAACATCAGCAGAAAGCAGAAGAGGAGCACCGGGAGCGACTGAAGTACGATCTGCAGAAAAGAGAGTCCTGAGAGCAGTCCGCCGACGATCATCGTGACGGGAAGTGTGCCCGTGCCGATCAGCATGCCGCGGGAGAAAAGGAGGCGGTCGCCGCTTTTCAGCATTCCCATGCCGACCGGAATCGTAAAGGTGATGGTACAGCCAAGCGTCGCCGCAATCACAAGTCCTGCGTAGCGCACCATCTCCTGCGATGCCGAAAGCTCTCCGGCGAGCTGGTAGCCGCCCATGTCAATGGCGAGAATGCCGGCGAGAAGTCCCGCATCCAGACCAAAAAAGTTCCAGATGGGAACGAGGGCGAAACGGAGAAAGCGGGAGAGCAGCGGGGTGAGGCAGATGATGCCCGACATGGAAAGTGCCGTCGGTCCAAGCAGCATAAAGCCCTCCTCAAACCGTTTTCCAAATCCGAAGCGATTGCCAGCGATCCGGTCGACACCGCCGAGTACCGCGCCGACTGCCATGATCCACATAATAATCTGATTCATAAAAAGAGAACCTTTCTAAATAAGTATTTTGTCTTTATATCTGTTCTTCAAATGCAATTTCATTTTTCAGCAGAAACTGGCGGACTTCCTCATCGAAGACGCGGTCGAGCGACTTGTCCATCGTAAAGATTTTGAGGGAAGTTCCGGTGGTAAGTAAGAGTTTTCCGTCCTTATACTGAAAATTTAGAAAGCATCCAAACACGTTCTCTATTTCCAGCGGCAGCGCATGGTCCGCGATCATTTTTTCGCACGCCGCCTGCGGAAGCTGAAACACAAATTTGAACTGCAGAGGTGTCCGTTTTCCTTTGATGACGGAATAGCAGAACGATTTCACATCTTTCCAGAGAAGCCGCGTCCGCCCTTTTTCTTTTAAGAGCTGCGCGTCATCGGGATCGAAAAAGTCCGTGTGAAGACTGCCGTCGAGGGAGAACGTCGTAAACGTTGTGATCGACGCCTCGGAGACGGGAAAGCGGTCAAATGTCTCGAGACGGAGCAGGGTGTTCATAAAATTCTTTAACTGTGTAATCTGCAGGATAATCATCCGTAGTTAAAACCAGCCTTTCTTTTTAAAATACCAAATTTCAACAGCAACAATGAGAATACAGACGCCGATCAGGATGAAGTACGCATACGGGGCAGAAAGCTCAGGCATATGCGTAAAATTCATGCCGTACCAGCCGGCGATCAGGGAAAGCGGGAAAAAGATCGTCGAGACGACCGTCAGAATCCGCATCGTATCGTTCTGACGCAGGTCGATCTGCGCCTGCTGCATCTCGCGGATCTGCAGGGCGTACTCCCGCAGCATCTGGGTGTGGTCGTACAAACGGTCCACGCGGTTTCCAAGGCGCGAAAACTGACGGGCGCATTCCTGGGGAAGAAAGTGATTTTCGTCCTCGGAGAGTATTTCGCACATGTCGAGAAGCTGCTGGTAATAGGCATGGAACACGAGCAGCTCCCGACGGATCGTGATCAGGGTCCGCTGCAGCTCTTTTGGCAGAGTGTCGAGAAGAGACTCCTCGATTGTCGCAAGGCGCTTCTCAAAATTCTGCAGATAGAGCATATCCTCCTGGATCAGCGATTCCAGAAACGAGAAAAACAGGTGGAAGACATCGGAAGTATCGAGCGGTTCTTCCGGGAAGAGGAGGCTCTGCAAAGCCGGAAGTGTCTGTTCGTCGGCTGCCAGAATAAGCTGCCCCCGGTCGAGATAAAACGCAAGCGAGAATGCAAGGTGAAGCGGATGCGTCTTGTCCGGGACGGCAAGCGATCCGACCAGGCAGTCAGGCAGCAGCTCTGCGCGGCAGTATTCGATGCGCTCCGGCTGCAGACTGCGCCGGAAAAGAGAAAATCCGGGCAGCGCCGCGCAGGCTTTGGAAGCTTCCGAAAACGAAAGCAGGGAAAGCCGGACCGAATCCGAAAAAGTCCATTCCATACGTACCACCTCCTGAAAATAAGCAATGGAAAAATATCCATAAACAAAAAAGCCGTATGACCGTAGTATACCGCAAAAAGGGGAGTGCGACAAGAAAAGGAAAAAACTTTTAACGGAAAAACTTTTATTGGGAAAAAACTTTTTGCAATGGAGCACTAAGTGTGTTATGATAAAATGTAGTTATCAAAACTACATGACAAAATATCAAAAAATTCACTGTGTCGAATTCGTCCCTAGTTTAGGAAGGTTTGAAAAAGAGCGGTGATTGGAAATACGAAACGTCCGCAGTGAGAAAAAGCGGAATCAAGTTTGGAGGGACAAAATATATGAGTTTTCACATTGTTGCAGACAGCTGCTGTGAACTGACAGCAGATATGAAAAAAAGAGGAAATATTGAAATTGCACCGCTGACCCTGGAAGTCGGCGGAGAATCCATTCTGGATGACGAGACATTTGACCAGAAATATTTTTTAAAGAGAGTAGCGGAATGCCCGGAGTGCCCGAAATCCGCCTGCCCGTCGCCGGATTATTTCCGGAAATCTTTTCTGAACGGAGCAGAACGGTGCTACGCGGTCACACTTTCCGCACAGCTCAGCGGTTCCTATAACAGCGCAGTGCTCGGTGCAAACCTGGCGCAGGAGGAGAACGAGGATCTGAAGATTCACGTATTCAATTCCAGAAGCGCATCGATAGGAGAGACCCTGATCGTGAAAAAAATCGTGGAGTGCGAGGAAGCCGGCATGAGCTTTGAGCGCGTCGTAGAGACAGTAGAACTCTATATCAGCACACAGCACACCTATTTCGTGCTGGAAAATCTCGAAACTCTGCGGAAAAACGGCCGCCTTTCCAAAACAAAAGCACTTGTTGCATCCGCGCTTAAGATCAAACCGGTTATGGGAGCCACACCGGAGGGCGATATCGTACAGCTCGATCAGGCGCGCGGCATCAACAAAGCACTGATGAAAATGGTCGATGCCATTGTAAATGACGCACAGCATGTAGAAAACAAAACGCTTGCCATCTCTCATTGCAACTGCCCGGAGCGCGCCGAGATGGTAAAAGAAGCCCTTCTGGAGCGCCTTGCGGTACAGGATGTCTTCGTACTCGATACCCAGGGCGTCAGCAGTATGTATGCAAATGACGGCGGAATTATCATTGCATTATAACTTTTCTCTTCCCTTTTTGTTGAAAATGTAGTATAATTTTCAACATGTTTGAAAGTGCCGCCGAGCACTTTTTAGAAATCAAAGGAGAAGTAGAACCATGAGTCAGGAAAAAGTTGACCGCTATAAAAAGGAAAAAGCGAACCGTGAGAAAATCATGAGACGTGAAAGATGGATCACGAGACTGGAAGTTACCGCTTTCGTCGTTGTTCTGGCTACCCTGATCGGCTGGTTCTCCGTTGCTGTTTACCAGAACTCGGTAGCAGAGAAAAAGGCGAACCGCACGACAGAAACCACAACGATGAACGTGACGGATATTCAGAATTATCTGAGCGAGACCAACACATCCAGCGACAGCAGTGCAGATGACACCAGCGACAGCTCTGATGCTTCCGATACATCTTCGGACAGCACAGCAGATACGGCAAGTGACAGCACAGCAGATTCCATCAGCGAAAGTACAGCGGAATAAGCAGAATTGTTAAAGAAAGTAAAAGCGCTTACCACAGACGGGAAAATCCCGGAGTGATAAGCGCTTTTGTTATAGAGATTTATAGCAATCCCGGAAAATAATGCAAAAAATTCAGCACCGCAGAGCGTGAATTACTGCGTCACAGATTTTCGTCGTACCCCGGTACGCTTTCAAATCTGTTCCTGGCAATTCGCGCTCTGCAGCCCTGCCTTTTTTGCATTATTTTCGGGTCTTGCTATAGAAAAAACTATGAGAAACACGCTCCGCGAGTTTCTCAAGTTATCGCGGCAGTCGCCAAGGTCTCGTGCAGGCACGGACTTTGGCTCGTTGCCCGCGTAAATTAAAAAACCGGAGGACATACATCCCCCGGCCTTTCGCTTATGGTTAATTAGCATTTAACAACGTTGGAAGCCTGCATTCCGCGAGCACCCTCGGTAAGATCGTAAGTAACCGCCTGACCTTCGTCAAGAGTTTTGAATCCTTCACCCTGGATAGCGGAGAAATGTACGAATACATCGTTTCCGTCTTCGCCTGTGATGAAGCCATAGCCCTTCTCTGCGTTAAACCATTTCACTGTTCCCTTGTTCATTGTGAGTTACCTCCATAAAATTAAAAAATAAGCATGATGTGGGAATGCATATGTTCCCCCATAAGCGAGTGAACTTTTGGTAAAAAAATTCACTAGCTATTACAGATTATATTGAAGGTGAATGCTAATATAATCTCTAATAGCTAGTGACCACGTATTACATCTCAACATCTTCTCGATTGAGACTATTATAATCTTGCAAATCAAAAAAGTCAAGAAAAAACTCTTTATTTCAGGAAAGATTTCGTGTATTATAAAAAGGAATAAATGGTCGGACGACGGCCAGAAGAAAAGAAAGGATCAGAGAACGTAAGATGAGTATCTTAATCAAAAATGGACAGGTCATCGATCCGGCCACCCAAAAAGACGAAATCAGTGATGTTCTGATCGAAAACGGCGTTATTACACGGGTTGAAAAAGGAATCCGCGTAAAAGATGCGCAGGTAATAGATGCAAAAGGCTGCTATGTAATGCCTGGCATCATCGATATGCATGTACATCTCCGCGACCCGGGGCAGACATATAAAGAAGATATTGAAAGCGGTTCGAAAGCAGCAGCAAAAGGAGGCGTGACAACGCTGGTAGCGATGCCGAATACAAAACCGGTCATCGACAGCCCGGACCGCGTCAACTATGTAACGATCAAAGCAGACCGTTTTTCTCCGATTAATGTACTGCAGGCAGGCGCCATCACAGTAGGACAGAAGGGTGAAGAGCTCGCCGATATCGAGGGCATGGTAAAAGCCGGCATCCCGGCGATCAGCGAGGACGGAAAATCCGTTATGAACGCGCTGCTCTACAAAGAGGCCATGGAGATTGCCGCAGAGAAAAACATTCCGGTGCTGGCTCACTGCGAGGACAAGAACCTCGTAAACGGCGGCTGCATGAATGAGGATGCAAACTCGAGAGAGTGGCATCTGCCGGGCATCACAAACTCCGTAGAGAACACGATTGTTGCAAGAGATATCGTACTTGCCGCAGAGACAGGTGCACACCTGCATCTGTGCCACTGCTCGACCAAAGAGAGCGTGGATATGGTGCGTGAGGCGAGAAAGGCCGGCGTTTCGATTTCCGCCGAGGTCTGCCCGCATCACTTTACCCTCTGCAGCGACGACATCGTAAAGGGCGACACCAACTACAAGATGAATCCGCCGCTCCGTACGAAAGAGGATCTCGAGGCACTGCGCCAGGGTCTGAAAGACGATGTCTTCGATGTCATCAGCACCGATCATGCACCGCATGCGCTGACCGAGAAACAGGAGTCCTTCAAGAAAGCTCCGTTCGGCATCGTCGGACTGGAGACGAGCGTGGCTCTTACCATCACCGAACTTGTGGATACCGAGGTCATCACCCCGATGCAGATGGCGGAGAAGATGAGCTACAATCCGGCAAAAATCCTGCACCTGGACAAGAAAGGTTCTCTTGCACCTGGCATGGACGCCGATGTGGTTGTCATCGATCCGGAAGCAGAGTATGTGATCGATCCGAAGGAGTTTGTTTCCAAGGGCAAAAACACTCCGTTCGGCGGCAAGAAAGTCAAAGGAAAAGTTATGGCTACCGTATGCGGCGGCAAGATTGTATACGAAGCTGAGTAATTTCTATAAGAAAAGACAGAAGAGGGAGAGTAAGCAGATGATTAACAAACTGATTGCAAACATTAAAAAAACAAATGCACCGATCGTCGTAGGTCTGGACCCGATGCTGAACTATGTGCCGGAGCACGTACAGAAAAAGGCATTTGCCGAGTACGGAGAGACACTCGAAGGAGCTGCAGAGGCCGTTTGGCAGTTCAATAAAGCGATTGTCGACGCAACATACGATCTGATTCCGGCTGTAAAACCGCAGGTTGCCATGTATGAGCAGTTCGGCGTTCCGGGAATGGCAGCGTATGAGAAGACCGTTTCCTACTGCCAGGAAAAGGGTCTCGTTGTCATCGGCGATATCAAACGAGGCGATATCGGTTCTACTTCTGAGGCGTATGCAGTCGGCCACCTCGGCCACGTGCAGGTGGGAAGCAAATCCTACGCCGGATTCCATGAGGATTTTGCAACTGTCAATCCGTATCTTGGATCTGACGGCGTAAAACCGTTCATCAAGGTCTGCAAAGAGGAGAAAAAAGGTATCTTTGTTCTGGTAAAAACCTCGAACCCGTCCAGCGGCGAGTTCCAGGACCGCATCATCGACGGACGTCCGCTGTATGAGTGGGTCGGCGAGCAGGTTGCCGCGTGGGGCGAGGAGCACATGGGCGATGATTACAGCTATGTGGGAGCTGTTGTCGGCGCTACGTACCCGGAGATGGGCAAGGTGCTGCGTAAGGTAATGCCGAAATCCTACATCCTGGTACCGGGCTACGGTGCACAGGGTGGAAAAGGAAAAGACCTCGTTCACTTCTTCAATGAGGACGGACTGGGTGCAATCGTAAACTCTTCGAGAGGTATTATCGCTGCTTACAAACAGGAAAAATATGCCGAGTTTGGCACTGAGAACTTTGCGGATGCTTCGAGAGCAGCTGTAAAGGATATGGTTGAGGATATCAGCGGGGCGCTTGCTGCTGCAAAATAAGAATACAGGGTGAAAAGCTCAGAAGGTCTGCCGGGTAGATGTTATGTCCGCCGGAGGATATTTTGGGCTTTTCGCCGATTCAAGAAAATAAAAGGAGTGTTCAGCTTATGAAAATCAAGGAATGCTGTACTGTGGAAAGTCAGGAGTGCATTGCAAAAGGAATTTACAGCATGTGGATTTCCACGAAAGTGATTGCGAAAGAGGCGAAGGCCGGCCAGTTTATTTCTCTGTTTTCGAAGGACGGCAGCCGTCTTCTGCCGCGTCCGATTTCTCTTTGTGAGATCGACCGAGAGGGAGGAAGACTTCGGATTGTCTACCGTGTGGCAGGTGCAGGAACGGAGGAGTTTTCGCATCTGAAAGCGGGGGATGAGGTTGATATTTTAGGGCCGCTTGGAAATGGATTCCCGATCGAGGAAGGTAAGGGAAAACGTGTGATGCTGATGGGCGGCGGTATCGGTGTTCCGCCGATGCTGCAGACGGCGAAGGATCTTGGAACGGACACGATCATCTGCTGTGGTTACCGCGATGAGTTGTTCTTAAATGAGGAGTTTGCTGCGGCAGGCGATCTTCATATTGCAACGGAGGACGGAAGTGCCGGTGTGAAGGGCAATGTGATGGATGCGGTGCGCGAGGATCATCTGGAAGCAGATGTAATTTTTGCCTGCGGTCCGGCTCCGATGCTGCGTGCGATTAAGGCGTACGGTCTGGAAAAGGGAATTCCATGCTGGATTTCGATGGAAGAGAAGATGGCGTGCGGCGTTGGCGCATGTCTTGCGTGTGTCTGCCAGTCGACTGAGGTGGATGGTCATTCACATGTGCACAACAAGCGGATCTGCAAGGACGGACCTGTCTTTTTAAGTACGGAAATTGAGCTGTAAGTGACGCGAGGAGGAGAAAAAGCGATGAAGACAAGTGTGAATCTGGCGGGTGTGGAACTGAAGAATCCGGTTATGACGGCATCTGGTACGTTTGGCTCCGGCGCGGAGTACAGTGAGTTTGTGGATTTGAAGGAGCTTGGCGCGGTTGTGACGAAGGGTGTTGCGAATGTGCCGTGGCCGGGGAATCCGACGCCGCGTATTGCGGAGGTTTACGGCGGAATGCTGAATGCGATCGGGCTGCAGAATCCTGGTATTGATGTGTTCTGTGAGAGGGATATTCCGTTTTTGAAACAGTTTGACACGAAGATTGTGGTGAATGTGTGTGGACGGACGACGGAGGATTACTGTGAGGTTGTGGAGCGATTGACTTCGGAGCCGGTGGATCTGCTGGAGATTAATATTTCGTGCCCGAATGTGAAGGAGGGCGGTATTGCGTTTGGACAGGATCCGAAGGCGGTGGAGGCGATCACCAGAGAAGTTAAAAAATATGCGAAGCAGCCGATTATTATGAAATTGAGCCCGAATGTGACGGATATTACGGAGATGGCGCGGGCTGCGGAAGCCGGCGGGGCGGATGTGCTGTCGCTGATCAATACGCTTACTGGGATGAAGATTGATATTGAACGGCAGAAGTTTGCGATTGCGAATAAGACTGGCGGTATGTCGGGGCCGGCGGTGAAGCCGATTGCGGTGCGGATGGTGTATCAGGTGGCGCAGGCAGTGAAAGTGCCGATTATTGGTATGGGCGGTATTGCGTCGGCGGAGGATGCGCTGGAGTTTATTCTGGCGGGGGCTACGGCGGTTTCGATTGGGACGGCGAATTTCTTTAATCCGTATGCGACTGTTGAAACGGTTCGCGGTATCGAAGAGTATATGAGAAGGCATAAGGTTGACGATATTAATTCGCTGATCGGGGCGGTGAGATAAGACGGACGGCCTCGAGCGGCTTCGCATCTGCGGTGCGGCGGGCGAGAAAAAGAGGGCGGAACTGTGGCTCAGAATGGGCACAGTTCCGCCCTCTTTTTCTATGCCCGCCACACCGCAGGCGCAAATTCCAGTGAGATCTGGTTGTGTGGAGCTGAAACGAAGTAGGTCTGGATCCGCCGGGGGCGGATCGGCGTGAGAGTGTTGTGGTGGGTGCATAGTATATAGAAAATGGAAGGTGGTATGTGAGATGAAGTATGGGATCATTAAAGTGAAGCGGGCGTTTTTGTATGAGGAGAATGGGGTGGATGTGGTGGATGAGGTGTTTTTTGGATGGAGCGTGATGTGGGAAGATGAGGGGGAGTGGATTGAGGTTTGGACGCATTATGGGTATCGGGGGTGGATGGAGAGGAATTTGATTGAAGAGAAAAGCCGGGAGTGGATGGAGGAGAGGGAAAAGGCAGGGAATACGTATGTGGTGACACGCGGGTTTGCGGATGTGATGAGGGGAGCGCGGGTGCAGTCGCGGATGTTGGAGACGCTGGGACGGGGGTGTTTTGTGGAGAAAATGGAGGAGACGGAGAATGGGTATTGCAGGGTGAAACTGGCGAATGGGATCAGTGGGTTTGTGCCGGAGGTGGCATTAAGAAAAAGACTGGATTCGGATCGGTTTTTGTGGGGAAAATCGGAAGAGAGGTTTTTTGTGGAGCAGGGGATTCCGGAGGGGTGGTCGGAAGAGAAGTTTCGGAGGAAGGTTGTGGAGTGTGCGAAGGGGTATCTTGGATGCCAGTACCGGTGGGGCGGGAAGGCGGCGGATGGGATTGACTGTTCGGGTGTGGTGTTTATGGTGTATTTGATGAATGGGGTTTTGATTTGGCGGGATGCGGATATCAGGGAAGGGTATCCGATGAAAGCGATCTGGAGAGAAGGGGAGGAGATGTGTCTGGTGGAGGAACGGGCGAAGGCCGGGGATCTGCTGTTCTGGAGGGGGCATGTGGGGATGTATCTGGGGGACGGCAGGTATCTGCACTGTACGGGGCATGAGAGGGTGTTTGGGTGCAGGGTGAATAGTCTGCGGAGAGGGGATGAGGATTTTCGGGAGGATCTGGCGGAGGCGCTGAAAGTGGTTGGGAGTGTTTTTTCGTGAAATGTAAAATTAAATGTGATTGTGTGCGGTGAAATTTGACAGATTTTTCTGAGTGGGAGTATAAAGATAAACTGACGGGGCTTTACAACTGGAATTATCTGGAAGTGGAAAGCTGGAGGAAAAGAGCGATGTACCGTGAAAAACAGGCATCGCGGGCGGCACGGGAGTAAATAAGACATATATAATTGACATCAGGAAATATCATTTTTGTATTGGAAATCCCTGAAAAAGTTTGTTATAATAATAACAAAGTCGAAAACAAAAGACAAAAGGCGGCCCAAACAGAGAGCAGGAAAAACAGAAATTCTGCTGATCTGATCTGCCGGAGCTGTCCATCAGAAGCAAAACAAGAAAGGGGTTCTGAACAATGGCAAGATTTACATTACCAAGAGATTTATACCACGGAAAAGGTGCTTTAGAGGCACTGAAAACATTTGAAGGAAAACGTGCAATCGTCTGTGTAGGCGGCGGCTCCATGAAACGTTTCGGTTTCCTGGATCGCGCAGTAGACTACCTGAAAGAAGCCGGCATGGAAGTACAGCTTTTTGAGGGAATCGAGTCTGACCCGTCAGTCGAGACTGTTATGCGCGGAGCAAAAGCGATGGAAGAGTTCCAGCCGGACTGGATCGTAGCAATGGGCGGCGGATCTCCGATCGACGCAGCAAAAGCAATGTGGATCAAATACGAGTATCCAGACATCACCTTCGAAGAAATGTGCAAGGTATTCGGAATGCCGAAACTCCGCAGAAAAGCTCATTTCTGTGCAATTTCTTCTACATCCGGAACAGCAACCGAGGTAACCGCGTTCGCAGTTATCACAGACTATGAAAAAGGTATCAAATACCCGCTGGCAGACTTCGAAATCACGCCGGACGTTGCAATCGTAGATCCGGATCTGGCAGAGACGATGCCGCAAAAGTTAGTTGCTCACACCGGTATGGACGCTATGACCCATGCAATCGAGGCATACGTTTCCACAGCGAACTGTGACTTCACCGATCCGCTGGCACTGTATGCAATCAAGATGATTCAGGCAGACTTGGTAGATTCCTACAACGGAGATATGGCAAAACGTGACAGCATGCACAACGCACAGTGCCTCGCTGGTATGGCATTCTCCAATGCACTTCTTGGTATTGTTCACTCCATGGCACATAAAACAGGCGCAGCATTCGCTGATTACGGCGCTCACCTGATCCACGGCGCAGCAAACGCTATGTACCTGCCGAAGGTTATCGCGTTCAACGCAAAAGACGAGACTGCAGCAAAACGTTATGCAGTGATCGCTGACGAGATGAAACTTGGCGGCGAGACAACGGAAGAGAAAGTAAAACTCCTCATTGACTATCTGCGCGGCATGAACGACAAACTGAACATTCCGCACTGCATCAAGAACTACGGAAAAGACAGCTATCCGACCGAGCAGGGCTTCGTTCCGGAAGACGTATTCCTGGATAGACTGCACGACATCGCTGTAAATGCCATCGCCGATGCCTGCACCGGATCCAACCCGAGACAGCCATCTGTTGAAGAGATGGAAAAACTGCTGAAATGCTGCTACTATGATACAGAAGTAGATTTCTAAAAAGAAAACATATCAAAATCCCTCCGTTCTCTGGGCGGAGGGATTTTTTGCGTCAGAGAATGAAATTTATTTGTGTGGATTTTATGTTTTTTATGCGAAATCCTGTGTCTGGACTGGAAAAACAGAGGCGTTTATGGTAGTATAGAACAGAATAGAAGTAAAAACGGGTGGCATGCGAGAACCGATGCCTTCCCCTGAAAATATGGAGGAAAATAAGATGGAACAGTATAAGAAAGAGTTCATTGAATTCATGGTCGAGAGCCAGGTATTAAAATTTGGAGAGTTCACCCTGAAAAGCGGAAGAAAATCCCCGTTCTTTATGAATGCAGGCGCTTACGTAACCGGCAGCCAGTTAAAACGTCTCGGCGAGTATTACGCAAAAGCAATCCATGACAACTACGGGCTGGATTTTGACGTTCTGTTCGGACCGGCATACAAAGGAATTCCGCTCAGTGTTGTAACAGCAATTGCGATTCATGATCTCTACGGTGTAGAAGTACGCTACTGCTCCAACCGGAAGGAAGCCAAAGACCACGGTGGAGATGCAGGACTGCTGCTTGGAAGCAAGCTCAAAGACGGTGACCGCGTTGTCATTATTGAGGATGTAACCACTTCCGGAAAATCCATCGAGGAGACCTTCCCGATCATCCAGGCACAGGGCAATGTGGAGATCAAAGGACTGATGGTATCCTTAAATCGCATGGAGCGCGGAAAAGGCGATAAGAGCGCACTCGAGGAAATCCAGGAAACCTATGGCTTCCCGGCAAATGCCATTGTAACCATGGAGGACGTTATCACGTATCTGTACAACCGTCCATGCCAGGGCAAAATTCAGATCGATGACAAGATGAAGGCTGCCATTGATGCATATTATGAGGAGTACGGCGTGAAATAAGATGCGGTACACCGGGAAAGGGAGTTTTGCGCTATGAATGAAAAGATTTATAAAACCATGGGACGTGTCGGCGGCGGAAATATCGCTATGGGCGCCGTACTGGTTGTTGTTGGCGTGGCAACCGGTGTTCTGATGATCGTAAGCGGGGCAGGCCTGCTGAAACGACGCGGGGAAATCATGTTCTAAAAGCGCCTTTCAAAAAGAAAAAATGCCGGGATATTTCGGAAGCGCGTGCGCCGATGAGGTATGCCGGCGTTTCTGATAGCAGAGGGGAGAACAACGCAGAAAGGGGAAACGAAGATGAAGCAGGAGACGAAAGCCAGAATCCGCGTTGTGGGACGGATTTTATTTCTGGTGTATCTTCTTGCGCTCGTTTATTTTCTGTTTTTTGCAGAAGAATACGGGAGAAGAAACTTTTTTGAACTGGATTACCGTTACAATCTGGTGCCGTTTCAGGAAATCAGACGGTTCTGGATTTACCGCGAAAAGGTGGGATTCCTTGCCGCATTTTTAAATCTGGCGGGCAATGTGATCGGTTTTCTGCCGTTCGGCTTTATCGTTCCGGTGATGCACAAAAAAATGGAGAGTTTCTGGAAAGTATCGCTTCTTGGTTTTATGTTCAGCCTCTGCGTGGAGACGATTCAGCTCATCACGAAGGTGGGCTGCTTTGATGTAGATGATCTGATGCTGAATACGCTTGGAGCCATGATCGGCTGCGGCGCATTCCTGATCTGCAATAAATTCAGGAGATGGAAATATGGCGAGGAAGAAGTATAATTACAATTTTGTCCGGAAGCCGTCGGAAGGCGGAAAGGAAGCTCTCTATATGGCAGGTGCTTCGGTCTTTCTGTTTCTGCTGGCTTCGGTCGTATCGTTTGCATTCCGCGGAAACGGAGGCATTTTTCTCGGAGCAGCGGGACTGTTCTCATTCCTTCTGTCGGGATACGGCTTCTATGTGGGAATGAAGAGCTTTAAAGAAGAACAGGTCAGCCACAGAATGTCGGTTCTCGGCTCGATTACGAGCGGCGGCATGCTGGTCGCATGGCTGGCACTGTTTCTGATCGGTGTGAGATAAATGTACTCTCGTAAAATCAAGCACAGAAAGACTCCGGGAGTACATATAAAAGAAAAGGGGAAAAAGATGGATCGCGAACGTTTTGAAAAACAGCTGAATTTTATTCTGGAGATTGATAAAGAAAAACAGATCCTGCGCCAGACGCACATCCGCGGCTATTCGCGCCAGGAGGACGACGCGGAGCACGCATGGCACATGGCGGTGATGGCATTTCTGCTGCAGGAATATTCGAATGAGAAAATCGACATCGGCAGAACGATGCTCATGCTGCTGATCCACGACCTCGTGGAGATTGATGCAGGCGACACGTATGCGTACGACGCGGAGGCAAACAAAACAAAAGACGAGAGAGAACACAAAGCGGCCGAGCGCATCTACGGCCTGCTGCCGGAGGATCAGGGAAAAATGCTGATGGATCTCTGGCTCGAGTTCGAAGCGTATGAGACACCGGAAGCGCGCTTTGCTCATGTGATGGACAATTTCCAGCCGCTGCTTTTAAATCATGAGAACGATGGAAAAGACTGGACCAGCCACAATGTGCGGATTTCCCAGCCGTTAAAACGAAACGAGAAGACGGCGACCGGCTCCGAGGAGATCTGGAGTTATATGGAAGAGATTCTCGAACAGAGTATCCGGGATGGAAAAATTATTGACGACCGGGAAGAAAAACAGGAATAAGTTAAGAAGAATGAGGGGCAGATCTGCCCCTCGTAACAGTTAAAGAGAAACAGAAAGGGATTTTTTATGACGGATGAATTATTAAACGAGCGGTATGCGCTTGCAATTGAGCGGATCCGCCAGATTCCGGCGGAAAAAAGCGTTCCGCAGCCGTACCGCGATTTTTTTGCACAGATGGCACAGTACCTCTGCAAAATGGACCAGATCCGGAGCAGAATCGCAGAAGGATATCTAAAAACAGCATCCGAGGAAGAGCTGGCTGTTTTTAACCGCGAGCCGTATGAAGATGTGATCGGGGAGCGGTATGAGACCTCCTACGGAAACCCGGCGTTTGCCGTGCGGGCACTTGGTGAAACGCATGGAAGGAGCCTCTGCTGCCTGTACCGGGAGCTGGGAAATGCTGTTGTCTGGGTCTATGAGGACCGCCTGCTGGAGCTGACTGCGGCGATGGAGCTGTATCTCGAGTTGTATGCGATGTTCGAGGAGGAGACGCTGCCGTCCGCGCAGTATGTAAAAGAGAGCATTTACTGGTATGTGAGCGATTACGCCGAGGAGCGCCAGGAATACCAGGTGCGCGAAATCGTCGACCCGTCGCTGCACTTTGTGAAGGATATTGTGATGGAATCTGATCTGACGGATCTGCGGTATCTGTACCAGTACGGCGAATATATCACCGAAAATGAGAAGGGTACAGCCCGCTTTTTAAATACGTTCAGCCAGGAAGAAATCGACGCGATGGCACGCACCTACACAGAAGGCTTCCGCAAGTGCTTTCTCGTGGCGCGAAAAGATCTGTCGAAAAAGAAGACAGTCAGCATCCGCTTCCACATCGGTTTTGAGCGCATGATCCGTGCGGCAATATTACAGTTCCGCGAGATGGGACTCGAGCCGGTGATTTCCCGCGGCGCGCGGAGAACGTGGGTTGCCGGTGCGTCTGCGAATAAGCAGTATGACTACGATCACCGGAACGATGAGGCGCTGTATCTCAACGAGGATCTCGTGAAGAGACGGCTCCGCGCGATGCAGGTGAAATACGACGAGTACAAAGAACTGGCGGACGGCTATGCCGGCCCTGCCGTGGTGGAAACCTTCGGCGAAGTTCCGTTTGAGCCAGTAAATAAAAAACAGGCACTGCACTTAAACGAGCGCCAGCAAAAGCTCCGTGTCGGTTTCCAGAACGAGGCGGGCCAGATTGTAAACCGCTATATCAAGGATGACGAGTACGGCTACACGATCATCGCCTACCCGATGCCGGAGATCGATCCGCGCTACGAAAAAATTTTTTGTGAGATCGTAAAGATCAACACGCTCGATTACGAAAAATACCAGCGCATCCAGCAGTACCTGATCGATGCGCTCGACGAGGGTGTTTCCGTGCATGTGCTTGGAAAAGGAGAGAACAGAACGGATCTGCGCGTGATGCTGCATCATCTGAACGATCCTGCGAAAGAGACGAATTTCGAGAACTGTGTTGCCGACTGCAATATTCCGGTCGGAGAGGTCTTTACTTCCCCGAGCCTTACCGGCACGACAGGCGTGCTCCATGTGACGGGAGTCTACCTGAACGAGCTGTATTACCGCGATCTCTGCCTGACGCTGACCGACGGCATGATCACCGCGTATGACTGCGCAAACTTCGAAAAAGAAGAGGACAATCGTACTTATATAGAAGAAAACCTGCTGTATCACCACAGGACGCTGCCGATCGGTGAGTTTGCCATCGGAACGAACACGATGGCGTACGTGATGGCAGAGCAGTACGGCATCGCCGGAAAACTGCCGATCCTGATCGCAGAGAAGATGGGCCCGCATTTTGCGATGGGCGACACCTGCTACGCCTGGGCGGAGGACAGCCCGATGTACAACCCGGACGGAAAAGAAGTAATCGCGCGCGAGAACGAGGTTTCGGCAAAACGGAAAGAAGATCCGTCGAAAGCATACTTCGGATGCCACACGGACATCACGATTCCGTACCGCGAACTGCAGTCGGTTGCGGTCGAAAAAGCAGACGGAACGACGATCCCTCTCATTGAGGACGGACGCTTCGTCCTGCCGGGAACGGAAGAATTAAATGAACCTTTTGGCTGATTATGGGTTGACATTTCTGCGCCTGCTTAGTATATTATAAGCAGAACTGAATGATTAAAACATAAATATAAGCATAACTAATGAATAACGCTTAGAACAGTTAATCAGAAAAGGAGAACAACATGGCTAAAGTAGGAATTGTGATGGGCAGCGACTCTGATATGCCGGTAATGAGCAAAGCAGCCGACATGCTGGAAAAATTTGGAATTGAGTACGAGATGAAAATCATCTCCGCACACCGCGAGCCGGATGTATTTTTCGAATATGCAAAAACCGCAGAGGAGAAAGGCTTCAAGGTTATCATTGCAGGCGCAGGTATGGCAGCTCATCTGCCGGGTATGTGCGCAGCTATTTTCCCAATGCCGGTCATCGGAATTCCGATGCATACCACATCGCTTGGAGGTCGTGATTCCCTGTACTCCATCGTACAGATGCCGAGCGGCATTCCGGTAGCAACCGTTGCCATCAATGGCGGTGCCAATGCCGGAATCCTGGCAGCAAAGATTCTTGCAACTTCCGATCCGGAACTGCTTGCAAAACTGAAAGCATATACACAGGAAATGAAAGAGCAGGTTGAGGCAAAAGACGCAAAACTGCAGGAAACAGGATACCGTAACTACAGTAAATAAAAACAAAGGACAAGGGAGGTTCACCATGGATTACAAGAACGCAGGAGTAGATATTGAAGCTGGATACAAATCAGTAGAATTAATGAAAGAGCATGTAAAGAAAACCATGCGCCCGGAGGTATTAGGCGGCCTTGGCGGTTTTTCCGGCGCTTTTTCCCTGGCAAAAATCAAAGAAATGGAAGAGCCGGTGCTGCTTTCCGGTACAGACGGATGCGGAACCAAGGTGAAGCTCGCCATGATTCTTGATAAACACGACACCATCGGCATTGATGCCGTTGCCATGTGTGTGAACGATATCGCATGCGCCGGCGGAGAACCGCTGTTCTTCCTCGACTACATCGCATGCGGAAAGAACTATCCGGAGAAGATCGCTTCGATCGTAAAAGGCGTTGCAGAAGGCTGTCTGCAGTCCGATGCAGCACTGATCGGTGGTGAGACCGCAGAGCATCCGGGCCTGATGCCGGAGGATGAGTACGATCTGGCAGGTTTTGCTGTCGGCGTATGTGACAAGAAAGACATGATTACCGGTGAAAATCTGGCAGCCGGAGACGTACTGATCGGCATGGCTTCCACCGGCGTTCACAGCAACGGATTTTCTCTTGTCCGTAAAGTTTTCGATATGACAAAAGATTCTTTAAATACATACTATGATGAGCTCGGCGCAACCCTCGGCGAGACCCTGCTTGCACCGACCCGTATCTACGTAAAAGCACTCCGTGCCATCAAAGATGCCGGTGTAACCGTAAAAGCATGCAGCCACATCACCGGAGGCGGCTTCTACGAGAACATTCCGCGTATGCTCAAAGACAACACCGTAGCCGTTGTACAGAAAGACAGCTACACCGTACCGCCGATCTTTGATCTGATGGCAAAGAAAGGCAATATCGACGAGCAGATGATGTACAACACCTTCAACATGGGTATCGGTATGGTACTGGCTGTTGATCCGGAAGATGTAGACGCAGCGATGAAAGCCATCCGTTCCACAGGAGATACGCCATATGTGATCGGCCACATTGAAAACGGAGAAAAAGGAGTACAGTTATGCTAAGATTAGCAGTTCTCGTCTCCGGCGGCGGCACGAACCTGCAGGCGATTCTGGATGCGATTGACGAGGGAATCATCACAAACGCGGAGGTTTCTGTTGTCATCAGCAACAATGCAGGAGCGTATGCGCTGGAGCGTGCGAAAAAGAAGGAGATTGATGCGGTATGCCTTTCCCCGAAGACCTTTGCATCGAGAGAAGCATTCAACGAGGCACTGCTGGCGAAACTGCAGTCGTACAACGTCGATCTCGTTGTGCTCGCAGGATGCCTGGTTGTGATCCCGCAGAGCATTGTGGATGCTTATCCGAATAAGATCATCAACATTCATCCGTCCCTCATTCCGTCGTTCTGCGGAACGGGCTATTACGGACTGAAAGTGCACGAGGGCGTATTATCCCGCGGCGTCAAAGTGACGGGAGCGACGGTTCATTTTGTGGACGGCGGAACAGACACCGGCCCGATTATTCTGCAGAAGGCAGTCGAAGTGCACGAGGGCGATACACCGAAGGCACTGCAGCAGCGCGTCATGGAAGAGGCCGAGTGGGTCATCATGCCGCGTGCGATTGATCTGATTGCAAACGGAAAAGTAACGGTAGAAGACGGACACGTAAAGATAAAGGAGTAAGAGCGATGAAAGTACTGATTGTAGGAAGCGGCGGAAGAGAGCATGCGATTGCCTGGAAGGTGGCGCAGAGCCCGAAGGTAGACAAGATTTACTGCGCTCCTGGAAACGCAGGAATTGCGGAGTACGCAGAGTGTGTCGATATTGCAGCGATGGAGTTTGACAAGCTTGTTGCTTTTGCGAAAGAAAAAGAGATTGACCTGACCGTCATCGGCATGGATGATCCGCTGGTCGGCGGTGTTGTCGATGCGTTTGAGGCAGAGGGACTGCGCGTATTCGGACCAAGAAAGAATGCGGCAATCCTGGAAGGATCGAAAGCGTTCTCCAAAGACCTGATGAAAAAATACCATATCCCGACGGCGGCATACGAGACATTCTCCGATCCAGAAGCGGCAGAGAAATATCTCGAGACTGCAAAATTCCCGATCGTGCTGAAAGCCGACGGTCTGGCTCTTGGAAAAGGCGTTCTGATCTGCAATACCTTAGAGGAAGCAAAAGAGGGCGTCAAGACGATCATGCTCGACAAGAAATTCGGCAGTGCCGGAAACGAGATGGTCATCGAGGAGTTTATGACGGGGCGTGAGGTTTCCGTTCTCTCCTTTGTGGATGGAAAGACGATCAAGACGATGAGTTCTGCACAGGATCACAAGAGAGCAGGAGACGGCGACACCGGCCTGAACACCGGCGGTATGGGCAACTTCTCCCCGAGTCCGTTTTATACCGAAGAAGTGGATAAGTTCTGTAAGAAATATATCTATCAGCCGACCGTAGATGCGATGGCAGCCGAGGGAAGACCGTTTAAGGGAGTTATCTTCTTCGGACTGATGCTGACACCGGACGGACCGAAGGTGCTCGAGTACAATGCCCGCTTCGGCGATCCGGAGGCACAGGTTGTGCTTCCTCGTATGAAGACAGACATCATTGATGTATTTGAAGCCTGCATCGACGGAACTCTCGACCAGATCGACCTGCAGTTTGCAGATAATGCGTGTGTCTGCATCGTACTGGCTTCGAACGGTTATCCGGTTTCCTACGAAAAAGGATTCCCGATCCGCGGACTCGAGACGTTCAAAGAGCATGAGGGCTATTACTGCTTCCATGCAGGAACGAAGTTCAAAGATGGCGAGATCGTGACAAACGGAGGCCGTGTCCTCGGCGTGACAGCACTTGGCGATACCCTGAAAGAGGCACGTGCGAATGCATATAAGGCTGTTGACTGGGTTGACTTTGACAATAAATATTACCGCCATGATATTGGAAAAGCGATTGACGAAGCGTAACGTGAATGTGAATTTTAATTTTGAGTAAAATGGAGCCGCCAGAATCCCGGTGAAAGGGAAATCTGGCGGCTTTGTCTTTTTATTCTGAAAAGGGAATAAAGCGCCGCCGTTCCGGATACAATAGTAAGGAGATCCTTTGGTTTTTAGCAGAATCAGAACAGGAAAGGCGGTCGGAAAAGATGGGAATCGTTTGTCTGGCGGGGATTTTTGCCGTATTTCTTCTGCTTGCATGGACGCTCTGCCGGGCGGCAGGATGGGAGAAAGAACGGGAAGATCTGGAACAGGAGCAGTACCTGAAAGAGTGGCGGGAGAAAAAGTTGAAAAAAATCGAAAAAATTTGAAAATTAGTGTTGACATTTGGCGGGTGGGATGCTATACTAACAAAGTCGGTTGGTGATACAGATAAAAAGTCGACAGACAAAACACTGATGTGGGGTCTTAGCTCAGCTGGGAGAGCATCTGCCTTACAAGCAGAGGGTCATAGGTTCGAGCCCTATAGGCCCCATGTTTTATGAAAAACGGTGTTGAAAATGAATATGGCGAGATAGCTCAGTTGGCTAGAGCACGCGGTTCATACCCGCGGTGTCGAGGGTTCGAATCCCCCTCTCGCTACTTATGGAACCCTTGAGAAATCAAGGGTTCTTTTGGCTTTATGGACAGTATGATGATATGGCTGTCATGTCAAAATCGTGTCTTGAAATCCACAGGGATTTGTGAGAAAATAAGACTACCTAAGAGCTTGTTTTGGGCTCTGAAAGTAAATAAAACAGTAATGGATAGAAGAAAGATAAGGAAAAAACAATGATAGAGTTTAATAAACCACCTTTTATTGGAACAGAACTGGAATACATCCGCCAGGCGGCAGAGGAAAACAACAAGCTGTGCGGCGACGGTCCTTTTACGAAGAAATGTTCTGCCTGGATGCAGGACAATTTCAACGTAAAACATGCGATGCTTACGACATCCTGCACCCATGCACTGGAAATGGCAGCTTACCTGTCTGAGATTCGGCCGGGCGACGAAGTGATCATGCCGTCCTACACGTTTGTTTCCACTGCAGATGCCTTTGTTCTGCGCGGAGCAAAAATCGTCTACGTGGATATCCGTCCGGATACGATGAACATCGACGAGACCAAGATTGAGGATGCCATCACCGAAAAAACAAAAGCGATTGTTCCGGTTCACTATGCGGGCGTTGCCTGTGAAATGGATACCATCATGGATATTGCAAAACGCCATAACCTGAAGGTTGTAGAGGATGCGGCACAGGGTGTGAGCGCGTACTACAAGGGAAAAGCCCTTGGAACGATCGGCGATTTTGGCTGCTACAGCTTCCATGAGACGAAAAACTATACGATGGGAGAGGGCGGCGCGCTGCTGTTCCAGGATGAGAATTATCTGGAAAAAGCAGAGATCCTTCGTGAAAAGGGAACGAACCGCAGCAAGTTTTTCCGCGGACAGATCGACAAATATACCTGGATCGACTACGGTTCCTCCTATCTGCCGAGCGATATGAATGCGGCTTACCTGCTTGCAGAACTCGAGGAACATGAGAAAATCGATAGAAAGCGGATGGCCATCTACAACTATTACCATGAGCAGCTCCGTCCGCTGGCTGAGGCCGGAAAGATCGAGCAGCCGGTTGTGCCGGAAGGCTGTGTACATAATGCGCATATGTACTTCATCAAGGCAAGAAATCTGGAAGTGCGTACAAAACTGATCAACTATATGAAAGAGCGCGGTGTGATGTGTGTCTTCCATTACGTTCCGCTCCATACCTCCCCGGCCGGACAGAAGTTCGGTGTTTTCCACGGAGAGGACAAATACACAACAAAAGAGAGCGAGCGCCTGATGCGTCTGCCAATGTTCTACAGCCTGTCTGAACAGGATATGGCATATGTCGTAGAGTGCCTCATGGACTTTAAAGAGTGGTAACATTTCATGTATGAGAAGTTTTTAAACTACTTTACGGACTATATTTTCGTGAAGGATGAGCCGCAGAAAGCCGATGTGATTTTTGTGCCGGGAAACGGATATCCGCAGATGGCGGCGCACGCGGCAGAACTCTGGAAAGAAGGATTTGCGCCGTATGTGCTTCCGTCGGGAAGATACAGTACTGTGCTCGGGCATTTCGCCGGTGTACAGGATCTTGCGGAGCAGTACGGCGGGAACTATGAAACCGAGTGGGAGTTTCTGCGGACGGTACTGCAGAAAAACAGCGTGCCGGAGAAAGCGATTCTGCGCGAAGACCAGGCGACGTATACGTATGAAAATGCACTGCGGTCACGGGAAGTGACAGATGCGGCGGGCATCGAGGTAAAAAAAGCGATCCTCTGCTGCCGGAATCTCCATGCGAGACGGTGTATTCTGTATTACCAGCTTGTCTACCCGGAGACAGAGTTTTTTGTCTGTCCTTCGGATATTGAGTTCACCAGAGAAAACTGGCATACAAAGGGTGAATGGATCGACCAGGTGTTAGGAGAAATGGAGCGCTGCGGCGGTCAGTTCCACAAGATTCTGCGGGAACTGCCGGCGGATTCTGAATTTTAACACCAGTAGACAAGAAGTCCCCCGCTTTTAAAGCGGTGAGATGAATTGTTAAAAGAAACATAACGGCAGTGGTAGGCGGAGAGAAATCGGTATCCTCCACTGACATGAGGAAAGTCACAGTCGAACTATTCTCGACATGTCAGACTCCGTGAAAATACCGACTGTAAGTTGAAACGAAAAGATTTATAAAAAAGAGCGGAAATTGTGGTAAAATTGCGGCTCGTATGGTATACTATCGTTAAGTTAAGTTTCTAATCTAAAGCAAAGGTTGGTGGACAGTATGAATAAGATTGATGAAGTATTAGAGCTTTTAAAACAGAGAGAACGTGAGAGCGAAAAACCGAAAAACGTGATTTTATGGGTCCTTGCCATTGTCGGAGCGGTAGCGGCAGTTGCAGGAATCGCATACGCAGTATACCGGTTTGTAACTCCGGATTATCTGGAAGACTTCGAAGATGATTTCGATGACGATTTCGACGATTACTTCGAGGATGAAGACGAAGATAAGTAGGATGGAAAAAAGAAACTCCGGTGCCGGAACGTGGTACCGGAGTTTTTCTGTCCGGAAATCAGTTTGACATAGAAGGAGAAGAGAATGAAAAAAGGAGAAATTTACGAGGGAGTCGTGGAAAGAATTGATTTCCCGAATAAAGGACGTGTACATGTGGAGGGCGAGACGGTTACCGTGAAAAATGCAATTCCGGGACAGAAGATCCGCTTTCAGATCAACAAAAAAAGAAAGAACCGCATGGAGGGCCGCCTGCTCGAAGTAACAGAAAAATCCCCGATGGAAAAGCGCGATCCGGTCTGCAGTATTTTCCCGTCCTGCGGCGGATGCATGTACCAGACGATGAGTTATGAGGATCAGCTTGCAATGAAGGTCGGTCAGGTGAAAAAACTGCTCGACGATGCCCTCGTGGAGGCCGGCCAGGTCAATGAGGCGGGGGAGGCCGATTATCCGTTCCTTGGAATCAAGGGAAGTCCGAAGGAGTTTGCATACCGGAATAAAATGGAGTTTTCCTTCGGCGATGAATACAAGGACGGCCCGTTGTCTCTCGGACTTCATAAAAAGGGAAGCACCTACGATGTCCTGACCGCGTGCGACTGCAAAATCGTGCATGATGATTTCACAAAGATTCTGACCTGCGTGCTGGCGTATTTTAAAGAGCGGAACGCAAGTTACTACCACAAGATAAGCCACGAGGGTTACCTGCGCCACCTGCTGGTGCGAAGAGCCGAGAATACCGGAGAAATCCTGGTAAATCTCGTCACCACAAGTCAGGAGGAGTGGGATCTGATGCCGCTCGTGCAGGAAGTGCTTGGTCTGCCGCTGGAAGGAAAGGTTGTCGGATTCCTCCATATCATAAATGATTCCCTGGCAGATGTTGTAAAGAGCGATGAGACAAAAGTGCTCTACGGACAGGACTACTTCTATGAAGAACTCCTCGGACTGAAATTCAAGATCACCCCGTTCTCCTTCTTCCAGACCAATTCCCTTGGCGCGGAAGTTCTCTACAGCACCGCCCGCGAGTTCGTCGGCGAGACGAAAGACCGCACGATCTTCGACCTCTACAGCGGAACCGGAACCATCGCCCAGATCCTTGCACCGGTCGCAAAAGAAGTGATCGGCGTGGAAATCGTGGAAGAAGCTGTTACAGCTGCAAAAGAGAACGCAGAGGCAAACGGCCTTACCAACTGCAGTTTCCTCGCCGGAGACGTGCTGAAGGTGATCGATGAAATCGAAGAAAAACCGGACTTCATCGTTCTTGATCCACCGCGCGAAGGAATCCATCCGAAGGCTCTGCCGAAGATAGTTGATTTATATAGGTGTGAAAAAATGCTTTATATCTCCTGCAAGCCGACTTCTCTTGCGCGGGATCTGGTAGAGTTTGCAAAATATGGATACCGTGTAGAAAAAGTCTGCTGTGTTGATATGTTTCCGGGAACGGTGCATGTGGAAACGGTTGTCTTGCTTTCCAAGGGCGAGGTCGACTCGAAAAAGATTCGGGTTGAGTTCTCTTTGGAAGATATGGATATGTCCGAATTTCAGGATGGGGCAACCTACACCCAGATCAAAGACTATGTGCTGGAGCATAGCGGGTTAAAGGTATCCAATCTTTATATCTCACAGATTAAGAGGAAATGTGGGATTGAAGTTGGCAAGAATTACAATTTGCCGAAGTCCGAGGATTCCAGACAGCCCATGTGTCCGCCGGAAAAAGAGAAAGCAATCCGAGAAGCATTCAAATATTTTGGGATGATCTAACATCCCGCAAAATGGAGGTTTCTTATGGATAGATTGATTTCTTGTGAGTTTAACATGGATACCGCTTGTGTAGAACTGAAATTCTTAGATGGCAGCATGATTGCCATTGATACCATCGCCGTGGAGAATGAGGTTGCCGATAATATGTATCAGCGGTCAGAACTGGATTATCTGATTTACAATGACCCGGTTGGATATGCAGACTTGATATTGAACGGAAACCCCGAAATTTATCTAAAAACTGTAACTGAATGTAAACCCTTAGATTAAAACTCAGCCCTCTGCCTTTTCATTGGCAGAGGGCCGTTTTTTGCTTAACAGTTATTGAGCATCCCTTAATTGCTCTACAACGCTGCATTTCGCTGCGTTGTCATACATCATGCAAGGAATCAGCCACCCCAGCAGAAGAAATACCGGAATTGTCAGCAGGACAGGCAGAATGGTGAATCGATACTCAAAGAACCAGAACATACTGCCCAGCATTTTTCCCGCAAGAGGTCCCATCACCAGCGACAGCATAAAGGCCGCCGCTACGGAAGACATTGCGTAAAACAACCCCTCATAGATCAGCATGGTTTTGAGCTGCCGGTTCGTCATTCCTACAGCCTGAAGCACAGCAAATTCACGGCGGCGGGAAAGAATACCGGTCATCATGGCGTTGAAGAAATTCAAGAGTCCCACCAGCCCGATGATAGCACAGAGGATACCACCGATCAGAAGGAACATCTGCCGGAACTGAGCAAACTCGGAGCGAGCCGTGGCCTTGCTTTCATACATCAAGGGCGAAAACTCACCGGCAGTGAGCTTCGATAGATATTGCTCTGCTTCGGTCTCGTCAGCTTCGTCTGCTGTGTCGAACAGGTAGAGCATCGGAATGGCCGCACCACCGCTGTCCCTCTGTGCGGTATCCACAGACAAAACTGTCTCATATCCAATACCACCATAACGATAACTCATGGAATACGGAAGCTCTACCAAGGCGCAGACCGTGTACGCTACATCTCTGGCTCCATACAGTTTTTCCTGAAAGTACTCCTCCGGTGTATCTTCGGTGCGGAGTTCCCCGGTGCGGCTGTCGATATATTTCACATCGTCCGCATAGGTGGCGGTGATCGTGTCTCCCACCTTGGGGTAGTATTCAGGATTGGGCAGATTACCGTAGTCATCTAAGGAAACCGCAATGGCAATGGCGTTATTGTCCGGCTCCAGCATAGGAGAAATATCTCCGTCGAACACTTGCAGCTTGTCAAACAGGCTGTTATCCAGAGCCTCGATTCTGGTATCTCCCATCACCATATTGCCCCGGTGCTCCAGACGGCTCATATGGCTGTCCAACTGCTCGGCGCTTTCGTACCTTGCATAGTCCTGCCGCAGAGCATCCTCCGTCATCCACAGATATGCGGGTTTTCGCACAGCATATCCCGTGCCGGAAAGACTGGCCTTTGTGTTTGCTGCGATCTCTTCGATCTGTTCCGGCGTGATGAATTCATCTGCCGGGTTGTAACGGAAATAGTCGGGCGTGCTGACGATAAAATCGGCGCAGGTCATGAAGGATACATACTTCTCCATGCTGAAGCCGCCCACAAAGGCACACAGCGCATTGAACAGTGTCACCGACAGTGCCAGAGACAACACCACCAGTACCGTCTTTTTCTTGTTTCGTCCCAGATTGGCAAAGGCCATCTGATGGAGCTTTGCTCCCCGGGTGCTGCGCCGTTTTTTCTTGGTCTGCATTGCATCCGTATATTTGGTAGCCTCCACCGGAGAAACCTTGGCTGCCATTTTTCCGGGCTTGGAGCAGGACAAGAGCACTGTCAGCAGAGCAAACAGCACGGAGCCAACAAAGATCACAGGCGAGGTGCTGATGGTAGTGATGCCCACCTCCAACTGGGTGGAGCGCAAGACAACAGGTACCAGAACAGCGCCGATGCCGTAGCCCAGCAGCAGCCCCGCCGGAATGCCGATCAGACAAAGCAGAAGTGCCTGCTGGCGAATGATGCGTTTGAGCTGCCGGGGCGTTGTGCCAATGGTTTTCAGAAGCCCGTAAAACCGGATATCCCCCGCAACAGAGATCTGGAAAATGTTATAGATGATAAGATACCCGGTGAAAATCACCAGCAGCAAAAAAGCTGCTATGGCGATCACAAGTTCCGGATCGAGCTGCGACTCCAGCTGGGATGAGGTATATCCCCAGTTGACGCCGATCCGGACGCTGTTGGGATCGGTATAGCTGTCCCATGTGTAACCAAGATCGGTATCCACCTGCTCCATCTGCCCTTGAATGTTTGTGCCGGAGGCCAGCATGATATTCAAATCGGTGCGGAAAGGCTGTAAACCTGTTTTCACTGCCTGCGCTTCGATGTCATCTGCGTAATCACGGCTGATGTTGATGTAATGAACAGGCATTAGTTCATCATAGTCCCAATAGCCCACCAGCGTAAAGGTATCTGTTACAGTAAAGGCGGTTTGGTCCTTGTCCGTAATGGAATAGGAAACCGTGACCTCGGCGCCCAGCTCCGGCGTTACGCCAAGCAGCTGCAACGCTGCCGTATCCATGGCTACCTCTTTGCCGCTTTCGGGCATCCGTCCGGTAGTAGGGGTTGCATAGCTCCATTTAGTGCAGTTGGCATCCATGTAGCTGATCTCTGCCGGTATTTTGGCAAAGACCCCCTCCGCAGTGATACCGATTACCTTCCGTGCCCCCGCAGCCTTCACCTTTGGGTGGGCAGCGATGCGTTCCGCCTGCTCGGGGGAAACATCCTTAAAGGTGCCATGCGCATAGCCGCCTACCTGCCGAAACTGGTAGGTTTCATAGCTGGCGTTCAACGACAAGACAATGGTGAACATGGACGTAAATAGCAGCGTTGTCAGCGCAATGGCAAAAATGGCGATCAGATTGCGACGACGGTTCGCATAAAGAGATTTTAAGCTGAGTTTCCGAATACATTTTCTGTTTTTGACATTCATCGTAACCACCTCCCGTTAGTTTTGGGAGACGATCCGACCATCTTCGATACGGATAATGCGGTCTGCCATCTGTGCAATTTCTTCGTTGTGAGTGATCATTACGATTGTCTGGGCGAACTTTTGACTGGTGACTTTCAAAAGGCTCAATACATCCTGACTGGTTTTGGAATCCAGATTACCTGTCGGTTCATCTGCCAGAATGATAGCGGGTGCTGCCGCCAGCGCACGGGCGATTGCCACACGCTGCTGCTGACCGCCGGAGAGCTGATTGGGCAGGGCATCCAGACGCTCATCCAGCCCAAGGGTCTGCACGATCTGCTGTACGAAATCCTTGTTGACCTTGCCACCGTCCAGCTCAATGGGTAGAACGATATTTTCATACACATTCAGCACCGGAACAAGATTATATGCTTGGAACACAAAGCCGATTTTCCTGCGGCGGAAGATGGTCAGCGCTTCCTCCTTCAGGGAGAAAATATCCTGTCCGTCCACCATGACCGTGCCACTTGTAGGGCGATCCAGCCCGCCCAGCATGTGCAGCAGCGTGGATTTGCCGGAGCCGGATGTGCCGACAATTGCAACAAATTCGCCCTTCTTTACACTTAAATCAACTCCATCCAACGCATGAACTGCGTTATTGCCGGAGCCATAAATCTTTTTCAGGTCTTTTGCCTGTAAAACATCCATAAATGAGTACCTCCATGAAAAAATCTGTATGTATGAAAGGAAATCATCCTTTGATACATACAGATTATCGCATAGGAATCTTTCCACATTCTTTCCGGCGGAAAATGAAATCTAACAGTTTTGATAGAATTGTTGTTATTTCGGCAGAAATATGGAAAACGTACTTCCTTTTTCCGGAACGGAAGCAATCTTGATATAACCTCCCTCGCCGGATATGATCTGTCGGGCAAGGTATAAGCCGATGCCGACCCCTTCCTGCTCCTGAACCGCCTTTGAGCGGTAAAAGCGAGCAAATATCTTCGCTTGCTCAGTTTCCGGTATGCCTGAACCGGTATCCGATATATCGATCCTTGCAAACATTTCGTAACTTACGGCAGAAATCCTGATTGTGCCATGCTCTGTATATTTGATGGCATTGTCTACGATATTCGCCAGCGCTTCCGCTGTCCATTTGAAGTCGAATACAGCAAAAGCATCTGTATCCTGCATTTGCAAAGACAATCCTTTTTCAGAAGCCTTGGCAGTATATTGTTCTACCACACTTTCAAGTAGCGGCTGCAGCGTTGCTTGCTGAGGGGAGAGTGAAATGATCCCGTTTTCCAGTCTGGAAAGCTTTACGAGAGAATCGATCAGAAATCGCAGCTTTTCCGATTGTTTGTACAGCGCCTCCACATTTGCCTTCGCCGATGCAGGCAGAGTTTCCTCCATCAACAGCTCGCTGTATAACAGCAGATTTGCAATCGGCGTTTTCGTCTGGTGTGAAATGTCCGCAATCAAGGTTTTGATTTTGTCTTTTTCCTGCGCTACATTTCGAGAAGATGCTTCTGCGGCAGAAAGATAGTGTGCAAACTTTGTTTCCAATGCAGACAGCTGGCTTTCATCAAAATTGGTTTCAGAAAAGGAGCCGGTCATGGCAGCGTCCAGCATCCTTTCGATTTCTTCCATCGTTTTTCTGGTCTTTCTCCGCTCCCATAACACAACAGCTGCCGCCGCCAGAAAACACAGCAGTATGATCACAATACCGGTTTTATTCATCTTTTGTCACCCAGCTATAACCGATTCCATAGACAGTTTTAATGTATTTCTGTGCACCAAGCTTATCCCTCAGACGCTTGATCGTAACAGACAAAGCGTTTTCATCCACATATTCTGCGCCATCTGTCCAGATCCGGTCGACAAGGTCTCCACGGGTCATGGTTCGACCACGATTTTCAACAAGCAGACGCAGTAATTTTTGTTCTGTTTTGCTCAATTCCACTTTTGAATCTCCCACATAAAAGGTCATAGTCTCAAAGTCAAAGTGAAATAGATCCATATGGAACGGCGCATTTTTATGGTTTGACGCTTGCTTTCGCAGTTGGGTATTCACCCTTGCCCGCAAAACCGAAAGAGAAAAGGGTTTGGTAATATAATCATCAGCGCCCCTCTCCAGTCCGTCTACGATGTCCAGATCGGTGTCGTTGGCAGTCAGCAGAATAACAGGAACTCCGGGCAGGTTTTCCTTGACCTCCCGAAGCAGCTCAAGCCCACTGCCATCCGGCAGATTGATATCCAACAGGATCAGGGATACACCGCTGCAAAGCAGCTGTTCCTTCGCCGTTTTTAGGTCTTGGCAGGATATAATCTGACGGTCATCTGCTTTCAGTGCTTTACTTAAACCCTGATTCAACCCTATATCATCTTCAATAATCAATAATTGTTCCATGTATCTCACTCCCTCGTTATTCAAAGGCCACCATTATTTCCTTGGGCAATTTTTCGTTCTCACAGTTCAGAAGATAGGCGATTGCTCTGCTTGCAAATTTGTTTGTTTTCACTGTATCCCAATCGGCAAGCAAAATAACCTCTGCTGTACCGTTCTCGAAATCCAATGATATTTCGCCCCATTCTCCGTCGCAGTCTACCTGATATTCGTAGATTGCGGCGGCGATTTTCTTTTTGCGTTTGGTTTTGGATTTTTGTTTCAGCCGGACAGCATGGATTGCGCCCTCGGCAACCAAAAACTCGGTCAGCCTGTCCACTGCTCTGCGGTAGGCTCGTTCTGCACCACTGGCTGTGCTTCCCTCAAACATAACCGCCAGTTCTTCAAAGGTGGGGCGGTCTTTCCATGAGCTGACACGCCCACAGGTCATGCAAATTGCTAACCGTTTTTCGAGCAAGGTCTGTTCCCGGTAATTCAGTTTCTCAAATGCCCGCTGCACCTTTTCTGCCTGTATGCTGTTCCAGAGGATGTCGGTATAGTTCCAAGTATCATCCAAGGCAACATCTTCGCCGGTTTCCTCGCCGTCTTCGTCTGTCACATAGAAAGGCTGCTGATTGCGGATGCCACGGACAACTTTCAGATATTCTTCCGCAAGGGCAAGATCACAGTTGTATTTCTTGGAAAACTCGCTGACCGCATCCTTGGTGTTATGGTACAGCCATGCCATTGACCGCACCATTTTATAATTGGTCAGAGAAGATACCGACCATTTTTCTTCGCCCATGCGAAAACGGAGCATAGCATCCCGGATGAACGGATAGATGTATGTAGCATACTCTGCGCCCTTGGCAAGGTCATAGTCCATCAGTTTTTGGAGCATTTGTTCCCGGCAGGAGAGCTTTATATCTATAAATCGGTCTGTGTCGTACAAATCGCCGCCATCCACACCGAGAAAGTCTTTGATGCGCTTGTTAAGCTGCGGCTCGTAGTGGTGTAGGAAGAATGAGAAATATATCAAATTCTTTTCCTGCAAGGCAGACAGGATATATTCGTTCAGATTGCCCACCGCTGGAGGCTCCGGTGCCAGTTGGAAGATGCGCTCTGCCACATAGGGGATGATGCCGTTAACAGACGGATTGACAGGGTGTTTCAGTATGTATCCGGTCATATTCCATGTAAAATCATTCAGCATAGCGCACCTCCTTCCGGTTTACCATATCAGTATTTAGAACTTTCTTTGCAAATACACCATATCCACCAACTGTACACCACCTTCATATATTGGGTGGTCATAATTGTCTGTAAAGAAATTTGGTATTATGTGAGAACGGACAAAACCACATTTTTCATAGAATGGTATTGTCAGTGGACTATCGCCCGTTCCAACTTGCAGAACAGCATATTGTCCGCTGTATTTCTCGATGATAAAGTCAATCAAAGCTTTTGCATAGCCTTTGCCTTGATGTTCTGGAACTGTTGCAATGTTCTTAATTTCAAGCACACCATTTCTTTCGCCGGTTATGACACATTCGCTTTTAACTCCATTATCATCGAGGATATACATCCTGCCATTATCAAGATAGCAATCTACCATGTTTTCCTGCTCATCAGCCAATAACAGCAAATCCAGATATTCCTTTTTGTTTTCTGTAACCTCAATAATTTTCATTGTTTATACCTATAAGTTACTTTCAATGCTTCTTTTTTCAAAGCAGCCTGTCCCATTTCCTTTTCGTAATCGCCCTTGGCATAGGCTACATTGCTCAATGCCCGGAGCATCTTATCTTTTGCCAGCTTCTTCATAACCTCCGCAAGATCAGCGTCCAGAGTACCACGCTTCACATAGCGGTTTATGGTATTCAGCCGTTTCTCATAAATCTGCTTCAGCGGATGATCGTCCGCAAGTTCTCGCTGTTCTCTACCTTTCAAGTTGCCGATCTGTCGGCAAGTGCGGTGCAGCTTGTCCCCCGGTGCATAGCCGCCGCAGTATTTGGTGTGCCTTGCGTTGGTGGTGAGGAACCATTTGCCGCAGATTTTGCATTTCTTCGGGGCATGGCCGACACATAAACCCTCAAAGAGATCAGAACGGAACATCCCCACAAAGGAGACATAGTGCATCCGCTTGACGAGCTTTGCAACTTTTTCGCCGGGAAGGATGACCGATACATACTGAACGGAATTGTTCAGGGTAGACATCCAAGCATTGCACTCTGTGATAGAAAACTCCGGCGGGAAATAGCTGCCGAACATTTTTGCAAAGCCCTCTGCGGTGCGGTCTGCTTCGTTGCCGTCTGATTTTTCTGCAAAATCAAGCATGGCCGTTTGGTATTCCCCAAGGGAGTATGCCAGATGCCCGAAAACTGCGGTATAGCGTTGGAGCATCATCGCATCGGTAAAGTTCTGAATTTCTTCAAACTGCAAGGAATTTGTTGCGGCTTTTGTGGCAAACTCCACATATTTCAGCGCATTGTCTACAGTAAAGACTTTTTCAATCCGTTCTCTGTGCTTTGGTATATCCATATAGGAGAACGGCGGCGTTTTGCTGAGAATCTCTAACATTGTCAATGCAGCTTCCTTTGCCATAGGAAAGAGTGCAGAAGTATCCTGTCCGGCGTTTAATATTCCAAGCAGCAGATTGATTTTCTCGCATTGCTCGTTTATTTTTGCAATGGTATTCACAGGAACATTCAGTGCATCACAGGCAAGCGTACCGACAGGAAATGTTTTGCTCTCATATATGACCGTATCCTGCCAGAAATCCAATGTCATCAATTCTTGATTCATGCTTGCCCTCCTGTCCTGTTTTTTCATTTTTTTAATTATATCATGTAAATGTGAAGAAATCTACGTCCTCAGATAAGTTGTCCTGTTTTTTGAAACAGGATTGTCCTGTCATTAGCCTGTTTTTTGAAAAATCCGTCATAACCATAATAGAAGGAGCGAAGCACCTGCCAATCACGGCGGGTGCTTCGTGCTTTCCAGAATATTATGAACGGAGGGTTTTTTATGACGATCTATGGAACCATCAAAGCGGCAATCAGTGTCAAGCAAGCCGCCGAACACTACGGGCTGAAAGTCAACCGAAACGGTATGGCTTGCTGCCCGTTCCACAATGACAGGCATCCGAGCTTGAAGCTGAATGAGGACTATTTCTTCTGCTTCGGCTGTGGAGCAAAGGGAGATGTGATCGACCTTGTGGCAAGGCTGTTCAATATGAGCAGCTATGAAGCAACGCAAAAGCTGGCTTCGGACTTCGGACTTGACCCGAAACCGCCCACTGCCGCAGCTATGGCCAAGCCAAAGCGTCCTTATATCCGTCAGTTCCGGGAGGATGAAATGCTGTGTTTCCGGGTGCTGACGGATTATCTGCATCTGCTGGAAGATTGGAAAGTGCGGTATGCACCCAAAACACCGGAGGAGGCTCTGGATGATCGTTTTGTGGAAGCCTGCCAGATGCACTGTCCTATCGAATATATGGCAGATGTGCTGACCGTGGGTGATCTGGAAGAGCGGGTGGCATTGGTGGACGAGCTGATGAAGGAGGGAAAAATTACTTTTCTGCAAGAGTACATCACACGAAAGAAAAAGGAGGTGGCGCACCATGGCGAAGAACCGGAAAACGCCTGATATGAATTTGCCTGTCTGGTTTGACGGGCAGAACATCAACGAAGCTCTGTTTTGTGAAGAATTTCTGCAGGAGCGCAGAATCATCTTCGCAAACGGAGCTTTTTTCACGCCCAATGGTCGAGTGACGGACGATCTCCCTCTGCGTGGGGAGATTTACGACAAGCTGAAATTCTGTGCCGTAAACAATATCCCCCGGAAGATCACCAACATTCTGGAAGTGCTGAAACTGGAAGCGCAAGTGCCGGACTTTCCACCGGAGCAGGATCGGATTCATTTGTCCAACGGTACGCTGCTATTGAACGGCACATTTACCGAGGGCAGACCGGCTATCGTGCGGAGCCGTTTGCCGGTTGCTTACAATCCCGATGCTACTGCGCCGGTGATCTGGCTGAACTTTCTGGATGGGTTGCTTTACGCCGAGGACATTCCAACTTTGCAGGAGTTTATCGGCTATTGCCTGATTCCCTCCAACAAGGGGCAGCGCATGATGGTGATTAAAGGCAACGGCGGCGAGGGTAAATCTCAAATCGGTGCGGTACTGTCTACCATCTTCGGCACGAATATGAAAGACGGCAGCATCGGCAAGATTTCTGAAAACCGCTTCGCCCGTGCCGATTTGGAACACATTCTCCTGTGCGTGGATGATGATATGCGGATGGAAGCTCTGCGCCAGACCAACTATGTAAAATCCATTGTCACCGCACAGGGCAAGATGGATTTGGAACGCAAAGGCAAGCAGAGTTATCAGGGTTGGATGTTCGCCCGATTGCTGGCATTCAGCAACGGTGATCTGCAAGCCTTGTATGACCGCAGTGACGGATTTTATCGCAGACAGCTTGTGCTGACCACCAAGGAAAAGCCAGTGGACAGAGCTGACGATCCCGACCTTGCGGAGAAGATGAAAGCTGAAGCCGAGGGTATCTTCCTGTGGGCATTTGAAGGCTTACAGCGGCTTGTTGCCAACAACTTTAAGTTTACGGAGAGTGAGCGTATCCGGGAAAACCGGGAAGCGGTCAAGCGTGACAACAACAATGTCTTTGATTTCATGGATTCCGAGGGATACATCCAGCGTAAAGCGGATGCGTCCATCAGTTCCAAGGATTTCTATGAAATCTACCGGATGTGGTGCGAAGAAAATTCCCTTGCACCGCTGAAAGCCCGCAGCTTCAGCGACGCCATGATTGCCAATGCCAAGAAATTTAATCTGGAACATTGCAACAATATCACCAACTCTGCCGGACGGCGGGTTTGGGGATTCATGGGAGTGGAAGCCATTGCACGACCTCATATAAATGGGTTTTACGGAGATTCGCCGTGTACGTACGTACCGGAGGACATTCCGGAGGAATGGCGGCAGGTCGAGTAAATCCCATTGGCTGGTACGTATGTACGCAGCAAAAGAGCGTGAAACGCTTGTGATAGAAACAGCTCATTCCCTTTATTTGGGCTGTTTCTATTGCAGTGAAAGATTTGATTTTCACTGCCGCCGGGATGGGTGGTGTTTCGCAAAACAGCAGCTATCCGGGCTGAACAACAGAAAACGATGCAGACAGTTTTCGGGCAGTTCAGCAGAGGTCACCGCAGTGACCGCATTCCCCCTCGGGAGAGCCCTCGGAGAGCCCACGGCACTTTGCAGCCAGTATGGATGAAAGTGTCATAGTGGGTTATTACACTTTGAAAAAGTGCCTCTCCGTAGTTCTCCGCTGTCTGCAAATCTCAAAGAAAGGACAAAAATTCTATGGCAAGAAATGATGGAATAGACCGTACCGTAGCCAGAAATCAGGACTTGGAAACCCCGGCAGATGTGGCTAAGGTACAGGAACACAATGAGCGTGAAAAGGACAGCTACAGCAATCAGGACATCGTGCCGGAACGCACTTCTCTGAACGTTCATTTCAAAGCACCCACGGACGATTATGTAAAAACGTTTGAGCAGATGGAACAGGACGGCGTAATTTCCACCAGAGGTCTGAAACCGGATGCCGTCAAATACGGCGAGTTAGTATTTGATGTGAACTCTGCTTATTTCTACAATCATGGCGGCTATGAATTTGCAAAACAGTTTTATGCTGATGCTTACAAAGCCGCCGTGGAGATTGTAGGCGGTGAGCAGTATATCCTCTCCGCTGTGATGCACGCCGATGAGCGCAACCGGGCAATGTCCGAAGCTCTGGGCGAGGAGGTGTACCACTACCACCTTCATGTGGTTTATATCCCGGTGGTGGAAAAGCAGATCCTTTGGTCGAAGCGATGCAAGGATGAAGCCCTCCGGGGAACCGTTAAGGAGGTCATCACACAGGTCAGCCGCAGTAAGAAATGGGAGTCCAAGCCGGTGCTTGACGAGGACGGTAATCCAATGTTGAACGCAAAAGGAAAAAAGATTTTGAGGTCATCCTACAGTATGTTGCAGGATGACTTTTTTCATTTCATGCGAGTTGCCGGATATACCGATCTGGAGCGTGGAGAACGTGGAAGCACCGAGGAACATCTGACTGTGACCCAGTTCAAGGTGCAGGCAGAACAGCAGCGGCTGGAAGCTGTGACCGGGCAGGTGGCACAGGCAGAACAGAATTTGGAGGATGCCAAAGCTGCCACAGCAAAACAGAAAAAGAAACTGGAATCTTTGCAAAAGGAAACCAAGGCGGCAAAGACCATTGCGCTGACAGTGCAGGACATTGAAGCAATGGGCAAAAAAGCCACATTCGGAAACAATATTACGCTGACACCGGATGAATGCGACACACTCAAACGCTATGCGGTCAATGGCATTATCGCCAATGCTGACAACAAGCGTCTGAAAGAAAAACTGGCTTCCGCAGAAAAGACGGTTTCCATCTGGAAGCAGCGGTATGAAGCGGTAAACGAAAAATATATGGAACTCAAACAGAAAGCCCAACCCTTTCTGGATGCACTGGAAATCGCATCCGAAAAGGTTTGGGCTTTTATCAATTCTATCCTCATCAGAGGAAAGGAAACACAGGAACACGAACACCCTGCCCGGAAGCGTGGACAGGATATGGAACTTTGATGGAGGAATCGCCTATTGAAGAAATATTATGAGGAAGCGAAATATAATGCGGCATTTGACCGCTGTGTGGATGTTATGAGCCAGATGCTCCAGAAATATGGACATCAGGTTTTGGATAAATTGGAGCAGGACGCACCGCAGGAAGTGGAGCATTCCGAGGAAAGTAATCAAGCGCAGCTTTTGACGGATAAGGCTGCGTAAAATTTGCAATTTACACGTTGCGTATTCACTATGGCTATGCTATAATGATTACGCAACGTGTATTTTTGCTTTTGTGGAGAAAAGACGGATGGATTGTAAAAACAGAATTATAAAGTTACGTGAAAGCACAGGACTGAATCGGAAAGATTTTTGCAAGCTCGTCCATATTCCTTACCGGACTATGACTGAATGGGAATTGGACAACCGCCATGCACCGGATTATGTGCTGTGGCTTTTGGAGTATTATATCCGCAACGAGGGACTTATGGTAAAAGGAAGGAATGAGGGAGGTGGAGATTCTGAAAAAGAAACAACTTAAATGCTATCTTTATACAAGAGTGTCCACCTCGATGCAGGTTGACGGATACAGTTTGGATGCCCAGCGTGACAAGCTGCGGAAGTATGCGGCATACGAGGATATGATCGTTGCCGGGGAGTATTCTGACGAGGGCTTTTCCGGAAAGAACATTCAAGGGCGGCAGGAGTTTCAACGGATGCTGAATGACATCCAGGACGGCAAAGATGATGTTTCTTATGTGTTGGTCTTTAAGCTGTCCCGATTTGGCAGAAATGCAGCGGACGTTCTGAACTCTTTGCAACTCATGCAGGATTTCGGTGTCAATCTGATCTGCGTGGAGGATGGCATTGACAGCTCCAAGGATGCAGGAAAGCTGATGATCTCTGTGCTGTCTGCGGTGGCAGAGATTGAGCGAGAAAATATCCGCACACAGACAATGGCAGGACGGGAGCAAAAGGCTCGTGAAGGCAAATGGAACGGCGGTTTCGCTCCATATGGATACAAACTGGAAAATGGAAACCTTGTCATTGCAGAGGATGAAGTGGAAGTAATTCGGGTCATTTATGACCGTTACATTCACACTAATGAGGGTGTTGCAGGAGTTGCAAAATATCTGAACCGCAATGGTTATACTAAGAAACTAAGACAGAATAATACCATTCCGGGATTTTCAAGGGATTTTGTGAAAAATGTATTGTACAATCCTGTTTATATGGGAAAGATTGCTTACGGCAGACGAAGAACAGAAAAGAAACAGGGTACAAGAAACGAGATGCACGTGGTTGAGCAGTCGGAGTTCCCGGTTTATGAAGGGCAGCACGAAGCTATCATTTCCGAAGAAGATTGGTATCTGGCACAGGAAAAGCGCAAGATCAATTCCTTTAAGCGGGAAAAGGTCAATAATCCAGACCATGCACACATCCTGTCCGGTATCTTGAAATGCCCATGCTGCGGCAAGAGTATGTACGGCAATATCGCCAAGGCGCACAGCAAGGACAAGAAAACACGGTATTATTACTACTGCAAAAATACGGTTACACCGACAGGGCATGAGTGCAGTTTCCGTCTGAATATCGAGCAGATGGAAATCAACAAATTTGTGGCGAAGGTTATCTCCGCTATGGTCAACAATCCACGATTTGTAGAAGCAATTCAGGCGAAAATCGGAACAGCAGTTGATACAGAAGATATGGAAAAGCAGATTGCTGTCCTACAAGGGCGGCTAAAGCAAGCCTTTGGAACGAAAAGCCGCTTGGAGCGTCAGATGGATACCTTGGACATCAATGATGTCCACTATGACAGAAAGATTTTGGACTTGCAGCGCCGCTATGATGAGCAGTATGATACGATAGAGGAAATCGAAGCTCAGATTGGCGAATTGCAAAGTCAGATCCGCAGCATCCAGCAGGAGAAGATTTCCGGTGACAATATCTATCGCTTGTTGCTGGCATTTGATGAAGTCTACCATTCCGCAACAGAAGCGGAGCAGAAAGAGTTTATGAAAGCCTTTATTGAGCGAATTGAGATGTTCCCGGAAAAGAGAAAAGACGGTAGTTGGATAAAGAAGATCGTATTCAATTTTCCTGTGCCTGTTGATGGTGAGGAAGTGAAAGAACTTCCCTTGGAAACTGAAACAACTGTTGAGACGGTTGTTTTGATGTCTAAAAAAGATAAATAAGTGCCATAAAATGGTGAATTTCCGGGCTTTTCGGAAGTTGGGACAAGAAGACTGACTACTGAAAAGCCTTGGTTATTTTGTGGGGAAATGTATCAATGATATAGGATGTGATAGGTTGTGGCTTTGGATTAGATAACAGAAATTGAGTTAGTGAATTAGTTGTTATAGAAAGGATGAATGCAATGGGGATAAAAGCTATTGAAACAAAGTACAATGGTTTCAACTTCAGAAGTCGCTTAGAAGCAAGATGGGCCATTTTCTTTGATATGATTGGACTTAAGTATGAATATGAAGTTGAAGGTTATGAGATGAATGGGGTACGATATTTGCCGGACTTTTATATTCCGAGTCTTGATAGATGGTTTGAAATTAAAGCAAAGCCACTAAGCGAATATGAAATGAAAAAATGTGAAGAATTTTGTTTTAATAAAGATAATGAGAATATAAAGTTTTCAGTGCTAATTGGTTCCCCAGAAGCTGTAAAAATTGATAATTTTGCTGGTGTATTTGAATATGTATGGGAGTGGCCATCTGAGAAGTACCCATCAAATTATAGATTTCTTGCACCTGCTGAATTGTCAGAAAAAGAATTCTATTCTCGTTTTATGCAAGGGCTTTGGGTTGTTCCAGGTGTAACAGAAGAAGAACTTACGCTAGCAGCTTCTGCAGCTAGAGAAGTAAGGTTTGAGTTTGGAGAAGTACCGAAATATAGAAAGGAAGATTAAAGATGGCTGATGATTTATTGAAGAAGGATTTGATTACACATAAAATATATTCGTCATGGCAGTTTGTAGAGTATACTGAAAAAAATATAGCCACAGTACACTACTGTGCCGATACGATAAATAATATTATTAGCAAGATGACAATGAAAACTGTACGATGGCAACAGGATATAGCCTCTGATTTTATTGACGATGTAACTGAGAATGGAAAGAAAGTAAAACGTTTATCGGTAACAACAGAAAATGCACCTACTTACGAAGTAAGGGTTGCAGGAGAAAAAGTAGACCCTTGGTTCCTGTTTGATAAATTGTTGCGTGATTTCTTTCAGTATACGATGAATGCGTTTGATTCTATTAGTCAGATAATAAATGCAGGCTTATTAGAAATTAAATTGATATATTGTCGAAAATGTTTTATGTGTATAGAGGAAAGGAGGCAGCAGATGAAACTTACAGATATGACAATTGAAGAAATGTGTACGACTACAGAAAAGCAGTCATTTGACCGTAAGAGTGCAAAGATAGAAGCGACAGCAATTGCTACTCCGATGATTGCATTTGCAAATGCAGATGGCGGACTCTTAGCTGTAGGTATTGAAGATAATGGAGAGATTACCGGAATTGATGATTACACTAAGAATATCAATGAAATACTTCGTGCCGGATATGATTTTTGTCAGCCATTTATTTTCATTGAAAAAGAAACTATAGATTGCATTGATAAAAATGGTAATGCAAATCATATTTTACTTATTAAGGTTCCGCAAAGTGCAGACATGCATGTAAATCATAGAGATGAAGCGTTCTTGCGCGTTGGCGACAGGTCAAAGAAACTAACCTTTGATGAGCGTATGGAACTTATGTATTCAAAGGGAATGCGTTTCTATGAGGACGAGCCTGTATATCGTAGTACTTTGGATGATATTGATATGGAGTTTGTTGCAAAGTACTGTGAGAAAATTGGCTACGGAAAGACTCCGGAAGAGTATATTAGGCAAAATAAGGATTATATCGTAAGTGTAGCTGGTCGACAGGAAATGAGCGGTGCCGCTATTATGATGTTTGGAAAAGATCCACAGAGATTTTTCCCAAGGTCACGAGTTCGTTTTATACGATATGAAGGAACTGAGGCAAAAGTCGGCGCAGAGATGAATGTTATCAAGGATAAGATGTTCCAAGGCCGTATTCTTGATTTGGTAGAACAGACTATTGAGTATGTGAGAACACAGATTAAGGAGCATACCTATCTTGGACCAGATGCTCGTTTTGTGACAGAACCAGAATATCCGGAATTTGCATGGAAAGAGATTATTGTAAATGCAATTGCACACCGTGATTACAGCATAAAGGGTACGGACATTCAAATTAAGATGTTTGATGACCATATTACAGTGGAGAGTCCGGGAACACTACCGGGAACGGTGCGCCTCAAATATGCGTGAGATACATTTTTCAAGAAATCCGAAGATGGCACAGCTTCTTCATGAGTATGAATATGTGCGTGAGTTTGGTGAAGGCGTAGACCGTATGTATCGTGAGATGGAAGAAGCAGGTCTTCCGGAACCAGAATATAAGACAGTTGCATTTATGGTGCATGCTACGATTAAGAATAAGAAGTATCTTGTGGGTTCTGAATCGACAACTCCACAAGTTAACCCACAAGATAAAACACAAGCTACTCCACAAGATAAAATATTGGAATTTTGTAAAATTCCACGAAGTAAGAATGAAATCGTTGCTTATATGGGCTATAAAGATCCAAGATATTTTACGAAAGAGTATATGAAGCCGTTACTTAAAAATGGGGAATTGGTAATGACGATACCAGATAAACCTAATAGCAAAAATCAAAAGTATGTGACTAAGAAGTAGCATTGTATCTAAGAAACATTTGCAAAAAGGTGTGATTAAAAGATGAAACTTGATGAAGAAATACTTAAAGGAAAGCAATATATCGATAAATTGAGACTAGAATATATTGAGAATCATACTCGCTTTCAGGAACGTGATGAACTTATTGCTGAAAACAATATAGAAAAAAGAGATATAAAGGGATATCATGGACGCGAAATACTTGAATTATTACAAAATGCAGATGATGCTTACCAAAAGAGTATTGATAAAGGGGAGAAGCCTCAATGTGAGCTTAAAGTAACTATTTGCTATAAGGGGAATGTTTTAACTGTTACAAATACAGGAACTTGCTTTGATGAAGCAGGAATTAAGGCAATTGTACAAGGAAATAATAGTCCTAAATCAGGAAAATACATTGGAAACAAGGGGACAGGATTTAGATCTGTCTTAAATTGGGCAGAAAAGGTTAGAATATTTTCGGGGAACTATAATGTTGAATTTTCTAAAGAAATAGCCGAGAAAATTCTTGAAGAACACAAGGAGAATCCTCAGATAAAAAAGCAAATACAGAAGAACAAGAACCTCTATATTCCCATGTTGGCAGTTCCGGTTTATATTGAGAATGGTAGATATAATGACACCACAACTATAGAGGTTGTTATTGATTCGATGAAATTAAATGATGATTTTTCTGTGTCTAGGCAAATTGAGAATATAGACCTTAGGATACTGTTGTTTCTCCCTAATATTAGCCAGATTGAAATTATTACGGATGATAATTGTATAGTTTATAGAAGAAATAATAATCAAGGTGTTGCAGAGAGTATTACCTTGGAAAAAATTGTTGATGAAAACGTGGAAATGCAAGAGGAGTTTTACCTTTATAGAAAAGTAATTACTAATGCAATTGAGGAAGATGAAGTCTTGAAAGATATTCAGCTTTCTATTGCAGTACCTCTTGACATGGATACATTTATGAGCAGATATATTTATTCGTATTTTCCTTTGTTGGATACGGAATCACCTTTTAATTGCGTTTTGCATGCATCATATGCACTTGGAGATCACAGGAACACGGTTAATGTTAGCAAAGAGAATAAAAAAATAATAGAAGAGCAGTTATTGTTTTTAGTTGAGGTTGCTAATCAATTTGTAGATAAAGAACAGTATGATATTGCATATAATCTTTTAATTCCTACTAATTTTTCAAGTAACAAGTGGAGATTTACTTCTCCATTTGCAAAGTTTGAACTAGAGGATTACTATTTGGAAATATTATCAGAACAGAAAATTTTCCGAACTGTAAATGATGAAAATATTTCAGTTAAAGATAAACCTAAGATGATAAGTGGAAATTATCCAGAGTTTTTCAGAGATAAAGGATTTGAAGGTTTATTGAACTCCTTGTTAGACAATAGGATGATATCGTTGATTGAAATACTAGCAAAGAGAAAAGAAATTGATTTATATTTTGAAGAGAGAGAATTGTTACAGATTATTAATTCGCTTTCCAATGATTGGGATATAAAAAAACAAGTTGAAACATTTGTGTGGTGGAATACGAGATATAGAAAGTCAATTCCGAATTTGTTAAAAACACAAGAGGATAAATGGCTAAAATATCAAGAAGAATGTTATTTTCTAATCGGTGATTTTGATGAAAAAGGGTTGCCGTCTTGGGTTAAAATACCGGCACTACATAAAGAGTATCAACAAGAATTATTCAACATGGCTGAGGGAGTACAAGAAGTAATAAATGTAAGAGAGCGAGATAAGGAACCACAAATCTCACGTATTATTTGTCAAAATAATATATTTCCTACAATTAATTTTAAATACAGAGATCGTAGCAATATCATATCAACAGTAAATTCATCTGTGGACACATACAATAAGGCGATTGATTTTGTCAAATGGTTATGGGGGAATTATAGAAAAGAAATTGATTGGAATCCGCCGGGGCGTACAGAAGGAACAAGATTTAAATATAATTTTCCTAATGCGAGAGATAAGAGTACCCAAGATGGTGAAAAATTATTTTGGGGATTACAATACAACAATTTTTTAGCGGAAAAATTGTTTGATAATAGCTTTGGTCAGTTTCCACAAATAGAGGTTTTCAATATTAGTGTAGAGGAGAGTGCTGCGTTTCAAGAATTTATAAGTAAGTTTGGTGTTAGGAAGTATCCTGTAATAGAAGTACAAAATGTATACCCGTTGGATTCGTATTCAAATGAATATGAAAATGAAATAAAATTACATGGGGATATAGGTTGTTCAACAACTGTTACTTGTAGGTATCGATTACCATACATTAAGAATCTTGTAGATTTATTAAGGAAATTATCAACTCGAGAAATTGTTGAATGGATAATTAAAGATTCAGAACTTTATGTTTGTTTGAGTAGTCCATTCTATTTTCAAAATGCAAAAATATCTTATTATGGTAGCCGACAACAAGTAGAACGTTATTATTGGGATAAAATAAAAAATTACATTTTGGAAGTGTTTAATGAGGTAAGATGGATTGAAATCGATGGCAAAAGGTATTCGCCAAGACAAATTTTGCAGAATTTTAGGTCTAGAAACAATCAAAGATTTGTTGGCATTGTTCCTGTTATTGGCATAGAGATGCTGGAAAAGATAGCAGAAGAATTGCATGTAGACATAGGTGTAGTGCAAGAGATTTTTAATAAATTTAGTTTTGGAGATAAGATTACAGATTTGAGTTCGGAAGACTTTTATGGTTTAATGCTGCGACTTCCGGAGTTAGATTTTTCACGTAGTGCCGAATTATCAAAAGCTATATATAGAATTATTGAGCAACCAGCGTTTTCGAGAAAATTTGAAAACTCTGATAGCAAAAACAGGTTTTTTGTTGAAGGCAAGATATTAGTCAAATATAAAGGGCAGTTGCAGTATGTTTTAGCAAAAAATGCTTACCTTCCAAGTTCAAAAATAATAAGTAAAAAGAATGTTCCAATAGTTGAAAAGGGACAAAGAACCAATAACAGAAATTTTGTCACATTATTTGGATGTCAGGAGTATACTAAGGAGTATACTGTTGACCCTGGTAGTGTTTCTATTAGTGATGCAAACAGTAGTTTTCAACAATATTATCAAGATTTTAAGAAGTATGCTCGTGCTTATGCAGAGAATAATGATAATATAGAAAAGTATGGTAAGAATCTGAATATTAATCTAGTGAATCGAATTACAATATTAGAAGTTGGGAATCGAATCACAATTGATGAAGAATATATGTGCATTCGTGATACTATGACTAATTGGTACATAACTGTGTTTGATAAAGAATTTGATGTCAATACTGTTTCTGAAATAATAGAAAATATTTATACAAACATAGCGAATACACCCGGCTTTGAGGCGAGTAAGCTAGGTGAATTATTTAGAACAAAAGATAATAGTAACAGGGAGTTTTTGATAAGAAAAGATTTTGGTTCATTAAGTGTTATAGAAGATGCATTCTATCAGAATGAAATTAGAAATAACTTCATAAAAGTACTTAAAATTATTGCACCAACATATGAGATTGATAAAATCTTGATTGATTTTGAAAATTTTTTTAGTATTAAAAATGGAGCTTGTATTATTAGTTTGTTCAGAGAAATAGGGACAGATGTTGAAGAGTTTAGAAATAAGGGGTTTGTGTACAATTTGGATTTGCTTCCTTATTATTGCGAAGTGCTTAAGAATTTTCTGCAAACTGAAAAAAGAAGGTTTAAGGATTATTTGTTTACACGAGCAAAGTCGGATGACAAGTTACAAAAGGACTTTGTTAGTACAGTTTATAGATTTGAGCAATTTTCAATTACTAAGTATATAAATTCTGTTATGTTTAGTGTTGAAGATAAAGTTGTTGAGACTTTTGGTGAATGGAAAACTTCGGAAGATGTATTTTCTGCGGATGATGAGTATGTAAAGAATTATGAAAAAATGAATCCTCAAAAGCTGTATGAAGATGAAATCTCTAATGATGTGAACGCACAACAAATGATTTACTTTGGGAAAGAAAAAGCGTTCAATGAATGGCTAGATTTACATAAAAGATTAGAGGAAAGAAATAATATGCCGGAGAATCCTTATTCAAGATATATAGGGGTGATACCTAAGGTTAATGAGGTTTCATATCACCAAGGTGCAAGTACTACAGGAGGGGCTAATACTGGTAACAGGAATAATAAATCAACAGGAACTTATACTCAAAGTCATGATGAAAAACGTAATAGAAACAAAAAAATACTTGGTAATAAAGGCGAGTTGTTAGTTTATAATTTGCTTTGTAAACGGGTTGGAAAAGAAAAGGTGTTTCCTAGATCAGAAGCTTTTATTGAATTAGGAATCATAAAACCAGGTCAAGCTGTATCTGGAGGATATGATATTTCATATTATGGTGAAGATGGAATAGAGTATTTTGTAGAAGTAAAAACTGGCGACGGGAAAAGTTTTATTATTTCACCTGGAGAACTTCAATATGCGAAAGATAATGCAGAAAAGTATAAGCTGATTATTGTTTATGATGTAGATGCGGAGGAACCTAAGTGTATGGAGTTACCAATGAGGTTTTGGGAAGATTCAAAATTTAGAAAGAGAGAAATTGTAGAAAGAATTGAATTTGAATTTTAGGTTTCTCAAAAGCGTAATGATTCTAAGAAATAGAGTGATGTTGAGGCGTATGTTCCCGACATTGATATCGGGAACATACCTTGAGTGCATGGCTCACCCATCTCGAGTGTATGGGAGAAATCAAGGAAATACGGAACATACATAACTATAGAAAGAACTACTTTCTTCGATATGTTCCCTTTAACAGTAAAACCCCTTGATTTATTCCCGTATACTTCGGTACAATAAATCAAGGCAGACATCAAATCGGAACAATCGAGCCATGTAGAAACAATCTGTAAACTTTGCCGTAAATAAGCGGTTTACGACATGATGTTCACGCAAATTTGGCGGCAATGCCGCCATAATTAAAAAAACATACTAAAAAAGAATAAGAGCACTGAACATCCGTGAATTATGTTCACAGGTTCAGTGCTCTTATTGCAAATTCCGGCTCATCTGACCACGCATTCCGCTAAGAGCTGATCAGTCTTTCCGGATGTAACTGAACGCGTTTCCGCTTCAGCTGTAAGCGCCAAGTATTCCTGCGGATTTTCAAATCCTTAGATTTCCCCTATAATTGCAGCTGATAGATACTTAGATTATTTCACTACAATTATGGAGGATAGGTTATGGCAGGTACTCGCAAGACCCGCGTTCCGATGGTGGAACAGATCAGACTTATCAATGAATGCCGTCAGAGCGGCATGACAGATGCTGACTGGTGTCGTGAAAACGACATTGCAGTAAGCACCTTTTACAACTGGGTCAGCCGTTGTCGGAAAACAGCAGCGGATCAGATCCAAGCGGCGAATTATGGTCATCTTGAGGTTCCACGCCCCAAACAGGACGTGGTTCCCATTGACATTGTTCCGGATCACATTCCGGAACAGCATACCGCATCGCAGATGCTAAATTCGAACCTTGACAATCCACATACGATTGAAGTTTCTATGAAGGATATCACAGTCCGCATCAGCAATGATGCGGATCCTGTTCTGCTCACCAGGACTTTTCGCATGCTTCAGGAATTTTCATGTTAGGTGATGTTTCCGGACTTGAGAAGATCTACATTGTCTGTGGCTACACGGATATGAGGAAATCTATTGACGGACTCTGCACCGTTATCGAAGACCAGCTTAAGATGGATCCGTCGTCCAGTGCTCTCTTCCTTTTCTGTGGAAGAAGACGGGACAGGATCAAAGCCTTGTTCCGCGAACCGGATGGCTTCGTTCTGATCTATAAGCGATTGTCTGTCCGCGGCGGTTATCAATGGCCCAGAAAGCAGTCAGAGGTCCGGAATCTTTCCTGGCGGGAGTTTGACTGGCTGATGTCCGGGATTGATATTGACCAGCCAAAAGCCCTCAAAGCAGAATAAAAAGCGCGTGGATCCTGGCAGAAATCCTGCATAGAAAAATCCGGAAATCCCTTGTAAATCCGGCATTTTTCAGGCGTTGTTTTCCTTTAGTAAAAGCCCCCTTTCTGGTATAATAAAGGAATCAAATCCGAGGAGAGAAACGATGGCTTCCAGTGCAAAAGATATCCAGCTTCGAGAGCTGAAAGATACCGTATCACAACGGAAAACAATGATAGCGGAGCAGACGGAACTGATCAAAGCTCTCCGTCTTATTATTGACGAAAAAACCAGTCATGAGAAAGCTCTTCAGGAACAGGTAGATTATCTGACAAAAAAACTCTTTGGTCCCTCCAGCGAGAGAAGATCTGATGATATTCCGGGACAGCAGAATCTCTTCGATGAAGCAGAAGTGGAACAGGATCCATCCCTGTTGGAAGGCGAAACGGTAATCCGGGAGCATACCCGTAAAAAGAAGGCAGCACATGAGGAACTCTTCAAAGGCCTGAAAGTTGAAAAAGTAGTGGTCCCACTTCCGGAAGAGGATCAGATCTGTCCGGTATGTGGTACGCAGATGGTCCTGATCGGCGAGGAATATGTCCGCCGGGAACTGGAATTCATTCCTGCCACCTGTAAAGTGATCGAATACTACAGCCAGAGCTATGGATGCCCCTCCTGCAAGGAAGGACTCGGCGATACAGAAAAGCCTGTGATCGTAAAGTCTCAGGTTCCGCCAGCTCTGCTTGGAAAAGGACCTGCATCAGCATCTGCAGCTGCATGGACTATGTACCAGAAGTATGCCAACGGGCTTCCACTTTACCGGCAGGAAAAGGACTGGAAGCAGTATGGGGTGCAGATCAGCCGGACGACCCTTGCAAACTGGATCATCTACTGTTCAAAGAACTATTTTCAGCCAATGTACGATTACTTTCATCGGGAGCTGCTGAAACGTAGTTTTGCGATGGCAGATGAGACGCGGGTCCAGGTATTGAAAGAGGAAGGACGCAGGGCACAGACCCAGTCATTCATGTGGCTGTTCCGAAGCGGTGAGGACGGACTTGCGGAGATCATCCTGTATGGCTATTCCCCGACCAGGAGCGGCAGCCATGCAAAGGAGTTTCTGGAAGGCTACAGCGGATATCTGGAAACGGACGGCTATCAGGGTTATAACAGTCTGCCTGGGATCAGGCGCTGCTCCTGTTGGGCACATATCCGCCGATACTTTATCGACGCTGTTCCCAAAGGGAAGCAGTATGACTACAGCCAGCCTGCAGTACAGGGAGTCCAGTACTGCAATCGGTTGTTTGCCATGGAAGACTCCATTAACAAAAAGTATCCCGGTAATTATGAAAAGCGGAAACAACTGCGTCTCGAGAAGGAAAAACCTGTTCTGGAGGCTTTCTGGTCGTGGCTTGACCAGCAAAAGCCCGTCCGGAATACCCGGCTGGATAAAGCCGTGAATTATGTTCTCAACCGGCGTGATATAGCGGAAACCTATCTGGAAGACGGGCGGTGCAGCTTTACCAATAATCTCAGTGAGAATGCGATCCGTCCGTTCGCAGTGGGGCGAAAAAACTGGCTGTTCAGCAGTTCCGTGGACGGAGCGAATGCCAGCGCAGTAGTCTACACAATGGTTGAGATGGCCAAAGCACATGGGCTGAACATCTACGGATATCTTAAATTTCTGCTGGAGAACCGACCGAGTAAAAATATGACCGATGAACAGCTGGCGGAACTGGCACCTTGGAGTGAAAAACTCCAATCTATCAAAAATCGCATGTGAATTATAGTGAATTACTCCAACTCGTAAAGGGCTGGAGTAATCTTGTATCTAACCGCATTATTATTTGGCGCTTACTAAGCAACCCTATGTGCAGATTGACCTGTTATCCTATCTGCGGGAGTTTGAGCCGAGCAATCTTGTTAAGGTCAAAGGCACAAGCAATGTGTACTGTACCGCAGAACACGACAGCTTAAAGATTTCCAACGGTAAATGGTATTGGTGGTCGAGAGGTTTCGGCGGCTATTCTGCCCTCGATTATCTTATCAAAGTCAAGGAATATGACTTTGTGGAAGCCGTGGAAATTCTCACGGGACAGACGATGGCGGACTGGAAGCCACCCCCTGCTCCCAAGAAAGATAAACCGAAAGTTCTGCTCCTGCCGCCAAAAAATAAGGATTGTAACAGAGTGATACAGTATCTTTTCGGGCGTGGTATTGACTATCAGCTCATACAGGAGTGTATCTCAGACGGTACGCTTTATGAGAGTGCCGATTATCACAATGCTGTTTTTATCGGCAAAGATGAAAGTGGAACACCGAAATATGCTGCCCTGCGAAGCACTCTCGGTAGCACTTTTAAGCAGGACGCATCGGGCAGCGATAAGCGGTATTCGTTCCGACTTCTGGCGAGAGAGCCGACGGATACCGTGCATTTATTTGAAGCCGCCATTGATTTACTGTCCTATGCCACTTATGAAGGAATTATCAGCGAGGAATTGTGGCAAAAGGTTCACGCAAAGCGTATGGCAACAGGAATTAAACAGCCATCCAAAATCGGTAAGGATAGGTCACACCTTTTGACGGGGATATTAAAGTGTCCCCTTTGTGGAAGTTCAATGTATACGAACAAACACGCTTGGACAAATAAAGACGGCACATACAAAGAGGTTTACTTCAAAAGAGTGTCCCTATTTTTTATATTAGGGCATTCCATTAGGAGTGCCTTTTTCAATTCAATTTAAAAGGGGGTTCACTATGAACAACACAGCGTTAGGAGCAGAAAACAAAAAGGAACAGACAATCAATTTTATCAGCGAAGCACATGAAAAATTCTACTATGAAAAATTAAAAGAGGTACGCTATCAGGATGTGTACCACAAGGCACTTTGCTATTGCCTTGGTATCAGCGATGATACGAGAAGAAATGTTGATAGCATCTATGATTTTAAGACGTGATGTGTAAAAACTGAGTGTCTGCATGAAGGCTGGCAGACCAGTGGCAGTATGAAGGTGGTGCGAATGGCATTAAACCTGTATTGCAACGGCACATGCCATTATAGGCGGAGTCGTTGGTGTGGTTGTCCTTGCCATAAAAATAGCTGCGATCATCAAAGAAATAATAAATATTATACTGGAATATGCAAGGAGATAGTTCATTTGCTGAAATGCAGGGCAGATATGAGATTGTGGATTTTGTATCTGCCCTCTTTATAACTTCTGGTCACAACGTCCAGAAGTGGAAAGGAAAAAAAGATGGAATCAATGCGTGATACGAAACGGATTATGGAGCGGGAAATTAAGAAAGGCAGTACACCGCTTCAATTTGAACGGATTGAACTGGATGCAGACTGTTATCAGGAGATCGCATCAAAAGAGAAATTGACAGAGGTATTGCAGTATCTCCATAGAGTGGGGGGGATATAAGGCATTGGCGGGCAAGACCGTAATCAATAATGTCTATACGTTTATGAGAGGGAAAACATCGGATTTTACAAGGGCAAGAAGTGTTTTTGACAGGGAGAAAATCTATCAGCAGATGCTGTGGCAGGAGAAAAAGTTACAGCCGACTTATCAAGGGGATTGCTATGTCGAGACGGCAAGATGTTACTTTTCTTTGCCAGAGGATGAATGGGATAAACATAAAATGACGTATCAGAAGAATGAAGCGTTTGGATTTATCATGTCAAACAAGTATATTTTGGGATTATATAAGTATTGCAGGGAAGCTAGGCGGGATTTTGCTGTATGTTCAGCCAAAGCACCGAACAAAGGGGATGAGGTGGTTAATCGGCTTATAGATATGGAGAATGTAAAGGTATTGGCACATTGTCTGTTGCTGGATGATGTATGGGTAGAAAATGAACAGGTTGAGGTAAAATTATACACAATATATGTATTGCGATAATTTTTAAGCCTTGAGAATTCAAAAAATCAAAAATATATTAAAAATATCTTTTTATTTTGGTATAATTGTTTTGGTGTTTAATGGCACTTTCTACTATACTATTGAAAATAGATTCGCATTGGAGGGATGGATAAATGATTAAAAAAAAGGATATTTATGATAAAATCGTTCATGCATTGTCAATTTTTATTGATGAAATAGAAACAAAGGCAAAGAATAATTTATTAGATGATAATGTATTTTCAGAAGACTTTATTAAAGATTTATTGAATGTGTGTATGGGGTGGAATTTAGTAAACCTAAATGAAGATGTAAATGGTTTTCCTGGAATTGATTTGGGAGATAAAAAAAGACATATTGGTGTTCAGATAACATCTACTAAAACGAGTAAGAAAATAATAGATTCATTAGATACAATAGTTGACAATAAAGTCGATAATGAGTTTAACGAAATATATTTTTTGATTTTAGGAAGAAAGCAAAAAAGTTATGCCGTTGATTTTTCAAAATATAGCACATTAGATTGCTCAGAGAATAATATTTGGGATATTTTAGACATAGGTGAGTGGTGTGCTCATTATGATGCAGTTCATATGGAGCAGGTTTGGAATGTAATCCAAAGAGAAATTGCTGTGGGAGATTCAAAACCAATAATTTCGCTTGAAGTTAAAAAGAATATTTTTGAACTAAAAACTGTTGTACACATGATTTTAGAAATGGCTAGTCAATTAAAGCAAACTCATTATACAGTAGATAATCATGTGGATGAAATAGAAAATATATTAGGCAAATTAGATGAAGTGTTTTCTTATTTGGATGAAAATACATATTTAGTATGTAAAGAAATTCTTGAAGAAGGTTTAGAACTAGGGAATATAGTAAAGAGATACCAAAAATGGGAATGGAAAATTGAAGCAAGATGTATTCGAATATTAGATAGAAGCTTAATAGAAAAAAATTTACAGGAAGTTTCAGAACTGGTTTCTAATAATATTTTAGGAATGAAAAATGGAGTAGATATTATAATTGATGGAGATAGTTTGTTTGATAGACTTATTGCCTTACAGATTGATCAGGATATCTTGTATAAACAATTTTCTGTTACTAAATTTCAGAAAATTGTTGAGCGTAGCATTATGAGGAATAGTAAAAAATGCATAATTGCGTTTTCGAAAGACATAGGTCAGTATAATGATGAATTGATAAGTAGATTAGAGTCTGAAGGTACGAAGGTAAGAAGTTTTGAAAATAGAACCCAGACGATAGAATTTTTGAGCGAACAATTAAGGGGAAAAATTGAACTTACGTTAATAAGCTCAAGGGGAGATATACTGAGAAAGGTATCTTCTGATAGGGATCAGTGTTATTTATATACGGTTTCGTTTAAAAATGACTTACCATCACATTTTATGCCTGTTTTTTTCTCAAAAGGAGATATATCAGAAATAGAATTGAATAATTGTTTTAATTATAAGGAATGTAAAATAGTAAATATTAAGGATATCACAGAATCAATATATAAAGATATGATTGCTAATGCAAATGATTGTATATCACATCAATTAAGAGTTGGCTGGTCTGGAGATGTATATATTTCAACAATAACAGGAGCAGAAGAGATTGAGGATGTAAAATTTAGATGGGAAAGTTGGGACGCAGGAAATGGATACACTGGACCTCGTGCAGCTTCTGATCATGAATATATTAAACAGTCAGTAAAATCATTAAAACAATGTTGGGAAGATGGAGTTCGTGGGTATTGCGATTATTATGCGATAATTTAATCATACAAGTGGTTTATAGGGAAGTAACAGCGTTAAGGCAGGTATGAGTTGTATGTTCAAAGAAGGGAATTATTAAAACAGATAGGCATAGTAGTATCTTTTGAACAATTAGTGAGTTATTATTGAATGATAAGACATTAAAATGAAATTTTATTTTGAGAAAAACTTGATGAAAAATCTTTTTTGAGCATTTTAATGTATTAAAGATTATGATTCAATCGATATAACTGTTATAGTAAAGACGTTTTAATATGGATGAGAAATAACCAGAAGGAGGCCTCTTATTTGAAAAAGAAAAAAGATGAAATATCCATTCGTTCCAGCGCAGCGGAATATCTGACTTATGTTGCATCTATCGGTGATCAGCAAGACAGTATTGAAATGCGCTATGAGGATGAGAATATATGGCTGGCACAGAGGATGATGGCCACACTGTATGATGTGGATGTTCGTACAATCAATGAGCATATTAAGAAGATTTATTCCGACTCAGAACTTGAGGAAGAAGCAACTATCCGGAAATTCCGGATAGTTCAAACCGAAGGTTCACGCCAGGTCACTCGTGATACGAAACATTATAATCTTCAAATGATTATTGCTGTTGGATTCAAGGTAAACAATGAGCGAGCGGTGCAATTTCGTAAGTGGGCAAATGGCATCGTAAAGGACTACACCATCAAAGGCTGGGTTATTGATGACGAGCGTCTGAAAAATGGTGGTTCAGTTCTCACAACAGAATATTTTGACCGCCTGCTTGAGCAGATTCGTGAGATTCGTTTGTCTGAGCGTAGATTCTATCAAAAGATAACGGACATTTATGCAACAGCTCTTGATTATGACCGCACAGCAAAAACGACAAAGCAGTTCTTTGCAAAAGTGCAGAACAAGATGCATTATGCAGTTCACGGTCATACGGCAGCAGAGTTGATTTACGAGCGAGCAGATGCTGATAAGCCACATATGGGGCTGACCACGTGGGCAGCAACGCTGGAAGGTAAGATAGTAAAAAGTGATGTGAGCGTTGCGAAGAATTATTTGAGTGAGCAGGAAATGCGTTCACTGGAGCGTATTGTATCTGCTTATCTGGATTTAGCAGAGGACCGTGCAGAACGTCATATTCCAATGACGATGGAGGATTGGTCAAAGCGACTGGATCTATTCCTGATGGCTGATGACAGAGAGGTTCTTCAGGATGCAGGAAAAATTACGGAAGAGATCGCCAAGGCTAAAGCCGAGACTGAATTTGAAAAATATCGTGTTATTCAGGACAGATTATTTATATCTGATTTTGATAAGTACATGCTGGAATTGGAAGAGAATGCGAAGAAGTAGCAGCATCGCCATTAAAATTTCAACTTGCCAAGATCGAGTGCATGGGAGTTGGGGTATTAGTCGTGGCGAAAAATAGCTGTTGACCTGTTCTTTGTAGGAAGAACGGACAAGGTTGAGGCGATGGCGGTTTCACGCAAAATTTGACTTTTATGTTGGAATCACTATAATAGTAGAAACGAATAAAAAAGTTGAACTTTTTCCGTGAACAGGCGAGGTTCAGACTGTGATATGGATAGCGAGTTGTATTAATACTTTTTTTCTACAGAATTTGTTGATATGTTTCCGCAAACAAACGGAGATATTTTGTAACACTCTATATTAGTCTGGATCGGTTCCCGAAAACTGACATCAATCTGGACGTATCGTGCCATGTCGAGACGGTTGTTCTTTTGTCCCAACTGAAACAAAAGCCGGATGATTACATTAATGTCACGATTGAACTTGATAATGTGGATATAACATCTGCAGAGACTAAGGCTACATATGATGAGATAAAGAAGTATGTGGCTGAACATAATGCCGGCATGAAGGTTTCCAATCTGTATATCTCACAGGTAAAGAGAAAATGCGGAATTGAGGTTGGAAAGAATTTGCGCGTTGCAACGAGGAGAATGGACTGCTTGCAGGGCAATTCGACGACTGCCGCGACAGACTTGGAACTTGTTCCAAGTCCTAATTTACCTAAAAATGAAGATAGCAGGCAACCGCAGTGTCCAGAAGATAAAGAGAGTGCAATTGTGGAGGCATTGAAGCATTTTAAGATGAATAGTTAATAAAGAGAGGTGCAGATGCTATGCCAGGTATACTCGTGGTTGAAGATGATGAAAATTTAAATCGTGGAATTACATTTTCACTGAAAAAATCCGGATATGAGGTTTTTTCAGCAGAATCAGTGAAAAAAGCGAAAAGAATTGCAAGTGATCATAATGTGGATGTTACCATTTGTGATGTGAATCTTCCGGATGGGAATGGACTGGAATTTGTAAGGTGGATGAGATGCAATTATAATACATACATTATTTGTCTTACAGCACTAGATCAGGAGATGGATCAGGTCATGGGATATGAAGCAGGGGCAGATGATTATATTACAAAGCCGTTTAGTCTTTCGGTACTTCTTTTGAAAATAGAAGCACATTTCCGCCGCAGACAGGAGAAAACGGAAGCCGGAAAGATGATTTCGGGAGATATCGTATTTATCGCAGGAGAAATGAAAGTCCTGATAAAGAGTCGTGAAATCAGTCTGACAAAAACGGAGTTGAAAATGCTGACTTTTTTTCTTCAGAATCCGAAACAGATTCTTTCAAAAACACAAATATTGGAAAATGTGTTTGATCTGGAAGGGGATTTTGTGGATGAAAATACAATCGCTGTCAATATCAGAAGACTCCGTGAGAAAATCGAAGACAATCCGGCTGCACCGGTCTATATCAAGAATATCAGAGGTCTTGGGTATATATGGAATCAGGAGGTAAGGCAGTGACAAAGAGATATCGCAAGAAGATTACAGTAGTGCTCTCCTTGGTATTACCTGTCATAGTATTGTTTGCAATATTAAATTGCTTTACCACGTATGTGTTTTATGAAGATTACAAATATAAAATGAATCTTATGACAGAGATTGCTGCAAAGGAAGAATTTTCCGGGCTGGATGCTGTTTCGGAATTGCTTAAGGATAAGGATATTGAAACTAACGAACAGGGAAGGCGATTATTGGAGCAATATGGATACTGGGGAAATAAAGGGAATGTGTTTTATTCGCAATTCCGGCATCAGGTTATGGTGACCGGTGCTGTAAGCACTGTGATATGCGTGCTTCTTTTGATTATTTTATTTTATTGGAAGAAGACAGAAGATGCGTGTCATCAGAAAATTTTAGACCAGTTAGAAGAAATTCTGATCAGATTCCGTGAAAATAAATTTAATGATTTACTGAAAACGGAAAATCACGCTGAACTGGAAAAATTGAATGACCAGCTTGAAGCAATCGGACATCATATTCAGTTGCTAAAGGAAGAAGCACGGGAAGAAAAAGAGAGCACGAAAGAAATGGTTTCTGATATCTCTCACCAGTTAAAGACACCGGTTGCAGCTTTGGATATATGTTTTAGTGTGCTGATGCAGAATGACTTAAGTGTCACAGAACAGGAGGAGTTTCGTATTCGTTGTCGGAGTGCTCTGGATGGACTGGAGACATTATTGCAGTCGCTTCTTGAAATATCCAAGATGGAAACTGGACTGATTCAGATGAATAAGAAAAAACTTCCACTTATAGATACTGTCATATCTGCTGTGAATCGTACATATCCAAAAGCGGATGAGAAAGAAATTGAATTCGTTTTTGACTATGAAAAAGAGCTGGAAACATGCACGATTATGCAGGATAAAAGGTGGCTTGGCGAAGCTGTGATCAACGTTCTGGATAATGCGGTCAAGTACAGTCCGGGTGGTTCAAAAATATTTATCCGGTTACAAAAAAGAAACGATCTTGTAAGAATGGAAATTGAGGATCAGGGAATTGGTATTCCGCAGAATGAGTATCACAAAATTTTTCAACGATTTTACAGAGGAAGTTCCAGGGAGGTCATGGAAAAGAGTGGTACAGGAATCGGACTTTTTCTATCGAGAGAAATTATCGAAAAGCACGCAGGTATGATTACGGTAACCTCCGGTAAAAAGAAAAAAGGAAGCACGTTTGTGATTCAATTACCATATGTTAGTTAAATTTTAAATGAGCAGAAATCTTACAATTCTGTAAGACTTCTGCTCGTTTTTGAAAGTGAAATGAAAGATTATCCTGATACAATTTGGATGTAGGTTGAAAAATGACCAAATATATAAACAGGCAAAGAAAGCGTGTTGAAAAGGTACGTTTTACAGAATTGAAAAGGAGGTAGCACATTGAGTGTGATATTAGAAACCAAGCAGCTTTGTAAGTTTTATGGCGCAGGTGAGAATCAGGTCAAAGCGGTCAATCAGGTGGACATTCAGATTGAGCAGGGAGAATTTGTCGCAATTGTTGGAAAGTCAGGTTCCGGTAAAAGTACATTACTTCATATGCTTGGAGGGCTAGACACCCCTACAAAAGGCAGTGTTACTTTAGCAGGGAAAGATTTATACAGGATGAAGGAAGATGCCCTTGCTGTTTTCCGCAGAAGAAAAATCGGATTTGTTTTTCAGGCATTTAATCTGGTTTCATCTGTTAATGTCTGGGAAAATATTGTACTGCCACTGGGGCTGGATGGAAGAAAAGTGGATGAAGCGTATGTAAATGATATTATTGCAACTCTGGGGATTGAAAACCGGATTTATAATCTGCCAAATCAGTTATCCGGAGGACAGCAGCAGAGAGTAGCAATTGCAAGAGCACTGGTGAATCGTCCGGAAATTATATTTGCAGATGAGCCGACAGGAAATCTTGATTCTAAGACCAGTGATGAGGTAATCGCTCTGCTTAAGATGACAGCAAAAAAATATGGACAGACAATTGTAATGATTACCCATGATGACGAAATTGCACAGGTCGCTGACCGTATTCTGGTGATTGAGGACGGACAGGTGGTGGATTTCAGATGAAGACAATAAGCAGGATTGCATATAGCAATGACAAAAAGAACAAGACAAGAAGTATACTGATTATGATGTCCATATGTCTGACTACGATGCTGCTTGTGATTATCAGTACTGTGGGAAATGGAATGATACGTTTGCAGAAAAGTCAGGCGGCAGGCTCATATGGAAGCAATTATGGTCTGTTTGTCGCAGCAGATGGTACGCAATTAAAAGAAGTGGAACGCAGAGCTGAGATATCTGATATCGGCATCATGTGTACGGAGGGCATCCTGAAAGGAAATGAAAATGGCGGGTTTGTCTGCATGGATGAGACTGCAAGAAAAATGCTTCCCTATAATAAGGAATATGAGTTAAAGGAAGGAAAGTATCCGGAAAAAATGCAGGAAATTGCCGCCGGAAGAGCTTTTTTTCGTGCAATGGGATATGATGATGTAAAGGTCGGAGATACGGTTACACTGGATTACCGTGTAGGGATGCGGTCAGAATATAAGCCGGAAGAGTTTGTTGTCAGCGGAATCCTATATGATCGGGATGAGTATACCATCGAGGCATCTTATGTTGCTTTCGGGTCACAGGAGTTTTATGATGAGCACGTCGCAGAGAATGACAGACAGTATAATATCTATTTTACGTTAAACGATTCTGCAAATGTATCTATGAATAATATTGAACCGGTTATAAAGCAGATTGCAGCAACTTGTGGAATCGAAGAAAAAAACGTTATAGTCAATGATCTCTATTTGCAATGGGTCTTGCAGCCGAGTTATGAAACGATTGCGGTATGTGGAATTCTGATTCTTGCAATTGTACTTTTCTCTGTTGTGGTCATTTATAATATTTTTCAGGTCGGTATTGTCAACAAGATACAGGAGTATGGAAAAATCAAGGCTCTGGGAGCGACAAAAAAGCAGATGAAACAACTGATCTTCAGAGAGGGCATTTTTTTGACCATTTTTTCCATACCAGTTGGATTGATTCTTGGTTTTCTGATTGCAAAATGCGGTTTTAACTGGCTGGTAGAACAGGGAAACCTTGTATCAACCGGAACTGGCTCTATGGGAGTTCAAAATCAGCAGGTGCCTCTGTTTTCCCTGCCTGTTATGCTTCTCTGTATTTTCGTATCATTTCTTACCGTTGCTTTGGCACTGCGTAAACCAATGAAAATTGTTTCACGGATTTCACCTATCGAAGCAACACGGTATTTAGAAAATGCAGAAACACACAAAAAAGGAAAACGAAATGGCAGAAAAAATGTCACCGTGTTTTCTATGGCAATGGCAAATGTAACGGGTAATCCCAAAAGAACTATTGGTACTATCCTCACAATGGGTTTTTCTTGCGTATTGTTTGTGATTATCTCTAATTATGTGGGAAATATTGACACGGAGCATGAAGCACGTCTTTCCGTTAATCATGGACAATTTGAACTGCAGCTTGACTATTCTGCTGAGTATGATGAAAGATATCCGGAGAATAACCTGGATACGATTCTGACGGATGATCCATTGAATGATTCGCTGATTGAAGAAATCAAAAGCATTCCGGGAGTAACAGATGTCATGACGAGAGAGATTGTCTCTGTAAATCTGAACGGAACAAGATTTCCGGCTGATATTGTGAGTAAAAATGATTTTGATTTTATGCGCCAAGACGGGGACATTGGCTCTATGGACTATGATCAGGCGGTAAAGAATGGTGAAATTTTCTTTGGCTGGTCAACGTGGATGGAACAAGATGGATATGCTCCGGGTGAATCCATTGCATTTGACTTTGAGAATGGAAGTGAAACCTATACCTATCAGGGAAAGATTGCAGGATCCTTTGTAAGCGCGGACACTTATCTTGTCATTCCGGAAGGTGTATACCGTTCCATGAATCCGAGAGGAACAGCCTATGGCTATCTGTGGGTGGACTGTGATAAAAAAGATGTGGCATCTGTAGAACAAAGTCTGAATACTTTGATTTCTAATACTTCGCATATAAAAATGGATACTTATCATGCGCAGTTACAATCTGCCGAATTTGCAAGCAGCATGATGAAGCTTGGCTGTTATCTGTTTATGGCTATTGTAGGACTCATCGGGTTTATGAATATGGCGAATACCATGATCATGAATATTACGACAAAAAAGCAGGAATATGGTATATTACAGGCTGTGGGTATGACAAATAAACAATTAAATTTATGCCTGCAGTTACAGGGACTGATGTTTACGGTTGGGACCATATGCGTAGCTTTGATCATTGGTCTGCCGCTCGGCTATGCACTTTTTTTCTATGCAAAACATAATGGAATATTTGGAATGAATATCTATCATGTTCCAATCGTACCAATTTTTATTATGATTTTTTTGGTCGGTCTGTTGCAGATTGTACTTTCCTGCGTTTTAAGCAGTAATCTGAAAAAGGAAACGCTGGTAGAAAGAATAAGGTATCAGGGATAGCAAGTAATATGTAATGAACTAGGTCTTAACGAAGAGGAGAAATAGATAACTTCCATTTTGTATGTATGATAAATCTAAACAGTATTTTAGCAACATTTCCTGAGTGGGGGCAGAAAGTGCCCCCACTTTCACTATTTGGGGGCGAAAAGCGCCACCATATATCATAAATGATGGGTTCAAGGGGAAAATCCCTTATAAGTTTTTTTGAAAACTGTCGTTTGGTAAAATCTATTCCATTTTTAAAAGCCTTGCGATAAAATATGTTCTGTGAGACGGTAGTTCTTTTGTCCCAACAAAAGCCAGATGACACGATAGAGATCGACTTAGATTTAGAAGTTGGATGCAACCAGTGCTGAGTTGAAAGCTCGTGATCAGATGGAATGGGTCAGATTGGTAAATGGTATTCGTAATATGGCAGAAGAACTTGTGCTAAAAGAATTGGTGTAGATCTAAAGCGTGGAAAACTCCTTCGGGAGCTTTTGGCTGTTTATAAGATAAATTCTGTCGGAGATTTATTATAAAACATTACTTTACAAGAAGAATAAAAAAGCATATAATTCTTTTATAATATATTTAATAAAAGAGGGTAAGAAAACGGAAAATAAAGATAAAAAAAATACAACAAGAAAAAAAATAATTAATTATGTGCTAAACAAGCATGTTACATCCAAGGCGGAAATCGCAAAAGAGTTAAACTTGAGTATGCCGACTGTGTTAGCAAATGTGAATGACTTATTAGAAAAAATGGTGTTGGAAGAAACTGGGGAATATGCTTCGACCGGTGGACGAAAGGCAAAAAGTATAGGGATTAATAAGTCATACTGTCATGCAATGGGAATTTTGATTACAGCGAATCATATAGAAATGGTATTAGTAAATCTTGGAGATGAGATTATAAAAAAAGATCGCATCCGTTTAAAATTTACGGCAGAATTATTCTATTGTACAGAGGTGGCACAAAAGGTCAAAAATTTTCTTGAAGGCGAATTAGCGAAGGACACGCTACTTGGGATTGGAGTGGCGATTCCAGGAATTATTGATCAGAAAGAACGGATCGTTTTAAAATCCCATGCTTTAGGTATAGAGAATTATAGTCTGCGCTTTTTAGAGCAGGCGTTGGAAATTCCAGTATATTTTGAAAACGATGCTAATGCTGCAATGCTTGCAGAAAAAAAGCAAAAGTATCCAAATGCGATATATCTGTCTTTGAACCACACCTTAGGAGGTGCATTCTGCATAGATGGAAAGCTGTTTCGAGGGCAGAACCAGAAAGCAGGGGAGTTTGGTCACATGATACTCGTTCCCGGTGGAAGAAAGTGTTATTGTGGTAAATCAGGATGTGCAGATGCATATTGTGCAGCAAGTGTACTGACACAAGATAACAGGCAGTCACTGGATGCATTTATGGAAAAAATTGAAAGTGGTGATGAAAAAAATTTGCAGACATGGAATGAGTATTTGGATCATCTTGCTGTTTTGATATCAAATCTGCGGATGGCATATGATATGGACATCATACTAGGAGGTGATGTGGGAGGCGTATTGTCAGATTATATGATACCACTGGGAGAAAAAGTGATGGCATATAATGGCTTTGAGCATGATGTTTCATACTTGAAAAATTGTTCGTATAAGAAAGAAGCGTCGGCTGTTGGAGCCGCGAAATACTTTTTTACAAAACATATGGTAGAATTGTAATTTTTTTGAATGCAGATAAGCAGTCCACCGCATCTGGTGCGTAGGGAATTAAGCGTTGGGTAAGGGGATGTTTAGTCTGTTGGAGTTAAAAACTCCCACTGACAAGTTGCAAAGCGAATGCGATGTCCGATTTATATGTGTGAAAAACGAGAAGTTGTGTAAAATTAGAAAAAGATATTATAGTAAAAAAACGGAAAGAAAACAGTAACTACGGTTTCCTTTCCGTTTTTTTGCATATTAATTGTGAAAAATATACAAAAAATATATTTTGAAATTATGAAATATATAAAAATATGAAAAAACATATTGACAAATTGTGTTTATAGGACAATAATATAATTACTTTAATAAAACGTTTTATAAAACGCATAACAATATAAAAAAGGAGGAAACAACTATGTTACAGCAGGTAATGACAAATCCAGGAGAAATTATTTTCAGAGAGATTCCGGTTCCGGAGGTAAAGGAAAATCAGGTGTTGGTAAAGATTATGAATATTGGTGTTTGTGGATCAGATATTCATGTTTATCATGGAAAACATCCGTTTACAAAATATCCGGTAACACAGGGACATGAGGTTTCTGGTGAGATTACAGAACTTGGAAAAAATATCACCGAGTTTCATGTGGGACAGAAGGTGACGATAGAGCCGCAGGTATATTGTGGACATTGCTATCCATGTCGTCATGGAAAGTATAATCTCTGTGAGGAATTAAAAGTAATGGGATTTCAGACGACAGGAACAGCATCTGAGTATTTTGCAGTGGATGCATCTAAAGTAACACCTATTCCGGAAGATATGTCCTATGAAGAAGGAGCTATGATCGAACCTCTTGCTGTGGCAGTTCATGGTGTAAAACAGATGGGCGATGTGGCTGGCATGAATATTGCAGTCCTTGGAGCAGGACCGATCGGAAATCTCGTGGCACAGACAGCAAAAGGAATGGGAGCAGCGAAAGTGATGATCACAGATATCAGTGATCTTAGACTTGCGAAGGCAAAAGAATGTGGAATTGATGTGTGTGTGAATACCAAAAATAAAGACTTCGGTGAGGCGATGATCGAAGCATTTGGACCGGACAAGGCGGATGTGATCTACGACTGTGCCGGAAACAATATCACAATGGGACAGGCAATTAAATATGCAAGAAAAGGAAGCACGATCGTACTGGTGGCTGTTTTTGCAGGAATGGCAGAAGTAGATCTTGCAGTGGCAAATGACCACGAACTTGACATTAAGAGCACGATGATGTACCGCCATGATGATTACATAGATGGAATCAGACTGGTAAATGAGGGCAAAGTTCATTTGAAACCGCTCATCTCAAAGACATTTGCTTTTAAAGATTATCTGAAGGCATACCAGTATATTGATGATAACCGCGAGACAACGATGAAAGTAATTATCAACGTCAGTGAAAAGTAAGGAGTTCGTATGGAAAATAAATATGGAATTGTCGGAGTTGCCCATGTCGGGCTTCCGACAAACGATTTACAGAAAACAGTTGAGTTTTATAAGAGTCTTGGATTTGAAGTGATTATGCAGTCTTATAATGAAAAAGCAGGGGAAAAAGTGGCATTTTTACAGATAAAAAATTATTGTATAGAGACTTTTGAAAATGGGCAGGCGGCAATGTCAGACGGTGCATACCAACATGTTGCACTTGATGTGGAAGACATTGAAAGTATGTATCAGAAAATCTGCAATGAAAAATACACAATTATTACAGACGGAATCGAAGAACTACCATTTTGGGAAAATGGTGTGAAGTATTTTATGATTAAGGGACCAAATGAGGAAAGAATAGAGTTCTGTCAGAAACTCTGATAAAAATAGGAGAGACATATGGGAAGCGAAAACAAAAATGGAAAAGTACCGCTGATCAGTAAGATTGCATATGGGTTTGGTGATGTTGGATGTAATTTCAGCTGGATGTTCGTCAGTAATTTTCTGATGATATTTTATACAGACGTGTTCGGAATCAGTATGGCGGCTGTGTCAGCACTTATGCTTTTTTCAAGATTCTGGGATGCAATCAATGATCCAATCGTCGGGGGATTTACAGATAAAACAAAATCGAGATGGGGACGGTACCGTCCATGGCTGTTAGTAGCGGCACCAATCACAGCGATTCTTCTTGTTATGACATTCTGGGCAAGACCCGACTGGCCGCAGAATGGAAAGATCATTTATATGGTAATTACATATTGTCTGCTGGTTTTGGGGTATACCTGTGTGAATATTCCATATGGAACCTTGTGTGGTGCTATGACACAGGATATTGATGAACGTGCAAAAATAAATACATCCCGTTCGGTTGCAGCGATGATTGCAATTGGTGTGTTAAATATTATCACAGTTCCACTGCTCAGCAAATTCGGCAGTCACAGTGCAAAGACAGGATATCTGACGGTTGCGGTCATATATGGATGTATTTTTACAGCCTGTCATTTCTTCTGCTTTGCGAAGACGAAAGAGGCAGTGATTACTCCGGAAAAAGAAAAAATTTCTGTAAAGATACAGTTGAAAGCAGTTATGCAGAACAGACCATATCTTCTTGCATTGGCAGGACAGATATTATTTGGATTTACATTGTATGGTAGAAACGCAGATATTCTGTACTACTTTACATATGTGGAAGGAAATGCCTCCTACTACACAACTTATTCGATGTGCATCATTATTCCTTCTATCATCGGGGCAGCCTGTTTTCAACCATTATTCCGCAAGCTGAATAATAAAGGAAGAACAGCATCTCTCTTTGCTTTGTTTACAGGAATTTCCATGTTGTCTATGTTTTTCTTCAATGCCAAAGAATCATCAGCTATTTTTTATGCATTATCTGGTCTCACACAGTTTTTTTTCTCTGGATTTAATACCGCAATCTATGCAATTATTCCAGACTGTGTGGAATATGGTGAGTGGAAAACCGGACTTAGAAATGATGGTTTTCAGTATGCATTTATTTCACTTGGAAATAAAATCGGAATGGCAGTTGGAACAGCACTTTTAGCAGGATTACTTGGAAAATATGGTTATATTGCAAATCAGACACAAAATGCAATTGTACTTTCAATTATGAAACATGCATTTACGACGATTCCAGGTGTACTGTGGATTGTGACTGCGGTTGTATTATTTTTCTACCGGTTAAATAAAAAACGTTATAACGAGATTGTGGAAGAACTGAAAAATGGAAGAAAAAGTTGACATCGTGGCATTGGAAGAATTGCTGATTGATTTTACGGAAGCAGGACACAGCCAGGATGGGAGGAAATTAAAATACCGATACCAATAGAAATTTTAAAATCGGATACAATCTGAATGGCGTTTGCTTTTCTTCCGCCGGTGGATGCAAAAAGCCGTTTTTTTTTCTATCAGACCTTCCTGCTCCAGAAGGTTGAGGTTCTGGCTGACTGTGGATAAACCCATCTGCAGTTCCTGAACGATCTGCTGCTTGGAGGTCTTTTTCTTTCTGTAAATATATTGGTAAACCTTTGAGTTATTTATTTTTTGAGACTAATGTTGGTCAGTCCCTTTTCATTCATGATGTTCTCCTGATTGTGTTACAAGATAATATTAAGTATCAAAATTATTGTAGCATAGAACGAAAAAAAGCAATAAAAAGGATATGCATTACAGAAAGCTGACGGAAAAGCAACAACGATACACAAATATGTTGGAATGATTTCTGGAAAGGGTTTACATATCTTCAAAATGCCATTAATATAAAGAAGGGATCTTCCCATCCATAAAAAATAAGATACGGAGAATTAACATGAAAAAACAATTGAAGGATACTCAGATTCTGTTGGAAATCCTGATCCTGACAGCAGCTGTTGCTATTATTGCAGCGGCAGTCTATTTTTTTCTGGTACCAAGCCATACTTCTGTCAGCAGTATTTCGGGTCTTGGTATCGTACTTTCCAACTTTGTACCGTTGCCCCTTTCCGCCATCACCATGATTCTGAACGTAGTACTTCTGATCATCGGCTTTTTTACCTGCGGAAGAGAATTTGGTGTAAAAACCGTCTACACCAGTATCATGCTTCCTGTTTTTCTTGGACTTTTTGAAAAAATCTTCCCGGATTTTGGTTCGATGACAAACAGTCAGGAGCTGGATGTTCTGTGCTATACACTTGTAGTCAGTGTGGGACTCAGTATTCTTTTTAACAGAAATGCTTCTTCCGGCGGACTTGATATTGTAGCAAAGATCATGAATAAATATCTTCATATGGAGCTTGGAAAAGCCATGTCTCTGTCTGGTATGTGTGTTGCTCTGTCTGCAGCACTCGTTTACGACAAGAAAACGGTAGTTTTGAGTATTCTTGGAACGTATTTTAACGGAATTGTTCTGGATCATTTTATTTTTGACCATAATATCAAACGCCGGGTATGTATCATCACTCCAAAGGAAGAAGAACTTCGGGAATTTATTCTTCATGAGCTGCACAGCGGTGCTACGATCTATGAAGCCTATGGTGCCTATAACATGCAGAAGCGCAAAGAAATCATCACGATCGTAGACAAGACCGAATACCAGAAGCTGATGAATTTTATCAACAAACTTGATCCGAAAGCGTTTATCACAGTTTATAATGTATCCAACATGAGATATCAGCCTAAAATGTAAAAAAGTTCCGCAGCACCTCAATCACAGAAGTGCTGCGGAATTTTTTTACCGTAATTTCCTGTGAAAACGTTTCTTGAATTACCCCATGGAGCAAAAACTCCGGCGCGGCTGAAGGAGAAGAAGAGCGAACGGATGCAGATGGATACGATCAATGACATCGTTATAGTGCAAATAAGGACACTTTTTTAGACAAAGCGTGTTCTTTTTTTACCACATAAAGTTATCTATAATTAGAGACAGAAAATGGAGGAAGGGTATGAAAAGATATTATTTAGCAATTGATATAGGAGCATCCAGCGGAAGGCATATTCTCGGGCATATGGAAGATGGGAAAATGGTTCTCGAGGAAGTTTACCGTTTCCCGAATGGAATGCAGAAACGGGACGGTGAGAAGGTGTGGGATATCGAGGCACTCTTCGAAGCTGTGTTGGCCGGAATGAAAAAATGCAGAGAACTTGGAAAGATCCCGGTGAGTGTCGGAATTGATACATGGGCAGTTGATTTTGTCCTTCTGGACAAGGATGATCAGCGGATCGGAAATGCCGTTGCTTATCGCGATGACCGCACGAAAGGAATGGATGATGAGGTTTATCGCACAGTGCCGGAGGAAGAACTCTATGCATCGACCGGTATTCAGAAACAAATTTTTAACAGTATTTATCAGCTCATGGCGTGGAAGAAGAAAAAGCCGGAACAGCTGGAAAAAGCAGAGACGTTGCTGATGATTCCGGATTACCTGAATTTCCTGCTTTCCGGCGTGAAAGCGCAGGAATACACAAATGCAACAACGACCCAGCTCGTCAATCCGGAAACCGGGGACTGGAACAGGGAGATGATTCAAAAACTGGGATACCCGGAGAAAATCTTCCTGCCGATCCGTGAACCGGGGACTGTGATTGGTCGTCTGAAAAAAGAAATTCAGGAGCAGGTCGGCTTCGACTGTGAGATTGTTCTTCCCGCAACACACGACACAGGCTCCGCAGTAGTCGCTGTGCCAAGCAATGAGGAACATGTACTCTACATCAGCTCCGGAACCTGGTCTCTGATGGGAACAGAATTAAAAGAGGCCGATTGCGGAACAGAAGCTATGCAGCACAATTTTACCAATGAGGGCGGCTACAACAGAAAATACCGTTTCCTGAAAAATATCATGGGTCTGTGGATGGTCCAGTCTGTGAAAAAAGAAATCGCAGAAGATTTAAGCTTTGGAACGATCTGCGAAATGGCATCGAAATGCACCATCCCATCTATCGTGGATGCAAACGACGATCGTTTCCTTGCACCGGAACATATGACAGCCGAGGTACAGAAGGCATGTGAAGAAAGTGGCCAGCAGATACCGCAGGGAATTGCAGAGGTTGCAGCAGTGATCTATAACAGCCTGGCAGTATGCTATGCAAAGACATTAAAAGAACTGGAAGAAAAAACAGGCTGCCGGTACCGAACTATTCATGTCGTAGGCGGCGGCGCCAATGCCGGTTATCTGAACCGGCTGACAGCAGAAAAGACCGGAAGAACCGTGCTGGCGGGACCGACCGAGGCAACTGCCATCGGAAATCTGGCGGTACAGATGATCACCGGAAAAGAATGCAGCAATTTGAAAGATGCGAGAAACTGTATTTTCCATTCCTTCGAAATCAAACAATATGAGCCATAAAAAATGAGACGAAAGGTTAAAAGAGGCAAAGAACATGTTAGTTGAAACAAAAGCAAAAGTAGGTGTATTTGCAATCGCACTGGGTGCATATCTGCCGCAGTTCCCGACGCTGGTTCCGGAATTTGAGACACAGTATGATGCGTTCAAAAAGACGATTCCGGATACCGTTGAAATGATCGATGGTGGAATCGTTACAACGAAAGAATTATCGATGGAAGCAGGAGATAAGTTTCGTGCAGCGGATGTAGATCTTGTTATTTTACAGCTTCTGACCTACGCGACCAGCTACAATATGCTCCCGGCAGTCCGTGACCTGAATGTGCCGGTTGTGCTTGTGAATGTGCAGAAACGGAAAGCACCGGATTATGCCAATACCGATACACCAAAATGGCTCGGTGAGCTGTATGCCTGTGGTGCAGTCGGCGAGATGGTAGCCGATCTGGAGCGTGCGGGCAAACGTCATGCCGTCATCACCGGTGTTGTAGAAGGCGGAGATGCTTACGTGGCAAAGGAAATCGATGAGTGGTGCCGGGCAGCCCAGGTACGCAGAAGATTCCGCTACACCAATATTGCCCAGATCGGAAGACCATATCCGGGAATGATGGATCTGTATATCGATGAAACCAATCTTTACAACCGGATGGGACTTTACACGAAACAGTTCGACTGGGAGAAAATGTGGGCGATCGCGGATCCTGTCACAGATGAGGCCGCAATCCGCGCCAAGGCAGAGGAGATTCTGGATACCTTTGACATCGAGGGCGGTGCAACGGTAGAGACCGTATGGGATATGGCAAAATATGTCGTTGCTTTTGAAGAATGGGTAAAAAAAGAAGATCTTGGCATGGTGGCATCCCATTATGACGGCTTTGCCAAAGGGGTTGCCGGAAAACTGGACAGCATGCTGATTCCGGCATTTTCCATGCTGATCAAACAGGGTACAGCCTGTGCCGTAGAGGGTGATATGAAAGTTGCAATGGCAATGAGCATTCTGAAAACAATCGCCGGAACCGGTCAGCTTTCTGAGATGTATTCGATCGATTTCAATGAGGATATCTGTATTATCGGCCACTCTGGATCGGGAGATGCTGATATTTCGCAGGCGAAAAAACCGTCCATGAAAATCGTTGATGTTTTTCATGGCAAGACGGGCGGCGGATATCTGACGCAGTTTTATCCGCCGGTTGGAGATGTTACATATCTTGGAATTACGCAGGATAAAGACGGTCATTTTAAATTTGTTGCTGCAGAGGGTGTCAATGAGGATGGTCCGATCTTTACCTTTGGCGATACAAACATGAGAACACGTTTCTCCATTGGGGCAAGAGAGTTCTGCAACAGATGGAGTGAGGCGGGACCAACACATCATATGGCAGCTGCTGTCGGACATCATATTGATACGATTCTGAAAGTTGCAAAAATCCTGGATGTGCCGGTAGAGGTTGTGTGCCGGTAAATATCGATAAAAGAAGAGGAAAAGAGAGAAAGAAGAGGGAAAAAACATGAAATTTTTAGATGCAGAATTTGTAAAAGGCTTTATCCGTATGGCAAATGATGGCTGGGAGCAGGGATGGCATGAGAGAAACGGCGGAAACCTTTCTTACCGTGTGAAACCGGAAGAGGTTGAAGAGGTAAAAGAAAATTTTGAGGCCAGAGAGTGGAATTCGATCGGAACCGCCGTTCCAAATCTTGCGGGAGAGTATTTCCTGGTAACCGGAAGCGGAAAATATTTCCGAAATGTCACAATCAAACCGGAAGACAGCATCTGTATGATTGAGCTGGATGAAAAAGGTGAAAATTACCGCATCGTCTGGGGTCTCGTCAACGGAGGACGTCCGACCTCAGAGCTTCCGAGCCATCTGATGAACCTGGAGGTAAAAAAACTTCAGGACGAAAGATACCGCGTTGTGTACCATGCACATACCACCAACGTGATCGCGCTTACCTTTGTTCTGCCGCTGGAAGATAAAGTATTTACCCGCGAACTCTGGGAGATGGCAACCGAGTGTCCTGTTGTATTCCCGTCCGGAATAGGTGTCGTTCCGTGGATGGTTCCGGGAGGCAGAGAGATCGCCGTTGCCACGAGCGAGCTGATGAAGAAATATGATCTTGCTATCTGGGCACACCACGGCATGTTCGCCGCCGGCTTTGATTTTGACCTGACCTTCGGTCTGATGCATACCGCAGAAAAATCTGCAGAAATCCTGGTAAAAACACTTTCTATGCAGCCAACGAAACGCCAGACGATCACACCGGATGAATTCCGCCATCTGGCAAAGGATTTCGGTGTAACACTGCCAGAAGAGTTTTTGTATGAGAAATAAAACTGGAAACTGATAGTGAAAAATGGCCGTCTGATCCTTGCACTGAGGAATGGGACGGCCATTTTTTTGCTGTGCAGAAGAAAAAGTCTATTAATTTCTTTCGGAATTTGATAAACTATAAGATAAGATTATCGATTAGAAAACAGTGGAACATTTCATTATCAGACAGAAAATGCTGGTGTGTCTGCGCTCAGAAAGGAAAGATGAAATATGACTTCAGCGATTAGTATAGGAAAGCAGGATTTTGCTTCCCTTCGAGAAAATCATTATTTTTATGTTGATAAAACCGATTTTATCAGACAATGGTGGGAAAGTGGAGATGACATTACGCTGATCACACGTCCGAGAAGATTTGGCAAAACATTGAATATGAGCATGCTGAATTGTTTCTTTTCCAGACAGTATGCAGAAAAAGGTACCATCTTTGAAGGGCTTTCTATCTGGAAACAGGAAAAATACCGCAGACTGCAGGGAACTTATCCGGTGATTTTTCTGAGCTTTGCGGACGTAAAACAGAATAACTATCAAGATGCAGTGCAGAAGATAAAAAATATTATTGTAGATGCTTATCGCCGACATCGGTATTTGGAGCAGGAAGAATGCTTTACGCAAAATGAGAAACAGCAGATGCTGGAAATTACAGAAAAAATGAGTGATGTGACAGCACAGGATGCATTAAAAAATCTTTCCAGTTATTTGAATCTTTTATATGGAAAAAAAGTTTTGATCTTTCTGGATGAATATGACACGCCCATGCAGGAAGCCTATATTCATGGATACTGGGATGAATTTGTAGGATTTATGAGAAGCCTTTTCAATGCGACATTCAAAACAAATCCATATCTGGAACGCGCTGTGATGACTGGAATTACCCGTATTTCCAAAGAATCTGTTTTTTCGGACCTTAATAATCTGACGGTTATTACAACAACATCGGATGCCTATGCAGACTGTTTTGGTTTTACAGAAGAAGAGGTATTTCAATCATTAGATCAATTTGGAATGCCGGAAAAGAAAGATCTGGTAAAGCAATGGTATGACGGATTTTGCTTTGGCACGCATCGTGATATTTACAATCCGTGGTCTATTACAAATTATCTGAAAGAGAAAAAACTGCGGCCCTACTGGGCAGCTACAAGTTCCAATGGATTGATCAGCAAACTCCTGCAGTCAGCATCGGTAAATATGAAGGAAGAACTGGAAAAACTGATCAACAGACAACAAATTGTAGTTAATTTTGATGAGCAGATTATATTTGGACAATTAGAACAGGATGAAAGTGCGGTATGGAGTCTGTTGGTGGCAAGCGGTTATCTGAAAGTGGAGGAGATTGAATACAGAGGACTGACGCTGGAGCCGTGGTATTCTCTTTCCATCACAAATCTGGAGACTGTGAGCATGTTTTCGAATATGTTCAAAAGCTGGTTTGCAGCGGCATCTGCCAATTATAATGAATTTATCAAAGCATTGCTGAATGGGGATGTAAAAGCGATGAACCTCTATATGAATGATATTGCACTTGCTACATTTAGTAATTTTGATGCTGGAAAACATGCGTCCGAGCGGAGCCAGCCAGAGCGGTTTTATCATGGATTTGTACTTGGGCTGCTGGTGGAAGTGCGAGATCTTTATGAGGTGCGTTCCAATCGGGAAAGTGGGTATGGAAGATACGATGTGATTCTAATTCCCAGAAATTTGGATCGAGATGCTATGATTCTGGAATTTAAAGTAAAAGAAACGGAAGAAAAAACGCTGCAGGAAACGGTACAAAAAGCACTGGCGCAGATTGAAATAAAGAAATACGACGCGGAACTGAAAGAACGGGGAATCCCAAAAGAAAGAATCCGGCATTATGGATTTGCGTTTGAAGGGAAAAAGGTACTAATTGGGTAATAGAAAACGCTGTCAATGCTTCTCTGGAAGGGGAAGCGGGACAGCGTTTTTCTGTTAATTGTGATTAGAGTACCATCTGAAGCAGCATTACCATAAGCGGCATCGTCACAATAGAAGCCAGCGTAGTAACAACATTGATGGCACTGGCATAGCGCGAATCGTTGCCGTATACCTGGCACATCTGGGTAACCGTGGAAGCAGATGGCGTGATGATGGCGAGAAAAACGATCAGAATCAGTGTCGGTCCGTCAGCGGAAAGGTCGGCGAGATGGCTGAGTTTTAAGAGAACAAGCGCCATCAGCGGAACGGCGATCAGGCGGAGAAAGGTCACGAAGTAAATCCGTTTATTCGCAAAAATCTGACGGAAGTCCATGCCGGCAAAAAGCATACCCGTAACAATCATACTGGCAGGGCCAACCATGCTTCCGACAGAATGAAGCGTATTGTTGACCAGCGCAGGAAGCCGGATGCCCGTGAAAAAAAGAAGAATTTCGACGAAAATAGAAATAATATTGAGGTTCAGAACAATCTTCTTCCAGTCATAGGAAGCCTCACGGCTGATCACCTTTTTGCAGTGCGTCCAGAAAAAGACAAGCTGTACGCTCATATAAACACAGCTGTAAAGCACCCATTCCGCTCCTAAAACAGCCGTCACAAGCGGCACAATCAGATTGCCGGAATTGGAGTAGTAAACAGAAGTTATCTCAACCGCATCCAAATGAAACACCCGTCCAAGAGCTGAAACCGCAAAAAGAAGCACAACCTGCATCAGAAGCGAAGCCGCAAACGCAACCAGCAGCCCCCGCACCGTTTCCGGCGTGTAATCGACCTGAAACGCATTCAGAATCACGCAGGGAATGATCAGGTACAGCACAATTTTCGACAGAACTTTGCTGTCCTCATCCTTTAAAAGTCCGGCTTTTACGATTAAAAAGCCCATAAAAATCATAAGAAAAAGCTGCGCGATCTGCTGCGCAAGAAGAATACTGATCGTCATAAAAATCTCCCCATATGTGTGCCTTATAGAAAATATTATAAGGTGGAGAAGAGGGGATTTCAATTTCTTTTTGAGAGATTTGGGTCGAAATAATGGTGAAAATATAAGAAAAATGGCTGTTGACCAAAAGAAAATGCTGTCATATAATATATTCGACAAGAGAGCCGTTGGTCAGTGTACACCTGACCGCCGGATAAAGCTTCTAACTAAAAATAGCGCCTAACTTTACCAGAGCAGGGGCGCTATTTTGATTTGACAAAATTACACGATTGCAATATAATATACTTAACAAGACAGCCGGAAGGTGAGCGCAATCACCCGATCTGGCGAAAATATTAAATAGCTATAAGAAGTGGCCATCCATGCTTACCAGAGAGCAGGATGGCCATTTCTTAATTTCTATAATAAAGGAAGGCTGAATTATAGTCAAGAAATTTTTGCGATTTTAAAACAAAGTAATAAAAAGTGTGATATAATAACCTCATAATGAAAAGTAAAATTCCGCCTATTTTTCAACATTGTAGGCGGCAATTTTACACCTGCCAGTTAGTGAATCCTAATAAAAGTAAGATGGAGGTACCCGCCCATGATGGAATACACCAGCAAATATTGGAACATGCTGACTCCTTTAATAAAGAAAAGTCTGCTAAAACGCTACGGAAAAGAGGAGACCGCAGAGCTTCTCCGCAAGACCAACCAGATCTACCGCGACATGCTTCGCCGCGCCGATGATATCGGAAAGGACAACCCGATGGTGTCGAATCTCTATGAAGGCCTCATTTTTCTTGCGCTCTGGGATGCGTCGGACAGACAGATTTCTGTGGATGAACTGCGTACAATCTCAGAGGAGATGATGTCCTTCCCGCTTCTGAAAGCCATGGGCCTGATGATTAATGCGAATAAGAAGAGCGGCATGGCGCGGATTGCGAAGATGATGCATAAGGATGCCGCCTGGCTGGAAGCACATCCGCAGTATAAGGCGTATTCGTGGGATTTTCATTTTGATGAGACGAAGCATCAGGACGGTTTTTATTACCACTTCACCCAATGTCCCCTGAATACCTTCGCCCGAAAAGAGGGCTATCTGGAAGTGCTGCCGATTATGTGCGACATTGATTACAAGACAGCAGCCCTGATGCACGCGAAGCTCTACCGTGACCATACGCTGGCAGGCAGCGGTGAGGTCTGTGATTACTGGTTCGTGGGGGACAAGGTGGAAAATCCGAAATAAAATAAGACCGGGACGGAACCGGTGAAATGGATCGAAGAATATAAAACACAGAAGGGAGATCACCCAGAATGAGCAATGAAAAAATAAAACCAAAACTGAACGGAACTGCCGAGACGATGCTGCAGTGCTTCTACGCCCGCGCCATGCACAGCAGAAATCCGAAAAACAAGTTCCGCGACACCAAAGCAGAAGAGCTGATTGACCGCATCGACTATGATTTCAGCAATGCGAAAAAGGACACAGCAATGAGCGGCGGAATCGTAGCGCGGAGTGTTGTGTTTGATGAGCTGATCAGCGACTTTATCCGAAAGAACCCGGATTGTACCGTCGTCAACATCGCCTGTGGTCTGGACACTCGTTTTTACCGCATGGATAATGGAAAAATTACCTGGTACAATCTCGATCTGCCGGAGACGATTGAGGTACGCGATTCGATCTATCAGGAATCCGGCCGCGTTTCCACGATTGCGTGTTCCGTGCTCGATCCGGCATGGGCCGATCAGGTAAAAGTGCGGGGCAAAATACTTTTCATCATCGAAGGTCTGACCATGTACATGAAAGCGGATGAGGTCAGAACGATGCTCGCCATCATCCGCGATCACTTCGACAATGCCTACGTCTGCATGGAAACGCTGTGCCCGCACTTTGTAAAGAAAGAAAACATCGAAAAATCCATCCAGGCGACAGGCGCGACATTTACCTGGGGTGCGAACAGCTTTGCCGACCTGGGCAACATTGCCGCCGGTTTCCGAAAAGTAAAAGACGACAACATCGCCCGCGGTATGGAAACACTGAATCCCATCTACAAGCTGGTGATGTGGATGCCGATCGTCCACAAATTCGCAGAGAAAATTCTGGTGTTTGAGAAAGCGTAAGAAAAAACGAAAAAAATAAAAAGAAACAGGCAGCCCGGCAGCGGAAAAGCTTAAAAAACTTCCGTGCAGGGAACCTGTTTTTTTGTTTGTGCAGGCAATCAACAAATCATTCATCCGGCCACACAAAATGTGCATTCCCCGCTTCAAGGCCGTCAATCAGAATATTCTGTCCCGTGCAGAACCGGTTCGTCACGGTCATAAAATACGCCCAGTCCGCTGCTTCCTCGACGGTCATCCACCGTTTCAGCGGCGTCAGCTCCATGATCTGATCCCAGAGCTTTTGGTCTTCTGTGACAGGCAGATTCAACTCGGTCAGTACGCCGCCGAAATCAAGGCTGTTGCACGTTCCGCCATACGGTGCAATGCGGAGTGCCACATTTTTTGTGTAGGCGAGAACGCCGCCCTTGCTTGCGGTGTATTCCGGAAATTCAGCTCCGGTATGGCCGCTGGCCGAGCCGATCATGAGGATGGCGCGGATGTTGTCATGAATTCCGTACGCCTCCGTGATTGCGATGGTTCCCTTTAAATTGATATCAATATCATCCTCGTTCTGCACACCGGCGTTGTTGATGACAATATCAAAAGGCGCAAGTGCCGGATACTGTTCTCTGGCGCGGATATCAAGGCAGAAATGAGTATACGACTCCTGTCTGATCGAAGCTTCCTTCCGGTCAAATCCGGTAACGTCAAAGCCTTCTTTTAAAAATTTCTCCGCAATCGCCTTCCCGATTCCAGAACTGGTTCCTGTAATAAGTACACGCATACGATAACCTCCCGATGAAATATTACCCTCATTATACCGCAAACACAGCATGCGATCCAGAAGAAACGAAAAAGAATGCAGGAAAAGAAAATGTTACGGGAAAAATCACTGCATAAAACAAAAGAGTCTCTCAAAACCACAACAAATAATTGACAGATTTTAGGAGAAGGAGTAGAGTTTTTGAAAGGGGGATTATCCCTGCAAAGAGTGAAAACAAAAGAGGTGCAAATATGCTGAAAGTAGACAATCTTACCTTTGAAGTAAACGAAGAGGGAAGAAAACGCTGCCTCGTCAACCACATCAGTTTTGAGGTAAAGGACGGGGAAATGCTGGTGATTACCGGACCGAACGGTGGCGGAAAATCAACGCTGGCCAAAGTGCTTGCAGGAATTGAGGACGCCAATGGCGGAGAAATCTTCCTGGATGAGGAAAATATTACCGGTTATGATATTGACCACCGTGCAAACGCCGGCATCGGCTATGCATTCCAGCAGCCGCCGCGTTTTAAAGGAATGACGGTGAAAAAAATGCTGTCGCTGGCAGCCGGAAAAGAACTGACGGAAGCCGAGAGCTGTAAACTCCTCTCCGCCGTCGGACTCTGCTCTGCAGATTACCTGAACCGCCAGATGGACGGTACGCTCTCGGGAGGAGAGATGAAGCGTCTGGAGATCGCAACGGTTCTTGCAAAACCGCATAAGGTCAGCATTTTCGATGAGCCGGAGGCTGGCATTGACCTGTGGAGCTTTTCCATGCTGATCAAACGGTTTGAAGAAATCCACAAAGAGAAGAAAGAATGTCTGATCCTCATTTCCCATCAGGAACGCATTATCCAGATGGCAGACAAGATCATGGTGATCGAGGACGGACAGGTGAAAGAATACGGTACAAAAGAAGATGTACTGCCGACTCTGTTCCAGCAGAAAACAGGCCGGATGTGCGGTCAGGAAGGAGGCACATGCTGATGGTACAGGTAGATGAGACAACCCAGGGCGTATTAAATCAGATCAGCGAAGGATTTGCGCAGAAAGGGGCGTATAATCTCCGTCAGAACGGCATTCCGCTCTGCCACGGTGACAGTGAACATATCAAAATCCGCAAAAAAGAGGATAAGCCGGGCATTGATATTTTGATCGACGGCGAGACGAAGGGCGAAAAAGTATTTATCCCGGTTGTCGTCAGCGTTTCCGGTATGACGGATCTTGTTTACAATGATTTCTACGTTGCGGACGGCGCCGATGTTACGATTGTAGCGGGCTGCGGTATTCACAACGGCGGCTGCAACGACAGCCGGCACGACGGTATCCATACGTTCCATGTAGGAAAAAATGCCAACGTGCGCTACGAGGAAAAGCATTATGGCGAGGGAAATGGAACGGGACAGCGGATTCTGAACCCGGTGACAAATATTGAAATCGGAGAAAATTCCGTTTTTACGCTGGATACCGTACAGATTAAGGGCGTTGACTCAACAATTCGTACGACGAATGTTGTGATGGATGCAAACTCCAAACTGTTCGTGCTCGAACGTCTGATGACAGACGGTGACCAGAAGGCAGAGTCGGATATTGAAGTATGTATGAACGGAAGCGGTTCTTCCGCACAGATTATTTCACGTTCTGTCGGAAAGGGCAATTCCTCACAGGTCTTCCATCCGAAGGCAGTCGGCAAAAACAAATGCCACGCCCATATCCAGTGCGATTCTATCATCATGGATCACGCCCAGGTCGGATCTATTCCGGAGATCCAGGCAAAGCATGTGGATGCGGCAATCATCCACGAGGCGGCGATCGGACGGATCAATGATGAGCAGCTATTGAAACTCAGAACGCTCGGCATGACGGAAGCGGAGGCGGAAAACGTCATTATTGAAAACTTCCTGAGCTGAAGAAAAAAAGGAAACAAGAGAACAAAAAAGAGGCATTTCCAGTCTGCATAGATGGAGATTCCTCTTTTTGTGCATTTTTCACAAAAACAGGTAGTAAATTTTACTAAAATAAAAAGTAAAATATTTTGACTTTTAACATATGATAAATTTGTACTGTTGAAAAAAGGAAAGATACAAGATAGAGAAATGGGGAAAGCGAAAATGGGTATTGTGATCAATCATTCCGAAAATATTTTCCTGCTGCAGACCAGATCCAACAGCTATGCGTTCGGCATTGACGATCAGGGACTGGTAAGACATACAGAGTTTCTTCCGTGATATGAAAAAATACGAAGAGGCGATGGAGGCTCCGGTGAAGAACGAGGTGGCGATCGTGTACGATTACGATTCCCTGGCATCGTTCCGTATCCAGCGCCAGAGCATTCTGCTCGATCCGGCGGAACCGTAATCGTGACGTACCGCCACGCCGTGAAAGATGCGGACAACAACGTTCCGTTCGGCGAGACACTGCCGGTGCACTACAATGCGCTTGCGGGGCTGACCGTAGAAGAGACGGAGAGACTGCAGGACTATGATGCATTCCCGGTTGTGGGAAGCGGCGTGTTCGAGGGCGTGGAAGGCACAGGCGGAATTTTCTGTGATATAGGCCTTGTGGAGCTCGAGCTCATCCCGGGAACGCGGAACAAAAAGAGGATTCTGCTGACGGATGCCGGACGGGAACTGGAGAAAAATACGACGGACCGGCTGCGTGGGGCGGAGATCCGTGCATATGGAAAACTCTCGGCAGAAGAGCTGAACAGCTATCTTGAGATGACAAGAAAGCTGACGGCAGCGCTGCGCGAGGAGACGGAAAAACTTTAAAGAGAGAGCAGAAATGAATCAGAAAAAAGACAAAATTCAGTTATCCGATCATTTTACATACGGGGCGGTCTATTTCCCGACAGTCCCTTTTCTTTTTGTCTGGAAAAAACTTGTAAATAAGACGCGAGTGTGCAAAAATAGACATAAAACAGATGCGGAGGCATCCTGAAAAAAAGAGGAGAACAACATGGAAAAACAGAAAAAGATAGCACTGATTAACGATCTGACAGGCTTTGGCCGGTGCTCGACGGCTGTGATGGCGCCAATCGTGTCGGCGATGAAGATTCAGGCGGTGGCAGTTCCGACCGCAATTCTCTCAGCACACACGCAGTTTCCGACGTATTACTTTGATGATTATACTGACCGGATGAAGGATTACATTCAGACCTATAAGGAGCTGAAGCTCGATTTCGATGCGATCTCGACCGGCTTCTTAGGATCGGAACAGCAGGTGGATATCGTGCTTGATTTTATCCGCCATTTTAAGACGGACCGCAACTTTGTCATCGTCGATCCGGTCATGGGAGACTATGGGAAGCTGTATCGGACGTACACGAAAGAGATGTGCGAAAAGATGAAAGAACTGGTTCACTACGCGGATATCATCACGCCGAACCTGACAGAACTCTGTACACTGCTCGATGCGCCGTATCCGAAGAACGGGGCTTCGATTGAGGAGCTGAAAGAGATGTGCGGAAAACTGGCGGAGCGGGGACCGAAACATATTGTTGTGACGGGCATCCACTTTAACCAGACGCAGATTGCCAACTTTATCTATAACAAAGGCGAAGACTTCCAGATTGTCATGGTAGACCGCATCGGCGGCGACCGGAGCGGTACGGGAGATGTCATTGCGGCAATTATCGCAGGCATGTATCTGAACGGCCACAGCCTGTACGAGTCGGTGAAAAAGGCGGCGGATTACGTATCGAAATGCATCCGCTACTGCGAAGAAAACGAAGTGCCAAGCTACTGGGGACTCTGCTTTGAAATGTTTATGAAGGACTTAACGGAGGAAGCGTAATGTATTTATATACTGTAACCGGAGCCGTCGGCGAGGAAGGGTATCTCGACCTTGCAAAGAGCGGCGATCTTACCGGAAAAAATGTCTATGTCAACATGACAAATAAATGCCCGTGCAGCTGTGTGTTCTGTCTGCGCCAGACGAAACAGCAGCAGGAGGGAAATACACTGTGGTTAAAAGAGGGCGAGCCATCCGTTGAGACGATGCTGGAGCTGTTCGCACAGTACGATCTGAACGTGATCAATGAACTGGTCTTCTGCGGCTTCGGAGAACCGCTTGAGCGGCTTGAGGATGTCTGTCGGGTGATCGATTCCTTAAAAGAAACGTATCCGAACCTGAAAGTGCGTCTGAATACGATCGGTCTTGCCAACCTGATCTATGGAAGAGATGTCACCCCGGAATTAAAGGGAAGATTCGATACCGTCTCGATTTCCTTAAACGCGCCGGATGAAAAGGAATTTCTGGAGCTCACGCGGTCGAAATTCGGCATCCAGTCGTACGAGGCGATCAAGGAGTTTGCAGTACTTGCAAAACAGTATGTGCCGAATGTTGTGATGACCGTTGTCGAGAAAGTTATGCCGGAAGAAAAGATTCAGAAATGCCGGGAAATCTGCGATGAATTAGGTGTTACCCTTCGTGTCCGCCCGTTTGAAAATTAAAGTGTGCGGAACGGAATCTTTCGCTTGTGTTTCCAGAATATAACGCCTATAATGGGAAGGAAAAACAAAAGAGAGGGAGAGACGTATGAACGAGTCTAATGGAGTCATCCGCGATGCGAGAAAGCTCGGTATTCCTAAAATGCTGATTCTCGGATTGCAGCACATGTTTGCCATGTTCGGTGCAACCATTCTGGTGCCGATTCTGGTAAACAGCTACTTTGTAGACGCATGCGGCGAGGGGCCGTCCCGCGGTCTTACCGTATCCGTCACACTGTTCTGCGCCGGCTTTGGAACCATGCTGTTTCATCTGTGCGCGAAATTTAAAGTACCGGCATTTCTTGGTTCTTCGTTTGCATTCTTAAGCGGTTTCGCCGCTGTTGCAAACCTGAATACCGGAAAATATGCCAGCATGAGTGTCAACGACAAGGCAGCCTATGCCTGCGGAGGTATTGTGGTAGCAGGTCTTCTGTACCTGATTTTTGCCTTGATCATCCGCATGGTCGGCGTCAAACGCGTGATGCGCTACCTGCCGCCGGTTGTCACAGGTCCGGTTATCATCTGCATTGGCCTCAGCCTTGCTGGTTCCGCCATTAATAATGCTTCGACGAACTGGTTCCTGGCACTGGTTGCGCTGGCAGTCATCATCATTTTCAACATCTGGGGAAAAGGAATGCTCAAAATCATTCCGATTCTGATGGGCGTTGTGATTGCCTACGCTGTGGCAGTTGTCCTGAATGCACTCGGCATCAAAAATCCGGACGGATCCGTGATCATCAACTTTGCGCCGGTTGCACAGGCAGGCATCGTCGGACTTCCGCCGCTGCAGCTCTGCAAATTCGATCTGACCAGCATTATGATTATGGCACCGATCGCGATCGCGACTATGATGGAGCATGTCGGCGATATGTCGGCGATCTCTGCAACCGTAGGAGAGAACTTCCTTTCTGATCCGGGCCTGCATAGAACCCTGCTCGGTGATGGTCTTGCAACCGCAATGGCAGGTTTCATCGGCGGACCGGCCAACACGACGTACGGCGAGAACACCGGCGTTCTGGAATTGAGCCGCGTACATGACCCGAGAGTCATCCGTATTGCCGCAGTCTTTGCGATTATCGTCAGCTTCATTCCGAAGGTATCGGCACTCATCAGCACCATGCCGTCCTCCATCATCGGAGGCGTCAGCTTCATGCTGTACGGTATGATTTCTGCCATCGGTGTGCGCAACGTGGTTGAGAACAAGGTAGACCTGACGAAATCAAGAAACCTGATTATTGCGGGCGTCATCTTTGTCTGTGGACTGGGCTTCAGCAACGGTCTCTCCTTTACGATCGGCGGAACGACCGTCACCCTGACTGCACTTGCCATTGCAGCCATCGCAGGAATCCTGCTGAACATGATTCTGCCGGGCAACGATTACGAATTCGGCGTAAACGAGACCGGAGACGAGAACAGAGGAATCCACGCATAAAGAAAAATGCAAAAGAAAATCCGTTTTTTCTGCATCTGTATTCTGCACAAAGGAATGTGCAGAAACAGAGGGGAAAAAGCGGATTTTCTTTGCATTTCGGTACGGGCAAGTGTATATTGGATGGTAAGAAGATATAAGGTTGGTAAAAAAATGACACACGAAAGATCGAAAAAGGGGATGATGGGACAGGTCGTCGGATCCTTATATTACCTGGATCCAACGGTGATTCCGCGGCTGAAAAGTCTGCGAAGCGGTGACGATCCGGTGTTTTCGTTTGGTGTTTTATTTTACGCGCTCAAATGCAATCCGCGGAGAGTGGTTCAGTACGTAGATGATGCCGCGCCGTTCAAATCCGTTTTTCTGGATCAGATGCTGCATGATTTGATTGTCCGTATGCGTATCGACGCGCAGGTGCGGGATCTGTGTCCAGCAGTAATCGACGATCTGGGAGAAAAATCCGTGGATTGTTCCGTCTGAGGCAACCTGGTGGATCGTGCCATACGGCGCATCGGAGAGCCAGGAGCCGTCGTCGATCTGCAGATACGTCGGATCCTCACCGATGATGAAGGCAAACGCGCCGTGCAGCGTGCCGTTTTCTTCCAGGACAAAAAGCTGTTTGTCACGGATTCTGTTGTGAATCAGCTCCTCCGGCGGAAAATGGTTTCCCCACTGATTCGGATTTCCGGTTTCCTGCATAAAAGAGCGGGCGTACGCATAGATTGACATGAGCGAAGTAAAATCCTCCGGGACGGCAAGTCGTATCATGATAAAAATTCTCCTTTTAGTTCAAAATAAGCAGTTTTATTGTAGCACAGCGGACGATGAAGCACAAGAAAGAGAAAACAGGATTTGACTTTTTGAAAAATCCCATGTACAATGCAGTTAGTTACAACTAACTAAAGCAACCAAAACCACAACAAAATGATTTCTGCCGATCCTGGATGGGCCGGTTCCGTATCAAATTGTCAGAAAGGAAAGAATATGAAACAAAATCGAAAACGAAAAGAGACGGCGGGCATGAATTTTCTCCGCTATCTCGGTCCGGGACTTTTTGTCACGGTCGGTTTTATCGACCCGGGAAACTGGGCATCCAACATTGCCGCCGGATCGGGTTACGGCTACGAGCTTCTGTGGATGGTTACCCTGTCCACGATCATGCTGATTTTTCTGCAGCACAATGCGGCGCATCTCGGCATTGCCACGGGAAAGTGCCTCTCGGAGGCGGCGAGCCTCTATCTGCCTGCGTGGCTGAAAAACACGATTCTTGCGACGGCGATGATGGCAGCGGTGGCGACCGCAATGGCGGAGATCCTCGGCGGTGCGATTGCGCTCCAGATGCTGTTCGGCATTCCGATTAAGCTCGGCAGCATGATGATTCTCGTGCTGGTTCTGATCTGTGAGTTTACAAGTGCTTACAAACGGATTGAAAAACTGATCATTGTGTTTGTCTCGCTGATCGGCTTTTCGTTCCTCTTTGAAGTCTGGATCGCCGATATCGACTGGGCGCAGGCGGCTGTCGGCTGGGTAAAACCGTCGTTTCCAGAGCACTCAATGCCGGTCATCTTAAGCGTCCTCGGTGCGGTCGTCATGCCGCACAACCTGTTTCTCCACTCGGAAATTATTCAGAGCCGCCAGTGGAATCTTGAGGATGATGAGGTGATTGTGCGCCAGTTAAAGTATGAGTTCAAAGACACCCTGTTTTCCATGATCATCGGATGGGCCATCAACAGTGCAATGATCCTGATGGCGGCCGCAACGTTTTTCCAGCCACAGAATGCAAAGCAGGTGGATGATCTCGCAACGGCGGGAAAGATGCTGACACCGCTCCTTGGAAATGCCGCATCGGTGATTTTTGCAGCAGCGCTTCTGCTCGCCGGAATTTCATCGAGCATCACCGCGGGAATGGCGGGCGGAACGATTTTTTCGGGGATTTTTAACAAGCCGTATGAGATCAAGAGTAAGGAGACACGCTGGGGAATCCTTCTTACCATGATCCCGGCCGCAGCGGTCATTCTTCTGATTGATTCCCCGTTCCAGGGCCTTCTCTATTCACAGATGTTTCTTGGAATGCAGCTCCCGATTACGGTATTTACGCAGATTTATCTGACGTCCTCGAAAAAAGTCATGGGAAAATACGCGAACAGTCTGCGGCTGAAAATTGCCCTGTTTGCGATTGCGGTGATTGTGACACTGCTGAATATCGCGCTGCTGTTTGTGCAGTAAAAAGAATGAGAAATAAAAAAAGGAAGTCCGCTGCGCTGATCCCTGAAAAAGAGACTGGCGCAGCGGACTTCTTCTATTATAATATGCTCTCCATGCAGGCATCGACAAAGTCCTGCAGAAGCGGAGAGAGTTTCCGCCCCTTTTTCCAGATCACGGCGATCTGCGTTTCCAGGTCGCTTTCTGCGAGCGGCTGGATGCGGAGTCCCTGGCAGAGAGAGCTCATGGACTGCGGGAAAATGGCAGTGGCAAGGCCTTCCTTTGCCCAGAGCATCGCGCCGCGGGGATCGTCGCAGACGCAGAAAAGATCGGGCTCCATGCCGCGCGAGTGGAACGCATCCATGATGAGCGCCTCATACCGGCGGTAGATGATGAGCGGAATATTCAAAAGATCCGAGAGCTTTAGCGATCCGTTCTTCTCGGGAAGCATATCTTTTGAAGAAACGGCAATCATAGGTTCAGAGCTTAAAATTTTATAGTCGACATCGTCGAGCCGCAGCGGCGTGCGGGCGATGGAAATGTCGATGATGCCGTCCATCAGATAGCGGTACAGCGTGTAGGTGATGCCGTCGTGCACCTCGAAGTTGACATCGGGATTGCGGCGGGAAAAAAGCGAGACGCACGGCATGATCGTCGCAACGGTGGTCGGTGTGATGCCGAGGCGCAGAACCCGCTTTTTGCCGACCTTTGCGACCTCAAGCTCCGTCGATTTCACGTACTCGAGCAGGTTGGCGGAGCGGTCGTACAGCAGTTTTCCGGCTTCGGTCAGGCGGACGCCTTGGCGGGTGCGTTCAAATAAAGTGACATTCAGTTCGGCTTCCAGCTGCTTTAACTGATAACTGAGCGGCGGCTGGGACATATTGAGGCGGCGGGCGGCCTCGTGAATGCTTTCGGTTTCGGCGATGACGCGGAAATATTCAAGCTGGCGCAGTTCCATAAGAGACTTCCTTTCGTGAAATTATCTATGATATTAAAATTGTATCACTAAGCCATAAAAACAATACTATTCGTATTAATCATATGAGATTATACTGTCAATGTCAAGAAACAAAGAAATGGAGAGTGAAAAAGAAGATGAAAAGTCTTGGAGTCTACTTGAAGCACTACAAAAAAGAGAGCATCATCGCTCCTTTGTTCAAGCTTCTGGAAGTCGTATTCGACCTTCTTGTGCCGATGGTTGTTGCCCAGATCATCGATGTGGGTATCGCAGGCAATAACCGTCCGTACATCGTCAGCCGTTTTGGAATCCTCGTTCTGATGGCGGCAGTCGGACTTTGCTGCAGCTTCACCGCGCAGTATTTCGCGGCAAAAGCGAGCGTCGGCTGTGCAACCGAGCTTCGCCAGGCGGTCTTTGACCACATTCAGGCTCTGTCCTTTACGGAGCTGGATACCATTGGAACCGATACGCTGATCACCCGTCTGATCAACGATATCAATCAGGTGCAGAACGGAATCAACATGGGTCTGCGTCTGCTGCTGCGGAGTCCGTTTATCGTATTCGGTTCCGTTGTGATGGCATTTACCGTCAACGTAAAATGTGCCATCGTATTCCTGGTTACTATTCCGATCCTATTCGTTGCCGTATTCGGCATTATGCTGGTCAGCATCCCGCTGTTCAAAAAGGTACAGGCGGCACTCGACCGCGTCACCGGAATGACAAGAGAAAATCTGAACGGTGTCCGTGTCATCCGTGCGTTCTGCCGTGAGGAGCAGTCTGTTGCCGATTTCGAAAAGAGCAACGATGAGCTGACTTGTCTGAACGAGTTTGTCGGAAAAATTTCCGCACTGTTAAATCCGCTGACCTATGTCCTCATCAACATCGCAGCCGTTGTCCTGATCTGGCAGGCAGGCCTTCAGGTTAACATCGGCAGTATGCAGCAGGGACAGGTTGTCGCACTTTACAACTACATGCTGCAGATCATCGTGGAGCTGATCAAACTGGCATCGCTCATCATCACCTTAAACAAATCCGTTGCCTGTGCAGAGCGTGTCTCCGGCGTACTGGCGGTTCCGACAACCATGAACTACCCGGCAAAAGGCGGCGCTGCAAAGAAAGTAACTGGCGATGCAGCTGTTACATTTAAAAATGTCAGCTTCACCTATGCAGGAGCCGGCGCAGAGAGCTTATCGGATATCAGCTTTACCGCAAAACGCGGACAGACCATCGGAATCATCGGCGGTACCGGAAGCGGAAAATCGACGCTGGTCAGCCTGATTTCCCGTTTCTACGATGCGACCAGCGGTGACGTCATGGTAGACGGCGAGAATGTAAAGAATTACACGAAAGAAGAGCTCTGCAATAAAGTCGGTGTTGTTCAGCAGAGAGCAGTGCTCTTTAAAGGCAGCATCCGCGACAATATGAAGTGGGGCAAAGAGGACGCCACCGATGCAGAAATCTGGGAGGCGCTCACCACAGCCCAGGCGAAAGAAGTCGTAGAAGGCAAACAGGATCAGCTCGATTTTATGCTGGAGCAGAACGGAAAGAACCTCTCCGGCGGACAGAAACAGCGTCTTTCTATTGCGCGTGCGCTGGTAAAAAAACCGGAAATCCTGATTCTGGACGACAGCTCGAGTGCGCTTGACTTTGCAACGGATGCAAAACTCCGCAAAGCCGTCCACAATCTCGAAGGAAACACGACAACCTTCCTCGTATCCCAGCGAATCGCCGGCATCCGTCAGGCAGACCAGATCCTCGTTCTTGGAAATGGTACGCTCGAAGGAAACGGCACACACGACGAGCTGATGAAAACCTGCGAGGTTTACCGCGAGATTTACTTCTCCCAGTTCCCGGAAGAGCGTGCAGCTTATAACAACGAAAGCGGGGTGATCGCATGAAAAAGACAGAAAACAAGTCCGGAAAAAGCGGCATGCAGGTCATGAAAAAGCTGATGGCGTTTATCGGAAATTATAAAATTTTCTTAGGCCTTAGTATTGTCCTGGCTGCGGTTACCGTTATTTTACAGCTTTATATTCCGATCCTGTTCGGCGATGCGATCGATGAGGTCGTTGCAGCCCACCAGGTCAATTTCCCGGAGATGTGGTTCTATCTGAAACGAATCGTATTCTTTACCCTCGTTTCCGCACTTTCCGCATGGATCATGAACCTGATCAACAACCGTATGACGTACCGCATCGTGCGCGACCTTCGTTCCCAGGCGATCCGTCATATCCAGGTGCTGCCGCTGTCCTATCTGGATCAGCACAGCTCCGGAGACATCGTAAGCCGTGTTATCGCAGATACCGATATCTTATCGGACGGTCTTCTGCTTGGCTTTACACAGCTGTTCTCCGGCATCGTAACCATTATTGTGACACTGTTTTTCATGTTCTCGAAGAACGTATGGATCACCCTTCTTGTGATCTGCCTGACACCTCTCAGCTTCTTCGTGGCAAAATTTATTTCCGGCCGCTCGTTCAAAATGTTCCAGAAACAGAGTGAGACGAGAGGAAAACAGACCGCACTCATCGATGAGATGATCGGAAACCAGAAAGTAGTCAAAGCGTTCGGCTATGAGGAAAAAGCTTCCGAGCGTTTTGCAGAGATCAACAAAGATCTGCAGAAATACAGCCAGCAGGCCGTGTTCTACAGTTCCTTAACGAACCCGTCCACCCGTTTTGTCAACAACGTGATCTATGCCGGTGTTGCCCTTGTGGGAGCTTTCATGATCCCGGGCGGCGCGCTGACCGTCGGCGGACTTTCCGTTCTGCTGTCGTACGCAAACCAGTATATGAAACCGTTCAATGATATCAGTTCCGTTATCACTGAGATGCAGAACGCGCTTGCCTGCGCAGGCCGTATCTTTGCTCTTCTGGAAGAGAAAGAGGAGAGTGCAGACCCGGCCGGAACGATCGATACCGTGACGGGAAATGTGACGATCGATGATGTAGCATTTAGTTATGACAAAGAGAAAAAACTGATCGAGAACTTTAATCTTGACGTACAGCCGGGCATGCGTGTTGCCATTGTCGGCCCGACCGGATGCGGAAAGACGACGTTTATCAACCTGCTGATGCGCTTCTATGATGTCGATGCCGGAAAGGTCTGCATCGACGGAAAGCCGATCGACGAACTGTCCCGCCATGCGCTCCGCAGCTGCTTTGGTATGGTGCTGCAGGATACCTGGATCAAACAGGGAACCGTGCGCGACAACATCAGCTTCGGAAAGCCGGATGCGACGGAAGAGGAGATCATCAATGCGGCCAAAGAGGCACACAGCTGGGAGTTTATCAAGCGTCTGCCGAAGGGACTTGACACGGTTCTCAGCGAAGACAGCATCAGCCAGGGGCAGAAACAGCTTCTCTGTATCACCCGTGTCATGCTCTGCCTGCCGCCGATGCTGATCCTCGACGAGGCGACCTCCAGCATCGATACCCGTACCGAACTGCAGGTTCAGGAGGCGTTTGACAAGCTGATGCAGGGCAGAACGAGTTTCGTCGTTGCCCACCGTCTGTCCACGATCCGCAATGCTTCGCTGATCCTCGTCATGAAAGACGGAAAGATTATCGAGCAGGGACGCCATGAGGAGCTTCTTGAGAAGAAAGGCTTCTACTACAATCTGTACAACAGCCAGTTCCAGGCGTCATAAAAGATATTTGGAAAAGAGAACAGCAGATCTGTGCCGCGCATGCGATTTTGAGGCGTGCGCGCTCAGATCTGCTGATTTTTTATATGTTTTTGCAATATTCTGAAAAAAATACGGCATGGGGTATTGACGAATCCTATCACAGGTGCTATAGTTTTACAAAAATAAAAAAAGACGTAGAAGTTTTTAGAAAATGTGCGGAGAGCTTTTGGAAATTTAATTTTCGAAAGGTGCACGACCGAAGAAGTAAAACTTTCAGGTGCTGGTTCTCTTCTTAAAACAAGAACGGACGGGAGACGGCGAGGACTAAAAACGGAGTGGTCTCTGGAGAAGCTCTTGAAAAGAGTGCCGAAGGTGCAATGCAGCGATGCAGAATCTCTCAGGCAAAAGGACAGAGTCAAAAAAGATACAGAAGAAAAACAGCCGCGGAACAAAAAAGCGGTGCGCAGAAACGAAAAAATTCCGGAAGCGTGGTTTTTTGCTGTATTTTTCAATCAGAGCCATGTTCTGCAGGAAAAATTCCGCAGGAGATGGTATTTTTTTTCTCAAAACGGTGCGGATGTGTGATCCACATCGTTCAGACCATACGTCGAATGGAAAGGGAGAAAAGAAAATGGATGCATTGAATCAGGCAATTGCGCAGATCAGTGATGTGCTCTGGAACAGCGTACTGCTGTTTCTGCTGGTAGGTACGGGAGTTTATTTCTCTGTTCGGACCCGCTTTGTACAGGTAAGAAAGTTTAAGACCGCGTGGAACCGCGTCTTCGGCGGTTTCTCGTTAAAGGGTAAGAAGGCCGGAAAAGACGGCATGACTTCCTTCCAGGCGCTTGCAACAGCGATCGCCGCACAGGTCGGAACCGGAAACATCGCAGGATGTGCGACCGCACTCGTATCCGGCGGCCCGGGAGCCATCTTCTGGATGTGGCTTGCTGCGTTCTTCGGCATGGCAACGATCTACGGCGAGGCGTATCTCGCGCAGATCTCCAAACGCCGCGATGAGAGCGGAGAAATCATCGGAGGACCGGTTTACTACATTACCCACGCATTCAAGGGAACGTTTGGAAAAGCACTGGCAGGCTTCTTTGCCGTAGCCGTTATTCTGGCGCTTGGCTTTATGGGAAATATGGTACAGTCGAACTCCATCAGTGATGCGTTCTACACCGCATTTTCCGTACCGAAATGGGTGATGGGTGTGATTGTAGCCGTTCTCGCCGCATTCATTTTCATCGGAGGTATCTCCCGTATCGCATCCTTCACCGAAAAAGTTGTTCCGGTGATGGCAGCACTGTATCTCGTCGGAGCCCTTGTTGTTATTCTGATCAACATCCAGCATGTGCCGTCAGCGATTGCTTCGATCTTTATCTGTGCATTCCGTCCGGACGCCGTATTTGGTGCAGCAGCCGGTATTACCGTGCGGAAAGCCATGCGTTACGGTGTTGCCCGAGGCCTCTTCTCTAATGAAGCCGGTATGGGTTCCACCCCGCATGCCCATGCGATTGCCGATGTCGAGAACCCGGAGGATCAGGGTGAAGTAGCGATGATCGGTGTCTTTATTGATACCTTCGTTGTCCTGACCATGACCGCTCTCGTTATTCTTTCTTCCGGCGTTCTGGAAGAGATGATGAGTACCGGTGTTGTAGGAACCCCGGTCGCACAGGCGGCATTCCGAACCGGCCTCAAAGGCTTCGGACCGGCGTTCGTAGCGATCTGTCTTCTGTTCTTTGCATTCTCGACCATCGTCGGATGGTACTTCTTCGCAAGACAGAACGTACAGTATCTGTTCGGAAAGAAAGCAGTCGTTCCGTTCTCGCTGATCGTCGTTGTGTTCGTTTTCCTCGGCTCTCTGCTGAAAGTAGATCTCGTATGGAACCTGTCAGACCTCTTTAACGGCCTGATGGTAATTCCAAACCTCATGGCGTTGATCGTCCTCGCAGGAACCGTAGCAAAAGCGGCAAAAGGTGAAAAAGTAGAATTCTAATCATATATACAGAACGGGAAAAAGGAGGAAAGTCTGCTGATGCAGACTTTCCTTTTGCAATTATTCAGAGCCACATCTCGATTCCGCTGCGCTGCATCTCGATGTGGCTTCTCGCCATATAAAATTTCAAGAAGAACTGTTCGTTCATGCGAGCATGACTCACAGTTCTTCTTGAAATTTTGCATGGCTCTGAATAATTGCAAAAAGAAAGACCGGCAGGGGAGCTACCGGTCTTTCAAGGGGAGTATAAATAATTAATAAGGGGTTATTAATTGTAAAAAAATTTATGAAGGGTAAATTCTTTTACAAAATTGATTATAATACAGATAACGGGAAAAAGCAACATCGAAATTCAAAAGTTGGAAAAAATTACCACAATTTGGAAAGCAGTGGTCCGAAAGCAGGAAAAACACTGTATTTTTGGGCTTGCATTCCCCACTTTGGAACAGATACCGTGGAAAAACAGGGTTCTGGATGCATAATCTGCGCGGAAAAAGCGATACTAAAGGATGTCGCAGGACAAAAAAACATTCAGGAGGAAACAAGATTATGACCAGAAACAGCAAAAATGAATACAGCAAAAACGAGTACAGCAAAAACGGATACGAGAAAAGCGAATACAGCAAAAACCAGAAGAACAGCAGAGACTGCAATCATGTGAAAGACCGTGAGATGTCATCCTACGGTCAGCAGAACCGGGAGCAGGACGAGAAGGATGAGTATGAAAAATACTAAGTAAACCTTGGGATTCCGGCAGAAAAAGCCGGCGGAGGGTCCCATACGGACTCTGCCGCCGGTTTCTGCATACATATAAAACAGGAGAGAAAGTCAGATCCGGAGAGGGGGACCAGGATATGGCAGGCATGACACTGCTGGCGGCAGACCAGCTGGACTGGTACGTGGGAAAACCGTGGGCGATGATCATCGATGTGCGGAGCCGGCGGGAATACGAAAAAGGGCATGTGAAAGGAGCGGTGAATCTTCCCTATGACCATCTGCTCGAACGGGTCTGTCTGCCGCGGGACAAAATTCTTGTGATCTGCTGTGAGCGGGGTGCCGCGAGCATGGCGGAGGGAAAGCGGCTGGCGGAGAACGGATACGAGGTCAAAACGGTCATCGGCGGAATGCATGCATACCGCGGACGATATCTGGTGGCGGGAGAAGAGCTGTAATGGGGCGGCAATCCAACATTTCTTCTTGTCAAGCGGGAAAAGATACGGTAAGATGAAACAGAAAACAATACAAAACCAAACCACAAAACGAAAGAGAGATCACGATATGAAATACATGTTTGCATCTGATATTCACGGTTCTGCCTATTACTGCAGAAAAATGCTGGAAGCCTTCGAGGCAGAGGGCGCAAGCCGCCTGTTTCTGTTAGGCGACCTTCTCTATCACGGCCCGAGAAACGATCTTCCAAAAGAATACGCACCGAAACAGGTCATCGCCATGCTGAATGAGAAAAAACAGTACCTCACCAACGTGCGCGGAAACTGCGACGCAGAAGTAGATCAGATGGTACTGGAGTTCCCGGTGCTGGCAGATTACGGCATCCTGATCGAGGGAGGCCATACCTTCTATATGAGCCATGGCCACATCTACAATGAGCAGAATCTGCCGCCGCTGATGGATGGAGATATCTTCCTGTACGGCCATACCCACGTCCTGCGTGCCGAGAAAAAAGGCGCACACACCTTCCTGAACCCGGGTTCTGTATCTCTGCCGAAAGAGGGCAATATCCCGACCTATGCAATCCTCGAGGACGGCGTATTTACGATCAAAGGCTTTGACGGCACCGTCGTAAAACAGCTCACATTATAAGAGGGGACGGGAGAGTATGGAATTATATGAACTGATCGCCCCGTGCCACTTCGGCCTGGAGGCGGTGATGAAACGTGAAATCCTCGACCTCGGCTACGAAATCGAGCGCGTGGAGGATGGAAAAGTAACGTTTCTTGCAGATGCAGAGGGAATCGCCTACGCCAACCTGTTCCTTCGCACGACCGAGCGTATCCTGCTCAAAGTAGGACAGGTCCACGCCGAAACGTACGATGAACTCTTTGAAGCGACAAAAGCGCTCCCGTGGGAGAAATTTATCCCGAAAAACGGAAAGTTCTGGGTAACGAAGGCAAACTCCATCAAGAGTAAGCTCTTCAGCCCGTCCGATATCCAGTCGATTATGAAAAAAGCGATTGTCGAGCGATTGAAACAGGTCTACCACATGGAGTGGTTCCCGGAGGACGGTGCACAGTACCCGATCCGTGTTTCGATTTTAAAAGACGAGGTTACGATCGGACTCGATACCTCCGGCGTTTCCCTTCATAAGAGAGGCTACCGCAAGCTGACCGCGAAAGCGCCGATCACCGAGACCCTTGCCGCAGCACTTATCATGCTGACTCCGTGGAAGGGTGACCGGATTCTTGTCGATCCGTTCTGCGGAAGCGGTACGTTCCCGATCGAGGCGGCCATGATGGCGGCCGATATTGCACCGGGTCTCAACCGTTCTTTCCTTGCGGAGCAGTGGACGCACCTCGTGCCGAAAAAATGCTGGATGGATGCGGCGGAGGATGCACGCTACCGGATCCGGAACGATATTGAGACAGATATTCAGGGCTTTGATATCGACGGAGATGTCATCAAGAGTGCCAGAGAGAACGCAAAGCTGGCCGGTGTGGATCACCTGATCCATTTCCAGCAGCGTCCGGTTGCCGAGCTGTCGCACCCGAAAAAATACGGTTTTCTGATTACCAACCCGCCGTACGGTGAGCGCCTGGAGGACAAAAAAGATCTTCCGGCCCTGTATCAGACATTAGGAGAGCGGTACCGCGCTCTCGATTCCTGGTCGATGTATCTGATCACGAGCTACGAGGATGCCGAGCGGTATCTCGGCAAAAAGGCGGATAAAAACCGTAAAATTTACAATGGAATGCTGAAAACCTACTTTTACCAGTACGCGGGACCGAAGCCGCCGCGCCGGGAAAAAGAACAGAAATAATACAAATGGAGGAGCAATGCCGAATGATTTTTGGCGTTGCTCCTTTTTGATAACAAAAATTAAAAGAAAAATTTTAGAAAGGTTTAATATTTCCTTGAAATCACTGCACTACTGTGCTAAACTGTCCTTATGCGAAATTTTTTCATCAAGCGGAGGAAACCATGAACGGACAGGAGATCAGAGACAGGCTGCTGCATTCCTACGAGAGGAGCTACGATATCGTAAAGCCGTCCGAAGTAAACGGCCATACATACGATGCCTGTGCAAGCTACCACGAGAGCGGCGCAAAATACGTGCTCTCAAAGAAAGCAGAGCTGTGGAGGATCAGCTGTCATGAGCATGCGTATTTTAAAGCGGTGGAAGAACTGAACGACCAGGACGTCGAAACATTTCTGACGGACCTGACAGAATGGATAGAGCCAAAGGTGGTTCGCGAGGGGAAGGAAGTACCGGATACCGACCACATGTACACGCTGGTCACCGGTATTTTTTTTGCGGACAAACCGGTTGCGGACAGCGTAAAGAAGAAAATCCGAAAATATAAGTATTATAAAAATTACCGGTTTTCTTTGAGAGGCTACTGTCAGGTGCGGCTGCTCGTCTTTGATACGGCAGAACAGAAAGTGTTTGGAAACCGGGCGGCTTGGGAATTGGTAAAGGGATATGCTAAGATGTTCCGGTCTTAGTTATCTATAAATTTATTCTATCAAAAAGAGGGAGGAAAAAACAAATGAATAGTATTCTTGTACTGGTTGTCGGAATCGGCATTCTGATCGCCGGATACGTATTCTACGGAAAATGGCTTGCCGAGCAGTGGGGCGTTGATCCGAAACGGAAAACCCCTGCATTCACCGAGGAGGACGGTGTGGACTACGTTCCTGCCAAAGCTCCTGTCTTAATGGGACATCACTTCTCATCCATCGCAGGCGCAGGCCCGATCAACGGACCGATTCAGGCCGCTGTCTTTGGATGGGTTCCGGTTCTTTTATGGGTACTCATCGGCGGTATCTTCTTTGGAGGCGTTCATGATTACGGCGCACTGTTTGCATCCCTGCGCCACAAAGGACAGTCCATCGGCGAGGTTATCGCAGACACCATGGGAAGTAAAGCGAAAAAACTCTTTATCGTCTTCGCTTACCTGACCCTGATTCTTGTTGTTGCAGCCTTCGGTTCCATCGTTGCCAATACCTTCAAGGCAGCCTATACCGAGAGCGGCGCTGTCGATGTGGCAGCAAGTTCTGCAAATGCAACAACCGCTATGATTTCCATTCTGTTCATCGTACTCGCCGTTGTGTTCGGTTTCATGGTATACAGAAGAAATGTATCTCTTGGCGTTTCCACCATCGCAGGCGTTGCAGCCATTGTTGTCTGCGTTGTTGTTGGATTAAACTTCCATCCGATCTATCTCTCCGAGACAGTATGGATGGTAATCGTTGGTATCTATATCACCGTAGCTTCTGTTGCACCGGTCTGGATTCTGCTTCAGCCGCGTGACTACTTAAGCTCCTTCCTTCTGTACTTCATGATGATCGTAGCCGCTGTCGGTGTCATCGGAAGTGCTCTGATGGGCCATGCATCCCTGGATATCCCGGCATTCACCGGATTCAAAGATACGCTGGCTCCGACCGGAAGTTCTCTTGGATTTATGTTCCCGGCCCTGTTCGTAACCATCGCCTGCGGAGCAATTTCCGGATTCCATTCACTCGTTGGTTCAGGAACTACATCGAAACAGCTTGACAATGAGAAAAATGCCCGCCCGATCGCATACGGCGGTATGCTGATTGAGTGTGCACTTGCAATCGTATCTCTGTGTGCAGTCGGCTACATCTGGTCCAGATACGCAGACGGAACCACCGTTGTTCCGACCGCTGTATTTGCAACCGGTATCTCCGAGATGGTAGCAACCATTCCGGGACTTGGCGGATCGACCCATGTACTGTACTCTCTGCTGGTTCTGACTGTATCGGTATTCTGCCTGACTTCTCTGGATACCGCAACCCGTCTGGCAAGATACATGTTCCAGGAGTTCTGGCTTGAGCCGGGACAGACTTACAAAGAGGCAACCGGCTACAAAGCCGTTCTGACCAATCCGGTTGTATCAACCGTTATCACCGTAGTACTCGGCATCGGCCTTGGCCTGACCGGTTATTCCAAAATCTGGCCGCTGTTCGGTGCATCCAACCAGCTGCTGGCAGCCATCGGACTTCTTGCTGTTGCCACCTGGCTTGGAAAAGTCGGCAAAAACAACAAAATGTTCCTGTTCCCGATGGTATTCATGCTGATCGTAACCATCACATCCCTTGTACAGACGCTGCTCGCAAACTTCAAGGGCCTTGGCGCAGGCGTTGGCATCGGCTGGTGCGTAGCACGTATCGTGCTGGCAGGCCTGCTTGTCATCCTGGCGCTGATCCTGGCTGTCGATGGATTCAAGACTCTGGCAAATCAGAAAAAAGCAAAATAATGTGTGATTACAAAAAAGGCTCCCGGATAAAAACGGGGGTCTTTTTTTGTGACAGGGTTCTTGTGTTTGCGTCACACATACGGTATAATGATCGCAAGTTATTTCAGCGTGAAAGAAGGAAAACGGTTATGAAAAAAATTGTATTTGCAACAGGAAACGCCGGCAAAATGAAAGAAATCCGTGAAATCCTTGCGGATCTGCCGGTGGAAATTTATTCGATGAAAGAAGCCGGCATTTCGGTCGAGATCGATGAGAACGGCAAAACCTTTGAGGAGAATGCAAAAATCAAAGCACAGACCGTTGCCGGATGCACAGACGGCGACATGATCGTGCTGGCGGATGACTCCGGTCTGGAAGTGGATGCCTTAAACGGCGAGCCTGGTGTCTATTCGGCAAGATATATGGGAGAGGATACGTCCTACCGCATCAAAAATCAGAGCCTCGTTGACCGCCTGGAGGGCGTGCCGGTGGAAAAAAGAACGGCACGATTCGTCTGTGTGATTGCAGCCGCCTTCCCGGATGGAACAGTCTGTACCACCAAAGGAACGATCGAGGGAAAAATCGGTTACGAGGAACGCGGGGAGAACGGTTTTGGCTATGACCCGATTTTCTATCTGCCGGATATGAGCCGCACGACCGCAGAACTTTCTCCGGAAGAGAAAAACGCAGTCAGCCACAGAGGAAAAGCACTGGCGGCGATGAAAGAACAGATTGCATCATATTTGAAATAAGAAGAGGGAAGAGAATGAGTATGAAATTTCTGATAGTGAGCGATACCCATGGACGGATGTATAACCTTGAGGAGGCCATGGAACGTGAGGAGTTCGACGGCATGATCCACTGCGGTGACGTGGAAGGGATGGATGACCTGATCAAATCCAAGGTAAACGGCCCGTGCTATATGGTCATGGGAAATAATGACTGGTTTTCAAACCTCCCGGCGGAGATTCAGGTGAACATTGATGATTACCGTGCCTTTATCACACACGGTCATAACTACGGCGTATCGCTCGGCCTGGAGGGAATCTATGCGGAGGCGCTTTCCAGGGGTGTGGATATCGTACTGTTCGGCCATACGCACCGGCCGGTCGCAGAAAAGCGTGGAAATCTCTGGATTGTCAATCCGGGCAGCCTCACGTATCCGCGTCAGATGGGAAGAAAACCAAGCTATGCCATGCTGACGATCAATGAAGAGCATGAGCTTTCGGTGGAAATCAAGTATTTGGATTAAAAAACGGGTCGAAAAAGGGCGGAAAACAGCCCAAAATCGAATGAATTATCGCAACTAACATGACTATTCCAAAGAAAACAGGGTAGTACCGGAGCAGGTTCTGACTAATCCTTAAAAAGTTTGTCAAAAAAATACAATTTAGGTGTTGACAGATGAGAAAAGATATGATAAGATCTCTTTGTTGTCCGGTGAGAGCAAAACAACACAAAAAACATTTTGAAAAAAATGAAAAAAAGTGTTGACAAACCGAAAACAATGTAATATAATAAATCTTGCGTCGAGCGCGAAAGGGTTAAACGCAAATCGGGAAACCTTGTTTACGGGGTGTGGCTCAGCTTGGCTAGAGCGCCTGGTTTGGGACCAGGAGGTCGCAGGTTCGAATCCTGTCACCCCGATGTCGTGCGGGTGTAGTTCAATGGTAGAACACCAGCCTTCCAAGCTGGATACGTGGGTTCGATTCCCATCACCCGCTTGCTGCTACAATTTTGTAGAAGCTGTGTGCTTGTAGCTCAGTTGGATAGAGCAACGGCCTTCTAAGCCGTGGGTCGGGGGTTCGAATCCCTCCAAGCACGCTTCACTAAAATTAAATAGTGAAAAAGACTGTAAGTCGTAATTATGGTGGGTATAGCGCAGTTGGTTAGCGCGCCAGATTGTGGCTCTGGAGGCCAAGGGTTCGAATCCCTTTATCCACCCTGCCAGCAAGGCGAAACATTGGGCTATCGCCAAGCGGTAAGGCACAGCACTTTGACTGCTGCATTCGCTGGTTCGAATCCAGCTAGCCCAGTTGGATGCAAAAGTATACGGAGCATTAGCTCAGTCGGTAGAGCACTTGACTTTTAATCAAGTTGTCCGGGGTTCGAATCCCCGATGCTTCACTAAATAACCCATAGAAAACGCCCATGGAGGTTTTCTATGGGGTTTTTCTTTTCTTGAAAAAATAATATGCGGTTATGACGGAATTGGCAGACGTGCAGGATTTAGGTTCCTGTGCCTTTCGGCGTGTGGGTTCGAGTCCCACTAACCGCAGAAAAATCCACAGCAGTAAAATGACAAAAATCAGATTCTAAATAATTGCAGCAAAAATATTCGCGCATCAAATATCTTAAAAACTCCAAACAGAACCGAAAATCAAATAGAGAATAGATAGAGGAAAAATGGTATGACAAGAGAAAAGTATGAGTCATTGCCTTTGAGCACGCTGAAAGCGCTGGCAAAATCCAGAAACATGAAGGGGATTTCCACCCTGCGGAAAGAAGCGCTGATTGAGCGGATGCTGGAAGAAGATCAGAAAGAAAACCAGAAAAACATGGAAGAGCCGACGGTTCTAAAAGAGGAAAAAAAGACGGAAACTGTACAGGATCAGAATCAGGAACCGCAGGAAAAGCGGGAGGACGGTATGGAGCGCCAGAATCGGGAAACCTCGGAAAACGGCACCGCACGCCCGTACCAGAGACCGCGGTATGTCCGCCGGGAAGAGCACAGTGAAAACGGAGAGCGCCAGGAGTACCGTCCAAGAGCGCCGCGTTTCAATGAGCGTAGATTTCAGGAACCACGGAATTATAATCAGAATAACCGTGAGGAAGAGCAAAGACAGGAGCCGCATCAGGAAGCAGGGCAGGAAATGAGACAGGAGCCGCTGCGTCAGGAAGCAAGACCAGAGACGAGACAGGAACCGCGTCAGGAAACCAGCACGCTCGACAGCGGCCAGGAGGCCTGCGGCATCCTCGAGGTCATGCCGGACGGATTTGGATTTATCCGCTCCGACAACTATATGCCGGGCGACAGCGATGTCTACGTTTCCCCGTCCCAAATCCGCCGTTTCGGACTGAAAACGGGAGATATCATCCGCGGAAACACGAGAGTAAAGTCCGCAACCGAAAAATTCAGCGCCCTTTTATACTTAAAGAGCGTCAACAATCTGCCGCTCGACCAGATCATGCGCCGCGGCAATTTCGAAGATATGACACCGGTCTTCCCGGATGAGCGGCTGCGCCTTGAGCGCCCGGGCGGAAGCATGGCGATGCGGATCGTGGATCTTGTAAGTCCGATCGGAAAAGGTCAGCGAGGCATGATCGTTTCCCCGCCGAAAGCCGGAAAAACGACGCTTTTGAAGGATGCGGCAAAATCCATCCTGCGGAACAACCCGGAGATGTATCTGATCATCCTTCTGATCGACGAGCGGCCGGAGGAGGTCACCGACATCAAAGAAGCGATCCAGGGCTCCAATGTGGAGGTTATTTATTCCACGTTTGATGAGCAGCCGGAGCACCACAAACGCGTGTCCGAGATGGTCATTGAGCGCGCGAAACGTCTTGTGGAGAGTAAAAAAGACGTTACGATCTTCATCGACAGCATCACACGTCTCGCCAGAGCTTACAACCTGACCGTTCCGCCGAGCGGCCGTACCCTTTCCGGCGGTCTCGATCCGGCAGCACTCTACATGCCGAAACGGTTCTTCGGCGCGGCCAGAAACATGCGTGAGGGCGGAAGTCTGACGATTCTTGCAACGGCGCTTGTGGACACCGGAAGCAAGATGGACGATGTCGTTTACGAGGAATTCAAAGGCACCGGAAACATGGAACTCGTGCTCGACCGGAAACTGCAGGAACGCCGCGTCTTCCCGGCCATCGACATAGCCAAATCGGGAACAAGAAGAGAAGATCTGCTTCTGACACCGGATGAGCAGGAGGCCGTTTACAATATGCGGAAGGCATTAAACGGCATGAAATCCGAGGAAGCCGTGGAAAATATTCTGAATATGTTTGCCCGCACCAGAAACAACGGCGAACTGATTCAAATTTTAAAGAAACAAAAAATAGTATAAGGCTTGCAATTTTCAAAATTGTGTGATACAATGAGAAAGCTGTGCAAGGTTGATGAGATTTTGTCAGCCTGAAATACGAAATCATCAGAGTAAATCTGAGAAGATAACAATATTAAGAAGAGGTGAATAAAATGAGAGAAGGAATCCATCCAGAATACCATCAGGCAACTGTTACCTGCAACTGCGGAAATACTTTCGTAACAGGTTCTACCAAGAAAGAGATCCACGTTGAGATCTGTTCTAAATGCCATCCGTTCTACACTGGCCAGCAGAAAGCTGCTGCAGCTCGTGGACGTATCGAGAAGTTCAACAAGAAATACGGCATGAAATAAGAATTGAATCAAGCAAGATGAAAAACGGGCTGAGGTTGGAAGATCTCAGCCCGTTCTTGCGTTACGGATGCAGAAAATCCCCTTTGAGGAGGTAAACGTAAATTATGAAATCATCCAATATTGGCGGCCAGGCCGTGATGGAAGGCGTCATGATGATGAACAAGGACCGCTATTCCGTCGCAGTACGCCGGCCGGACGGGGAGATTGAGGTTAAAGTAGAGCAGCACAAGCCGCTGACGAAGCACAAGGAGCTCTTAAAAGTTCCGATTCTGCGCGGTGTCTTCAGCTTTGCCGATTCGATGATCGTCGGCATGAGTTCCCTTATGTACTCCGCTTCGTTCTATGAGGACGAGGAGGAAAAGAAAAAGCCGGCGACGAAAGAGGAAGAGGAGCAGCAGAAAGCGAAAAAAGAAAAGACAGACAGGCTGATGATGTACGGAACCGTCACATTTTCCGTTGTCATCGCCGTCGTTCTCTTTCTGATGGTGCCGTACTTCCTGTCCGAACTGCTGCACAAAGCGGGAGCCGGAACGACACTGACCGCGGTGGCAGAGGCCTTTGTGCGTGTGGCACTGTTCCTCGGCTATCTGGCAGCCATTTCCCGTATGGAAGACATTCAGCGCGTGTTCATGTACCACGGCGCCGAGCATAAATGCATCAACTGCGTTGAGCACGGTCTGGAACTGAACGTGGAAAACGTCTTAAAGAGTTCCCGGGAGCACAAGCGCTGCGGAACGAGCTTTCTGATGTACGTCATCGTCATCAGCATCATCTTTTTCATGTTCATCCGGGTCGATTCCCCGCTGCTGAAAATTGTGATCCGCCTGCTTCTCATTCCGGTGATCGCGGGCGTTTCGTATGAAATTATCCGCCTGGCGGGAAAAAGTGACAATAAACTGGTCAACCTGATCAGTAAACCGGGCCTGATGCTGCAGCGCCTGACGACGCGCGAGCCGGATGCCGAGATGGCAGAGGTTGCGATCGCCGCTGTGGAGGCTGTGTTTGACTGGAGAGCGTATCTGAACGAAAACTTTGGTTATACGTACCCGGCCAAAACCGAAAAGAAAGAACATGAGGAGCCGTGACCGATGAGTGTGCACGATAGAAAAAACTTGAAATCTGCACTGGAATCCGCTATTCTGTACTTACAAAAGCAGGGGGTGGAGGAAGCCCGGCAGGACGCATGGCTTTTACTGGAGTATGTCTGCGGGATCAGCCACAGCACCTACTTTGTACACAGTGAAGATGAAATGCCAAAAGAACAGCAGGAGCAGTACGAAGCGCTGGTCAGAAAGCGCGGCGAACACATTCCGCTGCAGCAGCTGACCGGAGAGGCGTGGTTCTACGGAATTCCGTTTTTTGTGAATGAGCATGTACTGATTCCGCGGCAGGACACCGAGATTCTTGTGGAGGAAGCGCTCCGCGGCCTTCCAAAAGATGCACGGATTCTCGATCTCTGCACCGGTTCGGGATGCATTCTCATATCGCTTCTTGTAACGAGAGAGGACTGCACGGGAATCGGCGCGGATCTCTCCGAGAAAGCCTTACAGGTTGCGGAAAAGAACGGCGCACAGGTGGGCGGACGGGCATCGTTCGTAAAGAGCAACTTATTTGAAAACATCGAGGGAACCTTCGATGTGATCGCAAGCAATCCGCCGTATATCCGCACGGATGTGATTGAAACGCTGATGCCGGAGGTGCGCGACCATGAGCCGCGGATGGCACTCGACGGCAGTGCGGACGGTCTTGTCTTTTACCGGAAGATTACAGAGCAGGCAGGAAGCTATTTAAAAGAGGGCGGAAAGCTCTGTTTTGAAATTGGATATGATCAGGGAGATGAAGTGCGGGAGCTGATGGAAACCCACGGCTTTGCCGATGTACAGGTTCTGAAAGATCTGGCAGGCCTGGACCGCGTGGTGACCGGTATCTGGCACAAAAAACCCTGACAGAAATGAATTTTAATTTTGACACCATAATGACATCATAAACAGACGAAAACAGCAAAAAGGAGCAGTCATTTTATGTTTGATAAACTTGATGATATCCTCATGCGTCTCGAGGAGGTACTGAATCAGTTAAGCGAGCCGGACGTCGCTGCCGATGCGGCGAAGTTCCAGAAGCTGATGAAGGAGCAGGCAGAACTCCAGCCGATCGCAGACGCATATAAGGACTATAAAACACAGAAACAGACCATTGAAGAGAGCCTGATGCTTCTCGAGGAGGAATCCGACGAAGAGATGCGCGAAATGCTGAAAGAAGAGCTCTCCGATGCGAAAAAACGCGTAGAGGAGCTGGAGCAGGAACTCAAAGTCCTGCTTCTGCCGAAAGACCCGAACGATGACAAGAACGTTATCGTAGAGTTCCGCGCAGGTGCCGGCGGAGACGAGGCGGCACTCTTTACCGCAGAAATCTGCCGTATGTACATCAAATACGCAGAGAGCCGCGGCTGGAAAACAGAGCTGACCAGCGCCGATGAAAACGGAATCGGCGGCTTTAAAGACGCAACACTTCTGATCAACGGAGCAGGCGCGTACTCCCGGATGAAGTACGAGAGCGGCACACACCGCGTACAGCGTGTGCCGGAAACCGAGTCCGGCGGAAGAATCCATACCTCAACCATGACCGTAGCGATCATGCCGGAGGTGGACGACGTCGAAGTACAGATCGACCCGAAAGATTACAAATTCGATGTATTCCGTGCTTCCGGAAACGGCGGCCAGTGTGTCAATACGACCGACTCAGCAGTCCGTCTGACCCACTTCCCGAGCGGCATCGTCATTTCCTGCCAGGATGAGAAATCACAGTTAAAGAATAAGGACAAGGCACTGAAGATTCTGCGTGCCCGTCTGTACGACTTAGAGCAGCAGAAACAGCACGATGAGATGGCCGAGCTTCGAAAGAGCCAGGTCGGAACGGGAGACCGCTCCGAGAAGATCCGTACGTACAACTTCCCGCAGGGACGTGTGACGGATCACAGAATCAAACTGACCTTATACAAACTGGACGCCATCATGAACGGCGATCTGGATGAAATCATCGACAGTCTGATTGCAGCCGATCAGGCCGCAAAGCTGAGCAGCATGCAGGAAGAAGCATAATAATAAACGCTGCGAATCACGATTGGTCTACAGGATCGATTGTTGATAGAATAAACAGGAGAAAAAAGGGGAAAAGAGAAAGGGAAAACGCTATGAAGAAAACAGCACTTGTGATCATGGCAGCCGGAATCGGCAGCAGATTTGGAAAGGGAATCAAACAGCTTGAGCCAGTAGGACCAAACGGGGAGATCATCATGGATTATTCCATCCACGATGCACTGGAAGCCGGCTTCAACAAAGTAGTCTTCATCATCCGCAAGGATCTGGAGAAAGATTTCAAGGAAGTCATCGGCAACCGCATCAGCAAAATCACAGAGGTGGAATATGCATTCCAGGAGCTCGATGATCTGCCGGCAGGCTTTGCAAAACCGGAAGGCCGTACCAAACCGTGGGGAACCGGCCAGGCCGTTCTTGCCTGCAAAGGTCTTGTAAAAGAGCCGTTTGCTGTTATCAATGCTGATGACTATTACGGAAAAGATCCGTTCGTAAAACTGCACGACTACCTCGTACAGGAGCATGATGTGGATGAAGTTATGCCGATCTCCATGGCAGGATTCGTGCTTGGAAACACCTTAAGTGACAACGGCGGTGTTACAAGAGGTGTCTGCGTCGTTGATGAAAACGGAAACCTGACCGGTGTCAACGAGACGAAAAACATCGTAAAGACCGCAGAGGGCGCAGGCGTTGAAAAAGAAGACGGAATGGTTGATCCGATCGACAAAAACTCCCTTGTTTCCATGAACATGTGGGGACTGCAGCCGGAGTTCATTGATCTTCTGGAGAAAGGCTTTGTTGAATTCCTTTCTGCACAGAAAGAGGGAGATGTAAAAGGCGAGTACCTCCTTCCGATCTACATCGACGAGCTGCTGCACGCAGGAAAAGCAGAAGTAAAAGTTCTTCCGACCGACGCAGAGTGGTTCGGCGTAACGTATCAGGAAGACAAAGCTTCCGTAACAGAAGCATTCCGCAAACTGATTGCGGACGGCGTATACAGCGAGAAGCTGTACGACTAATTACGATATTTTGTTATTTGAGTGAATAACCAGAAAAAGCGTGTTTGAATGATTGCAAAAAATTTCAGACACGCTTTCTGCCCGAAAGGGGAAAGGAGCATACCATGGGTAAATATTTTGGAACAGATGGATTTCGCGGAGAAGCAAACATTGATCTGACGGTTGAGCATGCATATAAAGTGGGAAGATTCCTCGGATGGTATTTCGGAAAAGACCACAAAGCACAGATCGTCATTGGAAAAGACACCAGACGCTCCAGCTACATGTTCGAATATTCGCTGGTAGCAGGACTGACCGCATCGGGAGCAGACGCTTATCTGCTGCACGTAACGACCACACCGAGCGTTTCCTATGTTGTCCGTACCGAAAACTTTGACTGCGGAATTATGATCTCCGCCAGCCACAACCCGTTCTATGACAATGGAATCAAAGTCATCAACGGCCTGGGACAGAAACTGGAAGCCGACATCGAAGCGCAGATCGAAGCCTACATCGACGACGGAACACCGAAGATCCCGTTCGCAACGAGAGAAGACATCGGACGCACCGTGGATTTTGCAGCCGGAAGAAACCGCTACATCGGACACCTGATCTCGATTCCGACAAAATCCTTTAAAAACATGAGAGTCGGACTCGACTGCTCCAACGGAAGTGCCTCTTCCGTAGCCAAGAGCGTGTTTGATGCCATCGGCGCCAAGACATATGTGATCCACAACGAGCCGGACGGAACAAACATCAACTGCGGCTGTGGTTCCACCCACATCGAAGAGCTTCAGAAATATGTAAGAGAGAAACACCTCGATGTCGGATTTGCCTACGACGGAGACGCAGACCGCTGCATCGCTGTCGATGAGCTGGGAAATGTGGTAGACGGAGACCTGATCATGTATGTCTGCGGTAAATACTTAAAAGAAAAAGGCCAGTTAAACGGAGATACGATTGTGACCACGATCATGTCAAACCTCGGTCTTTACAAAGCGTGTGACCGCGCCGGTATCCGGTATGAGAAGACGGCAGTCGGCGACAAATACGTGTGCGAGAACATGATGGCAAACGGCTATTCTCTCGGCGGAGAGCAGTCCGGCCACATTATTTTCAGCAAGCACGCGACGACCGGTGACGGAATCCTGACCTCCCTGATGGTGATGGAAGTGCTGATAGATAAGAAACTCCCGCTCAGCACCCTGACAGCCGAGGTAGTGATTTACCCGCAGCTCTTAAAGAATGTCCGCGTGGCAAACAAAGCAGCTGCAAAGGCCAACCCGGCAGTACAGAAAGCAGTAGAAGACGTAGCAGAGGCCCTGGGCGATGACGGACGCATCCTCGTAAGAGAGAGCGGCACCGAGCCGGTGATCCGTGTCATGGTGGAAGCACCGGACGACGCAACGTGTGCAAAATACGTAGACCAGGTTGTTTCTGTGATGCATAAAGAAGGACTTGTGACAGAATGAAAAAAAGACTGGTAATCTTTTTTCTGGCGGCGGCAATGGTGCTTGGCGGCTGTGAAAATAAAAATTCAAAGCTTTATAAAAAGGGCATCGAGGCGCTCGAACAGAAGGACTACGTAACGTCGATTGCGATGCTGGAGGGAGCCGTAAAGGCAGGCGACCGACTGGCGGAGAGCTACCGGTCGCTCGGCATCGCTTATCTGAAAAGCCAGGAGTATGACAAGGCAAAAGAGGCTTTCAAGAGCAGTCTTTCGAGCATGAAGCACAAAGACGCGGAGTTTTCGCGCGATGTCATGTATTACGAGGCGGAAACCTGCGTACAGGCCGGAGATCTGGATGGAGCCATTGAGATCTGCACCAATATTCAGGAAGAAAAGGCCGATGCCGATGCGCTGTTCCTTAGGGGACGCGCGTACTTCCTGCAGAAGAATTACGAGCAGGCGAAGGTGGATTTTGATGCGGCAGTGGAGACGAAGGAGAGCTATCAGCTCTGCCTTGACATTTACGAGCTGTATCAGGAGAGCAGCATGAAGGCGGACGGAGACCGTTACCTCGAAGCGGCAGTGAAGATTGAGCCGAAAACGACCGAGGATTATTATAACATCGGCTGCGCATACTACTATCTGGAGGAGCAGGACGAGGCGGTCAAAGCGTTCTCGAAGGCAATGAAGGACGGCAGCAGCGCGGCGATGGAAATGCTCGGCGAGGTTTACCTTTCCAATGGTCAGAACGACGAGGCGAAAGCACTGTTTTCTTCGTATCTTTCGACAGATGGCTTTGCGGCGGCAGCAAACAACGGGCTGGCGCTCTGCGCACTTGCGGAAAACGACACGGACAGTGCACTCTCGTATATCGAGGAAGGACTCAAAACGGCAGAGGATTCCGACCGGGAAAATCTGCTGTTCAACCAGATTGTATCCTATGAAAAACGGGCGGATTTTGATACCGCGAAGTCGCTGATGGCGGATTTTCTGGCAGCATACCCGGAAAACACCGCGGCGCAGCGGGAAAATACGTTTCTCCAGAACCGATAACAGACGGAGGAAGTTGGATTGTTTGATTTAAGAGAAGAACAGGAGCGCGTGATTCTGGTCGGCGTACAGGAAAACGGCGGCGCAAACGCAGAAGAATCGCTCGACGAGCTGGCGGAACTGGCCAGCACCGCCGGTGCGAAGGTGGAGGGCCGCCTGGTGCAGGTGCGAGAGGCCATTCATCCGGGAACGTACATCGGAAAAGGAAAATTAGAGGAATTGAAAATTCTGGTGCGCGCCTGCGATGCGACGGGCATCATCTGCGACGATGAGCTCTCCTCGATCCAGTTAAAAGGGCTGGAGGAAGCACTGGAATGCAAGATCATGGACCGTACGCTTTTGATCCTGGATATCTTTGCGGCGCGCGCCGTGAGCAGCGAGGGTAAAATCCAGGTTGAGCTGGCCCAGTTAAAGTACCGTGCGTCCCGACTTTCCGGCCTTGGCACATCGCTTTCCCGTCTCGGCGGCGGAATCGGTACGAGAGGACCGGGAGAGAAAAAGCTGGAAACCGACCGGCGCCTGATCCGCACGCGTATTACGCAGTTAAAACGTGAGCTTGAGGAAGTACGCCAGCACAGAGAGCTCCTTCGTGAAGGCAGAAAACGTTCCAAAATCCCGGTAGCGGCGCTCGTAGGCTATACGTCAGCGGGAAAGAGCAGTCTTTTAAATGCACTGACAGGATCGGAAATTCTGGCAGATGCAATGCTGTTTTCCACGCTGGATACGACGACGCGGTCACTGACCCTTCCGGATGGACAGGAAATCCTGCTGACCGATACGGTTGGATTTATCAATAAGCTGCCACATCATCTGATCGATGCATTCCGCAGTACGCTGGAGGAAGCACGGTATGCCGACTATATTCTCCACGTTGTGGATACGTCAAATCCGCAGATGGAGCTGCAGATGCAGGTCGTGTACGATACGCTGCGGGAACTGAAAGTTGAGGACAAAAAGATCGTCACCCTGCTGAACAAGCAGGATAAGCTTCTCGCCCCGATGGTTGTAAAAGATTTCCGGGCAGACGCGAGCCTTGCGGTCTCTGCCAAAACAGGACAGGGACTCGAAGACCTCAAAAATTTACTCTCCTCGTGGATGATGGAGGGAAAAATCTATATCGAGCGCCTCTATCCGTACGATAAGGCGGGAACGATTTCACTGATCCGCGGATACGGAATTCTGCTCGAAGAAGAATATCTGCCGGAAGGCATCCGCGTAAAAGCCTATGTACCGAAGGATATCTATCCGAGGGTATAGAGGTATGGCAAGCGGGCTTAAAAACGGCAGTACATCCCTTTAAGCGCCGTACAGCGCCGAAAAATGGAAGGGACAGAATACAAGTAAAAGTACCATATCTAGTGATGTTAGAAAATTTCACACTAGATATGGTACTTTTTACTATTGACGGGAGGAACATGCTCTGCTATCATATGGTTCAGACACTGCAAAGAGTGGAACCTTAAAAAGGCCTTGCAGAAACGGTTGAATTAACAGGAGGGATTCCATGTTTCAGGTAGAAAAGAGAGACGGAACGATTGCAGAGTTCCAGATGAAAAAGATTACCGATGCGATTGGAAAAGCATTCGGCGCAAAAGATATGCAGTTCAGCGATGACATGCTTCAGATGCTGGCACTGCGCGTAACAGCGGACTTTCAGTCCAAGATCAAAGACGGAAAAATTTCAGTGGAGGCAATTCAGGACAGCGTGGAGAACGTGCTGATCCAGTGCGGCTACGCAGAAGTGGCAAAAGCTTACATTCTGTACCGCAAGCAGAGGGAAAAAATCCGCAACATGAAATCGACGATCGTAGACTACAAAGAGATCGTGGACAGCTACGTAAAAGTAGAGGACTGGCGTGTCAAAGAGAATTCGACCGTAACGTATTCTGTCGGCGGTCTGATCTTAAGCAATTCCGGCGCGATCACAGCCAACTACTGGTTATCAGAGATTTATGATGACGAGATCGCCGAGGCACACCGCAACGCGGATATTCACATCCACGACCTGTCGATGCTGACCGGCTACTGTGCAGGATGGTCGTTAAAACAGCTCATCAAAGAAGGACTTGGCGGCATCAACGGAAAGATTACTTCTTCTCCGGCAAGACATCTTTCGGTTCTGTGCAACCAGATGGTCAACTTCCTCGGCATTATGCAGAACGAGTGGGCAGGTGCGCAGGCATTTTCTTCATTTGATACGTATCTGGCGCCGTTCGTCAAAGTGGACAACTTAAGCTACGGCGAAGTGAAGAAGTGCATCGAGGCGTTTATCTACGGCGTCAACACACCGAGCCGCTGGGGAAGCCAGGCACCGTTCTCCAACATCACACTCGACTGGACCGTACCGGATGACCTCGCGGAGCTTCCGGCGATCGTCGGCGGCAAGGAGATGGACTTCAAGTACAAAGACTGTAAAAAAGAGATGGATATGGTCAACAAAGCGTTCATCGAGACGATGATCGAGGGAGATGCCAACGGAAGAGGCTTCCAGTACCCGATCCCGACCTACTCCATCACATCCGATTTTGACTGGTCCGATACGGAGAATAACCGTCTGCTGTTCGAAATGACTGCAAAATACGGTACCCCGTACTTCTCCAACTACATCAACAGCGATATGAAACCAAGCGACGTGCGCTCCATGTGCTGCCGTCTCCGCCTGGATCTGCGTGAGCTTCGAAAGAAAACCGGCGGATTCTTCGGTTCCGGCGAGAGCACCGGATCGGTCGGCGTTGTCACTATCAATATGCCGCGTATCGCATATCAGTCCAAAGATGAGAAAGAGTTCTACCGCCGTCTCGATCATATGATGGATATTGCCGCACGTTCGTTAAAGACGAAACGTGAGGTCATTACCCGCCTCCTGGACGAGGGACTGTATCCATATACGAAACGGTACCTTGGAACGTTTGAGAACCACTTCTCAACCATCGGTCTGATCGGTATGAACGAGGCCGGCTTAAATGCCGCATGGCTCGGAAAGGGTCTGGAGGATCCGAAGACACAGCAGTTTACGAAAGAAGTTCTGAACCATATGAGAGAGCGTCTTTCTGATTACCAGGAGGAGTACGGCGATCTGTACAACCTTGAGGCAACTCCGGCGGAGTCGACCGCATACCGTCTGGCAAAACACGACCGTGCAAAATGGCCGGATATCAAGACCGCAGGCCATGAGGGAGATACCCCGTACTACACCAACAGCTCCCATCTGCCGGTGGACTATACCGAGGATATTTTCTCTGCGCTTGATATTCAGGATGATCTGCAGACGCTGTACACCTCGGGAACTGTCTTCCATGCGTTCCTTGGCGAAAAACTGCCGGATTGGAAAGCAGCAGCTTCCCTTGTGCGGAAGATTGCAGAGAACTACAAACTGCCGTACTACACGCTGTCCCCGACGTATTCTGTTTGTGCGAACGACGGCTATCTCGCCGGCGAGCACTTTACATGTCCGATCTGCGGAAAAGAGGCAGAGGTTTACAGCCGTATCACGGGATATTACCGTCCGGTCAAGAACTGGAACGACGGAAAACGCCAGGAGTACAAGAACAGAACTGTATATGATATCATCCACTCCAAATCGCCGGAGCAGAAAATGAAATCGTACGGTGCAGCAGAGAAACTGGCAGAGCAGGCCGCTGGAAAAGAAGAGCCGAAAGCCGCTGCAGCAGCAGATAAAATCGAGGAAGACGGCATGTACCTGTTCACGACAAGCACCTGCCCGAACTGCAAAATGGCAAAAGAAATGCTCGCCGAGGAGCAGTATGAGGTGATCGACGCAGAGCGTCACCCGGATCTTGCCGCACAGTACGGCATCATGCAGGCACCGACTCTTCTCGTTGTGGAGGACGGCCAGGCGCAGAAGATTGTGAATGCTTCCAATATCCAGAAATATGTGGATGAATATCTCTCCTAAATCTGTGCGCATATAGTTGCAGGAAAGAACAAACAGAGTTATAATAGGAAAAAGCGATACCCTCGCCCGGGCATCCCGGGTGGGGGTATTATTATGGCGCTGAGCACAGCAGAAATCGGCCCGGTGGACCGGTTTCACTTACAGAAGGGAGAAAAATTATGGGATACAGCCAGGACACAATCTGTGTACAGGGAGGATGGCAGCCGAAAAACGGTGAGCCGCGTGTACTTCCGATTTACCAGAGCACAACATTCAAATATGCAACCAGCGAGGAAATGGGAAAACTGTTCGATCTGGAGGAGGAGGGATATTTCTATTCCCGTCTGCAGAACCCGACGAACGACGTCGTAGCACAGAAAATCTGCGATCTGGAGGGCGGCGTGGCAGCCATGCTCACATCTTCCGGCCAGGCGGCAACGATGCTTGCTGTTACCAACATCTGTGAGGCAGGCGACCACGTTGTCTGCGCGGCAAAGGTTTACGGAGGAACCTCCAACCTGCTCGCCGTTACCTTAAAACGATTCGGCATCGAGACTACCCTCGTGGACCAGGATGCGCCGGCAGAGGAGCTGGAAAAAGCATTCCAGCCGAACACCAAAGCTGTCTTTGCCGAGACGATTTCCAACCCGGCAGGTGTTGTACTTGACATTGACAAGTTTGTTAAACTTGCACATGAGCACGGCGTTCCGATGATCTGCGACAACACCTTTGCAACCCCGATCAACTGCCGTCCGTTCGAGTTCGGTGTAGATATTGTCACCCATTCCACCACAAAATACATGGACGGCCATGCAATGGCGCTCGGCGGAGCGATTGTCGATTCCGGAAACTTCGACTGGGATGCGCATGCAGACAAATTCCCGGGCCTTACCACACCGGACGAATCGTACCACGGCGTGATTTATACGCAGAAATTCGGTAAAAAAGCGTATATCACAAAAGCAACCGCACAGCTGATGCGTGATATGGGAGCGTGCCAGTCCCCGCAGAATGCATTCCTGACGAATGTCGGTCTGGAGACCCTGCACCTGCGCGTGGAGCGTCACTGCAGAAATGCCGAGAAAGTGGCAGAGTTCCTGAAAAACCACCCGAAGGTAGCATGGGTTGAGTACGCAGGCCTTGCAGACAGCAAATACCATGCGCTGGCAGAAAAATACATGCCGAACGGAACCTGCGGCGTTCTCTGCTTCGGACCAAAGGGCGGAAGAGACGGCGCGATGCGCTTCACGAACGGCCTGAAAATGGTAGCAATTGTAACACACGTTGCCGATGCAAGAAGCTGCGTTCTGCACCCGGCAAGCCATACCCATCGCCAGCTGAACGATCAGCAGCTCATCGAAGCCGGTGTTCTGCCGGATCTGATCCGTCTGTCAGTCGGCATCGAGGATGTGAACGATATCATTGCAGACCTTGATCAGGCGCTTGCGAACGTATAAAGATACAAAAAACAGGATGTGAAAAGGAGCGTATTGGTAAAATGGAAGAAATGGCAAAGAAACGCGTAAAAGATTCTGAGACAGAGCAGTCGTATCTTCTGATGCACCGCCATATCAACGGCTATGGCCGTCTGTTCGGCGGCCAGCTGGTCGCGTGGATCGATGAGCTTGCCGGTCTGGTGGGACGCCGCCACTGCGGCCACGAAATCACCACCGCGTGCATCGACAATCTGAACTTCAAGCATCCTGCTTTTCTGAACGACACCGTCGTACTGGTCGGAAGAGTGACGTATGTCGGACGCACCTCAATGGAGGTGCGCGTCGACACGTACGTGGAAGAGCTTGCGACCGGCATTCGGAAAATGATCAACCGTGCCTACGTGGTGATGGTGGCCATCGACGAGAACGGCCGCGCACTTCCCGTCCCGGGCCTGATTCTGGAATCCCCGGAGCAGGAGGCCGAGTGGGAGGGCGGAAAACGCCGCTATGAACTGCGAAAAGAGCGTCACAGAGAGGGGTTCTAAGTTGACGTTCACCCGCACATTTGCAGAATCCACCGGAGCTGTCTTCGTGCATTCTGAAAATTTTATTTTAAGAAAATCCCGCCGTGTCCCTTGACAGGCGGGATTTTCCATGTTAAGGTAAAGGCAGTTATACGACTGACGGAAGTGGAAATGACCACAGGGAGTATAGCGTGAGAAGAGGCCGACCGTCTGGGCAGAAGAATGCTTGGGGGAGTGGGTCTGTTTTTTTATCCAAAAACAGAAAATCCCATTCCAGCCACCTTGAAAAGGAGATCAGAAGATGAAAAAAGTATCACTGGAACAGGAATTAAAAGGAAATGCATATCCAGGAAGAGGAATTGTGATCGGCAGATCCAAAGACGGCACAAAAGCCGTTGCCGGATACTTTATTATGGGCAGAAGCCAGAACAGCCGCAACCGTGTCTTTGTTGAGGAGGGTGAGGGAATCCGCACACAGGCGTTTGATCCGTCGAAGCTGGAAGATCCGAGCCTGATCATCTACGCACCAGTACGCGTTCTGGGAAATGATACGATCGTAACAAACGGAGACCAGACCGATACCGTATACGAAGGACTGGAGCAGGGAAAAACGTTTGAGGTATCCCTTCGAAGCAGAGAGTTTGAGCCGGATGCACCGAACTACACTCCTCGTATTTCCGGTGTGATGCACGTAGAGAACGGAACGTACGGCTACCAGATGTCGATCTTAAAGAGCAATAACGGCGATCCGTCCCAGTGCAACCGCTACACCTTCTCCTATGATAACTGTGTAGCAGGGGAAGGCCATTTCATCCACACCTACATGCACGACGGCAATCCGCTGCCAAGCTTTGAGGGTGAGCCAAAACTGGTCGAGATTCCGGATGACATCGATGCCTTCACCGAACTGCTCTGGAGCAGCTTAAACGAGGACAACAAGGTGTCCCTCTTCACACGCTATATCGACATTGCAACCGGCAAGTATGAGACAAGAATCGTGAATAAAAATAAATAAGAAATCGAGTGTTTTGCGAAAGGAGAAAATCATGAAAGAATTAGCGTTAAAATACGGATGCAACCCGAACCAGAAACCTTCCAGAATTTACATGGATGATGACAGGGATCTTCCGATCGAAGTATTAAGCGGCCGTCCGGGCTATATCAATTTTCTGGATGCCTTCAATGGCTGGCAGCTGGTACGTGAGCTGAAAGCAGCCACCGGTCTTCCGGCAGCAACTTCCTTCAAGCACGTTTCCCCGGCAGGTGCAGCCGTAGGTCTTCCGCTGGACGAGACCCTGCGTAAAATTTACTGGGTAGACGATATGGGAGAGCTTTCTCCGTTAGCATGCGCTTATGCAAGAGCCAGAGGCGCAGACCGTATGTCTTCTTTCGGCGACTTTATCGCACTTTCTGATGTCTGCGACAAAGACACCGCATCTCTGATCAAACGTGAGGTTTCTGACGGTGTCATCGCTCCGGGATTTACCGATGAAGCACTGGAAATCTTGAAAGCAAAGAAAAAAGGTAACTACTGCGTCATCAAAATCGACGAGAATTACCGTCCGGCTCCGCTCGAGCACAAACAGGTCTTCGGCATTACCTTTGAGCAGGGCCGCCAGGAGCTGCCGATCGACGATGAGCTGCTCTCCAACGTGGTAACCGAGAACAAAGAGATTCCGGAAGCAGCAAAACGCGATCTGAAGATTGCACTGATTACCTTAAAATATACCCAGTCCAACTCCGTATGCTTCGTCAAAGACGGTCAGGCCATCGGTGTCGGCGCAGGCCAGCAGTCCCGTGTGCACTGCACCCGTCTTGCCGGACAGAAAGCCGACAACTGGTTCCTGCGTCAGTGCCCGAAGGTGCTGGATCTGCAGTTCGTAGACGGCATCCGCCGCGCAGACCGTGACAATGCGATCGACGTTTACATCGGCGAGGAGTACATGGATGTTCTCGCAGACGGCGCATGGGAGAAGATCTTCAAAGTAAAACCGGAAGTCTTCACAAGAGAAGAGAAACGTGCATGGCTCGACCAGATGAAGGGCGTAACCTTAGGTTCCGATGCCTTCTTCCCGTTCAGCGACAACATCGAGCGCGCACACAAGAGCGGCGTCCAGTACATCGCAGAGCCGGGCGGATCGGTTCGTGATGACGCTGTCATCGAGTGCTGCAACAAGTACAACATGGCGATGGCATTTACAGGAATCCGTCTGTTCCATCACTAAAAAGAAATGCGTTTTATATTTATATAAGAAGAAAGAATCCGGTCTCTGGGCGGCCGGATTCTTTCTTTTTTTCGCACATGTATCATCAAAGAGAGAGTAGCACTTTCTGAAGAATAAAAAATAAGCAGGAAGAGGGCGGTACCGCCCTTTTTCTGTCGAAAACCCCTGTTCTTTTTCGGAAAAGTGTGATAAAATACCCCATGGGCGTATCTTTTGCCCGCTGCAAAAAGGAGGATGAGAAATATGCGGCAGATGGAATTTAAAATGGAGCGACAGGGACTTCTCGAGGAAGGCCAGGAAGTCAACGTGACAGAAAGCGCACTGCCTACCTCCTATTATTATACGATTACCCCGGCAGTGGCCATGAGCAGGAATTATCAGGCGTATGAGAGGCTGCAGTCCCGGAAGGGAATCGTAAAAGAAGTAAAAGAGACACCGAGAGGATTCTATACGGTAGTGGAGTTTGATGAAGATGAGCCGACCTGACGAGAACAAAAATGAGCACCCGGTGGTGCATCCGATTCCGCCGGTTTACCGCGCCGATTCCCGGATTCTGATTCTCGGCAGTTTTCCGTCCGTAAAATCCAGGGAGACCGGATTTTTTTACGGCCATCCGCAGAACCGTTTCTGGAAAGTGACGGCAGCCGTGTGCGGGGAAGAGGTGCCGCAGACCGTGGAAGAGAAGAAGGCGTTTCTGCTCCGGAATCATATCGCTGTCTGGGATGTGATCGCGTCCTGCGTCATCACAGGCTCGAGCGATGCGAGCATCCGCGATGTTGTGCCGAATCCGCTGCAGGACATTCTGGAATGCGCCGATATTCGGCAGATTTACTGCAACGGGGCGACCGCGTGGAAGTATTACCGGAAGTACCAGGAGAAGCAGCTGGGACGGGAAGCGGTTCGCCTTCCGTCGACGAGTCCCGCGAACGCCGCATGGTCTGTGGAGCGGCTGCTTGGCGAGTGGAGCCAGTGCGGAGAAGTCTTACGAAACGGAGAGTGACAGGATGAAAAAAGAGTACGAGACCGTCTGGGAGATTTTTAATGAGTGTGCCAATAATCAGATGCGGGACGTCTTTTTCGACGAGATCGAGACGGATGACCCGGAGGCGTATATCCGTCAGAAATTTCCGGACAAAAACTTAAAATATGAAAAAACGGTGGAAGCGGACGGATCTCTGGTCTTTGACATTGAGACCTCCGGCATCCGCCAGCGGTTTACGTTTACAGAAATCTGAATCGCGCAGAAAATACCAGAAAAGCGGAGAAAAAAACGATGAGTGAAGAAAAACACACGCATGTGCATGTGCTGGAAGACGGCACCGTGATCGAGCATTCCCACGATCACGCCCACGGGCACCATCATACAAATACAAAAGCAGTCTTAAACCGCCTCTCCCGCGCGATCGGACACATGGAGTCGATCAAGCGGATGGTAGAGGAAGGCCGGGACTGCACTGAGGTTCTGATCCAGCTGTCTGCCGTGAAGGCGGCCATTAACAATACAGGAAAAATTATCCTGGAGGATCACATTGAACATTGCATCGTCGATGCAGTCGAGCATGGGGACACAAAAGCGATTCAGGAGCTGAATAAGGCGATCGACCGCTTTGTCAAATAAGCAAGAAAAACAAGAAAAGAGGAAAGAAACATGGCAAAAGAATGCAGCAATTCGAGCTGTTCCAAAGAAAGCTGCGAAGGATGTCCAAGCAAAGCAGGACAGGGCAAACCGGATTTTCATATTGATCTGAATGCCGATTCTTCGATCAAACATGTCATTGGCGTTGTCAGCGGCAAGGGCGGTGTTGGTAAATCCATGGTAACCGCATCTCTGGCAAACCAGAAAGCAAAAGAGGGCTACAAGGTTGGTATCCTCGATGCCGATATCACAGGACCGTCCATCCCGAAAATGTATGGCCTGAAAGGACCTGCAAACGTAGATGACAAGGGCGTTTACCCGGCAGTTGCAGCAAACGGCGTAAAGGTAATGTCCATCAACCTCCTGCTTCCGGGCGAGGAAGAGCCGGTCATCTGGAGAGGACCTGTCATCGCAGGAACCGTAAAACAGTTCTGGACCGACGTCATCTGGGGCGACCTGGACTATCTCTTCGTCGATATGCCGCCAGGAACCGGTGATGTTCCGCTGACCGTTTTCCAGTCTCTTCCGGTAGACGGCGTAGTGATCGTATCTTCCCCGCAGGATCTGGTGCGCATGATCGTCATGAAAGCCTACAAGATGGCACAGATGATGAGCGTTCCGGTGCTCGGTATCGTAGAGAACTACAGCTACCTCGTATGTCCGGACTGCGGCAAAAAGCTGTCCATTTTCGGCGAAAGCCACATCGATGAGATCGCAGCCGAGATCGGCGTGCCGGTTCTCGGCAAAATGCCGATTCATCCGGAGTTTGCCGAGCTGGTGGACGAAGGAAGATTTGCAGAAGTGGATAACACCGATATTGCAAAGATCAACATCTAATCATTAAATATAGAAGCAAGTAATGGCATGAAAAACTCGTTTTTCCTTGATTTTACAAGGAAAAGCGGGTTTTTTTGACAAGATTTTTACGTTTCTTTTGGCAAAAACTATTTTATTTTAAACGGATTTTGTGTAACCGGTTACACACGACTGCGCAAATGAGACAAAAAGCGACAAATATGAAGGGTTAATGAGAAAAACTTGCATAAAAAACATGCATAATATGGCAAAAACAAGGAAATAAATTCAATATTGACATTTAAAGAGAAAAAGTGCATAATCTACCTCAACGATAGGAAAACAAACAGCTATTGATTAAGAAAGAGGTGAATCGTATGTCACACTGCGTAGTAAGACTCAATGGAACTGAGGAAGTAGAGGAGTTTGTAAAAGCAGCTTCCAAATGTGATTTTGATATTGACATTTTTTACAACCGCGTTATTATTGATGCAAAATCCATTCTTGGCATCCTCAGCATGGATCTGAACCGTGATCTCACCGTACACTGCTATGGTGACAGTCCGGCATTCAATAAAACCCTGCAGAAATTTGCTGTAGCATAAATTTTATTAAGGGAAACGAAAAAAATTCAGCCTGCGCCGCCAGCGAGAGTAGAGACAGAATTTGCGCAGGGGACTTTCTGAAGAAAAACTAATCACACGAGACACATAACTTCAGAGAGAAAAAAGGAGACTGTTGCGGCAGTCTCCTTTTTTCTGTATAATGATAACTATTCAGAGCCATGCGAAATTCCAGAAAAGGACACGAATCATGCTTGCATGAATGAGCGTTCTTTTCTGGAATTTCATATGGCGAGAAGCCACATCGAGATGCAGCGCAGCGGAATCGAGATGGGGCTCTGAATAGTCTGGTTAGAAAAGGAGCGGGCTAGTGGAAGAGAAGAAGAAAGAGATCCGGATTTCCGTGCGGAATCTGGTGGAGTTTATTCTGCGCAGCGGGGATCTGGACAACTCGTCGGGAGGTTTTGGCGAGCGCGATGCCATGCAGGCGGGAACGCGGGTGCATCAGCAGATTCAGAAAAAACGGGGCGCCGATTACCGTGCGGAGGTTCCGCTGGTTCACGAAAAAGAATATGAGCATTTCATTCTGCGCGTCGAGGGAAGAGCAGACGGCATGTACGAGGACGGAACCACGACCGTGATCGAGGAGATCAAGGGAACGTACCGTGACCTCGAAACGATGGAAGAGCCGGTTCCGGTACATCTGGCACAGGCGAAGTGCTACGCTTACATCTACGGCCTTCAGAACCGCAAAGAGGAGATGGGCGTGCTGATGACGTACACCCTGCTCTCCTCCGAGGAGGAAGGCCTTCTGCGCCCGCTCACCAAAGAAGAGGTAAAGCCGGAGCACTCCAACTGGCGCATCCGCCATTTTCTGCAGACGTACAAGCTCCCGGAACTGGAGCAGTGGTTCGATGAGCTACTCGACGCCTGGTTTATCTGGGCGGAATTCCAGTACCAGTGGCAGAAAGCGCGAGATGCCTCAATGCAGCACCTCGAATTCCCCTTCCCGTACCGGAAAGGCCAGCGGGAACTGGTGAGCGGCGTCTACCGTACCATTCTGCGGAAAAAAGAACTCTTCGTCCAGGCGCCGACCGGCATCGGAAAAACAATGTCCACGGTCTTTCCGGCCATCCGCGCAATCGGAGAGGGCTGCGGCGACCGTCTTTTTTATCTGACTGCGAAAACCATCACCCGTACCGTGGCAGAGGAGGCGGTCTCCATTCTAAAAGAGAAGGGACTGCAGTTCAAAGCAATCACGCTGACCGCAAAAGAAAAAATGTGCATCCTCGATGAGCCCGAATGCGATCCGATCCACTGCCCGCGCGCGAAAGGTCATTTTGACCGGATCAACGCGGCGGTGTACGAGATGCTGACGGAATGTGATTCCTACACAAGAGAGGAAGTCCTGCGCCAGGCGGAAAAATGGAACGTCTGCCCGCACGAGTTCCAGTTTGATGTGGCTTCGTGGGTGGACGGCGTGATCTGCGATTACAACTATGCGTTTGATCCGACCTCGAAATTAAAACGCTTTTTCGCAGAAGGAACGAAGGGTGACTACATCTTTCTGATCGACGAGGCGCACAACCTGGTCGAGCGGGGCCGCGATATGTTCAGTGCCACGCTCGTCAAAGAGGAGATTTTAAAGGTCCGCCAGCTCCTCCGCCCGTATGCACCGGGCAAAAAGCTCGAGAAGGCGCTGAATCGCTGCAATCACCAGATGCTCGTCTACAAAAGAGAGTGCGATTCCTGCACGGAGCTGGAAAGCGTATCGACGTTTCTTATGATGGTCAATCAGCTGCTGGAAGAACTGGCGGGCTGGCTGGAAGCGCATAAGACAAGCGAAATCCGGAAGCAGGTTCTGGAATTTTACTTTAACTTGCGAAATTTTTCCGAGATTTACAATCTAGTGGATGAAAATTATCTGATCTACACGAGTTATCTCGATAACGGCGATTTTGCACTGCGCCTGTTCTGCGTCAACCCGGCGGAGAATCTGCAGCAGTGTATCAACCAGGGGCGGTCGGCCGTCTTCTTTTCCGCGACGCTGCTGCCGGTGCAGTATTATAAGAAGATGTTCAGCACGAATACGGACGATTACGCGATTTACGTGGAGTCCCCGTTTGATCCCGCGAAGCGGTGTCTGGCGATCGGAAGCGAGGTCAGCACGAAGTATCAGCGGAGAAACCGCGCAGAGTTTGAGAAGATCGCTGCCTATCTGAACGAGATGATCCAGAGCCGGAAGGGCAACTATATGGCGTTCTTCCCGTCATACCGCCTGATGCAGGATGTCTATGCGGTCTATGAGGAACTGTATGCAGATGAAAACGTGACCTGCCTGATCCAGGAGTCGGCGATGCGGGAGCAGGAGAGAGAAGCGTTTCTGGAAGCGTTTGCGAAAGACAACGAGAAAACGCTGGTGGGATTCTGTATCATGGGAGGCATTTTCTCGGAGGGAATTGATCTGGACGGGGAAAAGCTGATCGGCGCGGCCGTTGTGGGAGCCGGAATCCCGCAGGTGGGGCCGGAGAGAGAACTTTTAAAGCAATATTTTGACCGCAGCGGAGAGAACGGTTTCGACTACGCGTACCGCTATCCCGGCATGAATAAAGTATTGCAGGCGGCAGGGCGCGTGATCCGTACGACGGAGGACACGGGTGTGATTCTGTTGCTCGACGAGCGGTTCCGAAACCGGGAGTACCGCGAGCTGTTCCCAAGAGAATGGGAGGACTGCCGGATTGTGCAGCGCAGCAGCCTCCCGGAGGTAATCCATTCGTTTTGGGAGAGGGTGGATTGTGAGAGCGGATCAAAAGCCGGGCAGCAGGAAATGAAATCTCGGTGCAGCGCTGAACGTTACGTGTGATCCGCGCGGTTCCGGTATTCGCTCGGCGAGCAGCCCATCTGCTGCCGGAAAATTTTAGAAAAATAGGCAGGACTGGAAAATCCTGTCTGTTCCGCTACGGAAGTGATACTGGCCTGGCGCTCGAGAAGGAGCGGCAGGCTTTTTTCAATACGGTAATCGAGAAGATAGTCAAACAGGGATTCGTTCATGCATTTCTTGAAAAAACGGCAGCATTCACTGCGGCAGATGTGGATCTGTGCGGCGAGATCCTCGAGCGTCAGATGCTCCATATAATGGCGGTGGATGTAGTCGAGCAGAATGCGGAGCCGCTCAACATCACGCGCTGCCGCCGTGTTCTGGGATTCACCGGAAAACGATGCGTGGCGGTAAATCTCAATCCAGATCGACAGCAGAAGCTCCTGGATTTCCATCTCAAACGCGGACGGCTGTGAAAGCGAGAGGTCGTAGATGCGGTGCATACAGGCAAGTACCTGGTTCTGCCAGTCGATCTCCGGCGAAAAGACGATGGAGGCGAGCTGCATATCCGTCAGCACCGGTTCGACGTAGCGCGTCTGGATCACACTGTTTGAAAAACCATAGAGAAAGCGCGGGGCGAACGTGGTTGAAATATAGACGCAGTCCATCCCGTCGATCATGTGGCCGCTGTGAAGCGCATTCGTGTTGCAGAAAATGCCGTCCCCTTCTTTTAAGACATACGATTTGCCGTTGACCTGATATCCGATCTGCCCCGAGAGGACAAACGTCAGCTCAATTTCCGGGTGCCAGTGCCAGGAAAAGGAGCCGCGCTCGTAGCGGGAGAGCTGTTCGTAACTGATGTTGACAGGAAATTCATAGCTGCCGTGGGCCTTCAGTTCACGGTTTTCTTTATCCATGCGGATCTGCATGAAACGTACCTCCAATCCATAAAATCCGTTAAAAATCATACGATAAGTAAAGTATGCGGCAAAAAGGGAAAAAAAACAAGAAAAAATCGAAGATCATCTCAATATAATTATCGTTTGCCCAAATATTGTTGTTGCAGATGGGCGTATGGCTCACTATAATGATACTTAAGAAGATAAGAAAAAACACACAACACACACAACACACAAAACGAAACCACGAAAACAACACACCAAAAAGAAAAGGAGACAACAAAATGAAACAGCAGGTACTGGATTGTTTTGCAAAACTGTTCGGGGGAGAGGGCGACATCCGCACCTACTTCGCACCTGGACGTGTGAACCTGATCGGTGAGCACACGGATTACAACGGAGGCCACGTGTTTCCATGCGCACTGACCATCGGAACCTACATGGCAGCAAGAAAACGTGACGACAGAAAGCTTCGTTTTTACTCTATGAACTTTGAAAAACTCGGCGTGGTAGAATCTTCTCTCGATGAATTCCTGATGGGAAAAGAAGGCAACTGGACCGCATATCCGAAGGGAATGATGTGGGCATTTTGCCAGAAGGGCTTCCCGGTAGAGCAGGGCTTCGATATCGTGCTCTACGGAAACATTCCGAACGGCTCCGGCCTTTCCTCTTCCGCATCCGTTGAGACCGTAACCGGCGTAATGCTGCGTGACATGTTCGGCTACGACACCATCTCCATGATCGACATCGCTCTGTACGGCCAGTTCTCCGAGAACAACTACAACGGCGTCAACTGCGGTATCATGGATCAGTTCGCCATCGCCATGGGCAAAAAGGACTGTGCGATCTTCCTTGACACCAGCGATCTGAAATATGAGTACGCACCGGTTAAACTGGAAGGCGCAAGAATTGTCATCTCCTGCAGCAACAAGAAACGCGGCCTTGGCGACTCCAAATACAACGAGCGCCGCAGCGAGTGCGAGACTGCTCTGGCTGAGATTCAGAAAGTCAAAGACATCAAGAGCCTTGGCGAGCTGACCGAGGAAGAGTTTGAGGCAGTGAAAGATGCCATCAAAGATCCGGTCCGCCAGAAACGTGCAAAACATGCTGTTTACGAGAACCAGAGAACCGTTCAGGCCGTTGCAGCTTTAAAGGCAAACGACATCGCAAAATTCGGCGAGCTGATGAACGCATCCCACGTTTCCCTGCGTGATGACTATGAGGTAACCGGCATCGAGCTGGATACTCTTGTGGAAGAAGCATGGAACTGCCCGGGTGTCATCGGATCCCGTATGACAGGCGCAGGCTTCGGCGGATGCACCGTCAGCATCGTAAAAACAGAAGATATTGACAACTTCATCGCAAAAGTAGGCGCAGCTTACAAAGAAAAAATCGGCTATGCCGCAGACTTCTATGTCGTAGACATCGGAGACGGCGCAGGCGTATTAAAATAAGAAATAAAAAAGCTGGATCGGCAGCAGGGAGGAAGCTACAGTGATTAACGAGAGTATTGCAAAACTGGTAAAATATGGAGAAAATGCCGGTCTTGTTTCGGGACTGGATAAAATCTATGCGACAAACCGGATTCTGGAAGTCATGCAGATTTCCGATTACGAAGAGCCGGAGCAGATTCCGGAGACCCCGGATCTGGAAGAGACTTTAAATGAACTGCTTGATGATGCAGCTAAGCGCGGTCTTCTCGAACACAACAGCGTCGTTTACCGCGATCTGTTCGATACGAAACTGATGGACTGCCTGATGCCGCGCCCGGGAGAGGTGGTAAAGAAGTTTGAGGAACTCTATGCGAAGAGCCCGCAGGAGGCAACCGATTACTTCTACAAACTGAGCCAGGATTCCAACTACATCCGCAGATACCGCATCGCAAAGGATATCCGCTGGAGCGTACCGAGTGCCTACGGCGATATCGATATCTCGATCAACCTCTCCAAACCGGAGAAGGACCCGAAGGCGATCGCGGCTGCAAAACTGGCAAAACAGAGCGGTTATCCGAAATGCCTGCTCTGCAAGGAGAATGTGGGCTATGCGGGACGCGTCAACCACCCGGCGCGCCAGAACCACCGCATCATTCCGCTGACGATCAATCAGACGGAGTGGGGATTCCAGTACTCGCCATATGTGTATTACAATGAGCACTGCATCGTGTTCAATTTCCAGCATAACCCGATGAAGATCGAGCGCGCGACCTTTGTGAAGCTGTTTGACTTTATCAAGCTGTTTCCGCACTACTTCATCGGTTCCAATGCGGATCTGCCGATCGTGGGAGGCTCCATTTTAAGCCACGATCATTATCAGGGCGGTCACTATACCTTCGCAATGGCGAAAGCGCCGATCGAGCGCCATTTTACCATCAAAGGATACGAGGATGTGGAAACCGGCATCGTCAAATGGCCGCTGTCCGTCATCCGGATCCGCCACAAAGATGAGAAACGGCTGATCGATCTGGCAGAGCATATCCTGAACTGCTGGAGAGGTTACACGGATGAGGATGCGTTTGTATTCGCCGAGACTGACGGAGAGCCGCACAACACGATCACGCCGATCGCAAGAAAAGTGGGCGATACGTTCGAACTCGATCTGGCACTGCGCAACAACATCACGACGGACGAATGCCCGCTCGGTGTTTACCATCCGCATGCACAGTATCATCACATCAAAAAAGAGAACATCGGCCTTATTGAGGTTATGGGACTTGCGATTCTGCCGGCGCGCTTAAAAGATGAGCTGGAAGAGCTTTCCAAATGCCTTGTAGAGGGAAAAGATGTCCGCGCTGTCGCAGAGCTGGAGAAACATGCCGACTGGGTAGACGAATTCCTGCCGCGCCATCCGGAGCTGAACAGCGAAAATGTGATGGATATCCTGAAAGAGGAAGTCGGAAAAGTCTTTGTCGGCGTACTCGAGGATGCCGGCGTTTACAAGTGCACCGAGGAAGGCAGAAGTGCATTTGCAAAATTCATGGAAACGTTGTAGAATAAACTAAATGCTTCAATTAACCCGCTGCGGCAAAAAAGCAGCAGCGAAGGAAAACATGGAGGATACCAAAATGAAAATCTTAGTTACTGGCGGTGCAGGCTATATTGGAAGCCACACCTGTGTGGAACTGCTGAACGCAGGCTATGACGTTGTTGTCATGGACAACCTTTACAATGCAAGCGAGAAAGCCATCGAGCGTGTAGAACAGATTACCGGAAAGAAAGTAACCTTCTACAAAACCGATATGCTGGACCGCGAAGGCGTAAAGAAAATTTTCGACAACGAGAAAATTGACGCTGTCATCCATTTCGCAGGCTTAAAAGCAGTCGGCGAGTCCGTACATAAACCGATTGAATATTATCACAACAACATGACCGGAACCCTGATTCTCTGCGATGAGATGAGAAACCATGGCGTAAAGAACATCATCTTCAGTTCTTCTGCAACCGTATACGGCAATCCGGCACAGATTCCGATCACCGAGGAGTGCCCGAAGGGAACCCCGACCAACCCATACGGCTGGACAAAAAGCATGCTCGAGCAGGTTCTGACCGACATCCACACCGCAGATCCGGAATGGAATGTTATCCTGCTTCGTTACTTCAACCCGATCGGAGCGCATAAGAGCGGCCTTATCGGAGAGGATCCGAAGGGCATCCCGAACAACCTGCTTCCGTATGTCGCACAGGTTGCCATCGGAAAACTCGAGTGCATCGGCGTTTTCGGTGATGACTACGATACTCCGGACGGAACTGGTGTCCGCGATTACATCCATGTTGTTGACCTGGCACGCGGCCATGTAAAAGCCATCCAGAAACTGGCTGACAACGAGGGCGTTTCCATTTACAACCTCGGAACCGGCAAAGGCTACAGCGTACTCGATGTGATCCACGCATTCGAGAAAGCATGCGGCCATCCGCTGAAATACGAAATCAAACCGCGCCGTGATGGTGATATCGCAACCTGCTACTCCAAATGCGACAAAGCAAAAGAGGAGCTTGGCTGGGAGGCTGAGTACGGCATCGAGGAGATGTGTGCCGATTCCTGGAACTGGCAGCAGAAGAATCCGAACGGATATAACGACTAATGTAATGTGAGCGTTATCTGGCGGTCCGCCGATACTTGAAAGAGTGTCGGCGGGCCGTTTTTGTATAGATAAATTCAGTCTTTTTTCACAAAGTCCGGCTTGCTAATTAAGAGGGAATCCGATATAATGTAAGAGTTAAAGTGTCCGTAAAAAAAGAGGGGCGGTTTGACATACAAGGAGGAAAAGCATGGACGATAGAAAAAATCAGAACCGGGAACCAGAAAAAGGCTCCGGGGGAGGACCGAAAAACAGACAGACGATACTCATTATCCTGATCTGCCTCCTCGTCAGCCTGATGGTGATGGGACTTCTGAACAATGCCCTTGGGGGAATTACTTCCGAGGATCTTGACTATAGCAAATTCCTGGACATGGTAAACAACGATGAAGTGCAGGAAGTTGTCTTGAAATCGGGAACACTGACCGTAACGCCGAAAGACCAGAAATCGGAGGGAATCACCTATCAGGTAACGATGATGGGAGATGAGCAGGAGCTGGTCGATCTGTTACAGGAGAAAGGCATTACGTACCACAAAGATCCGCCGGATTCTACCGGAACGATCATTTACACATTGCTGACCGTCATTCTGCCGGTTGTGATGCTTGTCGCTGTCATGGTATGGGTGATGCGCAGCATGAACAAAGGCGGCGGAGTCATGGGCGTAGGAAAGAGCAGAGCAAAGGCCTACGTACAGAAAGAAACCGGCGTGACATTCCGCGATGTTGCGGGACAGGACGAGGCAAAAGAATCGCTCCAGGAGGTTGTGGATTTCCTGCATAACCCTGGAAAATACACGACAATCGGTGCAAAACTTCCGAAAGGAGCGCTTCTTGTAGGCCCTCCTGGAACCGGAAAAACACTGCTTGCCAAAGCCGTAGCCGGTGAGGCGCACGTACCGTTTTTCTCGATGTCCGCTTCGGAATTTGTCGAGATGTTCGTCGGTGTCGGTGCATCGCGTGTGCGTGACCTGTTTGAGGAAGCAAAGAAAAACGCACCGTGCATCATCTTTATCGATGAGATCGATGCGATCGGAAAGAGCCGTGACAACAGCTACAACAGCAACGACGAGCGGGAGCAGACGTTAAACCAGCTCCTCGCCGAGATGGACGGATTCGACAGCTCCAAGGGTATTCTGATCCTTGCGGCCACAAACCGCCCGGAGGTTCTTGACCCGGCGCTGCTGCGTCCAGGCCGTTTTGACCGCCGGATTATCGTAGAAAGACCGGACCTGAAAGGCCGTGTGGAAATCCTGAAAGTACACGCCAAGAACGTATCGCTCGATGAGACGGTTGATCTCGACGGCATCGCACTTGCGACATCGGGAGCCGTTGGTTCTGATCTTGCAAATATGATCAACGAGGCAGCGATTCTTGCGGTCAAGAACGGAAGAAAAGCCGTTTCCCAGAAGGATCTTCTCGAGGCAGTCGAGGTTGTCCTCGTCGGAAAAGAGAAGAAGGACCGCATCTTAAGCCAGGAAGAGCGAAAGATCGTTTCCTACCACGAGGTAGGCCACGCACTTGTTACTGCACTGCAGAAGGATTCCGAGCCGGTACAGAAAATCACGATTGTGCCGCGTACGATGGGTGCGCTCGGCTACGTCATGCAGGTGCCGGAGGAGGAGAAATACCTCAACACGAAGAGCGAACTCGAGGCGATGATCGTCGAATGCCTCGGTGGAAGAGCGGCAGAGGAGATCGTATTCGGCAACGTGACAACGGGAGCTTCGAATGATATCGAGAAAGCGACGAAGATTGTCCGCGCGATGATCACGCAGTACGGTATGTCGGAGAAATTCGGTTTGATCGGTCTTGCGACCCAGCAGAATCAGTACCTCGACGGAAGAATGGTCTTAAACTGCGGCGATGCCACAGCAACCGAAATCGACCACGAGGTCATGAAGATCCTGAAAGAGTCGTATGAGCAGGCAAAAGAACTTCTGGCAGCTAACCGCGATGCGATGGATGAAATCGCAGCTTACCTGATCCAGAAAGAGACGATCACCGGAAAAGAATTTATGGAGATTTTTCATCAGGTGATTGCAAAACGGAATGGAAACGCGGAAGAAGCGGTTGAAAATCCAGAAGTATAAAAAGAAAGCGAAAAGGCCCGGCGGGAGCAGAGAAAACGATCTCTGCACGCTGGGCATTTTCAACATTACAGTCCCAAAAAGAGGAGGGTCATATGGCGTTTGATATCCAGGAAGAACTGAAAAAACTGCCGGGGAAACCCGGCGTCTATCTGATGCACGACGCGGACGATACAATTATCTACGTAGGAAAGGCGATTTCGCTGAAAAACCGTGTCCGCCAGTATTTCCAGACGAGCCGCAACAAAGGGCCGAAGATTGAGCGGATGGTCACGCATATCGCCCGTTTTGAGTATATTGTGACGGATTCCGAACTGGAGGCGCTCGTGCTGGAGTGCAACCTTATCAAAGAGCACCGTCCGAAATACAATACGATGCTGAAAGATGACAAGGCGTACCCGTACATTAAGGTGACCGTGAACGAGGATTTTCCACGCATTCTGTTTTCCCATCAGATGAAGAAGGACAAGGCGAAATATTTCGGCCCGTACACGAGCGCCGGAGCTGTGAAAGATACGATCGAACTGTTGCGGAAGCTGTACGATATCCGTTCCTGCAATAAGAGCCTGCCAAAGGAGATCGGCAAGGACCGCCCGTGTCTTTACTATCACATCCACCAGTGTAAGGCGCCGTGCCAGGGATACATTTCCAAAGAAGAGTACGGCGAGCAGATCAAAAAGGCGATCAGTTTTCTGAATGGAAATTACAATGACATGATCAAAGAGCTGACTGGAAAAATGACGGAGGCGGCTGAGGAGATGCGGTTCGAGCAGGCGGCGGAGTACCGTGATCTGATCGACAGCGTGCGCAGGATCGGCGAGCGGCAGAAGATTACGAACAGTGACGGCGAGGACAAGGATGTCATTGCGCTTGCGATGGACAAAGAGGATGCGGTGGCGCAGGTCTTCTTTATCCGGAACGGAAAGCTGATCGGGCGGGAGCATTATTATCTGCGGATTGGCGAGGAGGAGCAGAAAAGCGAGGTGCTGCTCACGTTTATGAAACAGTTCTATTCCGGCACGCCGTTCATCCCGCGGGAAATCATGATTTCCGAGGAGATTGCCGAGCAGGAGCTGATGGAAGAGTATTTAAGCAGCAAACGGGGCCAGAAGGTCCGCATCCGCGTGCCGAAAAAGGGCAGCAAGGAAAAAATGGTGGAACTGGCAGAGCGGAACGCACAGATCGTTCTCGACCAGGACCGCGAGCGGATCAAGCGGGAAGAGGGTCGGACGGTCGGTGCCGTAAAAGAGATCGCCAGATGGCTGAACCTACCGTCGATCGACCGCATCGAGGCGTACGATATCTCCAATATCAGCGGTTTCCAGTCGGTCGGCTCAATGATCGTCTACGAGAAAGGAAAGCCAAAGCGCGCCGATTACCGAAAATTCAAGATCAAATCCGTCGAGGGACCGAACGATTACGCCAGTATGAAAGAGGTCTTAAGCCGCCGTTTTCTGCGCGGCATCCAGGAGGACAGCGGTTTCGAGCGGCTGCCGGACCTGATCATGATGGACGGCGGACGCGGCCAGGTTAACATTGCGCTTGAGGTGCTTGAAGAAATGGATCTTGCGATTCCGGTCTGCGGTATGGTAAAGGACGACAAGCACCGCACGAGGGGGCTGTATTTCCGAAACGTGGAAATCCCGATCGACCGGAACAGCGAGGGCTTCAAACTGATCACACGCGTGCAGGACGAGGCGCACCGCTTTGCAATCGAATACCACCGCCTGCTGCGGAGCAAGGGTCAGGTCCACTCGATTCTCGACGACATCCCGGGCATCGGGCCGACAAGAAGGAAAGAACTGATGCGCCACTTTCAGGGAATTGATGATATCAAGGCGGCAACCGTGGAAGAACTTTCCGGACTTCCGGGCATGAATAAAAAGGCGGCGGAGCAGGTCTACACATTCTTTCACGCACCTGCACAGGAGGAAAATGAGGATTCGTCAAAATAGTTAAATTTCTAGGTTGCCCGTGATGCTTTATTGTGCTAAAATCATAGAAGAGACGGATTTAAAAAGACGTCGAATGAAGTCGGAGGACAGGAAAATGAAAGAAATTGAAATGACCAAAATGGTGGAGGAAATGGATCTCCGCAACCTGACACCAGAGGTTGATATGACAGATCTTGTCATTGCCACACCGGATATCAACCGTCCTGCACTGCAGCTGACCGGTTACTATGAGCATTTTGCCAATGAGCGTGTGCAGATCATAGGTTATGTAGAGTTCACGTATCTGCAGCATCTTGAAGAGAGCGAGCGCGTCCGCGCGTTTGAAGAGTTTGTAAGCCGCAAGATCCCATGTGTCATTTTCACCACGAAGATGATTCCGGGACCGGAAATTCTGGAGCTGTGCAATCGTTATCAGGTACCGGCCTTTGCGGTAGACAAATCGACTTCCGTTTTCATGGCTGAAATCATCCGCTGGCTGAATGTCCAGCTTGCCCCGATGATCTCCATCCACGGCGTGCTGGTCGATGTATTCGGCGAGGGCGTTCTGATCATGGGCGAGAGCGGAATCGGAAAGAGCGAGGCTGCACTGGAGCTGATCAAACGAGGCCATCGTCTCGTCAGCGATGATGTGGTTGAAATCAGCCGTGTCAGCGACATTACGCTGGTCGGAACGGCACCGGATATCACGCGTCACTTTATCGAGCTGCGCGGTATCGGTATCATCGACGTCAAGACGCTGTTTGGTGTCGAGAGCGTAAAGGATACCCAGTCTATCGACCTTGTTATCAAGCTTGAAGAGTGGGACAAAGAGAAAGAATACGACCGTCTGGGCCTGGAAGAAGAGTATATTGAGTTCCTTGGAAACAAGGTTGTCTGCCATTCCCTTCCGATCCGTCCGGGCCGTAACCTGGCGATCATCGTAGAAACCGCTGCTGTCAACCACAGACAGAAGAAGATGGGCTACAATGCCGCACAGGAGCTGTACCGCCGTGTACAGGCTAACTTAGTGAAAAAAAGAGAGGAGAAGTAAGAAAATGGCAAACTATGTATTTGGAATCGATGTTGGGGGTACTTCAGTGAAATGCGGAATGTTCCAGACAGACGGAACTCTGTTGGAAAAATGGGAAATCCCGACCCGCACCGAAAACGGCGGAAGCGAAATTCTGCCGGATATCGCAAAAAGCGTAAAAGCAAAAATGGCTGAGAAGGGTATCGCAGCAGATGATGTTGCCGGTGTCGGCATTGACGTACCTGGCCCGGTTAATGACAAAGGTGAGCTTTCCATCGCAGTCAACCTGAACTGGGGATATAAAAATATCGTAAAAGAGCTTTCCGACGAACTCGGCGGAATGGCAGTAAAAGCAGCAAACGACGCAAACGCAGCAGCTCTCGGTGAGATGTGGGCAGGCGGCGGAAAGGGAAGCAAGAACCTGGTTATGGTTACCCTTGGAACCGGTGTCGGCGGCGGAATCATCGTGGACGGCAAGATCGTAGCAGGTGCTCACGGCGCAGGCGGCGAGGTTGGTCATGCATGTGTTGAGCCGGAAGAAGAAGCGGTCTGCAACTGCGGAAACCACGGATGCCTCGAGCAGATGACATCTGCAACCGGTATCGTTCGTCTGGCAAAGAAATATCTGGCATCCCATGATACTCCGTCTTCTTTAAGAGAAAGAGGAGAGTCCATCAGTGCAAAAGCTGTCTTTGATGCATTAAAAGAAGGCGATGCAGCAGCAGAAGCAATCGTTCAGGAGTTCTCCGAGTACCTCGGAAGAGCACTTGCAGTATTCGCATGCGTTGTTGACCCGGAAGTTATCGTAGTCGGCGGCGGTGTATCCAAAGCAGGCCAGATCCTGATCGACGGCGTAGCTAAATACTACCGTGAAGCAGCATTCATCGCATGCAAAGATACCCCGATCGTACTCGCTTCCCTTGGAAACGATGCTGGTATCTACGGCGCAGCAAAAATGCTGATTGACTAATTGATTCAGATGGAAAAAGAAGTATAGAAAAACCGGTCCTGCTGGCATATGCCAGAGGGCCGGTTTTTTGTGTATAGACTGACTGAAAAAGTTATTCGGAAGAGCCGCTCTCTTCGGACTGCGGCTGTACTTCCGATATCTCCGCCGGGGTATCCGGTTCTGACGGTGCATCAGGGGTCTCCGGTGTGTCAGGAGTCTCCGGTGTGTCAGGAGTCTCCGGTGTATTAGAAGGCGGATCGGCAGGTGTTTCGGGCGGAGCCGGAGTTTCCTGCGGTGCCTCCGTCGGTGTCGGGGTTGCCTGCGGAGTTGATGCTGCAGAAGGGGTTCTGGTCGGCGTCGGTGTTGAGGCCGGCGCGGTGTAGTGGCCCTTGCAACGCTCGGTCGGCAGATCGGATACCGCAAAGTATTCGGTGATGGACGGGCAGCTTGAGCGGGCGAGCAGGCCGGTCTTCGTACAGATCGTTGCCTCCTGTACTGTTGCGGAAGTTTCGAAATCCATATCGGCAAGGCCTTCGTGGATTTCATTCATGACCTTTGCCCAGAGACGTTTGTGGAATTCACGGTCGCTCTCCGGAAACTCCGCGTGTGTATCATACGTTGCCCAGATGGCAGCGGTATAATATGGTGTAAAGCCTGCAAAGACGAGATCCTTGGCCTCATTCGTCGTACCGGTTTTTCCGGCTGCGTGCATATTGTCGAGGCGGGCGGCAACACCGGTACCTTTTTCCAGAACATCCTCCATGACATTGGTGAGGAGGGAGGCAGTGCTTGCCTTGAAGACCTGCGTTGCCTTGTTTTCTGTGTTGTCAATTAAAACATTTCCCTTGCTGTCGGTAACCTTTGTGTAGAACACCGGCTTGCGGTACTGGCCGCCGTCTGCGATTGCCGCGTAGGCTGCCGTCAGTTCGAGATCACTGACACCGTAGGTGATACCGCCGAGAGCCAGCGGCTGGATCACATCGTATTCCTCGGAGAGTTTGGAAAAACCAAGCTTCTTCAGATAATCAAAGCCGACCTTCGGCGTAAGCTCGGTCAGTACCTTGACGGCCGGGATATTGATGGAATTGATGATCGCCTGGCGGACGGTAACATCACCATGGTAAGTAAGATCCGAGTTCTGCAGCGGTGTGCCGTCACTGTAGTTGAACGGCTCATCCTTAATTACCGTAGCGAGTGTAATCTTTCCAAGGTCGAGCGCCGGTCCGTACGCGGAAAGAATCTTGAACGTGGAACCCGGCTGGGAATAATTATCGGTTGCGCGGTTGAAGGTAAGACTTGCTGTTTTTTCGCCGCGTCCGCCGACGATGGCTTTCACGTAACCGGTGCGCTGGTCCATAACGGTCATGCACGCCTGCGGCTGCGGGGTGAAGCTGCTGCGCTCGGCAACAATCGTATCGCCCTCCTGCATGATAGCGGCTTTGTACTGGTCGATATAGCTCTGTGCCTCCTCCTGGGAGTCAAAGAGCAGATCGAAATTCGGATCGCTGTTGCGGAAGTAGAGCTGCAGCATCTCTTTGCTGTAGTTCTGTACCTCGCCGTCTGCCTGCTCTACGGTGAGCGCCCAGTCGAGACCGATCTGCGTGTTCGCCGGGAAGTTCTCCGGATTCTGGAATTCCGTATCGAGAATCGACTGCATGTAGGAATCCTGTGTGGTATAGATTTTGAGGCCGCCGCTGTAGACAACGTTCTTTGCCTGCACTTCGGTGTAGCCTTTCTGTACCATCAGATCGTTGATCAGGTTGGTGATGACTTCATCGATAAAGTAGGAGTACGGCGCGCTCTCCGCCTGGGACTGCGTGTGCATGGCGATGCGGTCGTAAACATTGTCGTTCATGGCAATGGTGTATTCTTCTTCGGTGATGTAGCCCTGCTCTTTCATGTTGTTCAGGATCTTGTCGCGGCGCTGCTGGTTTTTCTCCGGGTGGTTTTTCGGATTATATGCCGTCGGCGCCTTTGGAATTGCGGCAAGAACGGCGCATTCAGAGAGCGTCAGATCTTTTGCATCCTTTCCGAAATACGTCTGCGCTGCCGTCTGGACACCGTAGCAGCCGGAACCTAAGTTGATCGTATTCAGATAATTTTCCAGAATAACGTCTTTGGCGTTTTCACCCTCTGCGGTCAGTGTTTTTTCCAGCTTCAGCGCCAGGTACTGTTCCTGGATCTTCCGCTTGAAGCTCTGCATCCGCGTCTCTTCCATCCAGTCAGTGAAAACATTGTTTTTTAAGAGCTGCTGTGTGATCGTGCTGGCGCCCTCGGTAAAATGAAAGCCGTGGCTGACGCCGACAACGAAAGCACGGATGATACCGCTCGGATCGATGCCGTTGTGCTCATAAAAACGGGCATCCTCAACCGCGACGATCGCGTGCTGCATATCGAGCGGAATCTCCTCAATCGAAATCGAGACACGGTTTCCCTGAGCCCCGGTCAGCTTCTGTACCTGGTTGCCGTCAGCATCGTAGATAAACGACGCGTTGCCGAGCGGCATGATATTTGCCTCCGAGATATCAGGGGCACTGTCAATCACGCCGCGGACAGCGCCGATCACAAGCCCGGCACCGCAGACGAGAACGACAAGAAGAAGACAGAACGCGATGCGCAGCGCCGTCACGCCGGCCGTCTTTTCAATCTTTCCGTAATGGGACCGCAGATCTTCACGTTTGTCTTCCAGATGACTTTTTCCAAAGTGCATATAGAAAATCCTCCTTATGTCATGTTCCTGCAAAACTGATTCAGTTCAGTAATCAATGGTGTTCCTGCCCTGCAAAAAGCAGGGTATACTTATTTTTATTATACCAAACAAAGGGCTGGAATAAAAGTATTTCTGAAAAGAATGCTGATTTTTCAGAAATGATATGGTAAGATAGGTACATATTTGGGTGAAGGAGTAAGGACATATGATCGATCAGTTTCGGACGGTTTACCGGGGTGGAACCGGGGAAATCGTGGAGAAGAAATCACGTTTTATTGCGACGGTGCGTCTGGTGGAATCTGAGGAGGAGGCACTTTCCTGCCTGGAAGCTCTGCGGAAAAAATACTGGGATGCGCGGCATAACTGTTTTGTGTATATTATTGGAGAAAATCAGGAGACGGTGCGCTGCAGCGACGACGGGGAGCCTTCCGGCACGGCAGGGCGGCCGATGCTCGATGTGGTACAGGGAGCAGGCCTCCGCAATGTGCTTGTTGTGGTGACGCGGTATTTCGGCGGTACGCTGCTGGGAACGGGCGGCCTGGTGCGCGCGTACTCGCAGGCGGTGCAGGAGGGGCTGGCAAACAGTGTTCTGATTGACGAGATCTGCGGCGTGCGGCTGTTGATTGAGACGGATTACAACGGCATCGGTAAAATCCAGTATCTGCTCGGCCAGCGGGGGATTCCGATTCTGGAATCCGAGTACACCGATCAGGTGAAAATCCGCGTTCTCGTTCCGAAAACGGAGGTGGACCGTCTCTGCGCGGAGATTACCGAGGGGACGAACGGAAAGGCAAAACTGGAAAAAGAAGAGGAGCTGTACTTTGCGCAGAACGACGGAGAGCTGATCTTCGGGGATGAGCTGACGCAGTATAAGAATCTGGAGGCAGAAGAATTAGGATAAAGGAGGATGCGACATGAGGTTTCCGGAAAATCTGAAAAAGGGCGGAACGATCGGCTTTGTGGCACCATCGTTTGGATGCACAACAGAGCCATACAAGTCCGCGTTTGCAAATGCACAGAAAAAATGGAAAGAGATGGGATATCAGCTGGATCTTGGGCCAAACTGCTATGCAGAGCACGGCATCGGAATCAGCGCGGCACCGGAGGAGTGCGGAAAAGAGCTGACGGAATATTATGTCAGTGAGAAGAATGACTGTCTGATTTCCTGCGGCGGCGGAGAGCTGATGTGCGAGGATCTCGATTACGTGGATTTTGAAAAGATCAGAAAGGCACCGGCGAAATGGTATCTCGGCTATTCTGACAATACGCATTTTACGTATCTTCTGCCGACCATCTGCGATACGGCGGCTGTTTACGGTCCGTGTGCGAGTGATTTCGGCATGGAGCCGTGGCATAAATCCGTAGCGGATGCGTTTGGCGTACTGACGGGAGAAGTGCGTACCGTCCGCGGCTATGAGGGATGGGAAAGAGACGATGCGAAGGGCAGAAGCGAGGAAAATCCGTATCTGCCGTACCAGATTACAGAACCGCGCGTTCTGCGCCGCTTCCCGGATGCGGACAGTGCATTTGAGGGACGGCTCATCGGCGGCTGTCTCGACTGTCTCGTCAATATTCTTGGAACGAAGTACGACGGAACGGTTGATTTTGTGGAAAAATATAAAGAGGACGGTTTTGTCTGGTTTCTGGAAGCGTGCGATCTGAACGTCTTTGCGATCCGCCGCGCAATCTGGCAGATGGAGCACGCCGGCTGGTTCCAATATGTGAAAGGCTTTTTGATTGGCCGCCCGCTGCAGTTCGGACAGAAATTCGGGGAACTCGACCAGTACCGCGCCGTGACGGATCTGCTTGGAAAATACAACGTGCCGATCGTGATGGATCTCGACATCGGACACCTTCATCCGGCGATGCCGCTGATCGTCGGAAGTTATGCGAAGGTGGCCGTGGAAGGAAATGAGATTGAAATTAAGATGGAGTGCCGTTAGAACGCTTTTGAAAAATATTTTCTCGAGCGGCAGGGCAGAGCCTGTGGGAAAATGTCTGCGCGCGTAGAAGAACTATCGGCGCATCCGGCAGATGCCGCGGAGCTTTTTGACATCGAGAATCGTGACCGTGCCGCGGGAGAGTGCGACGATGCCGTCTTTCTCGAACGACTTTAAGGTGCGGGAAACGACCTCTCTGGCACTGCCGAGGTTCCGCGCGATCTGTTCGTGCGTGGTGGAGAGCACCGGGGAACCGGTGCGGATGCGTTCATCCTCGAGATATCCGGCAAGGCGCTGGTCAAGCCGCGTAAAGAGGAGCTGGCCCATCGCCCACATGACTTCGGAAAAATGCTCCGTTGTTTCCCGGTAAATGTAGTTTTCAACGTAAATATTCTGATTCAACAGTCTGCGGAACGTGCTGGCCGGAGTGATGAGAACTTTCGTCTCCTCCTCGGCCTCAATCAGAATATCAAAGCTGATTTCCTGCATCGCACAGGAGGCAGACAGCGTGCAGACTTCGCCGGGACCGGTGGTAAACAGGGTAATTTCCCGCTGCTCGCCGGACTGGATAAAGATGCGGAGCTTGCCGGAGAGGACAAGCAGAACGCCGAGACAGTCATCGTCACAGCTGTAGAGAAAATCGCCGCGCTGATACGTCGTCAGGACGGAAGAGAGCACGAGTGTCTGCTGTTCATCGGCGGTAAGCTTTGAATAAAATGGATAATGCTCCTGAAAACAGGATTCCAGAAAAGATGACATAAATAAAACTCCTTTCGGAAGAAGAACGTTCTTTTGTAAACTACGGCAGCAGCCGTTTCTTCCATGATAGAAAAGAACGGAAAGAAATGCAAGAAAAAACGTATCGGTTTTTGTGCCGATACGTTTTTTCTTGCATTTCCAATATTACGCTGTTTATTTTACAGAGTTAATCAGTTCTTCCAGCTCCTCATAGGAAACGGCGCCGACGTTTTTCTTTACGAGTTCGCCGTTTTTGAAGAAAGCGAGGGTCGGAACGCTCATGACTTTAAAGGATCTTGCCAGCTCCGGTGCTTCGTCAACGTCTACTTTGTAGAACTGGATCTCCGGCATATCCTCAGCTGCCTCTTCGATGACCGGGGCGAGCATTTTGCACGGTCCGCACCAGGTAGCAAAGAAATCAACAACGGCAACGCCAGGTGCTGCCTGCAGAGCTTTTTCAAAGTTTTCGGATGTAACATGAATTAATGACATAATAGAAGTCCTCCTTTTTTAAAACGGGATTTTTTATTTCCCGGTAAGTGTTTTTCTGTTGTGACTGTAGAATACCACAGCAGAACGGGAAGTTCTGTGACTAAGTCACAAAATGATTTCTTATTTTTTATTTCGGTTCTTTTCCCTGGCGGAAGCATTCGATCATTTCACCGGTCAGACTGATGAGGTTCGGCGTCTCCGGAAGAGAATCGCGGTCAAACCATTCGGCAACGGAGAGTTCCTCGCGGTCGAGGGTAATGGACGGATCGCCGTCCACATCGCAGTAAAATCCGGCGAGCAGCGAGCCGCTGAAGGACCACGGCTGACTCTTATAGTATCTCAGATTTTTGACCTTTAATCCGACTTCTTCCATGACTTCACGGTGCACCGTCTGTTCCAGCGTCTCACCGACCTCGGTATAGCCGGCCACGAGGGCGTACTGGCGGTGGCTGCTGTGGGAAGGTGCGTACTTCGTGAGCAGCAGGCGGTCACCGTCGGTGATGGCAACGATGACGCTCGGGCAGATGACCGGATAGGAGAGCGCGCCGCAGGAAGGGCACTGCATCGCGCGTTCATTTCCAGGCGCATGCATCTTCGTTCCGCAGCGGCCGCAGTAGGTGTGGTCGGTGTACCAGGTGTGGATCTGGTAACCGGTGATACCGGCAAACCCGAGCCATCCCGGAACGGCGCTGCGAAGAATTAGTGTATTTTCGTATTTCCAGATGCCAAATTCCGGAAGCTGCGGACTGCGCAGTTCATAATAGTCCGTCTCATCAATGCGGAACAGAAATTTTGCCTTTTCTTTAATCTCCGGAAAAACAGCTGCAATTTCCGCAATGGAAGGGTAGCAGATCTCGGGATCTTCGAAATTGCACAGAATTGTATGATGACCGTAAATTAAAACAAGATCCGTATCGTTCGGAACAGAAGGCTGGTAATCTACATAATATTTATGCGGAGCAATGTCCTGAATCATAAGAATTCCTTTCTTTGGTAAAAAAGTTTTTGGAAAAACAAAAAACCGAAATTCCTGTGAAGAAATTTCGGTAATAAAAAGAGCGCGAGACGGGATTCGAACCCGCGACCCCAACCTTGGCAAGGTTGTACTCCACCCCTGAGCCACTCGCGCATATACATCCTTTTGGATGAAGCGGGTGATGGGAATCGAACCCACGTATCCAGCTTGGAAGGCTGGTGTTCTACCATTGAACTACACCCGCAGATGATGGGCACTGATTTTTTTTCTCTGTCTTGTTGACTGCCGTGCCTCACTGACAAAACGTATTCTACAGGAAAGCTGAGAAAAAGTCAACCCCTTTTTTGAAAAAAATTAAAAAATTTTCAAAACACTGAAAAAGGAGAAAATTCAGGGTGAAAGGGGCGTGAAAATGTCCGCAAAGATCAGCCTTGTTCCAGAACGGGAAATGTACTATAATAGAAAAACGGAAAAGCAAAAAAGGGGGAATTTCCCTATGCAGGAAAATGGAACAGAACTTCTGGTTTGCTGCACCGGTTGTCAGAGCTGTATGCCGTGCATGGTAAAAATCAACATCCCGGGTTTGTTTGCGCTTTACAACCGGACAGCGACGGAAGGCGTCGAAGCGGTTCGTGCAGAGTATGAGCGTCAGGACAAACGTGCCGATGACTGCATCAACTGTTATCGCTGTGAAAAGCAGTGCCCGCAGCACCTCGGGATCGGCATTCTGATGCAGGATATTGCGGAAACCTTCGGAGAATAGGAAAAAAGGAGCATCTGTGCAATTTAAAGAAGCATTCTAATCTTTCTATAAAATATTTTGGGAAAAACTGGACTTATCTGAAAAATTTGATATAATAGAAAGGTAGTGACAGGGAAATTTTATGCTAAAATCTGGAAAGAAGAGCCCTGTCAATTCTTATGGGAGGAAAAATACATGGATGCCATTGATTATAAGATTCTGAAGATATTGCAGAAAAATGCCCGCGAGACGGCTTCCAATATCAGCAAAGAGATTCATTTATCGGTTTCTGCAGTCATCGAGAGAATCCGTAAAATGGAAGAAACCGGAGTGATTAAAGAATACACCATTATTGTAGACGAAAAGAAAACGGGAAATGAGATGACCGCGCTGATGGAAGTCAGCCTGGAGCATCCGAAGTTCTTTGACAGTTTTGCAGATGCGATCCAGAAACTGGAGTACATCGTATCCTGCTATTATCAGACCGGAGATTTTGATTTGATTATCCGCATTTCCTGTCACTCATCCGACGAACTCGAAGAAATCCACCGCCAGGTGATGAGCCTTCCGGGCGTCGATGCGACAAGAACGCATGTAGTGCTGAAAAATGTAAAAAATATCTATTCCGCCATCCGCAGACCGGACAAATAAAAACCGGCACAGCCGGAATCTGATACGAGAGCGTGTCTGAAAATAATCCGAAAGAGTTTTCAGGCACGTTTTGGCGTCTCAGAAAAAGTACGGAAAGAAAGAAGGAAAAAAGTGAACAGATACTTACGCTGTTATGCAGAGATTTCACTCGAAGCGATCGGGCATAACATCAGAGAAGTGAAAAAAAGACTACCGGAGGGCGTGAAACTCCTTGGCGTTGTAAAAGCGAACGCCTACGGCCACGGTGCCGTTCCGGTAGCATCCTATCTGGAAAACCAGGTTGATTATTTTGCAACCGCAACCATCGAGGAGGCTGTCGAGCTCAGAGAAAACGGCATTTCCGCGCCGATCCTGATTCTCGGCTACGTGTCCCCGTCCCAGTACGGCGACCTTGTGGAATACGACATCACTCAGACGATCGACAGCTACGCACAGGCACTTGCCCTCGAAAAAGAGGCAGCACGCCAGAACCGGAAAGCAAAAGCACACCTCGCGGTCGATACCGGCATGACGCGGATCGGCTTCCAGGTGACAGAGCACGATGCGGATGAGGCGGCAAAAATCGCGGATCTTCCGCACATCGAGCTGGAAGGTATGTTTACGCATTTCTCCTGCGCCGATCAGGAAGACAAGACGTACTGTTCGATGCAGATGGAAAAATATGATAAGATGACGGCACTTTTAGCAGAGCGCGGCGTGACGATTCCGCTTCGCCATATCTGCAACTCCGCCGGAATCATGGAATTTGACGATCACCGCTTTGAGATGGTGCGTTCCGGTATCATCACCTACGGCATTTACCCATCCGAGAAGGTAAAAAAAGAGCGTCTCGATCTGATCCCGGCGCTTTCCTGGAAGAGCCATGTCATCCATGTGAAGGAAGTCGGCCCGGGCATCGGCGTCAGCTACGGTGCCACGTATGTGACCGAGAAACCGATGACACGGATCGCAACTGTTTCAGCCGGCTATGCAGACGGCTATCCGAGAGCTCTCTCGAACCAGGGCTGTGTGCTGATCCACGGGAAAAAAGCACCGATCATCGGAAGAATCTGTATGGATCAGATGATGGTGGACGTGACCGACATCCCGGATGTGCAGGTGGAGGACGTTGTAACGCTTGTCGGAACCGACGGGGATGAGACCATCACGATCGAAGAGATCGCCAACCCGGCGGCACGTTTCGATTACGAGATGCTCTGCGATATCAGCAGCCGTGTAACAAGGGTTTATAAATAGTTATCCAAAATAGAAAAATCAAAGTCTCCGAAGACGGAAAAAAGCAGAATCTGCTGACCGTTTCGGAGACTTTTTTGTGTTGGAACAGGTTTTCTGGATTATTTAACCGGTGCGGGTTGACAGGCGGTGCCGGAGTATGGTAGGATACCAATTAGTTTAGCGTAGTACAGTGATAACATGATCACGTAAAAAAGGAGAAGATTATTATGAAAAAGAAAATGGTTAGCATTTTGACAGCAGCCTTTTGTGTATCTGCCCTGCTGGCTGGCTGCGGCTTTGCAGACACAGCAAAAACATCTGCCTCATCAGCAGGAGCAGCATCCTCTTCCGCAGACGGAACGACAACCTTTACCGTGGGCTTCGATGCAGAATACCCGCCGTACGGCTACATGGACGATGAGACCGGCGATTACACCGGATTTGACCTGGAGCTCGCCGAGGCAGTCTGCGAGATTTACGGCTGGAAGCTGGTAAAAACCCCGATCAACTGGGATGCGAAAGATACCGAGCTGAATTCTGGTGCGATTGACTGCATCTGGAACGGCTTTACCATGAACGGCAGAGAGGACGATTACACCTGGTCCGATCCGTACGTGGACAACAGCCAGGTGATGGTCGTATCTGAGAATTCCGGCATCAACAGCCTGTCCGATCTGGCAGGAAAGACGGTTGGTGTGCAGGCAGCATCCGCAGCACTCGATCTTTTACAGAGTGAGGAAGAAGGCGGTCAGAAAGAACTCGCCGATACTTTCGCCGCTCTGCAGCAGTTCCCGGATTATAACAATGCGTTTGTAGAGCTTCAGGCAGGTTCCATCGATGCGGTTGCCATGGATATCGGCGTTGCCAAATATCAGCTGGAAAGCCGCGGAGAAGGATACAAAATCCTCGACGAGCACCTGAACTCTGAGAAATATGCGATCGGATTCAAAAAAGGAAATACCGAGCTCTGCGATAAAGTAAACGAAGGCCTGCAGCAGGTTCTGGCCGACGGAACATTCGACAAGCTCGCAGAAAAATACGGAATCGCAGACATGGTGTGTCTGGAGAAAAAAGGAGAGTAAAGCAGCATGAAGTTGTCCATGATTCTATCACAGCTTAGTACCGGAATGGCGGGAACGATCTCGATATTTGTCCTGACGCTCGTATTTTCCCTGCCGCTCGGTCTGCTGATCGCCTTCGGGCGTATGTCGAAAAACCGGATTGTGAGCGGAATTTTCCGGCTCTATATCTCCCTGATGCGCGGCACGCCTCTGATGCTGCAGCTCATGGTGGTTTACTTCGGACCGTTCTATCTGTTCGGTATGAACATCGGAAAATGGCGCTTTCCGGCGATTATCACCGGATTTGCCTTAAACTACGGCGCCTATTTTGCAGAAATCTACCGCTCCGGCATCGTTTCGATGGATCGTGGACAGTACGAGGCAGCAAAGCTTCTTGGTTATTCGAAGGGACAGACGTTTGTCCGCATTATTCTGCCGCAGGTTGTGAAACGGATTCTGCCGGCGATCACCAATGAGGTGATTACGCTGGTCAAGGATACGTCGCTGGCCTTTTCCATTTCCTATGTGGAAATGTTCACGATCGCAAAACAGATCGCGGCGGCCAAGACCACGATGGTTCCGTTCGTCGCCGCCGGTATTTTCTACTACATCTTCAACTTTGTCGTGGCGTGGGTGATGGAACTTTTGGAAAAGAAATTTTCTTATTATCATTAACTATAGAAGAGAGCGGAAAACGATATGATTTATCTGGAAATGAACCATGTAAGAAAGAGCTTTGGGGATCTCGAAGTGTTAAAAGATATTTCCCTCAAAGTAGAAGAGGGCGAGGTGCTCTCGATCATCGGCCCGTCGGGATCGGGAAAATCGACGCTGCTGCGGTGTGCGGCGATGCTGGAGACGATGGATGGCGGTGACCTGACGTATCTTGGCGAGCAGGCAGTCACCATGCAAAATGGAAAATCCGTTTATGCAAAGCCGGCCGTGCTGCGGAAAATTCAGGAAAACTTTGGAATGGTATTCCAGAGCTTCCACCTGTTTCCACATTATGATGTGATGAAAAACCTCTGCGATGCGCCGATTCATGTGCAGAAACGCAACCGTGCGGAGGTGGAAGCACAGGCAGAAGAGCTGCTGCAGAAAATGGGGCTCACAGGAAAAGAAAAGGCGTATCCGTGTCAGCTTTCCGGCGGTCAGTGTCAGAGGGTTGCGATTGCGCGCGCGCTGATGCTGAATCCGAAGGTGCTCTTTTTTGATGAGCCGACTTCGGCGCTCGACCCGGAGCTGACAGGCGAGGTGCTGAAGGTCATCAAATCTCTTGCGGAGATGAATATGACCATGGTGATCGTTACCCACGAGATGAATTTTGCCCGGGAGATTTCCAACCGCGTCATCTTTATGGAACAGGGCGTGATCGCCGTGGAAGGAACGCCGGACGAAGTCTTCGATTCCGAAAATGCCAGAATGCAGGGCTTTTTGGGAAAATTTCGTGAGAAGTAACGACGTTGCACTTGCCTAAAAAAACAACATGCGTTATACTAGAGCGTGGTTGAAACGTATTTCAAACACGCTCTTTATACGTCCCATTCTGTTTTTGGGAATGAAAAAGAGCGGGGATAAAAGAGAAACCGAATACACATTTTGACAAGAAAAGGAGAATCGTGTCTATGAGCGGAACTGACAGATATGTAAGCCCTCTTTCCGAACGTTATGCAAGCAAGGAGATGCAGTACATCTTCTCCCCGGATATGAAATTCCGTACCTGGAGAAAGTTATGGATTGCGCTGGCTGAGACAGAAAAAGAACTGGGACTTTCTATTACAGATGAGCAGATCGAAGAACTGAAAGCAAATGCCGAGAACATCAACTACGATGTGGCAAAAGAAAGAGAGAAAGTCTGCCGTCATGACGTAATGTCCCATGTGTATGCCTACGGCGTACAGTGTCCGAAAGCAAAAGGAATCATCCATCTGGGAGCAACCAGCTGCTACGTAGGCGACAATACCGATATCATTGTCATGAACGAAGCCTTAAAGCTGGTGAAGAAAAAACTGGTGAACGTTATCGCTGAGCTGGCAAAATTTGCGGATACCTACAAAGACCAGCCGACCCTTGCCTTCACCCACTTCCAGCCGGCACAGCCGACCACCGTCGGAAAACGTGCAACCCTGTGGATGCAGGAGTTCTTAATGGACCTTGAAGATCTCGAGTATGTACAGAGCACCTTAAAGCTGCTCGGCTCCAAAGGAACAACAGGCACACAGGCAAGCTTTTTAGAGCTGTTCGAAGGAGATCAGGAGACCATCGACAAGATCGATCCGATGATCGCTGAGAAAATGGGCTTCAAGAACTGCTATCCTGTTTCCGGACAGACGTATTCCAGAAAAGTCGATACGAGAGTATTAAACGTTCTGGCAGGCATTGCGGCAAGCGCAACGAAATTCTCCAACGATATCCGTCTTCTGCAGCACTTAAAAGAAGTCGAGGAACCGTTCGAGAAAGGACAGATCGGATCTTCCGCCATGGCATATAAGAGAAATCCGATGAGAAGCGAGCGTATCGCATCCCTGTCCCGTTATGTGATCACCGATGCATTAAATCCGGCCATCACCTCTTCTGTACAGTGGTTTGAGAGAACCCTCGATGACTCTGCAAACAAGAGACTTTCCATTCCGGAAGGCTTCCTTGCCATCGACGGTATCCTGGATCTGTGCATGAACGTCGTAGACGGACTTGTGGTTTATCCAAAGGTTATCTTAAAACACATGATGGCAGAGCTTCCGTTTATGGCAACTGAGAATATCATGATGGATGCGGTAAAAGCAGGCGGCGACCGTCAGGAGCTGCATGAGAGAATCCGCGAGCTGTCCATGATCGCCGGAAAACATGTCAAAGAGGAAGGCCGCGATAATGATCTTCTGGATCTGATCGCAGCGGATGAGATGTTCCATCTGACCAAAGAAGAGCTGGAAAAGACGATGGATCCGTCCAAATACACAGGCCGCGCATCCGTACAGGTTGACGCATTCCTGAAGAACGTAGTTAATCCGGTGCTTGAGGCAAACAAAGAGGCACTTGGCATGACTGCGGAAATCAACGTCTGATGCGTTTGATAAACAGAAATAATAAAAAAACAAATTTTATAAGTAATAATAAGTTTTACTTATGAAGAAAACATGGTATACTATGCATGAACGGCCGAAACAAAGAGGCCGCAAGTATACGTTGAATTAGGAGGATGTCACATGATTAAGGCAGTAGTAGGAGCAAACTGGGGAGACGAGGGAAAAGGTAAGATTACCGATATGCTCGCAAAAGAGGCAGACATTATTGTCCGTTTCCAGGGTGGTGCGAATGCAGGCCATACCATTGTAAACAACTATGGAAAGTTTGCACTTCATACCCTTCCATCCGGCGTATTTTACAGCCACACAACAAGCGTAATCGGAAACGGTGTTGCACTCAATATTCCGGTTCTGATCAAAGAGTTAAATGAGATCGTTTCGAAGGGAGTGCCGGCACCGAAGATCAAAATTTCCGACCGTGCACAGATGGTAATGCCGTACCACATCCTGTTCGATCAGTATGAGGAAGAGCGTCTGGGCGGAAAATCCTTTGGTTCCACCAAATCCGGTATCGCTCCGTTCTACTCAGATAAATATGCAAAAATCGGTTTCCAGGTAAACGAGTTGTTCGACGATGAGCACCTGAAAGAGAAACTGAAATCCGTATGCGAAACCAAGAACATTCTGCTCGAGCATCTGTATCACAAACCGCAGTTAAATCCGGATGAGATCTATGCAGAGCTGATGGAATACAAAAAAATGGTTGAGCCATACGTATGCGATACTTCCGCATTCCTGTGGAACGCGATTCAGGAAGGCAAGGAGATCCTGCTTGAGGGTCAGCTTGGTTCCTTAAAAGACCCGGATCACGGAATTTACCCGATGGTAACTTCTTCTTCCACACTGGCCGGCTACGGCGCAGTAGGAGCAGGTGTTCCGCCATATGAAATCAAGAAAATCGTAACCGTATGCAAAGCTTACTCCAGCGCAGTAGGAGCAGGTGCTTTCGTTTCCGAGATCTTCGGCGATGAGGCAGATGAGCTCAGAAGACGCGGCGGAGACGGCGGAGAGTTCGGTGCAACCACAGGCCGCCCGAGACGTATGGGATGGTTCGACTGTGTTGCTTCCCGTTACGGCTGCAGAATGCAGGGTACCACCGATGTAGCGTTCACCGTACTTGACGTACTTGGCTATCTGGATGAGATTCCGGTCTGCACAGCATACGAAGTAGACGGAAAAGAAATCCACGATTTCCCGAACACCAGCATTCTTGAGAAAGCAAAACCGGTGCTGAAAACGCTTCCGGGCTGGAAATGCGATATCCGCGGCATCAAGAAATATGAGGATCTGCCGGAAAACTGCAGAAACTACATCGAGTTTGTAGAGAAAGAAATCGGATTCCCGATCACCATGATCTCCAACGGGCCGGGAAGAGACGATATCATTTACCGCAACAAATAATTCAGGCGGTTTTTAGAGGATTTTTATGAAAAAAGCAGGACAGCTTCTCGCAGTTCTGACAGCGGCTTCCGTGCTGCTGTCGGGCTGTGAGAAGTTAAAAGATGTGACAACGACATCTGTCTATGTGAGCAAAAATGGTGTTGTGACAGAAGCTATTGTGGAAGATTACAGCAAAGACGATGATTACACGGAAGACGAACTGAAGGTCTTTGTGGAGGATGACATCAAAAAATTCACAGAGGAGCGCGGCGATGCGGATTCCGTGAAGCTGGAAAAATGCCAGATCAAAGAGGACAAGGTGGAGATCCGGATGGAATACGGAGATTACCAGTCTTACGCGGATTATCACGGAGCAGAATTTTTCGCAGGCACGCTGGATGAGGCAGAAGAAGCGGGATATGATTTTTCCGCTTCCTTTGTCGATTCTAAAGGCAATGAGGTTTCAGTCGAAGATGCGGTCAAAGGCGTTAAGCATGTACGCGTGATTGTCTGCGAGGAGCCGCTGGAAATCGTAACGGAAGATCCGGTGCTCTGCGTTTCCGGTACAGCCGTGATCAAAGGAAAAAACACGGTGGATACGGCCGGCGAGTGGACCACAAAGTCCACAGAGAGTGATTCTGCGTCATCATCAGAGCAGACTAAGACAGAAGAAACAGAGCAGGAATATGAGCAGGACGTTCTTCTTGCCAGTCCTGTTATTGTTGTTTATGGTAAGTAAACAAATAAAATAGAGGAGTAACTAACTATGGAAAAGACAATGGACAAAATTGTGGCAGTAGCAAAATCCAGAGGTTTTGTATATCCGGGTTCCGAAATTTACGGCGGCCTGGCAAATACCTGGGATTACGGCCCGCTCGGTGTTGAGCTGAAAAACAACGTGAAAAAAGCATGGTGGCAGAAATTCGTGATGGAGAGCCCGCACAACGTAGGTGTTGACTGCGCGATCCTGATGAACCCGCAGACATGGGTAGCTTCCGGTCATCTCGGCGGATTTTCCGATCCTCTGATGGACTGTAAAGAGTGCCACGAGCGTTTCCGTGCAGACAAGCTGATCGAAGACTTCTGCGAGGAAAAAGGCATTGAAATCGAAGGCGGCAGTGTAGACGCATGGTCCCAGGAAGAGATGAAGAACTTCATCGAGGAGCATCAGATTCCGTGTCCGTCCTGCGGAAAACATAATTTTACCGATATCCGTCAGTTCAACCTGATGTTCAAAACCTTCCAGGGTGTTACAGAGGATGCGAAGAACACCGTATATCTTCGTCCGGAGACTGCACAGGGTATCTTCGTAAACTTCAAAAACGTACAGCGTACTTCCAGAAAGAAAATTCCGTTCGGAATCGGTCAGATCGGTAAATCTTTCCGTAACGAGATTACACCGGGTAACTTCACCTTCCGTACCCGTGAGTTCGAGCAGATGGAGCTGGAGTTCTTCTGCGAGCCTGGCACCGATCTTGACTGGTTCCAGTACTGGAGAGGCTTCTGCATCAACTGGCTGAAGAGCCTCGGCATGAAAGACGAAGAGATGCGTGCAAGAGACCATTCTCCGGAAGAGCTGTGCTTCTACAGCAAGGGAACAACCGATATCGAGTTCCTGTTCCCGTTCGGATGGGGCGAGCTGTGGGGAATCGCAGACCGTACCGATTACGACCTGACTCAGCATCAGAATGTATCCGGACAGGATATGACCTATTTCGATCCAGAGAAGAACGAGAAATACATCCCGTATGTTATCGAGCCGTCTCTTGGTGCTGACCGTGTCGTTCTGGCATTCCTGTGCAGCGCTTATGACGAGGAAGTTCTCGACGCAGAGAAGAATGATGTTCGTACCGTGATGCATTTCCATCCGGCACTGGCACCGGTAAAAATCGGTGTGCTTCCGCTTTCCAAGAAGCTGAACGAGGGCGCTGAGAAAGTCTTTGCAGAGCTGTCCAAGAAATACAACTGCGAGTTTGATGACCGTGGAAATATCGGAAAACGGTATCGCCGTCAGGATGAGATCGGTACTCCGTACTGCATCACCTACGACTTCGATTCCGAGACCGATGGTGCTGTTACCGTCCGTGACCGTGACACCATGGAGCAGGAGAGAATTAAAATTGAGGATCTCGATGCTTACTTTGCAGATAAATTTACTTTCTAATCTGGCTTTTTAGTCCGGAAAAAGAGTAGAAAAAAAGGATTCCCACTCGAGGGAATCCTTTTTTGTATACTTTGTATTACTCAATAATCGTACCTGTTTTTCCCTGGAATCCGGCGAGTGCGGAATCAATGGAAGTGATGACTGCGGTACGGCCGATGCCTTTCTCGAGGAAAGAAACAGCTGCTTCCATCTTCGGCAGCATGGAGTTTTCTCCGAACTGGCCTTCTGCGATGTATTTCTTCGCGTCAGCAACGGTGATGTGCTCCAGCGGTTTTTCGTCCGGGGTACCGTAGTTGATGGAAACGTTTTCCACGCTGGTCAGGATCATCAGCATGTCTGCGTTCAGCATTTCTGCCATCAGGCCGCTGGTGAGGTCTTTTTCGATGACTGCGGATGCACCCTTTAACTCTTCATTCTGTGGGAGAACCGGGATTCCGCCGCCGCCTGCTGCGATGACAACCTGTCCGGCATCGAGAAGAAGACGGATGGAGTCGATCTCTACGATATCCTGCGGCTTCGGAGCAGCAACGATTCGGCGGTAGCCGTCCTCGGTTTTCGTTACGTAGTTTCCTTTTTCTTCCTCTGCGTCAGCCTCCTCTTTGGTAAGCGTACGGCCGATCAGTTTGACCGGATTGTTGAAGGCATCGTCGTACGGATCTACTTCAACCTGTGTAAGAATCGTGGATGTGGTTTTGAAGATTCCCCTGCGGAGAAGCTCAGCACGGATGGCGTTCTGCAGGTCGTAGCCGATGTAGCCTTCGCTCATAGCGGAGCAGACAGACATCGGGGCTGCGCTGTAGTCGGTGTGCATTTTGCCGAATTCATTCATCGCCATGTGGATCATGCCGACCTGCGGCGCATTGCTGTGGGTGATGACAACATCAGCGCCGGCAGCAACGAGATCTGCGATTACTTTTGCGGAACGTTTTACGGCTGCTTTCTGTTCCGGCAGCGTCGTTCCAAGAGCTTTGTGTCCCAGTGCAACAACTATTTTTTTTCTTTTCATTGGAAGATACCTCTCTTTGCAGTTCATAGATTTTGATACGAAAAAACCAGGCATCAATATAGAACTATTATAAAGTTTATGGAGGCAAAAATCAAGAAGAAACCGACATTGCGCACATTGAAATGTTTTTCGGACTATGGTATTCTATAAAAGTATCTGAGTCGTAGGGATTTGAAACGTGAAAGGGAGGTCCCGGCATGAAAAACATGCGCACGTTACAAAAACGGATCGCATATCAGCTCCAGCAGGGCAGTCTGGATGCGGAAGTTACAGGAATCACATGCGACAGCAGAAAAGTACAGCCGCAGAACGTGTTTGTCTGCATCCGCGGAAACAGGATGGACGGGCACGTATATGCAGAAGAAGCAGTCGAGAGGGGCGCTGCTGTTCTGGTTGCGGAGCGGGAACTGGAAGGGATTCCGGAAAAGGTAACCGTACTCGTAGTAAAGGACAGCAGAGAAGCACTCGCACAGCTTTCCTGTGCCTGGGAGGACGATCCGGCGCAGCACCTTGTGACAATCGGAGTGACCGGCACGAAGGGAAAGACGACGACTGCATATATGATTTACGAAATCCTGCGAAAAGCAGGGATACGCGCAGGACTCATCGGAACGATCGAGACGAGGATCGGGGAAAAAAGCATTCCGTCAGAAAATACAACGCCGGAGCCTGTTGTGCTGCAGAAGCTGTTTTCTGAAATGATGCGGGAGGGCTGCACCCATGTTGTGATGGAGGTTTCCTCGCAGGCGGAAAAACAGCACCGGTGTGATGGAATTACGTTTGATTACGGTGTGTTCACCAACATTGGAAACGACCACATCGGCGCCGGGGAGCATGCATCGTTTGCAGAATATCTGTCCTGCAAAAAGAAGCTGCTTCGCACCTGCAGAACCGGAATTGTAAACCGGGATGACAAAAGGTTTCCGGAGATCATAAGGCAGAGCACCTGCCGTCTGGTGACATTCGGATGCAGGGAAAAAGCTGATTTTATGGCAGCAGATGCAGCACTCGATCAGGCGCCCGGCGTGCTCGGTGTCTCATACCGGGTGCAGGGCGCAGCGGATTTTCCGGTACGGGTAGATCTGCCGGGTCTGTTTTCCGTTTCCAACTCGCTTGCCGCCATTGCGGTCTGCGCGCAGATGGGAATCCCGGAAAAGGCGATGCAGGAGGCACTTTCCGCAGTCCGCGTCCGTGGGCGGTGTGAGGCAGTTCCGGTGTATCCGGAAATGACGCTTCTCATTGACTACGCACACAATGCGATGAGCCTCGAAAGCCTGTTAAAGACACTGCGGAAGTACCATCCGAAGCGCCTGATCTGTCTCTTCGGCTGCGGCGGAAACCGCGCGCGGGACCGGAGATTCCAGATGGGAGAGGTGTCGGGGCGTCTGGCGGATCTGACCGTCATCACCTCGGACAATCCGCGGGATGAGGAACCACAGGCGATTCTGGACGATATCCGGACGGGAATCGGGAAAACAGAAGGCGCTTTCGTTGAGATTGCAGACCGTAAGGAGGCGATCCGGTATGTGATCGAAAACCGGCAGCCGGGCGATCTCGTGGTGCTCGCGGGAAAAGGCCACGAAACGTATCAGATCCGGAAGGGGAAACGGTACGAGATGGATGAGCGCGTGCTGATCCGGGAAATACTGGAAGAAAGTAAGGGGAATGTATGAGCAGCGTTTACGCTGATGTAATCGTAGACATCACAAATGAAAAACTGGACCGGACCTTTCAGTACAAGGTTCCGCCGGAACTGACAGGGGAGATCAGTCCGGGAACGGCGGTACAGATTCCGTTTGGAAACGGAAACCGCACGATCACCGGCTATGTGCTTTCCGTCGGAAACGAGCCGAAATATCCGCAGGACCGGATGAAGGCCATCCTCGCGGTACAAAAGGATGCGGCGACCGTAGAGACGAAGCTCATCGCGCTCGCCGCGTGGATGCGTCATACGTACGGATCGACGATGATCCAGGCGTTAAAGACGGTGCTTCCAGTCAAAGTAAAGGCGCGCGGGAAAGAAACCCGCGAAATTGCGCTTCTTGCAGATCCTGCGAGATGTGAGGAGCTGCTGGAAAACTACAGAAAGAAAAATTATAAAGCGAGAATCCGTCTCTTAAACGCGCTGCTGGCCCAGCCGGTTCTTCCAGGGCCGGTTGTGAGCAAGAAACTGAAAATCACGGCAGATACGCTGCACGTGATGGAAGAGCAGGGCGTGTTGGAAATCCGCCGTACGAGCACCTGGAGAAATCCGGTATCTGATGCGGCAGGAAGAACAACTGCGGGAAAACCAAACGAACAGCAGCAGGCCGTGGTGGACGGCATTCGAAAGGAATGGGAAGGACAGAACCGCCCCTGCCTGATCCGCGGTGTGACGGGAAGCGGCAAAACGCTCGTCTATATGGAGCTGATGGAGCGAGTGCTCTCAGAAGGAAAACAGGTGATCGTGTTGATCCCGGAGATTGCGCTGACGTATCAGAACGTGGAGCGGTTCTGCGCACGGTTTGGAACAAGGGTCACGGTGGTCAACTCGCGGATGACACCGTCCGAGCGCGCCGACCAGATGGAGCGCGCGCGGCGCGGGGAGGTCAGTATTATGATCGGTCCGCGTTCCGCACTCTTTGCACCGTTTCCGGATCTGGGGCTGATCGTAATCGATGAGGAGCATGAAACCTCCTATAAAAGTGAAGTGACGCCGCGCTACCATGCAAGGGAGACCGCCGTGCGCCGCGCCGGGCTGGAGCATGCCCATGTGGTGATGGGTTCGGCAACGCCGTCGGTGGATGCTTCTTACGCCTGCGAGACGGGAGCGTACGCGCTGTTCCGGATGGATGCGCGGTACGGAAATGCAGCACTTCCGTCCGTATGGATCGCGGATATGCGGGAAGAATTACAGATGGGAAACCGTTCGATTCTGTCCGGAAAACTGCGGGAAGAGATCGAAAAACGGCTTGAAAAAAAGGAACAGGTTGTACTGTTTCTGAACCGCAGAGGCTATGCGGGCTTCGTCTCGTGCCGTGCATGCGGCCATGTGATGAAATGCCCGCACTGCGATGTATCACTGACAGCACACAATAACGGAAAGCTCGTCTGCCATTACTGCGGTTATGAAACACCGCAGGTACATGCGTGCCCGTCGTGCGGTTCCCCGTACATCGGCGGCTTCCGTGCCGGCACACAGCAGATCGAGCAAAACGTGAAAAAGCTGTTTCCAAAGGCACGCGTTCTTAGGATGGACGGCGACACGACAAAAACGAAAAACAGTTATGAAGAAATCCTGTCCTCATTTGCGGCGGGGAAGGCCGATATCCTGATTGGAACCCAGATGATCGTAAAAGGCCACGATTTCCCGAATGTCACGCTGGTGGGAGCGCTGGCGGCGGATCTCTCCCTGAATGCAGTCGATTACCGTGCCGGGGAGCGTACGTTCCAGCTGCTGACGCAGGCAGTCGGCCGCGCCGGAAGAGGCGAAAAGCCGGGAATGGCAGTCATTCAGACGTACCATCCCGAACATTACAGCATTCAGACGGCGGCAGAGCAGGATTACGGGACATTTTACGAGAAAGAAATGGACTACCGCCGTCTGATGGGATATCCCCCGGCGGCGGAGCTTCTGGCGATCCACGGAGCCGGGGAGGATGAAGCGCATCTGACGCAGGCGATGGAATACATTCGCAGATATCTCATCCGCATCCGGGGAAACCGCGAAGTCCAGATCATCGGCCCGGCAAGTGAGGCAGTGTCGAAAATCAATGACCTGTACCGCATGGCCGTGTATGTACGCGCGCCGCAGGAAGAGGTGCTGGCAGGGCTGCGGGAAAAACTGGAGCGGTATATCGAGATTAACAAAGGCTTCCGTACCGTTTATTTACAGTTTGACTTCAGCAGAAAGTATTAGTTTTTTCATACTGTTTACACATAGATTATTTATAATAGAAGAGCAAAAGAAAGGAAAAGAATTATGGCAATCAGAGAAATCAGAGTCGTAGGCGACCGCGTATTAACGAAAAAATGCAGACCGGTGGAGAAGATGACACCAAGAATCAGCGAGCTGATCGACGACATGTTTGACACCATGTATGAGGCAAACGGTGTCGGCCTTGCCGCACCGCAGGTCGGCATCTTAAAGAGAATCGTAGTCATGGATGTGGATGGAACCCCACATCTTCTGATCAATCCGGAAATCCTGGAGACTTCTGGAAGCCAGACAGGAGCAGAAGGATGCTTAAGCCTTCCGGGAAAATCCGGTACAGTAACCCGTCCGAATTACGTAAAGGTAAGAGCACTGGACCGCGACATGCAGCCGTTTGAACTGGAGGGAACAGAACTTCTTGCCCGCTGCATCTGCCACGAGTGTGATCACCTCGACGGACATATGTATACAGAAAAAGTAGAAGGCGAACTCTGGGACAACACGTACGATGAGTATGAGGAGTACGAGGACGAAGAGTAAGTCTTAAAATAAAGGAGATGACTTCAGATGAAAGTGGTATTTATGGGAACCCCGGATTTCTCCGTGGGAACACTTGAGGCACTCGTGGAGGCCGGTTATGAGATCACAGGCGTTGTGACCCAGCCGGACAAACCGAAGGGCCGCGGAAAACAGATGATGCCGACACCGGTGAAAGAGGCAGCCGAAAAACACGGCCTTCCGGTCTATCAGCCGCGCCGCGTGCGGGATGCAGAGGCGATCGAGGAGATCCGGAAAATGGAGCCGGATGTGATCGTTGTCGTTGCATTCGGCCAGATTATTCCAAAAGAGATTTTGGACATGCCGAAATACGGATGCATCAACGTTCATGCCTCCCTGCTTCCGGCTTACCGCGGAGCAGCGCCGATCCAGTGGGCTGTCATGAACGGCGATGAAGTGAGCGGCGTAACCATTATGAAGATGGATGAAGGCCTCGACACAGGCGATATGCTGACGAAAGTGGAAGTTCCGCTTGCAGCAGATGAGACCGGCGGCAGTCTCTTTGACAAGCTCGCCGCAGCCGGAGCAAAACTTCTGGTGGAGACACTTCCAAAACTTGAAAAAGGCGAAGTGACACCGGAAAAACAGCCGGAGATAAGCACTACAGAGTATGCGCGGATGATCAAAAAAGAAGACGGAAAGATCGACTGGACGAAGAGTGCCGTTGAGATCGAACGTCAGATCCGTGCGATGAGCCCGTGGCCGAGTGCTTTTACAAAAGTAAACGGAAAGAACCTGAAAATCTGGGATGCCAAAGTCATTGCCATGTTCGGCGGCGATCTGTTTTCGAAAATTCCGGGACAGAATCCGACGAAGAGTGCCGGAAAAGTCTGGGTGGCAGATGAGACAGGTCTCCATGTAAAGACGGGAGACGGCATTCTGGTGATCGAGGAGCTGCAGCTCGAAGGAAAGAAACGGATGAAAACCGCCGATTTCCTGCGCGGCTATGCGATCGAGCCGGGTACCAGACTTGGCGAATAAAAGAGAAAAAGCAACCTGAAGTTAAGGCGGGGAACTGCACAGCGGTGTGATGGCTGCTGTGCCTGAGAAAAAAGGAGAAAAACGATATGGGACTTTTTTATGACAGTACGTATCTGCTGGTGATTCTTGCCGCACTGATTTCCATGGCGGTATCCGCCCGCATGAACACGATTTTCAGCAAATATCAGACCGTCCGCTCGTACAGCGGCATGACGGGACGCGAGGCGGCGATGCGCATTCTGCATCAGGCCGGCATCTACGATGTGACCGTCCGCCACGTATCCGGTAAACTGACCGACCACTATGATCCGCGGACAAAAACCGTGAATTTATCGGATGCGGTTTACGATTCAACCTCGGTCGCAGCGATCGGCGTCGCAGCGCATGAGTGCGGCCATGCCGTACAGCACAATACGGATTACGTGCCGCTGAAAGTAAGAAGCGCCATTGTTCCGGCAGCGAACCTTGGATCCCAGCTTTTCTGGCCGCTGTTCCTGATCGGACTGATTTTCAGCCTTCCGATGCTGGTGAAAGCCGGTATCTGGCTGTTTGTGCTGGCACTGGCATTCCAGGTGGTAACACTTCCGGTCGAGTTCGATGCGTCGAGAAGAGCATTAAAAATGCTCAGTGAGGGCGGTATGGTGACAGAGACGGAACACGACGGGGTCAAGAAAGTACTCTGGGCTGCAGCCATGACATACGTGGCAGCCGTAATCGGTTCCTTGCTGCAGCTGCTCCGGCTGCTGGTTTTATCCGGAGCATTTAGGAGAAACGATGACTGATACAATCAATACAAGAGAGCTGATTATGAACATTCTGCTTGAGATGGACAGGGAGAAAACGCCCTGCCATCTTGCTGTAAGGGACGCCCTCGATAAATACCAGTTCCTGCCGCGGCAGGACCGTGCGTTTATCAAGCGGGTCTGCGAGGGAACCGTGGAATACGGTATCCAGAATGACTACATCATCAATCAGTATTCCAAAATCAAGATCAACAAATGCAAGCCGGTGATTCGTGCGATCTTACGGATGTCGGTGTACCAGATCCGTTTTCTTGACGCAGTACCGGATTCGGCAGTCGTCAATGAGGCGGTGAAACTGGCGGAAAAGAAGCATTTTTACAACTTAAAGGGCTTTGTCAACGGTGTTCTGCGCACGATTGTGCGGGAGAAGGATCATCTGCCGATACCGAAGGAGAACAATACTACGCAGTATCTTTCCGTGAAATACTCCATGCCGGAATTTCTGGTTGAGGAGTTCGTATCCCAGTACGGAAAAGAAACGGCAGAAACGATGATGGCGGATTTCCTGAAAGAAAAACAGGTGACGATCCGTATCAACCGCTGGAACAATACGATCGAGGAGACGAAGAAAAGCCTGGAAAGCCAGGGGGCAGAGCTGGAAAAAGCGCCGTATCTTGGCGAGGCGTTCTATTTGAAAAACTTTGAGACGATCGCATCACTGAATGCCTTCCAGGAAGGCCGGTTCCAGATTCAGGATGTGAGCTCCATGATGGCGGCGCATCTGGCGGATCCAAAGCCGGGTGACCAGGTGCTGGATCTCTGCGCGGCACCGGGCGGAAAGAGCCTCCATGCAGCAGATAAAATGAGAAATCAGGGATGCGTGGAAGCGCGTGATCTCACCGAATACAAGGTCGATCTGATCCGGGAAAATGTGCAGAGAGCAGGTGTTTCCTGCGTCGTGCCGAAGGTAAAAGATGCGGAACAGCTCGATGCGGAATGGATCGGAAAAGCGGACGTTGTGATTGCAGACCTGCCGTGCACCGGATACGGCGTCATCGGCAGAAAGCCGGATATCAAATATTACGCTTCAAAAGAAAAAGAAGAGGAGCTGGTACGGATTCAGCGGGCAATCCTTGCAAATGCCGCATCGTACGTAAAGCCGGGCGGCACACTGCTGTACAGCACATGTACCGTCAACAGAAAAGAAAACAGCGAGAATGCCGCATGGTTTCTGGAACAGTTCCCGTTTGAAGCAGTCAGTCTGGATGAACTGCTGCCGGATGAGCTGAAAAGCGGAGAAACGGCCAAAGGACAGCTGCAGCTGATCCCGGGGGTACACAAGACAGACGGATTTTTCCTTGCAAAATTCCGGAAAACAGAGGAAGGACGGGCGTAACAGATGGATATTAAATCAATGACCTTAGACGAATTAAAGGACGCCTGCCAGCAGATGGGAGAAAAGCCGTTCCGTGCCAAACAGTTATACGACTGGATGCATCATCGTCTGGCGGGCAGCTACGATGAGATGACGAATCTCTCGCTTGCCTTCCGGGAAAAATTAAAGGAACAGTATCCGCTTACCTGTCTCGAAAAAGTGCAGGTGCAGGAGTCCAAAATCGACGGAACGAGAAAATACCTGTTCCGCCTTAGCGACGGCAACGTGATCGAGAGTGTCTGGATGAAGTACCACCACGGAAATTCCGTCTGCATCTCATCCCAGGTCGGCTGCCGGATGGGCTGCCGCTTCTGCGCGTCCACAATCGGCGGACTCGTGCGGTGCCTGACTCCGTCGGAGATGCTCGACCAGATTTACCGGATTTGGGAGGACACCGGGGAGCGGGTCTCCAATCTGGTTGTCATGGGAACGGGTGAGCCGATGGACAACTACGACAATCTGGTGCGCTTCGTGCGGCTGCTTTCGAGCCAGGAAGGACTCAACATCAGCCAGAGAAACATCACCGTTTCCACCTGCGGAATCGTGCCGAATATGTACAAATTGGCAGATGAGGGACTCCAGATCACCCTGGCACTTTCCCTTCATGCGCCGAACGATGAAAAGCGCCGCGAGCTGATGCCGATTGCCAATAAATATTCCATTGATGAAATTCTCGATGCATGCCGCAATTACTTTGCAAAAACAGGCCGTCGGATTACATTTGAGTACTCTCTCGTTGGCGGGAAAAATGACAGCGAAGCCGATGCAAAAGAGCTTTCCGCGCGGATTTCGGATATCAACTGTCATGTAAATCTGATCCCGGTCAACCCGATCAAAGAGCGCGATTACGTGAAATCAACGAAAAAAGTCGTAGAGAATTTCAAAAATAAACTTGAAAAATACGGAATTAATGTTACTATTAGAAGGGAAATGGGCGCCGATATTGACGGAGCCTGTGGACAGTTAAGAAAAAGTTTTATCGATAAATCAAACGAACAGCCGTAAAAAGCGGCTGTCAATACAGGAGAAAAAAGCATGAAGGTATTTTCTGCAACCGATATCGGACAGAAACGGACGATGAACCAGGATTTTGTGTTTGCCTCCGCCTCTCCGGTCGGAAACCTTCCGAACCTCTTTGTCGTTGCAGACGGCATGGGAGGCCATAACGCGGGCGATTTTGCTTCGCGTTACGGTGTTTCTGTACTGGTGGAATCTGTAAAAAGAGATACGAATTTCAACCCGGTGCGGATCATTCGGCATGGAATTGAAGCAGCAAACAGCCAGATTTTTGAGCAGGCAAAACGAGATATATCCATGGAAGGCATGGGTACGACGATGGTAGTAGCTACGGTTGTCGGCAACTATGCCTACGTTGCAAACGTAGGAGACAGCAGGCTGTATCTGGCAGCAGATGGCACGTTTGACCAGGTGACGCAGGACCATTCCCTGATCGCAGAGATGGTGCGCCTTGGAGAACTCACTCCCGAGCAGGCGCGGAATCACCCGGACAAAAACATTATTACCAGAGCAGTAGGCACACAGGATACCGTAAAGATTGATTTCTTTGACATTCAGCTTGAAGAGGGCAATCAATTGGTGATGTGCTCGGACGGCCTTTCCAACATGGTAACGGATGAGGAGATTTTCGAACTCATCTGCCGAGAAGACGGTGAGGACAAGGCGAAACGTTTAATTGATAAAGCAAATGCAAATGGCGGCAGAGACAATATCGCAGTCATTGTCGTTGAACCATTTACAAACGAGGTGAAAGAATGTTAAAAGAGGGCGTTATTTTAGGAGAACGATATGAGATCATAAGCCGGATCGGTTCCGGCGGTATGGCTGATGTCTACAAAGCAAAAGACCACAAGCTGAACCGCATGGTGGCCGTCAAGGTTTTAAAACCGGAATTCCGGGAGGATAAAACCTTTATCCGCAAGTTCCGCACGGAGGCACAGGCCGCAGCAGGACTGTCCCATCCGAATATTGTAAACGTGTACGATGTCGGGGAGGACCGCGGCGTTTACTATATCGTCATGGAGCTTGTCGAGGGAATTACTCTGAAGGATTACATTGACCGCAAAGGAAAACTGAGCGTAAAAGAGGCAACCAGCATCGCCATTCAGGTTTCCCTTGGTCTTGAAGCAGCACACAACCGCAATATTGTACACCGCGATGTCAAACCGCAGAATATCATCATTTCCACAGACGGAAAAGTAAAACTTTCCGACTTTGGTATTGCAAAGGCAACTTCTTCCAATACGATCAGTTCGAACGTTATGGGAAGCGTACATTACAGCTCTCCGGAGCAGGTGCGCGGCGGATATTCGGACTATAAGAGTGATATCTATTCCCTTGGTATCACCATGTACGAGATGGTAACCGGAAGAGTGCCGTTTGACGGCGACACCACCGTTGCCATCGCAATCAAGCATCTGCAGGAGGAGATTGAATCTCCATCCAAATATACCCCGAACCTTCCGTTCGCACTGGAGCAGATTATCTTAAAATGTACCCAGAAGAGCCCGGACCGCCGTTACAATAACATGGCGGAGCTGATCGACGACTTGAAGCATTCGCTGATGGAGCCGCAGGGCAATTTCGTAAAAGTAACTCCGTTAAGTTCTCACGCCGAGACTGTTATGGTATCCGCAGAGGAGTTAAGCCAGATCCGTTCCGGCGCAGCAGCAAAGGCAAATGCGCAGACGGCAGAGGAGCCGGCCCGCAAGCGCTACAGCAAGATCGAGGATGAGGAAGAGGACGAAGATTACAGCTACGAGGACGAAGAAGACGAGGATGAGGACGAAGAAGAGGATGACCGCGATTCCTACGATGAGGATGACGACGATTCCTACTACGACGATGACGACGACGATGACAAAGCCGGAAACAAACTCGAAAAGATCATCACAATCGGCGGTTTTGCGATTGCAGCCATCATCATCTGCATGCTGATCTACTTTATTGCACAGGCAGCCGGCATTGTCGGCGGAAAAGGACCGACCGCAGCTTCTTCCAGTTCCGCATCATCTTCGAGCAGCACGGAAGTTGTTTCTTCCAGCAGCAAAGAAGAGGAAAAAGTAACCGTTCCGGATCTGACCAACAAAACCGAGGCAGATGCCGTCGATCTGGCAAACAGCCTGAACCTTGGTGTAGTCAACGGCGGAACCGAGGCATCGGATGTCATTGAGGCAGGAAAGATCTGCCGCCAGGATCTGAAACCGGGAACGAAAGTCGATAAAAATGCAACGATTACGTATTATGTAAGCTCCGGAAAAGAAACCGTAACCATTCCGACCGGCATTGTTGGAACACAGAAAGACGCTGCAAGTGCTGCACTGACTCAGCTGGGACTGCAGGTTTCCACAACAGAGGATTTCAGCGATACCGTTGCAGAAGGCTTGGTTATTTCCGTTGACCCGTCAGAGGGAAGTCAGGTTGCGCCGGAATCTACCGTTACGCTGGTGATCAGCAAGGGATCCAAGGACGCGGAAGAAATTGCAATCCGTGATGTAATCGGCCTGGATGAGGAGACAGCAAAATCAATCCTGAGCGATTTCAATATTATTGTAAAAACAGGAACCAGCAGCAAGGTGGCCGAGGGCGAAGTCATGGAGGTTGACCCGGCAATCGGAACCAAAGTAAAGAAAGGTTCTGACGTTACGATTTATGTCAATAGCCCGAGTGCACAGCCAACGACGCCGGATGAGAATACACCGACCCCGACACCGGCAGAGCCGGGCGCAAATACCGCTACGGATGTTACCTGGTCCTGCAGCCAGACCTTAAGTGCGCCGGATCAGTATCAGGGTGGTATTGCAAAAATTGAGCTGATCCAGGATGATGGGAACGGAAACGAGACCTCCATCACCATCATGGACGGACAGGCCATTACGAGCTGGCCGTATTCTGTCAACACCAACTGGAGTGCTTCATCGTCTGCTTCTTCTACCGGAAGAATCGTCTTCTATGAGATGGATTCGAGCGGAAGTTATCAGGCAATTGCACAGTACCAATCGGTTCCGTTGAGTGAAGGGTGAGTATGACAGGAAAGATTATGAAAGGAATTGCCGGATTCTACTACGTAGACGTAGAAGAATCCGGCATTTATGAGTGCAAAGCAAAAGGAATTTTCCGAAAGGAAGGCCAGAAACCGCTCGTCGGAGATCTTGTGGAAATCGAGATTCTGGATGAAGCGGAAAAAACAGGAAATATGACCCGGATTCTGCCGCGAAAAAATGAACTGATCCGTCCGGCAGTGGCCAATATCGATCAGGCGCTTGTGATTTTTGCGCTGGAAAATCCGACCCCGAACCTGACGCTTCTGGACCGTTTTCTTGTGATGATGGAACAGCAGAACGTTCCGACGGCAATCTGTTTCAATAAAAGAGATCTTGCGGGGGAAGATTACACAGACCATCTGCGAAGCGTCTATGAGAACTGCGGTTACCGTGTCTTTACGGTGAGTGCAGCGAAAGAGCAGGGCATGCAGGAAGTGGAAGCATACCTGAAAGGGAAAACAACGGTGGTAGCCGGTCCGTCCGGCGTCGGAAAATCTTCGATCACAAACCGGATGCAGAAAGAAATCCAGATGGAGACCGGAGAGATCAGCAAAAAGCTGAAAAAAGGAAAACACACGACGCGCCATTCCCAGATGATCCCGATCGACCATGAGACGTATCTGTGCGATACGCCGGGGTTCAGCTCGCTTTATACAACCGATATGGAAAAAGAGGAGCTGAAAAACTTTTTCCCGGAATTTCATCCGTACGAAGGAAAATGCCGTTTCCTCGGCTGTATCCACGGAAAAGAGCCGGGCTGTGCCGTCAAAGAGGCACTGGAACAGGGAAATATCAGCAAAGAAAGATTTGAAAACTATACCATGTTCTATGAAGAACTGAAAGAACAGGAAAAGAGGAGATACTAGCATGAGCCGAGTATATCAGTTGGCACCTTCTATTTTATCCGCAGACTTCAACCGTCTCGGAGAACAGATCCAAAGGGTAGAGAAAGCAGAGTGCCGGTGGCTTCATATCGATATTATGGATGGAATGTTTGTACCATCCATTTCGTTTGGAATGCCGGTGGTAAAGTCGATCCGAAAAGAAAGCAGTCTGTATTTTGATGTTCATATGATGGTAAAGGACCCGGAGCGGTACGTAGAAGAATTTCAAAGCTGCGGGGCGGATATGATCACGGTTCACGCGGAGGCATGCCGCGATCTGGCAGAAACCGTGAAAAAGATTCATGAAACAGGCGCAGATGCCGGAGTTGCCGTAAATCCGGATACGCCGCTTTCTGCGGTTACGGACGTGATGGATCAGGTAGAAATGATTCTGATTATGAGCGTTTATCCTGGCTTCGGCGGCCAGAAGTATATCCCGGAGTCGACGGAGAGGATCCGTACGCTCCGCAGAATGCTGGATGAAAAGGGACTGGAGCATGTGCACATTCAGGTCGATGGCGGCATCAACCGCGCGACCATCGATGAAGTCCTTGCGGCAGGTGCCAACATCATCGTGGCAGGCTCTGCTGTATTTGGCAGCAACATCGAGCAGAACGTGCGCGAGCTGCAGGAAAAAATTTCTTCATACAGCAAAAAGGCAGAATAAGATACAAAAAGACAGAAAAAAGAGGCAGGGAAACGTGAGAACATGTATTATTTCGGGAGGGATGATCGAACCGGATTTTGCCTTCCCATATCTTCAGAAACAGCAGTTTGATATTATCCTGGCAGCAGACCGGGGACTGGAGTTCTGCTACCATTACCAGATTATGCCGACGTATATTCTGGGAGATTTTGACAGTTTATCTCCGAAGATTTTAAATTATTACAAGGAGAACCATGTCGCACCGATCCGGGAATTTAATCCCATGAAGGACAATACGGACACGGACATCGCATTTCAGCAGGCGATTGTTCTGGGAAGCAGTGAAATCACGATCCTCGGAGCAACAGGAGGAAGACTTGACCATTTCTTAAGTATTGTGCAGAACCTGAAAACGGCATGGGAGAAGAAAATTCCGGCTTACATCGTGGACAGCCGCAATCTGATTACGATTCCGGTGGAAACTTCGTTTGAAATCCGGAAAGAAGAGCAGTTCGGAAAGTACGTTTCGTTCTTCCCGCTGGAAAAGGAAGTCGCATCCATCACCCTGGAGGGCTTCGCCTACCCGCTCGACCATCACTATCTGCCGAATACTTCGGGTGGTCTGTGCGTGAGCAATGAGATCGTCGAGGAGACCGCGCATGTATCGTACGAGGGCGGCATTCTTCTGATGGTACAGTCAAGAGATTAAAATCCATTGAAATCAAAGAGCCCGTGTGCTATAATTTATAGTTGCATTGGGCTCTTTTTGTGCATAAAAAAAACCCGAACAGAAAAAGAAGCGAAAAATAAAAACAAAGGAGATATAGATTACTATGAAATTAGGTATCGTGGGCCTTCCGAACGTCGGAAAAAGTACACTTTTCAATTCCCTGACCAAAGCAGGAGCAGAGAGCGCAAACTATCCGTTCTGTACCATTGACCCGAATGTCGGCATCGTGCCGGTTCCGGACAAGCGTCTGCAGCAGCTCGGAGATTTCTATCAGTCCAAGAAAGTAACACCGGCTGTCATCGAGTTCGTTGACATCGCAGGTCTTGTAAAAGGTGCATCCAAAGGAGAGGGACTTGGAAACCAGTTCCTTGCCAATATCCGTGAGGTAGACGCTATCGTTCACGTTGTCAGATGTTTCGAGGATCCGAACGTTATCCACGTAGACGGCAGCATTGATCCGCTCCGTGATATCGAGACCATCGACCTTGAGCTGATCTTCGCCGACCTTGAGGTACTCGAGCGCCGTATTTCCAAAACTGCAAAATCTGCAAGAATGGACAAAGAGGCAGCAAAAGAGCTCGAATTCCAGGAGCGTCTGAAAAAACTGCTCGAGGACGGAAAAGATGCCATCCTGATGGAGCTGCAGAACGAGGACGAGGAGAAATGGATCGCAGAGTACAACCTGCTGACCAGTAAACCGGTCATCTACGCAGCAAACGTAGCAGAGGATGATCTCGCTGACGACGGTGCAAACAACTCCTATGTACAGTCCGTCCGCGAATATGCAAAAGAGCACAACAGCGAAGTATTCGTCATCTGCGCCGAGATCGAGGCAGAAATCTCCGAACTCGAAGAGGATGAGAAAAAAATGTTCCTCGAGGATCTTGGTCTTACCGAGTCCGGTCTGGAAAAACTGATCGCAGCAAGCTACCGTCTGCTCGGCCTCATGAGCTTCCTTACAGCAGGAGAGGATGAGACCCGTGCATGGACCATCAAAGTCGGAACAAAAGCACCGCAGGCAGCCGGAAAAATCCACACCGATTTCGAGCGCGGATTCATCAAAGCCGAGGTTGTCAATTATCAGGATCTGCTCGACTGCGGTTCCTACGCAGGAGCAAGAGAGAAAGGCCTTGTGCGTATGGAAGGAAAAGATTACATTGTCCGCGACGGCGATGTCATCCTGTTCCGTTTCAACGTTTGATAAGTAATAATAAGAGAGAATATAAGTTATGGATATGGAAATTAATTTTCCCAATCTCGGGATCTATCTCGACCATGTGGGAAAAAACATCAGTATTTTCGGATTTTCCATTGCCTATTACGGCATCGTGATCGTAACCGGTATGATGATTGCGATCTGGATTGCCCAAAGAGAGGCAAAGCGGACAGGGCAGAACCCGGAGCAGTACCTCGATCTTGCGATGATCGGCATCGCAGCCGGTATTCTCGGGGCACGGATTTACTACGTTATATTTGCCTGGGACTATTATAAGGATGATCTTTTGAGTATTTTCAACATCCGCCAGGGCGGACTTGCCATCTACGGCGGCATCATCGGTGCCTGCATTGCGGTGGTGATTTACAGCAGAAAGAAGAAACAGAACTTCAGCCTTCTGATGGATACCGCGAGCATGAGCATCGTGTTCGGTCAGATTATGGGACGGTGGGGAAACTTCTTTAACCGTGAGGCATTCGGTGACTACACTAACAACCTGTTTGCGATGCAGCTTCCGGTTTCCGCGGTCCGTGCCAATGAAATCACACAGAAAATGTGGGATCATGTGGTGACGGTAAACGGCGTCGAGTATATTCAGGTGCATCCCACCTTTTTATATGAAAGTTTATGGAATGTGGGTGTCCTGCTTTTTCTTTTCTGGTTTCGGAAAAGAAAAAAATTTAACGGCGAAGTGTTCCTGATGTATCTGATAGGATATGGCCTTGGAAGAATCTGGATCGAGGGACTCCGCACCGACCAGCTTCTGCTTCCGGTGGTGGGACTTCCGGTTTCCCAGCTCCTTTCGGGGTGCCTTGTGGTGGGATGTACCATCCTGGTGGTATGGAAACGAAAAAAATTATCATCCGGTGGGGAGACAGCCCATTCTTAAGGATAAAACCAGTGAAAAAAACAGAATAAAAATACAGAAAAGGGGAAAACCGGCAAAAAAGGTTTTCTCTTTTTTGATACAAAATTGGTATAAAAAAGGCGGAAAATGCGCATAAAAATGTTGCATTTTGGGAAAAATCTTAAAAATGAAATAGAAAAAAGACCTTGCTATTTTCCCTGAGTTGATATAGAATAAAAATATAAGTGGTAGAAAGTGGTGAAAAGTGGTGCGTTGTGGAGCGGATGTGGCAGTCTGGCTGCGGCGCGATACATGAAGTGGTGCGTGGGGAGACCGCCATTTCAGGTGATAAGAGGGTTTTCATTATGTTCATGGGAGAGTACAGTCATACGATTGACGCGAAGGGAAGATTGATCATACCGTCCAAGTTCAGAGAACAGCTGGGAGAAGAGTTTGTACTGACGAAGGGATTGGACGGATGCCTTTCCATTTACCCAAACGACGAATGGGCTGCCTTTGAAGAGAAGCTGAGAGCCTTACCACTTACAAACAAAAACGCCAGAACTTTTTCCCGTTTCTTTGTAGCAGGTGCTACGTCATGTGAACTGGACAAGCAGGGGAGGATTCTCGTACCGGCAACGCTGCGGGAATTTGCTGGTCTGGAAAAAGATGTAGTCCTTACCGGAAATATCAACCGGATTGAAATCTGGAGCAAGGAAAAATGGAACGAAAACAGCAATTATGATGATATGGATGCCATCGCCGAATCAATGGAAGAGATGGGCATTGTGATCTGATCTGTTTCGTTGGGATACAGGAGATGACCATGGAATTTTCGCATACATCAGTATTACTGAAGGAAACCATTGAAAACCTTAAGATAAAACCGGACGGAATCTACGTGGACGGGACGTTGGGAGGCGCTGGACATTCCAGTCATATATGTGAGCGCTTATCTGCCACGGGGAGATTAATAGGCATAGATCAGGACGAAGCTGCGATAGCTGTTGCGGGTAAACGCCTGGAACCATATCAGAACCAGGTCACGATTATCCGCAGCAATTATTGCGATATGGTTCCGCGTCTTGCCGAAATCGGAGTCACCGGGGTAGACGGAATCCTGCTGGATCTTGGAGTTTCATCCTATCAGCTGGATAATGCAGAGCGTGGATTCACATACCGTGAGGATGTTCCGCTGGATATGCGGATGGATCAGAGAAATGCTCTTTCCGCGTACGAAGTCGTGAACGATTACAGTGAAGAGAATCTTTCGCGTATTCTCCATGAATATGGAGAAGAGCGTTTTGCAAGAAAAATTGCACACAATATATGCGTAAGCCGGCAGCAGGCGCCGATTCGAACAACTGGGGAGTTAATCGAAATCATCAAGCGCTCGATTCCGGCAAAAATAAGGGCGACGGGCGGCCATCCGGCCAAGAGAACCTTTCAGGCAATCCGTATCGAAGTGAACCAGGAACTTACCGTTCTGTCGGAGTCACTGGACGGCATGATTGATCTCTTAAATGACGGTGGAAGACTTTGTGTCATCACCTTTCATTCTCTGGAAGACCGTATCGTAAAAAACATTTTCAGAAAAAACGAGCATCCATGTACGTGTCCGCCGGAATTTCCGGTCTGTGTATGCGGAAAGAAGTCCAAGGGAACCGTAGTAACTCGGAAACCGATCTTGCCGGGAGAAGAGGAAATGGAAACAAATCCCCGTTCCAAGAGCGCAAAACTGCGCGTCTTTGAACGAAAAGTGTGACGGCTCGGCACGAAGGAGACAGAGAAGTTATGGCCAGACGGGCAGATGGAAGGGTAAATTCGACAGATAGAACGAAACGTTATACGCCAGATACGTTTGAGGACGGAAGTGCGGTACGGCGTCTTGCAGCACAGCCGCAGGAAGCACCAAAAGAAGCACGGCCTCTGAAATCGGGTGTGAGCAGCCAGACAAGAAGAAACCGGGCACGGGCGACACAGATCAGCGCGGGCTACGCTGTTTTTCTTGCCATTGTCTGCACACTGTGTATCGCGGCGTGTGTTGCGTATGTCAAGTTGCAGACCGTGGTTACCACGCAGGCGGAAGACATTACCAGCAAAGAAAAAGAATTGAGCGATCTGAAGGCGGACAATGACGCCTATTACAATACAACGGTTGCCTCCGAAGATCTTGAGGCAGTCAAAGAAGCAGCACAGAACCGGCTCGGCATGAAATATGCAGATGAGTCCCAGGTAATTTATTTCGATGATTCAGAAAACAGCTATGTGAGACAGTATCAGGATGTTCCGGATGCGAAATAGGTGAAAACGTGAGTAAACAGAAAAAAAATAAAAAACGAAGCGGGGCATTCCGGAGACGGAAGACAAGTGGGCGTATGAGCAGAAAACTGGTAGCACTCTTTTTGGGAGTGATGCTGGTTTTTGTTGCTTTAGCGATTGACATTACGTATGTGAATGCCACAAAGGGAGAAAAATACGAAAGACAGGTTTTAAGCCAGACGCAGCAGTCCTACGACAGCAGGACAATTCCATTCCAGCGGGGAAGTATCACCGACCGGAACGGAACGATTCTGGCAACGAGTGAGAAGGTTTACAACGTTATTCTCGACTGTAAACTTGCCAATACGACGGTAAAAGATGAAGAAAAGAACGATACCCATCCGTACGTCGATCCGACCGTAGCAGCACTGGTTGAATACTTCGGACTCGACGAGACGGATATCCGGGATCGTCTGACCGGCGAAACGACAAAAGAAAGCCAGTACCAGGTTCTCGCCAGAGAGGTCTCGATGGACGCGAAAAAAGCGTTTGAGGCCTATGTGGACGAGTACGCGGACAAAAAGAACAAGGAGCTCGATGAGAACGAGCAGGCGGAAAAAGCATACCGTGCCAACATCCGCGGCGTCTGGTTCGAGGAATCCTACCACAGAACGTATCCGTTAAATTCACTTGCCTGCGATCTGATCGGCTTTACGTATTCAGGAGACACGGCAGACTGGGGAATCGAAGGGTATTATTCCAGTATCTTAAATGGCGTGAATGGCCGCCAGTTCGGCTATTACAACGAAGATGCGGATATGGAACAGACGATCATCGAGGCGCAGCCGGGCAAAAACGTGGTTACGACGATTGATGTAAATATTCAGAAGATCATCCGCACGGCGATCGAGAATTACAATGAGCGGATTCATGTCCAGAACGGCGCGGACGAATCGGACACTGAGACGAACCGTCAGACAAAAGCGGCAAAGAATATCGGCGTTGTCGTGATGGATCCGAACAATGGAGAGATTCTTGGTATGGATTCTTCCGACTGGTATGACCTGAACAATCCAAGAGATCTGACACCGTTCTATTCGAAGGAAGAAATTGATGCGATGAACGATAACGAGACAATGGAGGCTTTGAGTGCCATCTGGAAAAACTACTGTATTTCCGATGCATATGAGCCAGGTTCCACGGCAAAACCGATGAACGTGGCGGCGGCATATTCCCTCGATGTAATCGATGATGATACCCTGTTTGACTGTGAGGGGTTTGAGACGATTGCAGGGCAGATGATCCGCTGCGGAGCTTATCCGGGAACACATGGCGTACAGACACCGGCCGATGTACTGAAAAACTCCTGCAACGCTGGTATGATGCAGATCGGACAGAAGATGGGAGCAGCGGAATTTCTCCGCTATCAGGATATTTTCGGTTTCGGCAGTCTGACAGGAATTGACCTGCCGGGTGAGGCGTACGGCCTGGTTCACACGGAGGATACCATGGGACCGACCGAGCTTGCAACGAGTACATTCGGACAGGGCTATACCGTGACGATGGTACAGCAGGCAGCTGCGTTTTCCTCTCTGATCAACGGAGGCAATTATTACCAGCCGCATGTGATGAAGACGATCACGGACAGCACAGGAGCTGTTGTTGAGAGCAATGAGCCGAATCTGGTGCGTCAGACGGTTTCCGCGGAAATCAGCGATAAAATGAGAAGTTTCCTCCAGGGAGTCGTGACCGATGGAAGCGGCCAGAGTGCAAAGGTTGCCGGTTACACGATGGGAGGAAAAACAGGTACTGCACAGAAGTATCCGCGAGGCAATGGAAAATATCTCGTTTCCTTTATCGGATTTGCACCGGTAGAAAACCCGAAAGCTGTTGTTTACGCGATTGTGGACGAGCCGGATGTAGAAAATCAGGCGAACAGTGTGCTGGCACAGGAGATCGTAAAAGAGATCTACACAGAACTGCTGCCGTATTTGAACGTATTCCCGGATGATACGGACGGTGTGACGGGCGAAGGCTCCGAGACCGGAACGGATGATCCAAACGTAGCGGCACCGGTACAGGAAGACGATACGGAAAACAGTGCTGAAAACAGCAATATCGAGAACGGCGGTCTGACAAACGCCGAGCTGGATCTCATCAATGAAGAGTAAAAAAACATAAAAAACAAAAGACATAACCCCATAGCAGTTTCCATATAGTGTTATCATAATGGATTCGGCTATGGGGTATTCTATGCGTAAAAACAAAACGTATCACCGGAAAAAGACGGTTCTTCTGTGGGTACTCTGCATGGGAATGATGGTCGGACTTGCCGGGCGGCTGGTGTATCTGTGTGTGTTCCGGTCCGTCTATTATTCCGAGAAGGCGGATGATCTGCACGAGCGGGAGCGCGGGATCAAGGCGGCGCGCGGCCGGATTCTTGATGCAAACGGGGAAGTTCTCGCGGCAAACCGCACGGTCTGTACGATTTCCGTGATCCACAGCCAGATTGAGGAGCCGGAGGCGGTGATTGCGATGCTGGTAAAAGAGCTTGGAATTTCGGAGGAGACGGCGCGGAAACGCGTGGAGAAGCGGTCTTCAATCGAGCGTGTCAAGACGAATGTGGACAAGGAGACGGGTGATACCATCCGGTCGTACGGATACGCGGGGGTAAAAGTGGATGAGGATTTCAAGCGGTATTACCCCAAAGGGAAGCTGGCGTCGCGCGTTATCGGCTTCACCGGAGGCGATAATCAGGGCATCATCGGACTGGAGGTGGAATATGAGGAAATTTTAAAAGGAATCAACGGAAAAATCCTGACGACAACGGATGCGCGCGGGATTGAGCAGAACGGCATCGGGGAGAGCCGCCAGGAGCCGGTGGCGGGAAGGGACTTAAAGGTCAGCCTGGATGTCAATATCCAGGCGTACTGCCAGCAGGCAGCGGAAAAGGCGATGGCAGAAAAACAGGCGGACAGCGTCTCGATTCTTCTTATGAATCCGCAGAACGGAGAAATCTATGCCTGTGTCAATGTGCCGGAGTTCGACCTCAACGATCCGTTCACGCTGCAGCAGGATACAACGGGACTTTCGGAAAAAGAAATTCAGGATCTGCTGAACCAGATGTGGCGGAATGCCTGCATCAACGATACGTACGAGCCGGGATCTACCTTTAAGATCATCACGATGTCGGCGGGACTTTCGGAGGGCGTTGTGTCGCCGAACGATTCGTTTTTCTGTCCCGGCTACAAAATCGTGGAGGACCGCCGGATCCACTGCCACAAGCGGACGGGACACGGAGCCGAAAACTTCGTGCAGGGCGCGCAGAACTCGTGCAACCCGGTGTTCATTGAAGTGGGGCTGCGGCTCGGTGTGGAAAAGTTCTGTGATTACTTCCGGAATTTCGGTCTGATGGAAAAGACGGGGATCGATCTGCCGGGCGAGGCATCGACGATTATGCACAAGGAGGAAAACATCGGAGAGGTTGAGCTTGCGACGATGGCATTCGGCCAGTCCTTCCAGATCACGCCGATCCGCCTGGCGGCGACGGTCTCTGCGCTCGTCAACGGTGGAAAAATGGTGACGCCGCATGTCGCAACGGATGTGCTTGATGAAGAAGGAAATGTCGTAAAGCATCTGAAATTTCCGGAAAAAGAAGGGGTTCTTTCGGAAGAAACTTCCAGGACGGTGCGCGAAATTCTGGAAAGCGTCGTTTCAGAAGGGTCTGGAAAGAATGCGTACCTCGAGGGATATTCCATCGGCGGAAAGACGGCAACCTCGCAGACACTTCCGCGGAGCGCCAACCGCTATATTTCCTCATTCCTCGGCTTCACCCCGGCGGAGCATCCGACGGTGCTGGGGCTTTGCATTATCCGCAATCCGCAGGGCGTCTACTACGGCGGAACGATCTGCGCGCCGGTGATCCGCGATATCTTTTCCAATGTACTTCCGTATCTCGGTATTGGACACAATTCTTAGGAAACCTGAGAATTGTGTCCTTCGCAGCCCTCATTTAAAGTTTTGCTTCGCAAAAGGAGGGCTGCTCACACCTGAATCACTTTCTTACGCAGCGAAACAGCAAGTGTTTCACTGCTGAGCGAACCGTAACTTGGATTATAAAAGAAGGTTGCGAAACAGAACAAAAAGCTATATACTGAATAGGCTGGAGAAAATATTTTGACATGCCTGTTCCGTACACAATCCGTACAAAAAGGAAGAGGTGCGTCTATGAAAAGAGAAATGATCCTGCCGGTTCTTCTTTCCTTTGGCATCAGCCTGGCGCTGGGGCCGGTTCTGATCCCGTTTCTGCGAAAAGTCAAAGCGGGGCAGAAGGAGCGGGAAGAGGGTGTGCCGAGCCACCAGAAAAAAGCGGGAACCCCGACGATGGGCGGCGTGATGTTTCTGGCGGCGTTTACCGCAGTTTCCCTCCTTTTCCGGAAAGAGGGAGCGGAAGTGGTTCCGGTGCTGTTTCTGACGCTTGGTTTTGGCCTGATCGGCTTTCTCGATGACTATCTGAAAGTCGTGCTGCACCGCAGCGACGGGCTGTACCCGAAGCAGAAAATGGCACTGCAGGCAGTGATTACAGCAGTCTTTCTGTGGTATTTGGCGCGTTTTTCCGGAATTTCCCTCCGGATGCGCATTCCGTTCCTTCCAGGCAAAGAGCTGGACGCAGGGATTTTTACGATTCCGTTTCTCGCCTTTGTGATTCTTGGAACGGTCAACGGTGTCAACTTTACCGACGGCCTTGACGGACTGGCGGCGAGTGTGACGATTTTAAATGCTGTTTTCTTTTCCGTGGCATCGATCGGCCTCGGAAACGGTGTTTCCCCGTCTCCGCTTGCGGTTATCGGGAGTCTGCTGGGGTTTCTGGTATTCAATGTATTTCCTGCCCGCGTCTTTATGGGCGATACAGGAAGTCTGGCACTCGGCGGTTTCGTCTCGGGAATGGCGTGTTTCTTACGTCTCCCCTTATTTCTGCCGCTTGTGGGATTCATTTATATGATGGAGATTCTCTCTGTGATCCTGCAGGTGTCATTCTTCAAACTGACGAAGGGAAAACGGATCTTCAAGATGACGCCGATCCATCACCATTTCGAGCTGATGGGCTGGTCGGAGACACAGATTGTGACGGTGTTTGCTACAATCACAGCGATACTATGCCTGATCGCATTGATGGGGCTTTAAAATATGGAGGTAATCAAACATGATTTTCGCAGGAAAAAAAGTACTGGTTTTCGGAACCGGAAAGAGTGGAATTGCAGCGGAGGAGCTGCTGCACAAGAAAGGTGCTTCTGTCGTTCTTTACGATGGAAATGACAAACTCGAAAAAGAAGAAATCTTAAAAAAATTAGAGAGCCGTGACAGCGTGGAAGTTGTCTTAGGCGAGCTCCCGGAGGAGATGCTCGACAGCCTTGATCTTGTCGTTTTAAGCCCGGGCGTTCCGACGGATCTGCCGGTTGTCCTTAAAATGAAAGAAAAAGAGATTCCGGTCATCGGTGAAGTGGAGCTGGCGTATCAGGTAAGCCGCGGAAAAGTGCTTGCGATTACCGGTACTAACGGAAAGACCACCACAACATCGCTGCTCGGCGAGATCATGAAAGCATATCAGCCGGAAGTAAAAGTGGTCGGAAACATCGGAACCCCGTACACATCCGCGGCACTCGACACGACAGATGATACCGTAACGGTTGCCGAGATCAGCAGCTTCCAGCTGGAAACCATCAAAGAGTTCCATCCGGCGGCAAGTGCGATCACAAACATTACCGAGGATCATCTGAACCGCCATCACACGATGGAAGAGTATATCCGCGTGAAAGAGTGTATCACCGAAAATCAGACGATGGATGATCTCTGTGTGCTGAATTATGAGGACGAAATCCTGCGCCCGTTCGGCGAGAAACTGATGGCAGAGAAGAAAGTACAGGTGATGTACTTCTCGAGTCTGCGTGCGTTAAAGGACGGCATCTATTATCAGGACGGCGAAATCCGCATTGCAAAGAACGGCGAGACGGAGCTTCTGACCAGAACCGACGACTTAAAACTGCTCGGCCTACATAATTTTGAAAACGTCATGGTTGCTTCTGCGATGGCACTTCATGCAGGCGTGCCGATGGAAACTGTCCGCAAAGTCATTCAGGAGTTTGCAGGGGTAGAGCACCGCATCGAGTATGTCTGCGAGAAGGACGGCGTGGCATATTACAACGATTCCAAGGGAACGAATCCGGATGCGGCCATCAAAGGCATCCAGGCGATGAACCGCCCGACTCTGCTGATCGGCGGCGGCTACGACAAGCAGTCCACCTACGAAGAGTGGATTCAGGCATTCGATGGAAAGGTACGTTTCCTGGTTTTGATCGGAGATACGAAAGAGAAGATCGCAAAAGCGGCAAGAAACGTCGGATTCAACGACATTATCATGGCAGACAACTTAAAAGAAGCCGTACAGATCTGCCACGACAAGGCAAATGCAGGGGATGCGGTTCTTCTTTCCCCGGCCTGCGCAAGCTGGGATCAGTTTAAGAGCTATGAGCAGCGCGGTGAGCTGTTTAAGGAGTACGTAAGAGCACTGTAAAAAGTCATATCAGGAAACTATCCCGCATAAGCTGAAAAAGAGCGAACGGCGGGTGTGGCGCGGATGCGGAAGGAAAAAGAGAAAAAAATAGATGGGACGCTGCTGGTGACGGTATGGATTCTGCTTGGCCTTGGCCTTGTGATTCTGTACAGCGCCAGCGCGTATAACGGCCGGGTCAGATTCCATGACCCGGCTTATTATTTCAAGAAGCAGCTCTTTGCAAGTGCGCTCGGTGTAATCGGTATGTATGCGGTTGCAAAAATAGATTACCGGCGGCTGTTTGCACTGGCACCGTGGTTTTATGCGGCTTCCCTTGCGCTCTCGACGGCGGTGCTCTTTTTCGGAAGTGAGTACAACGGCTCGAAGCGGTGGTTAAAGCTTGGCCCCTTATCGTTCCAGCCCTCGGAATTTGCCAAGATGGCGGTGATTCTCTTCCTGCCCTGGGTGATGGAGCACACGAAAGGCCGGTCCGACAGTCTCTGGTTTATGACAAAGGCGGTGCTGTGCACCCTGCCGATTGCAGCGCTTGTCGGAAGCAATAACTTAAGTACGGCGATTATTTTGCTCGGAATCTGTGCATTTCTGATCTTTATTTCACATCCGGGCTACCTGCCGTTTCTCGGAATCGGAGGCGCCGGCATCGGGTTTATTGCCGTTTTTCTGATGATGGAGAGCTACCGCCTCGAACGCCTTGCCATCTGGCGCAACCCGGAGGCGTACGAGAAGGGGTTCCAGACCATTCAGGGACTCTATGCGATCGGCAGCGGGAGAATCTTTGGCTGCGGGCTTGGAAAAGGCCTGCAGAAGCTTGGCTTTGTGCCGGAAGCGCAGAATGATATGATCTTTTCGATTATCTGTGAGGAGGGCGGACTGTTCGGCGCCTGCCTGGTGATCGCCGTGTTTGCGGTGCTGATCTGGCGCTTGATGGTTATTTCGATCCATGCGCGGGATCTTGGCGGAGCACTGATTGCGGGCGGAATTATGGGGCATATTGCGCTTCAGGTGATTCTGAACATCGCGGTTGTGACAAATACGATTCCGAATACCGGCATTACGCTGCCTTTTATCAGTTACGGCGGCACCTCCGTGTTGTTTCTGCTCGGCGAGATGGGGCTTGCCCTGTCGGTCTCGAGGGACACCGATTAAAAAGGCGGAAAAGCGCTGCAGAACGGGAACAAAACGGGAGTGTAATGCATACCGTAAAAAGAGAGGCCGGATGGGAGAGAACAGGTGGGAGTATATCAGATTCTCGGCGGAAGGCGGCTTTGCGGAACGGTAACAGTCCAGGGTTCCAAAAATGCCGTTCTTCCCATGATCGCGGCGGCGGTTCTGACAAAAGAGGAGGTCGTGCTGGAAGGCTGCCCGAAGATTTCCGATGTGGAGGATATGGCGGAGATTGTAAGAAGCCTTGGCGGAACAGTCTGGTGGGAGAGGAATGCGCTCCACCTGAACTGTGAAAAGATCGAAAAAAGCCGTGTGGAGGGAGCGCTTTCGAAGAGACTGCGCGCCTCTCTTTTGTTTCTGGGAAGTCTTCTTGCAAGGACAGGGGAGGCATACCTTGCAGGGGCCGGCGGCTGCCGGATCGGAAAGCGGCCGACGGACCTGCATCAGAGGGCAATGGAGCTTCTGGGAGCCGAGGTCTTCGAGGAGGACGGCACCATTCGGGCAAAGGCAGATCATCCGAAAGGAGCCGTGCTCTGCTTTCCGAAAAAGAGTGTCGGGGCGACGGAAAATGCGGTTCTTTTTGCTGTCGGAGCGGAAGGTGCAACAAGGCTGGAGCATTGTGCGCGGGAGCCGGAAGTGGTTCATCTCTGCCGGTTTCTTAAGGCCATGGGAGCGGAGATTACCGGCGAGGGGACGGAGCAGATTACCGTTTACGGAAGGCGGGGAAAGAGACTGCTGTCCGGCTGCCGGTATCGTGTTCCGGGTGACCGGATCGCGGCAGGGACGTATCTTCTGATGGGCGCGGCGACGCGGGGGCACCTGACGCTTTCCGGCGCGCCGCTGGACGAAATGGGGGCGGTTCTGTCCCTCTATCAGAAAATAGGTGGACAATATACAAGGAAGAGTGGTACACTGGTAGCAGACAGCAAAAACGTGCAGCATGCTGTTCCGTACGTGGAGACAGAGGAATATCCCGGTTTTCCGACGGATCTGCAGTCGCTGTATCTGGCGGCAGCGATGACGCTGGAAGGAAAGAGCTGTATCTGTGAAAATGTATTTGAGGACCGCCTCCGGACGGCAGAGGAGCTGCAGAAAATGGGCGGTACGCTGCAGATCTGCGGAAAATGGCTGACGGCCGAAAAAAGCCGTCTGCACGGTGCAGAAGTTGTTTCCCAGGATCTTCGGGGCGGCGCGGCACTCGTATCGGCGGCGCTTGCCGCAGAAGGATTTTCCACAATCCGGCAGACAGAACTGATTGAGCGGGGGTATGAACGGTTTCCAGAAACGCTCCGGGAACTCGGAGCCAAGATTATCGTAGAAAAAGAAATATGAGACAGAAAAAAAACAGAAAAAAGAAGAAAAACAGAAAAATACGGATTCTGACCGGGGTGGTGCTTGGCGTCGGCCTTGCAGGTGCCTTGTTTTTTAATGTGTTCAAAATCCGCAATATCCAGGTGGCGGGGAACACCCGGTATACAAAAGATGAAATCAAAGAGATGGTCGCGGACGACAAGTGGATGAAAAACACGGTGCTTCTTACGACGTTTCATTCGAAGGTTGATATGAGCGATATTCCTTTTATGAACTCCGTGGAGTTTACGTTTGTAAGCTATGACACCATCTGCATCCAGGTAAATGAGAAAAAAGTGGTCGGTTATGTCGAGTACGAAGGCCAGAAGGTCTATTTTGACAAGAACGGCATCGTGCTGGAGTGCGTGGACGAGGAGCAGGAAACACCTGCGGAGGGTGAGCCTTCCGACGGAACCGCCTCCGATGGAACGAGTGCGGATGGATCTCTTACGAGTGAGTCGCTTGCATCCGAAAGCGTATCATCCGATGGCACAGCATCCGAAAGCAGTACGTCCGACGGTGCGCTCTCGGCGGATACGATTAAAAGTGCACGTGTGACAACGACAGACTTTCAGCCGACCCTTTCCGATGTTCCGCTTGTAACAGGACTTACGTTTGACTATGTGACCGTGAACAAGCAGCTCCCGGTTGAAAAACCGGCAGTTTTCCGCACCATGCTCGCACTTACGAGAATGACGGAGAAATACAATATCACGCCGGACAGTGTGGAATTTAATGAGAACAGCGAAATTATTCTGCATTACTATGATACCGTGCGGATTCTGCTTGGAACCGATACGGCGTTAGAAGAAAAGATGACGCGCGTAGCAGCAATCCTGCCGAGCCTTTCCGGTCTTTCCGGAGAACTCCATATGGAGGATTACAAGGACGGCGACAGCAGCTTTGTCTTCTCGAAAGATGTATAAGAGGAAAGGAAAGCCGTCAAAAAAACGCAATAATCCTGAATTTTTTATGAAATACGAAAAAAACAGTTGATTATTTTCCGAAGAAATTATATTATATCTTTATGTATGACCATCAGAATATCAGACTATTTTGAGATAGACAGCAGTTCATAATCAAAAGGAGGAAGTTGAAATTGTTAGAGATCATGACAAATGAGGCAGAATCATCTGCAAAGATTATCGTAATCGGTGTAGGTGGTGCAGGAAATAATGCTGTAAATAGAATGGTGGAGGAATCCATCGGCGGCGTTGAATTCGTTGGAATCAACACCGATAAACAGGCGCTGACCCTCTGTAAGGCACCTACCATTCTCCAGATCGGCGAGAAGCTGACCAAGGGACTGGGCGCAGGAGCAAAACCTGAGGTTGGAGAGAAAGCAGCCGAGGAGAGCATCGAAGAGCTCAAACAGATCATGGAAGGCGCTGATATGGTATTCGTCACCTGCGGTATGGGCGGCGGAACCGGAACAGGTGCAGCACCGGTTGTAGCAGGCGTTGCAAAAGAAATGGGCATTCTGACTGTCGGCGTTGTAACAAAACCGTTCAAATTCGAGGCAAGAACCCGTATGAGCAATGCGCTGATGGGAATCGAAAAACTCGAGGAAAACGTAGATACCCTGATCGTGATCCCGAACGACAAACTTCTTGAAATCGTAGACCGCCGGACAACCATGCCGGAGGCATTAAAGAAAGCAGACGAGGTTCTGCAGCAGGCCGTACAGGGCATCACAGACCTGATCAACCTGCCGGCACTCATCAACCTCGACTTCGCAGATGTTCAGACCGTTATGACCGACAAGGGTATCGCCCACATCGGTATCGGCGAGGCAAAGGGCGACGACAAAGCGCTCGAGGCTGTACAGCAGGCTGTTTCCAGTCCGCTGCTTGAGACCACCATCGAGGGTGCAAGCCACGTTATCATCAACATTTCCGGAGATATCTCCCTTATGGATGCAAACGATGCTGCAAGTTACGTACAGAATCTGGCTGGAGAGGATGCAAACATCATCTTCGGTGCTATGTATGATGATTCTGTTACCGATACAGCGAAGATCACCGTTATCGCAACAGGTCTCAACGATGCAACGGCGAAACAGGCAAGCGTATCCCGCAAAGAGCCGGCAGATGCAAGAAAGAGCGCATTTTCCAGCAGCAGCTTCTCTGCACAGGCAGCCGCTCCGGTACACACTGCTCCGAAAGCTTCCGCTCCGGTACAGCCGCAGCCACAGGTTCAGGTGCAGCCGCAGGTACAGGCTCAGCAGACCATGACAAGCAATGTTCCGAAAAAGGACATCCAGATCCCGGATTTCTTAAGAAACCGCAGATAAGCAAAGAATAATAAGCAAATAACGAATTTACCTCGACACGCCGCAGACCGAAAATGTTGCGGCGTGTCGAAGTTTGTTGATCAAAAAAGAAGGTCATTCTTCCGAAAACGACAAAAAATTCACCCCCTTCCGTCTATAATAGGGTCTGTTAGAAATTCAGACCATGCAAAAGGCGCAGGGGGTGTTTTTTTGCACTATGAGATCTTTCTGGATCTTCTCTTTGCAGAGAATCTTCTGCTGAATTATACTATTCTGCGCCTTTCCTCCTTTCTTCTGAAACGATCTGCCACGCGAAGAAGGAGTTTTGCGGCAGCCGCGCTCGGCGCCGGTTATGCGGTGCTGTATGCCGTGTTTGCACGGTATCTGCCGGGTGCGCTGCTCGCCCTGGTCGGAATCGGAATTACAACAGGGATGGTGAAATCTGGCTGCAGAATCACGACAGTACGGGATCTTGTGGTGGGAATGGCAGGCTATATACTGTCCGGTTTTCTGATCGGCAGTGCATACCGCCTGTTCCGGGAGCTGATGCCGGGAAGGGGAATTTTTCTTTTTCTTCTTTCCGGGAGTGCCGCATATGCGGGAACACTCCTCCTGCTGAAGATCCGAAAGGAGATGCTCCTGGAACACGCCAGGCAGGTTACGGTACAGCTTGTGCAGAATGGGAAATGGAAAAAAGTAAAAGGACTGTACGACACGGGCAATACTTTGCGGGATGCCACAACCAAAAAGCCGGTCTCGGTCGTACCGTACACTGTGATACTCGAATTGTTCCCGGACGAAATGCGGACAGGGATTGCGGCGCTTGCAAGGCACGAGACGGTGCCGGAGCCGGAACGGCTTCTTGCGCTGCAGCCCCGTTACATACCGTTTCGCGGACTGGAAGGCCGGGGCTTTCTGCCGGTGATCCGGATCTCGGAAATGATTCTTGTGACAGAACATACAGCCAGGCACATAAGCGGACCGCTGATTGCGCTTGGCGGAGAAAATAGTTCATCTCCCAGGGGCTATGAAATAATTTTGCATCCAGATCTCATGGAAGGACAGGAGGAATGAAGTATGCTGCAGGCTGCACTGCCAAACGGATTCCGGCTTCGTATGCTGCCGCGGTCCGTGCCGGCTGTATTTCGTCAGACAGGAGAAATTTTTTATATCGGGGGCACAGATGTTCTCCCGGCGCCTTTGGAAGGACAGGAGGAGGCCGATGCGATTGCGGGGCTTTCCGATCCGGAAAACGAGACGGCAAGGAGCGAGCTGATCGAACACAACCTGCGTCTCGTCGTCTACATTGCACAGAAATTTGATAATACAGGAGTTGGTGTGGAGGATCTGATTTCGATTGGAACCATCGGCCTCATCAAGGCAATTAACACGTTCAATCCGGAAAAAAAGATCAAGCTTGCCACGTACGCGTCCCGGTGCATTGAGAACGAGATTCTGATGTATCTGCGGAGAAATAACAAGACACGGATGGAGGTCTCGATCGATGAGCCGCTCAATGTAGACTGGGATGGAAATGAGCTTCTTTTGTCGGATATCCTCGGAACGGAGGAGGATGTGATCTATCAGGGGCTCGAGCAGGAGGCGGAACATCGCGTGCTGGGAAGCGCAATCAGCAAGCTCTCTGAGCGGGAGCAGGTGATCGTGAAACTCCGGTTTGGCATCAATATGCCAGAGGGGCGGGAGAAAACGCAGAAAGAAGTCGCGGATCTTCTTGGAATTTCACAGTCGTATATTTCGCGGCTGGAAAAACGGATTATGAAACGGCTGCGGAAAGAGATTGCGCGGTATGAATAAAGAATAGAAAAATTTCCTTTCTCAGGGCGTGTTTAAAAAAATTTTTCAAACACGCCCTAAGCAATTGCTTGTCTTTTTCTGATAAGAAAAGTATAATAGAAAGCATAGTGCAAAACAGGAAGACAAACCGGACAGAACGGCAGAACGGTGCCGTTCTGAAATCTGAGTTTTGTACGAAGAAAAAAGGGAGGAAATAAAAGAAATGGAACGAGAGACATTCCAATCGCGCCTTGGCTTTCTTCTGCTTTCGGCAGGCTGTGCCATCGGCATCGGAAATGTATGGAAATTCCCGTACATGGTAGGAAACAACGGAGGCGGCATTTTCGTGCTGTTTTATCTGTTGTTCCTTGCCATTATGGGAGTTCCGATTCTGTCGATGGAGCTTGCCATCGGAAGAGGAAGCAAAAAGAGTACCGTGCGCGCGTATGGGGAACTGGAGAAGAAAGGGCAGAAGTGGCATATCCATGGATACGTTGCCCTCATCGGAAACTATCTGCTGATGATGTTCTATACGGTTGTTGCAGGCTGGATGCTGTATTATTTTTACAGCTTTTTAACCGGAAAATTCAGTGGCCTTAAGGGGGACGCTGTAACTGGAAAATTCAATGAGATGCTTTCATCTCCGTCTATTCTTGTCATCACGATGCTGCTGATCACGATTGCAGGCTTTCTGATCTGCTCTGTTGGTCTGCAGAATGGTGTGGAGCGTGTCACAAAAGTGATGATGATTGTACTGATGGTCGTTATGATTTTCCTTGCGGTTTACAGCTTTACAATGCCAGGCGCAAAAGAGGGTCTGAAATTTTATCTGGTGCCGGACAAGCAGCAGATTGAACAGGTGGGACTGTTCCACATTATCACAAGCGCGATGAGCCAGGCATTCTTTACGTTAAGTCTTGGTATCGGCGCAATGCTGATTTTCGGAAGCTACTTAAACGGAGGAAAATCGCTGCTCGGAGAGGCGATCAATATTGCGGTGCTCGATACGTTTGTAGCCATCACCGCAGGTCTTATTATTTTCCCGGCGTGCTTTTCCTATCACGTACAGCCGGACAGCGGCCCGAAGCTGATCTTTATGACACTGCCGCACATCTTCACCTCGATGAAGGGCGGACGGATTTTCGGAAGCTTTTTCTTCCTGTTTCTGTTCTTTGCGGCACTGTCCACTATCATCGCTGTATTCGAGAACATCATGTGCTGCTTTTCCGAGATTTTCGGTGTTTCCAGAAAACAGTCAGCAGTCATCAACTGCATTCTGATCATTTTAGGATCCCTGCCGTGTGCACTCGGCTACAATGTGTGGTCCGGATTCCAGCCGCTCGGCGCAGGAAGCACAGTTCTCGATCTTGAGGACTTTATCGTCAGCAACCTTCTGCTGCCGGTCGGTTCACTGATCTATCTTTTATTCTGTACATCAAAGTGGGGATGGGGATTTAAAAATTACCAGGCAGAGGCAAGTAAGGGCGATGGTCTGAAAGTGCCGGACTGGATGCGATTATACCTTACGTATATCCTTCCGCTGCTGCTTCTTGTATTAATTGTCCAGGGACTGATTGGATAAGCAAAAAGAGAAGAAAAAAGGTCAATATCAGATAGAAAAAAGATAAGAAAAGAACTGGAAAAAAAGCAGAAAATACGAGATAATAAAAGACAAGAAGCCAGTCATGTGCCGGAACCCGGGATTTCCTTTGGGTGTTCCGGCACATGTTGGATAGAAAAGTATGCAGGAGAAAGGGGAACAATATGGGAAAATTTACACCATTGGATTTCGAAGAATACGTAGCGCTTGCCCGTCAGGCAGCAGCAGAGGGATGTGTCCTTCTGAAAAATGACAACGAGGCGCTTCCGCTTCGCAAGGGGGATAAAGTAGCCGTTTTCGGAAGAATTGCATTCCATTATTATAAGAGCGGACTGGGCTCCGGCGGACTCGTCAACACCAAATATGTGGTTGGCATTCTGGATGCCTTAAAAGAAGAAAAAGACATCACGCTCGATGAGAATCTTCTTGGAACATATGAGAAATGGATCGAGGAAAATCCATACGACGAAGGCCAGGGCTGGGGAAAAGTGCCGTGGTCCCAGAAAGAGATGGAGCTCACCGACGAGATTGTGGAGAGCGCAAAAGGCGCCGATGCAGCTATTGTTGTTGTAGGCCGTACCGCAGGTGAGGACCAGGACAACAAAAACGAGGCGGGCAGTTATCTCTTGACAGATACCGAGCGTGAGATGGTAGAGAAAGTCAGCAAAGCGTTTGCAAGAACGATCGTTGTGCTGAATGTCGGAAATATCATCGACATGAAATGGGTGAAAGAGTGCAATCCTGCAGCTGTTCTCTACGTATGGCAGGGCGGTCAGGAAGGTGGAAACGGCGTTGCCGATGTGCTGATGGGAAGAGTCAGCCCGTGCGGTAAACTGACGGATACCATCGCAGAAAATATTGAGGATTATCCGTCGACCAGCTGCTTTGGCGATCTAGTAAGAAACGAATACAAAGAGGATATCTATGTAGGATACCGCTACTTTGAGACTTTTGCAAAAGACAAAGTATTATATCCGTTCGGATTTGGTCTTTCCTACACAACCTTTGCAGTAACCGCAGAGGCGAAAGAGAAAGACGTCGATCAGGTAACCGTAACGGCAACCGTAGAGAATACAGGAAAAACGGCCGGTAAAGAAGTTGTTCAGGTATACGTAAAAGCTCCACAGGGCGTTCTTGGAAAACCAGCCCGCGCACTCGTCGGCTTTGCAAAGACCGGTATTTTAGCTCCTGGAGCAAAAGAGACCGTGACCATCAATGTGGCAAAAGAAAGCTTCGCATCCTATGATGACAGCGGTGCAACGGGACACAAATCCTGCTACGTACTCGAAGAGGGCAGCTATGAGTTTTATGTCGGAAGCGATGTCAGAAGTGCAGCTTTCGCAGGCGCTTACGAGCAGCCGTTTAAAGTGGTTGAGACGCTGACCGAGGCAATGGCGCCGGTCGAAGCGTTTGAGCGTATGAAAGCCGTTGCAGGTGAGGACGGCACATTAAAACCGGGATACGAGGCAGCCCCGCTGCGCACCGTAGATCCGGCAAAACGCATGAAAGAGAACCGTATGGAGCCGATTCCGTACACCGGAGACAAAGGCTATAAGCTGGGCGATGTGCTGGATAAGAAAGTAACCATGGAAGAATTCGTGGCACAGCTTTCCGATGATGATCTGATCTGCATGTTCCGCGGCGAGGGTATGTGCAGCCCGAAAGTAACGCCTGGAACCGCAGCTGCTTTTGGCGGTCTGACACCGGAATTACAGGAGTTTGGCATTCCGGCATCCTGCTGTACCGACGGTCCTTCCGGACTTCGTTTTGACTGCGGAACAAAAGCCTTCTCCATGCCAAACGGTACGCTGCTTGGCTGTACGTTCGATCTTCCGCTGGTAGAAGACCTGTACGAGATGGCAGGACGCGAAATGAGACAGAACCGTGTCGATGCGCTTCTTGGACCTGGTATGAATATTCACAGAAATCCGTTAAACGGACGTAACTTTGAGTATATTTCCGAGGATCCGTACCTGACCGGATGGATCAGTGCTGTACAGATTCTTGGTATGGAAAAATCCGATGTAACCGGAACCATCAAACACTTCTGCGGTAATAACCAGGAGTCGAAGCGCCACACCGTAAATGCGGTTGTTTCCGAGCGTGCACTGCGCGAGATCTATCTGAAAGGATATGAAATTGCAGTCAAAGAAGGCGGCGCAAGATCCATTATGAGTACATATGGACCGGTCAACGGTATCTGGACCGCAGGAAACTACGATCTGTTAACCACCATTCTCCGTGGTGAGTGGAACTACGATGGATTTGTTATGACCGACTGGTGGGCAATGTCGAACCGTGAAGGATACGAGGCAACAAGAACGACACATGCACCGATGGTATCCGCCGGAAATGATGTCTTCATGGTATGCAATGACTGCACCGATATGAGCCAGGATGATGTGAAAGAAGCACTGGAAAAAGGTGAAATCACAAGAGGTGATCTGCAGAGAAATGCCATGAATGTCCTTCACTTCATTCTTGGAACACCATGTATTTTACGTTTCCTTGACCGCATCAGCGAGGAAGAAAAAGAAGCACAGGAGCAGCAGGGAGATAACGATTTTGTTGCAGCAGACCTGGTAACGTATGAGGCAGATCCGGAAACAGGTGATGTTGTCATTGACGCTTCCGCATGGGAAAATAAAAAAGGAACAAGCGAAGTCTGCGGTGTTTCCATTCTGGCAGATAAAATGGGAACTTATGATATCGAGATGGAAATGAAAGCAGACCTCGAAGACCTGGCACAGCTTTCCGTTACAGTATATATCGACAATATTGTAAAAACCGTTATCAGCATCCGTGGAACAAAAGGCGAGTGGATCAAAGAGACCAGAGATCTTGGCTTCTTCTTTGGATCTAATCACTATCTGAAACTGTATTTCGGTGCAAACGGCATGCAGCTTGGCAAGATTCGTCTGAAATTAAGAGAAGGCATGGAAGCGCTGAGCAAACACGAGGAATAAATAAAAAAAGAAATACAGAGAAAAACCGGAACCCGGGAGCCGCTGCTTAGAAGCGGTGCCGGGTTCCGGTTTTTCGTATGAAAGAAGATTTTTATGGAAGAAGCTGTTTTTTAGTGAAGCTCGTCCTCATCCACATCAATCACATTGTCATCGTGCAGGATTTTCTGCTGGTTGATCTCGGTCTGGATGACGTTTTTGATCCGGCGTTTTGCGCGGCCCATGTAGTAGGTGGTGACAAGATCGGAAATGCCGCTGTAGACAAGGCAGATACCGATGAAAATGTTTGTGGTTGCAACGGCATCAAACGGATTGGTACAGATGATGATGCCGAGAACGCTGGTTAAAAGAGCCAGCAGGAACTCAAGCCACCATTTTTCCAGCCCTGTTTTTTTGAGGTTGAACGCCTTCTGAATGCTGAGCAGTCCGTTTGCCAGAAGGATGATACCGATGACAACCGGGATGAATGCGATTACAAGGTCACTTTCAAAGATAACGAAGCAGCCGAACAGAATCAGTACCAGGGCAACGAACAGATCGTAGCGGAAGAAAAACGGCTCGCCGCGGCTTGCAATGTAGCGGATCAACGCAACAACGCCGCCAAACAGGAGCAGTGCTCCGGCGATATAACAGATCAGCAAACTCGTTTTTACGGGGTAGACGATCAGCACGATACCTAGTATAATAGAGACAGCGGCTGAAAGCAGGAAACTGTTTTTCACATCCTGAAAAAATTGTTTCATAAGGATTCTCCTTTCCACTTGAATGTGGTTTTTCGTTTGCTTTTATAGTAGCTTTTCAAAGCAGAAAAAGCAATGGACAAATTGAAAAAAATGTACGAAGAAATGGAATCGTGAAACGGAAGAAAGAGAGGGTAAAAAAGATGCAGGACGAACAGAAAAAGTTCCAGGAGAAGCTCTCCGAATTGCTGTCATACGCCAGAGACCATGAAAATAAAGTAACGATGAAAGAAGTCAGAGACTTTTTTGAAGACTTTGCACTGGATGAGCAGAAAGTCACCTTTGTCTGCGAATATCTGACGATGGAGCAGGTCGATGTGGCAGATTATGAGCCGGGCGTCGTGCCGGAGGAGACCGAAAAAGAAAAGAAAAAACCGGAGTTTTCCGAGGAGGAGCTGCGTGCCTTACAGCAGTATCTTGACGAACTGCCGGAGACAGAAACACCGTCGGAGGAAGAAACGGCAGAGCTTTACCGGAAAGCGGCAGAGGGCGATTCCCTTGCAAAGAGCATGCTCGTGCAGCTCTGGCTTCCGAAAGTTATTGAGACCGCAAAAGAAATGCACACCCGCGATTTCTTCCTGATGGATCTGGTGCAGGAGGGAAATGTCGGACTTTTAGTAGCGCTGGAGTCCGTTGTAAAAGCTGAGACGGCGGAGCAGGCGATTGATGCGGCTGTGCGTGAGACGATCAGCGATTTCATGGAAGAACACAGAGTTCAGAAACACAAGGACAATACTGTAGTCAATAAAGTAAACCGCTTAAAAGACGCCATCGAGGAACTCTCCGACGGCGATGACATGGATTTCAGTGTGGCAGAGCTTTCCGCGTATCTTGACATGTCCGTGGAAGAGATTGAGGATATTCTGCGGATTGCAGGCGAAGAGCCGTAACAAAAGGCTGGTATTTGCACAGAAACTGTGTGAATTGGCAATAAAACAAAAGCAAAGGAGAAAAATACAATGGTACATCATATTGTTATGTGGAAATTCAAACCGGAAGTAGAGGATGCAAAGAAACCGGAGCTGAAAAAAGCGATGGCAGAGAACCTGAAAAGCCTGGTCGGCAAAGTGCCGGGACTGTTGACGGTTGACTTTGTAGAAGCACCGCTTGCATCTTCCACCCATGATATGGCACTTGTCACAACACTGGAAAAAGCAGAGGATGTAGCTGTATATGCAAAACATCCGGAGCACGTAAAAGTAGCAGACACCTATGTACGTCCGTACACAACGGAGCGTGCAGCACTCGATTACGAAGAGTAAAAACAAGCACGGACTTTAGCTCGTTGCCCGTTTAAATAAAAAAGTATCCCGCTTCCCCAAAAGGAACGGGATACTTTTTTTGTGCCGAGAAGATCAATTCCTGATCTGGTGAATACGTTTCATTTAAGTGTTTTTCTGTTCTTCCTTCTGCAGTTCGTCAATTGTAAGCAGCAGCTCATCGATGGAAACCTTTTCGTCCTTCGGATTTTCCGTAAATTCTCTGACCAGTTCTTCGTACGTTCTTCTTCTGTGTTCCAGCGCTTTCCGCGACCGCTCCCGCCGGATGCGGCGGACATACCGCAGGCGGAGGACAAAGAGCAGAATCAGAACGAGAAGGACAAACGGCATCGCCAGAAAAACAGGATCTGCCTTCCGGATACGGGCAAAAAGGGATGCACCGGCCGAGGCAAGATGGCGGAACCAGGAAGCGGCATGCACAGTGCCTTTCCAGAACGCTGCGAAATGGGAAGCCACAGATGAGAAGGAAACCGTGGATGATGCCGGTGCTTTGGAAATGGCCGGTTCCGGTGTCTGGGTTATGGCCGGTGTTTCGGTCGGCGTCGCAGTGGCAGTCGGCGTCGGTGTCGCCGTCGGAACCGGTTCAAACGTTACGGCAAGGGTATGATCCTTCTGGATATCGGAAAATGTGTAGCTGTCCGGATATTCCGTCACCGGCAGATACAAGCCGTCCACCGAGAGCTTCGCGAGCCGGAAGCCTTCGTCTGCCGTGTAGGAAACGGTTTTTTCCTCTCCGCTGGAAACTTCCCCGCCCTCGGACACCGAGCCATGCTCCGCCGCGGAAGTGGAAACCGTGAACAGATACGGCACCCGGGTGCGGTAGAACTGCACGTACCGTCCACCATCTGCCTTTGTTACGTTTACAATCGCAATAAATTCCCCAGGATTTGTCTCACAGAGGCCCTCTGGTTCATTGATGGTGATATCGTCGGAAAAGCCAAAATCAACCGTGTCGTCCGCAAGCAGTGTTTTCTGCGAGAGCGAGTATGTCTGGATAAAGTTTCCGATTCCGAGATGCATCGTCAGCGGAAAAAGAAAAAAGAGATCGCCGGAAACACAGAGATCCTGAAAGTTTTCCATGTAAAAATCGAAGGGATACGTGCCCCAGTCATCCATCACCTGAAGTGAGGCATCGAGGAGTTTAAAGCCGTAGCCGCCGTCCGCATCGGTCTGGATCAGATAGCCGCCGGTGGAGGGAAGATAATCAATACCGAGAATATTGTAGCTTGTCGAGAGCTGGATCCGCTCTTTCTGCTCGAGAGTATCCGGGTCGAGGCGGAAGATACATCCGTAATTGGAAGCATCCGGGCTGCTGTAGCCGCTCACGAGGATTTCATGTGTGACGGGATTGTATGCCATACCGTTTGCGTGAGCAAAGTCTGCGTCCCTTACCTGATGCGCGAGGGAATACTGCGTAACGGGATTTCCGTCTGCGTCTGTATCATTTTTATAGTAGGCAGAGACTACGTCCGGCTCTGTCGTCAGATCATTAAAATTTTCGATGCAGATGATATAATCTTCCGTCGCACAGACGGACTGCACCGCGCCGTTGCTGCCGAGAATCGGATATTCCCCGACCAGTTCCCAGGAGGCACCGGTAAACGGCGTACTGGAGGCAAAACCAGCCTGACAGAGTATGGGATGAGCGAGGAAGAGAAAAATACCCAGAAAAAGGGCAAGAAAAAAACGGCCGGATTTCTTGCCAGTGGGAGATTTTATCGAAAAATTTGTAAATGCAAGCCGCATATGATGTGTAGGTCCTTTCTTACAGAAAAAAGGTGAACTTTTTCTGTCATCCTATCTTACCACGGAACCGGCGGAAAGTAAATGAAGGAGGGATGGAGATTTTCTTACATATCGTTTAAGAAAATGTAATAATTTTGTAGTGTTTGCCGATGCAAAGTAGTTGTAAACATTTTGCCGTCTTGGTAAAATAAACATAACAGAATTCAGAAAATTGTGAAGAAAAAGGAAAGGCAGAGAACCGATGATTAGAATCAAAGATATTGCAGACCGCGCAGGGGTCAGCCCGACGACGGTTTCGAATGTAATACACGGAAAGACAGGGCGCGTCTCAAAGGCGACGGTCGAGAAAATCAACCGGATTTTAAAGGAGATGGAGTACGTGCCGAGTATCAGCGCGCGCATGCTGGCGAACAACAGCTCCGGTCTCATTGGTGTGGCGCTTGGTTTCATGAAGAAAGGAAATGCATCTTCCTTTGAGGATCCCTTTGTGTCGGCAATGCTCGGAAATCTGGAGTATCAGATCCGGGAACACGGCTACTATATGATGCTGGTTGCGCGCCATGAGCAGGACGATATTATGCAGCAGGCGCTCGGCTGGAATTTTGACGGCATGATTGCGATGGCTCTGAAGGAAAAGGAGATTGCAGAGCTCTCGGAACGTCTCGGAAAACCGCTGGTAACCATTGATCAGTATCTCCCGCCGGAACTTGGAGTCCGCTCCATTACGATGGATGACCGCGGCGGTGCGTACCAGATGAGTCAGTACCTGATTGGAAAGGGACATAAAAAATTTCTCTTTTTATCCGACTGCGATCTCGGGGTTGACCACTATCGGTGGCTCGGTGTGCGTCAGGCAATGGAGGAGGCGGGAATTGAGGACTTTGAAAGTCGCCATATTGTGATCCCGTGGAATCCAGAGCAGAGGGAGAAGGCATATGAGGAGATGCTTCCGTTCTTCAAAAAACAGACAGCGCTCTTTTTTTCATCGGATTACTATGCACTTGAAGCATCCAACTTTCTGCAGAACAGGGGAATAAAGGTTCCGGAGGAAATTTCAATTGCGGGCTTTGATGATGTTACCTATGCGACACTTGCGCGGCCGAAGCTGACTACCGTGCATCAGATGGTGGATGGAAAAGCACGCCGTGCCGTAGAAGTCCTGATGCACTTGATCCAGGATGAGCCGGTACAAAAAGATATTCCGCCATTGCCGACAACGCTGGTGGAGAGGGAGTCGGTAAGAGATCTGACGAAGTAAATAGTTACCAAATTTACAGAAAAACTCTTGTAGAAACTGCTGGTTTTGCGCAAAACTATTGAAAAATCACCGTGAGGTATGGTAAAATGTGCTTGCAAACGACAGAATTAAAGAACCAGACACGTTCTGGGGATGAAATAAAGGAGGTAAAAAAATGGACAAAAAATGGTGGAAAGAAGCCGTAGTGTATCAGATTTATCCGCGCAGCTTCATGGACAGCAACGGAGACGGTATCGGAGATTTAAATGGTATCACATCCCGTCTGGATTATCTGAAGGATCTTGGCGTGGATGTTATCTGGCTGTCTCCGGTGTACCAGTCACCAAACGATGACAATGGATATGATATCAGCGATTACCGGGCAATCATGCAGGAGTTCGGAACAATGGAGGATTTTGACCGCATGCTTTCGGAGATGCATAAAAGAGGCATCAGGCTGGTCATGGACCTTGTTGTCAATCATACTTCAGATGAACACAAATGGTTCGTGGAGAGCCGCAAATCGAAAGACAATCCATACCGCGATTATTATATCTGGCGTGATGCAAAAGAGGGAAAAGAGCCAAACAACTGGGGAAGCTGCTTCTCCGGTTCCGCATGGAAATACGATCCGCAGACAGAGATGTATTACCTGCATCTGTTCTCAACAAAACAGCCTGATCTGAACTGGGAGAACCCGGCGGTTCGAAAAGAAGTTTTCGATATGATGAACTGGTGGTGTGAAAAAGGCATTGACGGTTTCCGGATGGACGTTATCAGCATGATCTCCAAACCGGAAGGGCTGCCGGACGGAAAAATTCCGGAGGGCGGACTCTACGGTGATTCCGGCTGCGTAAACGGACCGCACGTTCATGAGTATCTGCAGGAGATGAACAGGGAAGTCCTCTCCAAATACGATCTGATGACGGTTGGTGAGTGTGCCGGTGTCACGATCGAGGAGGCAGAAAAATATGCATCCGCAGACGGCAAAGAGCTCAGTATGGTATTCCAGTTCGAGCTGGTAGATCTGGCAAGCGGAACATACGGCAAATGGACGGACAAACGCGTACCGCTCAAAGATTTCAAACGCGTCATGACAGCATGGCAGACGGAGCTTGAGGGCAAGGCATGGAACAGCCTCTTCCTTGGAAACCACGACCAGCCGCGCTGCCTGTCCCGTTTCGGCGATGATTCACCGGAATACCGTGTGGTAAGTGCCAAAATGCTGGCAACCTGCCTTCATATGATGCAGGGTACCCCGTATGTATACCAGGGCGATGAGCTTGGCATGAAGAATGTTCCGTTCCACGATCTGTCCGAGTTCCGCGATATTGAGAGCATCAACGCGTTCCACGAGCTGACCGGTGCCGGAAAAGTAGCGCCGGACGACATGATGCGCTACCTGAACCTGCGCGGAAGAGACAATGCAAGAACTCCGATGCAGTGGGATGATACCGCTTCGGCAGGATTTACCACAGGAACACCGTGGATCAAGGTCGGACCGGATTACGAGACCGTCAATGCCAAGAATGAGATGGCGGATCCGGATTCTGTATACAATTATTACAAGAAACTGATTCATCTCCGGAAAGAGAAGGATATCATGGTTTACGGAACGTACGAGCTGCTCGATCCGGAGGACGAGGCACTGTATGTATATACCAGAACCTTAGGCGACCAGAAACTCCTCGTGATGTGCAATTTTACAAAAGAGGAGCAGGAATACACGGTTCCGGAAACCTTTGCGGGAGCAGAGGTACTGATCAGCAACTATCCGCAGGACGGCGCGGCAGCGGGGGTACGAAAACTGCGCGCGTATGAGGCGGTTGTTCTGGAGACAAAATAAAAAATGCAGAGGAATCTGAGGCAGAACGGACTTTTGTCACAGATTCCCGTTCTCAAAATAGGGCAAGAACTGGTAAGATAAGAAAGGGAAAAACAAAATATGAAACCATATCTGAAATTGGAGACACATCCACTTGCAAATCCCGAGAATGTGATAAAAGGCGATAAATACCGTATCACAGTACTGACAGAGCATCTTCTTCGGCTGGAATACAGTGAGGACGGTGAATTTATCGATGCAGCATCCCAGACGGTTGTAAACCGTGATTTTCCAGCAGTGGAATTTTCCGTCAAAGACACAGGCGATGAGCTGGAGCTGCGCACAAAGTATCTGCAGCTGAATTACAACAAAAAGGCATTCTCTGCAAACGGACTTTCCTGCAAAACAACGGCAGTCGGCATCAGTTCTGTACCGGCATGGCATTACGGAGATCCGACACAGGATCTTGGAGGAACGGCCCGTACGCTTGATCAGGTCAACGGAGCATGCGAACTGGAACCTGGTATCATGTCCTGGTTTGGTTCCGCTGTTCTGGATGATTCGAAGTCGCTTCTGATGACAGAGGACGGTTGGGTGACCCCGAGAAAGAAAGGAGTGCAGGATCTGTACTTCTTCGGCTATGGCTGGAATTTCCGCCTGGCATTAAAGGATTTTTATCACCTTTGCGGCAAAACTCCGATGCTTCCGAGATTTGCACTCGGAAACTGGTGGAGCCGTTACTGGCGTTACAGTGAAGCATCTTATATGAAACTGATGGAAGACTTCGACAAAGAGAACGTTCCATTCTCGGTTGCTGTTATCGATATGGACTGGCACCGTGTAGACGATGTGGATCCGAAATACGGCAGCGGCTGGACCGGCTATAGCTGGAATAAAAAACTCTTCCCGGATCCGGAGCGTTTTCTTGGAAAACTCCATGCACGCGGCATGAAGACAACACTGAATGTCCATCCGGCAGACGGAATTCGTGCGTATGAGGACTGCTATCCGGAAGTAGCAGAAGCTATGGGAGTGGATGCAAAAAAAGAAGAGCCGGTCAATTTTGACATTGCCGATCCGAAATTTGTCGATGTATATTTCGAAAAAGTCCATCATCCGATGGAAAAAGAGGGCGTCGATTTCTGGTGGATTGACTGGCAGCAGGGACAGAGTACCAAGATCGAGGGTCTTGATCCGCTGTGGATGCTGAATCACTATCATTTTCTTGACAGTGGAAGAGACGGAAAACGTCCGATGACCTTCTCCCGCTATGCAGGACCGGGCTCCCACCGCTATCCGGTCGGATTTTCCGGAGACACCCACATCACCTGGGAATCCCTGGATTTCCAGCCATACTTTACCAGCACAGCCTCCAACATCGGCTACGGATGGTGGAGTCATGATATCGGCGGCCATATGCTTGGCTACCGTGACGATGAGCTTGAAGCAAGATGGTATCAGTACGGAGTCTTTTCTCCGATCAACCGTCTGCACAGCTCTAACAGTGCCTTCAGTGGAAAAGAGCCTTGGAACTTCAGTATGGAAGTGCGCAGCACAATGGATGATTTCCTTCGTCTGCGTCATAAACTCGTACCGTATCTGTACACGATGAACTACCGTGCATGGAAAGAAGATACACCGATCGTTGTTCCGATGTATTATGATTACCCGGAGACGGTTTTCTGGGGCAAAAATCAGGCACCGAATCAGTACTTCTTCGGAAGTGAGCTGATGGTAACACCGGTGACAACGAAATGCATTCCGGAGCTGAAGCGTGCCAAGACGAAGGTATGGCTGCCGGAGGGAACCTGGTTTGATTTCTTCAACGGAATGATTTATGAGGGCGGCAGAAGTATGGATCTGTACCGTACGCTGGAGGAAATCCCGGTTCTTGCGAAAGCAGGTGCGATCATCCCGATGACAGAGAAGATCAGTGCGCTGGATGTAGAATCTAACCCGGATGAGCTGACGGTACGCGTTTATGCGGGTGCAGATAATACATTTATTCTGTACGAGGATGACAATACTTCCATGGCGTATGAGAAGAATGACTGTGCAAAAACGCCGATGACGCTCGAATGGGGTGCACGAAAATTTACAATTGCACCGGTTGAGGGCAATCAGAGCCTTGTTCCGGAAAGCAGAACATATTGCGTAGAATTCGGTGGAAGTAGTGCAAAAGAGGCAAAGGTCTTTGTAAACGGCGTGGAAGCGGATGCAGAAGTCAAAGAGAAAGACGGACTTCTTGCTATCGCAGTGGCAGATGTAAAACCACAGGATACCGTGACAATCTGTCTGCCGGAAGATACGGAGATTGCAAAGAACGATGTCATGACACGTGCGATGGATCTGCTGCTGCACGCCGAAATCAGCTACATCACCAAAGAGCAGATCGCAAATCTTCTTCACAAAGCGGACGGAAAGGTAGCAATTCTGGCTGCAGAGTTGCAGAGCATGGAACTTTCAAACGATCTGCGCGGTGCGCTGCTGGAGATCATTACGGCATAAATTGCTGCAGAAAAACACGATTTGATTTACAGAAAAAGAATTCTGTGATACGATACATACAAAGAAAAGGAAGAGAGCGTGGCAGTGGATTCTGTCAGGCTCTCTTCTTGAAATGTGAGACAGGAGGATTTTTAAACGTGGGAAAATACATCATGGCACTTGATGCCGGCACAACGAGCAACCGCTGTATTCTGTTTGATCAGAAAGGACAGATCGTAAGCCTTGCGCAGAAGGAGTTTACCCAGCGTTTCCCGAAACCGGGCTGGGTGGAGCACGATGCCAATGAAATCTGGTCCACGATGCTCGGTGTAGCCGTGGAGGCAATGCAGAAAGCGGGCGCGTCCTACGAGGATATCGCGGCAATCGGCATCACAAACCAGAGAGAGACGACGATCGTCTGGGACAAAAAGACGGGAGAGCCGGTCTACAATGCAATTGTATGGCAGTGCCGCAGAACATCGGAATACTGCGATTCCCTGATGGAGCGCGGACTGGTTGACCGTTTCCGGGAGAAAACAGGTCTTGTGATTGATGCGTATTTTTCAGCCACGAAGCTGAAATGGATTCTAGATGAAGTTCCGGGCGTGCGCGAGCGGGCGGAGCGAGGCGATCTCTATTTCGGAACAGTGGAGACGTGGCTGATCTGGAAGATGACAAAGGGAAAGGTACATGTCACCGATTACACCAACGCGTCCCGTACAATGCTGTTCAATATCCATACACTGAAATGGGATGAGGATATCTTAAAAGAGCTGAACATTCCGCTCTGTATGCTGCCGGAAGTCCGCCCGTCGAGCTGTGTCTACGGGGAGACGGCATCCACATATTTCGGCGGCCCGATTCCGATTGCGGGAGCAGCGGGAGACCAGCAGGCGGCGCTGTTCGGCCAGACCTGCTATGCGCCGGGCGAAGCGAAAAATACATACGGAACAGGCTGCTTCCTGCTGATGAACACGGGAGAAAAGCCGGTTTCTTCGACACACGGTCTTGTTACCACGATTGCATGGGGCATCGGGGACAAGATTACGTATGCGCTCGAGGGATCCATTTTCGTCGGCGGAGCCGCAATCCAGTGGCTGCGCGATGAGATGAAGCTGATCGAGTCCTCGGCGGATTCCGAGTACATGGCGCAGAAGGTGAACGACACGAACGGCTGCTACGTCGTGCCGGCGTTTACCGGCCTTGGCGCACCGTACTGGGATCAGTATGCGAGAGGAACCATTCTCGGCCTGACCCGCGGCGTCAACAAATACCATGTGATCCGCGCAACGCTGGAGTCGATCACGTATCAGGTGGATGATGTCTTAAAAGCGATGGAGGCAGATTCCGGCATGAAGCTCTCTGCGCTGCGTGTGGACGGCGGAGCAAGCGCCAACAACTTCCTGATGCAGTGCCAGGCGGACATCAGCCAGGCGCCGGTGGAGCGGCCGTGCTGCATCGAGACGACCGCAATGGGAGCAGCTTATCTTGCGGGACTCGCCGTCGGCTACTGGCCGGATCAGGAGACGGTAAAACAGAACGGAGCCATTGACCGTACGTTTGAGCCGGAGCTCTCGAAAGAGGAGCGCGATGAGAAGATGAACGGATGGCACAAAGCAGTCCGTTACGCCGAAGGATGGGCAAAATAGAAAAAGATTTTGGAAATGCAGAAAAGGAACGGTTTCGTAATGAAAACCGTTCCTTTTCGCGTACTGTGACTTCTTGTCTACTGACGTTAAAGAATGTCGATATGTTCGCCGTTTAAAGCTTTGTTCATGCTTCGCACGGCACAGAATTTACCGCACATCGAGCAGGTATCTTCCTGTTCCGGCGAGCGGTCGGCGCGGATGGCTTTTGCGGTCTCCGGGTCCAGTGCACAGTCCCACTGTGCTTCCCAGTCGAGCACGCGGCGGGCATCGCCCATCTTGTCGTCAATATCACGCGCATGCGGAACACCTTTGGCGATGTCGGCAGCGTGTGCGGCGATTTTGCTTGCGATGATGCCCTGTTTTACATCATCCAGGTTCGGAAGAGCCAGATGCTCTGCCGGCGTTACGTAGCACAGGAAAGCAGCGCCGTTCATGGCCGCAATCGCGCCTCCGATGGCAGCGGTGATGTGGTCATAGCCCGGTGCAATATCGGTCACAAGAGGGCCGAGGACATAGAACGGAGCGCCCATGCAGATGGTCTGCTGTACTTTCATGTTGGCCGCAATCTGATCCATCGGAACGTGGCCCGGTCCCTCAACCATAACCTGAACGTCTTTTTCCCAGGCACGTTTGGTGAGTTCGCCGAGGCGCACCAGCTCCTCAATTTGGCAGACATCCGTTGCGTCGGCAAGGCAGCCAGGACGGCAGGCGTCGCCGAGAGAAATGGTCACATCGTATTCACGGCAGATATCGAGAATCTCATCGTAATACTCGTAGAACGGATTCTCCTCGCCGGTCATGCACATCCAGGCGAACACGAGGGAGCCGCCGCGGGAAACGATATTCATTTTCCGTTTGTGTTTGCGGATCTGATCGATGGTTTTTCTGGTGATGCCGCAGTGCAGGGTGACGAAATCGACACCGTCCTCGGCATGGAGGCGGATGACGTCAATAAAATCTTTGGCGGTCAGCGTATCCAGGTCTCTCTGGTAATGGATCACACTGTCATATACCGGCACGGTGCCGATCATGGCCGGACATTCGGAGGTCAGTTTCCGCCGGAACGGCTGCGTATTGCCGTGGCTCGACAGGTCCATGATGGCTTCTGCGCCCATATTGACCGCGGAGAGTACCTTCTGCATCTCCACATCGTAATCTTTACAGTCTTTCGAAACACCGAGATTTACATTGATTTTCGTGCGCAGCATCGAGCCGATGCCCTCCGGGTCGATGCAGGTGTGCAGCTTATTGGCCGGAATGGCAACCTTTCCGCTGGCAACGAGCGGCATCAGGTCTTTCACGGCCATATACTCTTTTTCTGCGACTTTTTTCAGCTCCGGTGTTACAATGCCGCGGCGTGCGGCGTCCATCTGTGTTGCGTAATTGCGTTCCATCTGTTGTTCTCCTTTATTTTCAAAATCAGATCCGGTAAGCGTGGTTCAGCGGTCCCGAGCCGTGGCCGAGATCCATCATGCTCGCGAGTGCGCCCGAAATATACTCTTTTGCGGCGGAAATGGCATCCGGAAGGGAAAGCCCCTTTGCGAGCCCCGATGCGATGGCGCTGGAGAGTGTACAGCCGGTGCCGTGTGTGTTCGGATTGTCGATGCGTTTTCCGGTGAACCAGGTAAATGTGCCGTCGTGATATAAAAGATCGTTGGCATCATTGATACTGTGGCCGCCCTTTAACAGAACGGCACAGCCGCAGGAATCCCCGATCTCTTTTGCGGCGCGTTCCATATCGCTTTCCGACTGGATTTTGATGCCGGAGAGAACTTCTCCCTCTGGGATATTCGGTGTGATGACTTCGGCCAGAGGAAAGAGCAGTTTTTTCATCAGGTCAGGCACGCCGCCCGAAGCGAGCGCGGAGCCGCTTGTAGCGACGAGGACCGGGTCCACAACGATGTGTTTGGCCTGGTAGAAGCGAAGCCGTTCGGAGATGACTTCGATCAGTGCCGGGGAGGATACCATACCGATTTTGACGGCGTCCGGGAAGATGTCCGTAAAGACGGCGTCAAGCTGTGCGGCCAGAAACTCCGGTGTTACATCGAAAATACCGGAAACGCCGGTGGTGTTCTGGGCGGTGAGTGCGGTAATTGCCGACATGGCGTAAACTCCGTTTGTGATCATGGTTTTGATGTCTGCCTGAATGCCGGCGCCTCCGCTGGAATCACTTCCCGCGATTGTTAATGCTGTTTTCATGTTTTTCGCGTCCATGAGAATTACTCCTTTGCATTACTTTTCTTTTTGGACAGGCGACAAAGAAAGTGGTGCCCCCAGTCTGCCGCCTGGTGTGAGGATGAATGGTTACGTAAAATTATTTGTTTTCCAGCATGCGCAGAGTCTGTTCTTTCAGATCCTTCGTTGCGGAAACAATGTCTTTCTGTGCAAAAATGGCACTGATGACGGCAATGCCGCAGATGCCGCTGCCGGAAAGCTCCGTCACGTTATCGCGTGTGATGCCGCCGATGGCGATGACAGGGATTTTAACGGCATTGCAGATAGCAGTCAGCGTTTCGTGGCTGACATCCTCCGCATCCGCCTTGGAACCGGTGTGGAAGACTGCGCCGACGCCGAGGTAATCTGCCCCGCGCTGCTCGGCGAGAATGGCCTGTTCCACGGTCTGTGCCGAAACGCCGATGATCTTGTCCGGGCCAAGCTTTGCACGGACATCGCCGGCCTCCATATCGCTCTGGCCGACATGAACGCCGTCCGCATCCATCTTAGCTGCGATTTCCACGTTATCGTTGATGACGAAAGGAACATGGTATGCGGCACAGAGTTTTTTCAGTTCCAGTGCCTCTTCCATAAAGTGATCCTGGTCAAGATTTTTTTCGCGGAGCTGGATAAACGTTGCGCCGCCCTGCAGAGCCTTTTCCACCTGGCTGTACAGTGTCTCGCCGTTCAGCCAGCTGCGGTCTGTCACAGCATATAAAAGCAGGCCTTTTTTATCGCACTTCATACTTTGCACCTTTCTCTAGCATCTCGCCGTCCATGTGGTAGATGGCGTCGATGATGCGGTTCCGGTAGGTGGAGTTGCCGTCTTCCGGTTTCATATGGCTCCAGCCGATCTCGCCGGCAAGTCCCATTGCGCAGACAGCGGCAGCAGCGGCTTTTAACGGCTCGTCCGGGTTGGCAACGAGGTAAGCGGTCATCATGCCGGAGAGCTGGCAGCCTGTTCCGGTGATGCTTCCCATCTCGGCGCGTCCGTTGCGGATCACGTAGCAGGTGTCAGCATCGGCAACGAGGTCGATCGCTCCTGTGATGGCGACAACACAGTTGTGGTCTTTCGCAAAGTTTTTTGCAAAAGCAACGGCGCTGTCGAGGTTTTCGTCTGTTACTTTATCGGCAACGTCTGCGTCAACACCCTTTGTCGTTCCGCTTCCGAGTGCCAGTGTTTTGATTTCGGAAATATTTCCGCGGATGACGGTGAACGGGATTTTTTCCATCAGTCCGACTGCGGTCGAAGTACGTAAGTGGCTTGCGCCTGCGCCGACTGGATCGAGCAGGATTTTGTGGCCGAGCGAAGCTGCTTTTGCACCGGCACGGTACATGCCGTCGATGCTCGTTCTGTGCAGCGTTCCGATGTTGATGTTCAGACCGCCGCAGATGGAGGTGATATCCTCGACATCCTCCGGTTCATCGGACATGATCGGGCTTGCGCCGCATGCCAGCAGAATATTGGCGACATCGTTTACTGTAACGTAATTTGTGATGTTGTGTACGAGAGGGGTTGTTTTTCTGACATTGTCAAGACAAGTGCCTAACATAATTTTTTGTTCCTCCTGTGTGAGTATTTTTGCAGAAGCAAATTCCCTTGTGGTACTGGAAGAACCTGTTGATGATGTGTTCATAGAGATTAAAAAAGCAGATATACGTGGAGGTATATCTGCAGAAAATGTGCATATCGTATCTCCCTACGTTGGCATTACCCAAATCAGGTTCAGGGTCTAGGAGATGCATCCTACTCTCAGCCCGCTTCGCACGCGAGCTCCCCTTTGCTTTCTGCAGACAATTATATACGCATAAAAACAATTGTGCAAGAGAAAAACGGAAGATTTAAAAAAATTTCAGAAAAATAAAAAAGACATGCAAAATATTGGAAATGTAATGTTATTTGGGTTGACAGAGAAAATAATATCAGCGTAAAATGAAGTATAAAATATGCGTGGAAGTCATGGACGTGATGATGCCGCCTCCATTCCGATTTTCGCCATGAGCGCCAACGCCTTTGTTGAAGACCGGCAGGCCGCAAAAGAGGCCGGCATGGACGTGCATATCGCAAAGCCGATTGATGCGGAATTACTGAAAAAGAAAATTGCAGAGTATTGCAGGTGAAAAGAAGTGCCCCTGCCCGGCATCTGATGTGTGCCGGGCAGGGGCTTTTGATGTGCGAATCTTATTTTTCTTCCTCAGGGTACGTATAGCCCCAGGTTCTGCGGAAGGAGGTCATCAGATCCATGACGTCCTTCGTGTAGTCGAGGTGCATGGCAGATGCATCTCCATTGATGGCGCGTTCCATGTCGGCGAGCTCATAGGCGAGTGCATCGGCGTTGTCACCGGCTTTGATGATTTCGGATTCGCCGGTGGAAGCGTCTGTGATTTTTGCTTCCCAGGCACGCGGGTACTCCATGATCTCGATAAATCCGTTCTCACAGGAAACCATGCCGCGTTTCGGCTGTTTGGAGTGGAGAGAGAGCATCACACTTGCCATCTGTCCTTCCTGATTGGTGAGAAGGAGGCCGGCCTGCTCGTCCACACCGGTCGGAGCGGGCTTTACCTGGGAAAGGAGCTGATCCGGCTTAGAGTCGAAGAACCAGCGGAGGAAGGAGAGTGCGTATACGCCGATATCAAGCATCGCGCCGCCTGCGAGATTCCGGTTGAAGAAGCGGTTCTTCATGTTGTACTCTTTGAAACTGCCGAAGTTCATCGTGATCAGATTGACTCTGCCGAGACGGCCGGAGTCGAGAATTTTTTTCAGCTCTTTGTAGATCGGCATATGGTAAATCGTCATTGCCTCTCCGATGATGACACCTTTTTCTTTTGCAAGCGCTATGGCCTCGTCGAGCTCGTCGCTGTTCAGCGTAATCGATTTCTCAACGAGAATGTGTTTTCCATTGGCAATCGCCTCTTTCATAAAGCCAAGATGCGTGTTGTGCGGCGTCGTGATATAAATGACATCGACCTCCGGATCGGTAAACATCTCATGGAAATCATCGTAAACTTTTCCAATTCCATATTTCTCCGCAAAAGCAGCCGCCTTCTCATGGGTCCGGTTGCCGACCGCGTAAATATTCTTTCCGTTTTTCTGCAGTGCGACCGCCATTTCATTTGCAATCACACCGCATCCGAGTACAGCCCATTTGATTTCTTTCATCGTGAGATTCTCCTATCGTATCTATTTTGCCCAGAGCGGTTCTTCGCTTCCGCTGTAGTCAAACCGTCTGTCGTTTTTCTCTTCCAGTGCTTTGATCATATGGTACGTAAATTCATTGTAAGGCGTTGGAATTCCAAGCTCTTTTCCCATGCGGATCAGCGCACCCGAGAACATATCAATTTCCGTATGGCGTCCCGCATCGAGATCCTGGAGCGTCGAGTAGCGCGCCGTCGGCGGAACCGCACTTCCGCGTCCCGAGGAGACATCCGCCTTGCTGATATCAATTCCCTTTGCCTCCGCAATCGCCATCAGTTCTGCGCGGAGTCCGTCGCTGATCGCCTTCATATGCACACTGTCGCGGTAGCAGCCGACCCCGGCACCGAGAATAGCCTGCGGCAGGTTATTGCAGACATTCAGCCGGAATTTGCTCCATATTTCCTCTAAAATACAATCGGTTGCCCGGTAATGCAGCCCTGTGCCGGAGAACAGATCCAGAACAGCCTGCACACGCTCACTGTCGTACGGCGCCGAAACTTCGCCGAAAATGATGCCGAGCGTCGCCTCAGGGTTGAAAACGTAGCCGTCATTCTCTTTATGAGAAGCTACTTTGATAACAGCATGAAGCAGATGCTCCGCACCGACTTTTTCCGCGATGATCTCCTCACTGTCCACGCCGTTCATCAGACTCATGATCACAGTATTCTCGCCGGTAACGGCAGTAATATTGTCAAGAGCCCCCGGCAGTGCGCCGTATTTGAGCGAGACGATCAGAAAATCCACGCCGTGTGCCTCTTCCGGTGTCCATACCTCCGGGTGATAAACCGTATCGTTAATTTTGCATCCTTTGTTTTTCAGACGCTTCGCCCGTTCCCCGGACGCGATAACGCCAAGCCGGATGTCCTTTTTCTCCGAAAGCCCCCAGATTACATAAGACCCAACCGCTCCGGCGCCCAGAACAGCAACTGATTTTATTATCATAATAGCCTCCTTTGTAACTGTTTGAATTACCCTTACTATAACAAATTTTGCGGAGATCCTCAATTTGTTGTTCAAAATAGAAAATTTCGGAAAAGGAAGCCTAAATGTGTTAAGGTACATTGTAGAATGAAAAATATAAAAGAAACGCGCAGATGCGGCAAGAGGAGATGACAGAAACACATTACCACATTTCCAAACCGACGGCCTGCTTCATGCTGGATCTGAATGATCTGAAAATGTACGAAGACAAAATCCGGACGAAAGAAGAACAGAAGGCAAAAGAAAAACAAGAGAAGAAATAAGAAACGAAGGAGAAACGAAATTCGAACATTTCTCCTTCGTTTTTTGCACGCATTTTTACCGGGAAATCATATTCTAAGGTTAGAATGAAAAAACAGGAGAATCTGTTGATGAAAGGAAAATGGCTGACAGGTGCGCTTGTACTGGCAATGGCGGCAGTGACGCTGGCGGGATGCGGGGCAAAAGATGAGACAAAAGAAAAAGTGGAGCAGGTGACATTAAATGAGGTTGCCCACTCCATTTTTTACGCCCCGCAGTACGTGGCAATTGAGGAGGGGTATTTTGCGGACGAGGGCATTGATCTGACGCTGATAACAGGATTTGGTGCAGATAAAGTGCTGACGGCGATGATTTCCGGCGAAGCGGATATCGGGTTTATGGGGGCGGAGGCAACCGTCTACGCGTACCTCGAGGGAACCGCAGACCCAGTTGTGAACTTCGCGCAGCTGACGCAGCGGGCGGGAAACTTTGTTGTGGGAAGAGAGAAAGACAATTCGTTTACCTGGGAGAAATTGAAAAACAAAGAGGTATTAGGGGGAAGAAAAGGCGGTATGCCGGAAATGGTCTTTGAGTATGTTCTGGCGCAGAAAGGGATTGATAAAAAAGACGTAAACATCAACCAGAGCATCGATTTTGGTTCCACAGCTGCCGCGTTCTCCGGCGGGCAGGGGGATTATACGATTGAATTTGAACCGTCCGCGACACTGCTCGAGCAGAAGGGCGACGGCTATGTCGTGGCATCGGTCGGAACGGAATCCGGGTATGTGCCGTATACGTCGTACAGCGTCAAACAGAGTTATCTGAAAACGCACGGCGCAACCGTAGAAAAATTCACGAAGGCACTGCAGAAGGGAATGGACTTCGTGCAGACGCACACACCGGAGGAGATTGCAGAAGTGATTGCGCCGCAGTTTGCAGAAACCGAGCTGGAAACCATCACCGCGATCGTGCGCCGCTACTATGAGCAGGATACGTGGAAAGAAAATCTGATCTTTGAGGAAGAAAGTTTTGATCTTCTGCAGGAGATTCTGGAGCAGGCGGGAGAGCTGGAGAAAAAGGCACCGTACAAGACACTCGTGACAACAAAATACGCCGAAGAGGCCGCCGCCAAAGGCTGATTCCGGCGGAATAGAAAAGCGAAAAAAGACAGAAAAAGACACTTTTCGACATTCGTCGACAAACAGCGACATTTCATTCGAAAAAAATAAAGAAAATTGCAAAAGAAAAGAAGAAAAATAGAGAAAAAGTATTGCAAAAAAGTAAATTTTGTTGCATACTATGGATGTCGCATATATTTTTTACAACACAGGCATACGGAGGCGAACAGACATGAAAGTAGGTTTTATCGGCGGCGGCAACATGGCGAGTGCCATGATTGGCGGAATGATCCAAAAAGGAGTTGTATCTGCAGATGACATTCTGGTATCGGTCCGCACGGAGAAAAGTGTGGAACGCTTGACCAACCAGTTTGGAGTCCAGGCGACTACGGAGAACGAAGCGGTCGTAGCCGGATCCGATCTTGTATTCCTGGCAGTAAAGCCAAACCAAATAAAAAATATAATAAACCTCGTCAAAAACTTCATCTCACCCGAGAAGATTATCGTATCGATTCTTCCCGGTAAGTCTTTACAATGGCTGGGTACAGAAATCGGAAAACCAACAAAGTTAATTCGCACCATGCCAAACACACCAGCACTCGTCGGAGAAGGAATGACCGGCGTCTGTGCCAATGATCTCGTGACGGAGGAAGAGCTGCAGCTCGTTTTAACCCTCCTGAAAAGCTTTGGCCGCGCAGAAGTTGTTCCGGAGTATCTGATGGATACCGTCACAGGTGTCAGCGGAAGCTCGCCGGCGTACGTATTTCTTTTCCTGGAGGCTCTTGCAGATGCGGCAGTAGCCGAAGGAATGCCGAGAAAACAGGCATATGAATTTGCTGCACAGTCTGTCCTTGGAAGCGCCAAAATGCTTCTCGAGACAGGAATGCACCCGGGAGAATTAAAAGACATGGTCTGCTCGCCAGGCGGAACCACCATCGAAGCGGTTGCCGTACTGGAGCGGGAGAAGCTGAGAAGTGCTGTTATTGATGCAACACGAGCCTGCATCCGGAAATCAAAGGGAGTGGATTAGAAGGAGCAGCACCGCCGCTTTGACAGAATGACGCTAATGTGAAAGCAGCAAAAATAAAGAATGTATGCACAAAAAACAAACCAAAACAAGCAAAAAGCAAGCACAAAAAAGAGTAAAAAAACAAACGAGCGGAAAAATCCCGGCAGCCGTGGAAAAGGCACCGGGATTTTTTCTGGTAATTTATAGTTTTTTTCCTTTACTGAGCGTACTGTTGTGATAATCGGAAGAATAGGTTACATCCTTTCCAAACCATACCGGAGGAACAAAGGCGTTTGCGGATGCTTCGTCCGGAAACTCCACCTCTGCGAGGTAAAGGCCTTCATACGGCGCATCAAAGACATCGAGCTCGATCGTCAGATCCGTTCCGGTAAGCGGCAGCAGATAGCGTGTTTTTGAGATAAGAACGCCGTCTGCCTTTTCCCGCAGATGCAGGTAGGATTCCTTTGTGAGCGGAAGATTATACTCTTCACGCACCATCAGCCCTTTTGACTTGTAGGTCAGATAATATTCGTCGTCAGAGCGGCGGATGCGGACAACCGGTTCGGTGGAAAGATAGCCCTGCTCGATTTTTTTACATGGATAGCTTGTAAGATTTTCCGGAAGCTGATCCAGAAGGTATTTGCGTTCGATTTCCATAAAAGAGACTCCTTCTCGTGATTGCATCACTGCTTTTTTCAAGAGTTTACCATGCTTTTCCCGTGATGTTAAGCGAAATCCGGCTTTTTGCGAAAAAAAGTCCTGAAATTTTTATGAAATGCAAGCATTCTGCGGAAAAATGTGGTATAATAGCGGCGGTTTGTTACAAAGAAAAGCAGAGAATATCACGTGACAAAACACACGAGACTGATCATACAACACAGGAGGACAAAACCATGGCAAAGATTTATGTATTTCTGGCAGACGGATGTGAAGAGATTGAGGCACTGACCCCGGTGGATCTGCTGCGCAGAGCCGGAGAAGACGTATGCACCGTTTCTATTATGGGAAGAAAAGAAGTAACAGGATCCCACAAAATCACCATTCTTGCAGATGAAACCATCGAAGAGGGAGAGTTTGATGACGGAGACATGCTGGTACTTCCGGGCGGAATGCCGGGTACATTAAATCTGGCCGGAAACGAGACGCTCGCAGCGCTGATCCGTTCCTATGACGATCAGGAAAAGAAACTGGCAGCCATCTGCGCAGCGCCGAGCATCCTTGGTGTGATGGGCATCTTAAAAGATAAAAACGCTGTCTGCTTCCCGGGATTTGAAGAAAAGCTGGCAGGCGCAAACGTACTCGATGTACCGGCAGTCACCGACAAAAATGTGACCACCGGCCGCGGCATGGGAGCAGCCACTGACTTCGCACTGGAGCTGATCCGTGTTCTGCAGGGAGAGGACAAAGCAAAAGAAATGGCGGAAAAAATCGTATTTCATTGCTAAAAAAAAGCCTAAAAACCACAGAAATATAAAAAAATCACTGGCGTTTTTGAAAAGAGTATGCTATACTCGATAAATGACTGTAGAATGGAGAGGTGTGCAGGTTTTCTGCCGCTTTTCAGATAAATCAAGGAGGAAATTGATAAAATGAGTGTACAGGTCGAAAATTTAGAAAAGAATATGGCCAAACTTACCATTGAGGTTCCGGCTGAAGAATTAGAGAAAGCACTGGAGAAAGCTTACCAGAAACAGAAAAAGAACATCAGCGTTCCGGGCTTCCGTAAAGGAAAAGTTCCGAGAGCTATGGTAGAAAAAATGTATGGCCCGGCAGTATTCTATGAGGATGCTGTAAACAGCCTTGTTCCGGAAGAGTATTCCAAAGCAGCAGAAGAGAGCAAACTGGACATCGTATCCCGTCCGGAGATCAACGTAGAGCAGATCGAAAAAGGCAAAGCTTTCATCTTTACCGCAACTGTAGCAGTAAAACCGGAAGTTACCCTTGGCGAGTACAAAGGTCTGGAAGTAGCAAAAGCTGACACAACCGTTACAGATGAAGAAGTAGAAGCTGAGCTGAAAAAAGAGCAGGAGAAAAATGCAAGAACCATCAATGTAGAGGATCGTCCGGCAGCAGACGGAGATACCGTTACACTTGACTTCGAAGGTTCTGTAGACGGCGTTCCGTTCGACGGCGGCGCTGGAAAAGATTATCCGCTGACCCTTGGCTCCCATTCCTTCATTCCGGGATTCGAAGAGCAGCTCGTTGGCGCAGCTCTGGAAGAGGAGAAGGAAGTAAACGTTACTTTCCCAGAGGATTATCAGGCAGAAGAGCTTGCTGGAAAAGCAGCAGTATTCAAATGCACCATCCACAAAATCGAAGCAAAAGAGCTTCCGGCACTTGATGACGACTTCGCAAAAGACGTTTCCGAGTTCGATACTCTGGATGAGTACAAAAAAGAAATCAAAGACAACCTGACCAAGAAAAAAGAAGAGCAGGCTAAGACAGAAAAAGAGAACGCTGTCGTAGATAAAGCAGTAGAGAACGCAACAATGGAGATTCCGGAAGCTATGATCGATACGCAGGTAGAGAACATGGTTGACGATTTCGCAAGAAGAATCCAGTCCCAGGGTCTGTCCATGGAGCAGTACATGCAGTTTACAGGCGCTACCGTTGATTCCTTAAAAGAGCAGATGAAACCGCAGGCTGTTAAGAGAATCGAGAGCAGACTGGTACTTGAGAAAGTTGCAGAAGCAGAGAACATCCAGATCAGCGATGAGAAGCTGGACGAAGAGCTGGCTAAAATGGCTGAAATGTACAAAATGGAGCTGGATAAATTCAAAGAGCTCGTTGGCGAATATGAGAAAGAGCAGATGAAGAAAGATCTCGCTGTTCAGGAAGCAGTAACTCTCATGGCCGACAGCGCAAAAGAGGCGTAAGACCTCGGAAAGAGAGGCAATTGAATGAGTTTTGTACCTTATGTCATCGAGCAGACAAGCAGGGGAGAGAGAAGTTACGATATTTATTCAAGACTGCTGAACGACCGTATTATTTTTCTGGGAGAGGAAGTCACTGACGTATCGGCAAACCTGATCGTTGCACAGCTTCTGTTCCTGGAGTCTGAAGATCCGGGAAAAGATATCCACATGTATATCAACAGCCCGGGAGGTTCTGTAAGCGCAGGACTTGCTATCTATGATACGATGCAGTACATCAAATGTGATGTATCCACGATCTGTATCGGTATGGCTGCCAGCATGGGAGCATTCCTTCTTGCCGGCGGTACCAAAGGAAAGAGAATGGCTCTGCCAAACTCTGAAATCATGATTCATCAGCCATCCGGTGGTGCACAGGGTCAGGCAACCGAGATCAAAATCGTTGCAGAACAGATTCTGAAAACCAAACGGAAATTAAATGAAATTCTGGCGGCAAATACAGGAAAACCGCTGGAACAGATTGAGATCGATACCGAGCGTGACAACTACATGTCCGCAGAGGAAGCAAAAGCATACGGTCTGATTGATAATGTAATTACGAACCGATAAGAGAGGAAAGGTGTCCAAAAGCGTAGTTCCGGCAATGAGGCTTTTGTGGCACCTTTTGCCTTATCCGGCGATAAGGTTTAGTTGTAATATGTTGAAAGGAAGAAAACGATGGCTATAAAAGGGAATGATACCAAGATCCGCTGCTCTTTCTGCGGAAAGACAGAAGACCAGGTACGCAAGCTGATCGCAGGCCCGGACGGGGCATACATCTGTGATGACTGCGTGGCAATCTGCTCGGAGATCATTCAGGAAGAATTTGAGGATCTGTACGGCGAGCAGGATACCGACGAGATCAACCTGATCAAACCAAAGGAAATCAAAGCATTTCTGGATGACTACGTAATCGGACAGGATGAGGCGAAAAAAGTGCTCTCCGTTGCTGTTTACAACCATTACAAACGAGTGCTTTCCGGTGCATCCTCCGACATCGAACTGCAGAAGAGCAACATTCTGATGCTCGGACCGACCGGTTCCGGAAAAACGTATCTGGCACAGACACTGGCCAAACTGATCAACGTTCCGTTTGCAATTGCAGACGCAACGGCGCTCACCGAGGCAGGTTATGTCGGCGAGGACGTAGAAAACATTCTGCTCCGCCTCATTCAGGCAGCAGACTATGATATCGAGCGCGCTGAGCACGGCATCATCTACATCGATGAGATCGATAAAATCACAAGAAAATCCGAAAACGCTTCGATCACACGAGATGTTTCCGGCGAGGGTGTACAGCAGGCACTGCTGAAAATCCTGGAGGGAACTGTAGCTTCCGTTCCGCCGCAGGGCGGAAGAAAGCATCCGCATCAGGAGTTTATTCAGATTGATACGACGAATATCCTCTTTATCTGCGGCGGTGCATTCGAAGGACTCGAGAAGATCATCGAGACGAGACAGGATACGAAATCCATCGGATTCAACAATCCGATCGGCCATGCAAAAGATGAGAATGTCGGAGATCTGCTCCGTCAGGTCATGCCGCAGGATCTGACCAAGTTCGGCCTGATTCCGGAGTTTGTCGGACGTGTGCCGATTGTCGTTACGTTAAATTCTCTGGATGAGACGGCCCTGATGAAGATTCTGGTTGAGCCGAAGAATTCTCTGGTCAAACAGTACAAGAAGCTGTTTGAGCTGGACGGCGTACAGCTTGACTTCAAAGAAGATGCACTCGAAGCGATTGCAAAGAAATCCCTGGAGCGGAAAACAGGCGCCAGAGGTCTCCGCGCAATCATGGAAGATACGATGATGGATCTGATGTATGAGATCCCGTCGGACAATACGACAAAAGAATGCGTCATCACCAAGGACGCTGTAGAAAAGAAGGCGGAGCCGGAGATTATTCACGGCGAACCGGCCCCTGTTCCACGGCGGAATATGGGAAGAAGATCCGGAAGACCGGAAACCGCCTGAAAAACGCAGGAGGAAACTTAAATGGAAGAAGTGACAAAAGTATTACCGGCGATTGCGCTGCGTGGAACAACGATTTTGCCGGATATGATTGTACATTTTGATATCAGCAGACCTAAATCGGTTCGTGCGGTCGAGGAGGCGATGCTGGGAGACCAGAAAATTTTCCTGATTACACAGAAAGACCCGGATACGGAAGTACCGGGTCTGCTTGATGTGTATAAAATTGGAACAATTGCGGTCATCAAACAGGTTGTGAGAATGCCAAAGGATGTTCTTCGGATTCTCGTAGAAGCAGAAAGACGCGCAGAACTGCTGAACTTCGAGGAAGAGGAGAGCGAGTATCTCCGCGCCGAGGTGGCGCTGTTTACCGGCTCGGACGAAATGCAGTTTTCCGATATCGAGCAGGAGGCAATGCTGCGCAACTTAAAAGAGCTGTTTGCCGTCTACTGCGAGCAGACGCAGAAAGTCAGCAAGGAACTGGCAGGCCAGATCCTCGGAACCGAAGAAGTTGGAAAGCTGGTGGACCAGATCTGCATGAATCTGCCCCTCGACTACGTAAACCGCCAGAAACTGCTGGAGGCTGTGGAGCTTTCCGAGCGGTATGATACGCTCTGCGTCATGATCGCCAACGAGATTCAGATTCAGGAGATCCGTTCGGAGATTCAGGGAAAAATCAAAGAGCGGATCGATAAGAACCAGCGTGATTATATTCTGCGCGAGCAGCTTAAAGTCATCCGCGAGGAACTCGGCGAGGACAATTCCCGGACCGAGATTGAAAATTATAAGAAGCAGCTTGAGAAGCTCAAAGCCTCCAAAGAGGTAAAAGAGCGGATTTCCGAGGAGATTCACCGTCTGGAAAATTCGGCCAACAATCCGTCCGAGGCAGGCGTGATCCGCGGCTATATCGAGACACTGCTGGGGCTTCCGTGGGATAAGGCATCCCGTGACAATCAAGATCTGGCAAGAGCACGCGAGATTCTGGAGGAAGATCACTACGGTCTTTCGAAAGTAAAAGAGAGAATCCTCGAATTCCTGGCCGTACGCACCCTGACGAAGAAAGGCGAGAGCCCGATTCTCTGCCTGGCAGGCCCTCCGGGAACCGGTAAGACCTCGATTGCGAGAAGCGTGGCGCGAGCCCTGAATAAAAAATACGTCCGCATCTGTCTCGGCGGTGTGCGGGATGAGGCGGAGATCCGCGGCCACAGAAGAACCTACATCGGCGCGATGCCGGGACGCATTGCGGCGGGACTCCATCAGGCGAAGGTGAAAAATCCGTTGATGCTGCTCGACGAGATCGACAAAGTAAGTGCAGATTACAAGGGAGATACCTCTTCCGCGCTTCTTGAGGTCCTCGATTCCGAGCAGAATAATAAATTTGCCGATCATTACGTAGAGCTTCCGATCGACCTTTCGGAGGTGCTCTTTATTGCAACCGCAAATGATATTCAGAACATTCCGCGTCCGTTGCTGGACCGTATGGAAGTGATTGAAATTTCAAGCTATACGGAAAACGAGAAGTTCCATATCGCAAAAGAACATCTCGTTCCGAAGCAGAAGAAGGCGAACGGTCTGAAAGAAGCACAGCTTGTGATCGAGGATGAGGCGCTGATGGAAGTGATCAGCGGCTACACCAGAGAGGCCGGTGTCCGCTCCCTGGAGCGCCAGATCGGCAGAATCTGCAGAAAGAGCGCGAGAAAGATTCTCGAGGAACAGGTAAAAGAGGTTGTTGTGACGAAAAAAAACCTGGAAGAGTTCCTCGGAAAAGAGAGGTATGAGTTCCAGCCGGCCAACGAAAAACCGGAGATTGGTATTGTGCGCGGTCTTGCCTGGACGGCAGTCGGCGGCGATACGCTGCAGATCGAGGTCAATGTGATGCCGGGAAAAGGAGAGTTTCTGCTGACCGGCCAGCTCGGCGATGTGATGAAGGAGTCTGCGCAGGCGGGCATCAGCTTTATTCGTTCCGTGGCAGAGCAGTATGAGATTCCGAAAGAATTTTTCGAGAAACACGACATCCACATTCACATTCCGGAGGGAGCCGTTCCAAAAGATGGCCCGTCTGCCGGTATTACGATGGCGACGGCGATGGTTTCCGCGATCACAAAGGTTCCGGTAAAAGCAGACGTTGCGATGACCGGAGAGATTACGCTCCGCGGCCGTGTGCTTCCGATCGGTGGCTTAAAAGAGAAGCTGCTGGCGGCAAAGAAAGCCGGTATCCATATGGTTCTCGTTCCGGAGAAAAATGAGCCGGATGTAAGAGAACTGGATGCGGAGATCACAGACGGACTGCAGATCGAATTTGTCGGCAGCATGGAACAGGTATTAAAACTGGCACTTGTGGAAAAGAAGTAAGGCCAGAAGATGCAAAAAACAGGAGAAGAAAAGTATGGTAATTAAACAGGTAGAGCTGCAGCATGTCTGCGGAATCACCAGTAAACTGCCGGATACCGGTCAGGTGGAAGTGGCATTTGCGGGAAAATCCAATGTTGGAAAATCTTCTCTCATCAATGCCCTGATGAATCGGAAATCACTGGCGCGTACCAGTGCGCAGCCGGGAAAAACACAGACGATCAACTACTACCACATCAATGAGGAAATGTATCTGGTGGATTTGCCGGGATACGGTTTTGCGAGAGCCTCCGAGGAGGTTAAAGCAAAATGGGGCAAGCTGATCGAGGATTATCTGCATCAGTCAAAAATGCTGCACGCAGTATTTCTTCTGATTGATATCCGTCATGCACCGTCCAACAACGATCGCATCATGTACAACTGGATTCTTCGAAACGGCTATCAGCCGATCATCATTGCGACGAAGCTGGACAAGATCAAGCGCAGCCAGCTTCAGAAACAGATCAAGCTGATCCGCGAGACGCTGGAGGTTGAGAAAGATACGATTGTGATTCCGTTTTCTGCAGAGACAAAACAGGGACGCGAGGAGATCTGGAATCTGATTGATGAAATCCGCTCGGATGCAGAAGAAAGCGGGGAATAATGTCATGGGTATGATACGTGCTGCAGGCCTTGGGTATGAATACCTCCGTTACGAGGAGGAAGGACAGGAGCCGGAAGTAACAAAAGCGATCGAGGACGTCAGTCTGGAAATCCAGAAAGGTCAGTTTATCGCGGTGCTCGGGCATAACGGAAGCGGAAAATCAACGCTTGCGAAACATATCAACGCTCTGCTGGTGCCTACAGAAGGCACCATGTGGGTGGATGATATGAAGACGACAGATGAGGAGGATGTCTGGAAGATCCGCCAGAAAGCCGGTATGGTATTCCAGAACCCGGATAACCAGATCATCGGAAATGTGGTGGAAGAGGATGTCGGCTTTGGACCGGAAAATCTGGGTGTCCCGACCGATGAAATCTGGAAACGGGTGGAGGAGAGCCTTACGGCGACCGGGATGATTTCATACCGGGCCCACTCTCCGAATAAGCTCTCGGGAGGTCAGAAACAGAGGGTTGCAATTGCAGGAGTGATGGCTATGCAGCCGGAATGTATTGTTCTTGATGAACCAACCGCGATGCTGGATCCGAACGGACGAAAAGAGGTTCTTCGCGCTGTGCGTAAGCTGAATGAAGAAAAGGGCGTTACGGTTATTCTGATTACGCATTACATGGAAGAGGTTGTTTTTGCGGACCGTGTGTTCGTTATGGACAGCGGCAGACTGGTAATGCAGGGGACACCACGGGAGATTTTCTCCGAGGTGGAAAAATTAAAAGAGCTCCGTCTCGATGTACCCCAAGTGACACTGTTGGCTTATGAATTGAGAAAAAGTGGTGTAGATCTCCCGGAGGGAATTCTGACCATTGAAGAACTGGTGAATGCATTATGTCATTGAAACTTGAAGATGTAACGTACACATACAGCCCGGGAACGGCATATGAAATGCACGCCCTGGAGCATATCAATCTTGAAATTCCGAATGGCCAGTTTGTTGGGATTATCGGCCATACGGGAAGCGGAAAATCGACGCTTGTGCAGCATTTGAACGGTCTGATCCGACCGACTGCCGGACGGGTGCTGTATAACGGAGAGGATATCTGGAAAGAAGGATATTCGCTAAGAGAGCTTCGAAGCCATGTGGGACTGGTTTTTCAGTACCCGGAGCATCAGCTTTTTGAGACGGATGTGATCACAGATGTCTGCTTCGGACCGAAAAATCAGGGACTTTCACCGGAGGAATGCAGAAAACGGGCGGAAGAGGCGCTGGATCATGTCGGATTTCCAAAGGAAATGTATGAAAAATCGCCGTTTGAACTCTCCGGAGGTCAGAAACGTCGTGTTGCGATTGCCGGTGTGCTTGCCATGAACCCGGATTTTCTGGTGCTTGACGAGCCGACTGCAGGCCTTGATCCGAAGGGACGCGATGAAATCCTCGATCAGCTTGCATTGCTGCATAAGACGCGCGGCATTTCGGTCGTGCTCGTATCGCACAGCATGGAGGATATTGCAAAATATGTAGAGCGGATTATTGTCATGAACCACGGTCATGTGGCGTTTGACGATACACCGAAGAAAGTCTTCGCTCACTATAAAGAGCTCGAGAAAATCGGTCTTGCGGCGCCGCAGATGACGTATATTATGCATGCGCTAAAGGAACACGGCATGGACGTGGACGTAACGGCGACGACGGTTGAGGAGGCACGCGATACGATTCTTGCGGCACTGGAAAGTCAGAAGAAAAACGGGAAAAAAGGAGCAGAAGTATGTTAAGAGATATTACTCTGGGACAGTATTACCCGGCAGATTCTATTCTGCACCGGCTTGACCCGCGTGTGAAATTTGTAGGAACGATCGTTTATGTCGTTTCCCTCTTTTTGTTCCACAATTGGGGCTATCTGCTTGGAACCGTATTCCTTGCGGTGATGATTAAACTGTCGAAGGTACCGTTCAAATTTATCACGAAGGGTCTGAAATCAATTTTTGTGCTGCTTGCGATTACGATGGTGTTTAACATCTTATTTACGCCGGGTGAGGTGCTCGTCCGTATCTGGAAAATTACGATCACCCACGAGGGTGTGGCCATGGCATGCCGTATGTCGGTGCGTCTGATTTTCCTGATGATCGGCTCTTCGCTGATGACGCTGACGACAACACCGAACCAGCTGACGGATGCACTCGAAAGCCTGCTCGGACCATTGAAAAAAATCCATGTGCCGGTGCATGAGATTTCCATGATGATGTCAATCGCACTCCGTTTTATCCCGATTCTCCTGGAAGAGACAGACAAGATTATGAAAGCGCAGATGGCGCGCGGCGCGGATTTTGAGAGCGGAAATATTATCCAGAGAGTAAAGAACATGGTGCCGCTTCTGGTGCCGCTGTTTATTTCAGCCTTCCGCCGTGCAAATGATCTGGCGCTGGCGATGGAAGCACGCTGCTACCATGGAGGAGAGGGAAGAACACAGATGAAACCGCTTCGGTATCAGACGCGCGATTATGCAGCGTATGGCGTTCTTATGGCATACCTTGTGTGCAGTATCGGCCTTCGCGTGTGCGGACTCTGACTTTGACGAAAACGGAGGAGAAGAATGCGCAGAATTAAGCTGATTGTAGCGTATGACGGCACAAATTACTGTGGATGGCAGGTACAGCCAAACGGCATTACAGTACAGGAAGTATTAAACCAGGTTCTTTCCGATCTTTTTGCGAAGAAAACGGCCTGCATCGGCGCAAGCCGGACCGACGCAGGGGTACATGCCCTTGGCAATGTGGCGGTGTTTGACACGGATGCGAGAATGCCGGCAGACCGCATCGCATTTGCGCTGAACACACGGCTTCCGGCGGATATCCGTATTCAGGGATCATCCGAAGTGCCGCCGGACTTTCACCCGCGTTTTACCGCAACAGTTAAAACGTATGAATATCGGATTTTGAACCGCACCTTTGCAGATCCGACGCGGAGACTGAATTCCTATTTCTGGTACGGCCCGCTGGATGTGGATGCGATGCGGCAGGCAGCATCGTATCTGGTTGGCATGCATGATTTTAAAAGCTTTGCAACAGCAAAACCGGAGGTGACCGACACGGTCCGTACCATCTATGAAACGAGTTTGGAAAAAGAAGACGATCTGATCCGCTTCCGGATTACCGGAAACGGTTTTCTCTACAATATGGTGCGGATTATCACCGGAACACTGCTTGAGGTTGGAAAGGGCGATTATCCGCCGGAGAAAGTAAAAGAAATCCTTGCGGCGAAGGATCGAAAAATGGCGGGAGCAACGGCAAGGCCGGAGGGGCTGACCCTGGTGCAGATCCGGTATCCCGAATGGGATTTCGAGTAAAGACATAAGTGGTCTGTATTTCCCGAAAAACAGACTCGCAGTTTACGAAAAAATGCAAAATATGGGTAAAAAACAGTTGACATTCCAAAATCCGTATAATATAATTACTAAATGTGTGACGTAGTTTGAAAACGCCGATGCCATAAGCCCCGGTAAGGCGGTTTCCTATATACATGAAACAGTAAATTGAATTTTTCACAGGAGGTTATATCCATGAACACCTTTATGGCAAATCCAGATAAGATTGAAAGAAAATGGTATGTTGTTGATGCAGAAGGATGTACATTAGGACGTCTGGCATCTGAAGTAGCAAAAGTATTACGTGGAAAAAACAAACCGGAGTACACTCCGCACGTAGATACTGGTGATTACGTAATCGTAATCAACGCTGATAAAGTAGCAGTAACCGGTAAAAAACTGGATCAGAAGATCTATTACAGCCACTCCGATTATGTTGGTGGAATGAAAGAAGCTACTCTTCGTGAGATGATGGCTAAGAAACCGGAGAAGGTTGTTGAACTTGCAGTGAAAGGCATGCTTCCAAAAGGACCTCTTGGAAGACAGATGTTCACAAAACTTCACGTATACGCTGGTGCAGAGCACGCTCATGCAGCTCAGAAACCAGAAGTATTAACATTTTAATAGGGAGGTAAAGAACATTGGCTAGCGCAAAATATTACGGAACCGGAAGAAGAAAAAAATCTATCGCAAGAGTATATCTTGTACCGGGAACTGGTAAAGTTACCATCAATAAAAGAGACATCGATGAGTATTTTGGTCTGGAGACCCTGAAAGTTATCGTTCGTCAGCCTCTGGCAGCTACAGAGACCGCTGATAAATTTGACGTGATCGTAAACGTTCACGGCGGCGGATACACAGGACAGGCAGGAGCAATCCGTCACGGTGTTGCACGTGCCCTTCTGACTGTAGATAACGACTACAGACCAGTTCTGAAAAAAGCAGGATTCCTGACTCGTGATCCTAGAATGAAAGAGCGTAAGAAATACGGTCTCAAAGCAGCTCGTCGCGCTCCGCAGTTCAGCAAGCGATAATCGACTGCTCAGGCTATATCAAAATGGTTCAAAAAGCCCGGAAAATCAAGGCTTAATAGTGACAAGTAACTATTTTGTCGCAGAGAACGGTGTGACCCGAAGGTCACGCCGTTTTTCTGTGTTCATAGGTTGTTTGCGTGATGATAGGCTCGGAAATAACGGGAATATCTACATCGTCCACGAAGTTGAAGAAAATCTTCACTTTCTGCTTGCGCTTGCCGCTGGATTTGTCCGGGGCATAGACGATGATTTTCTTGATATACTCGTTCACGATGGTCTGTGTCAGCTCCTCCACATCCACATATTTCTGTGTCAGGGCGATAAAGGCATCCAGACCGTCGTTCATTTCTTCCCGCTGTTCCACCCATTCTTCGATAACTTCAATTTCGAGCTTTAACCGTTCCTGCTCCGCTTCATAGTCCGCAGACATCTTTCTGTATCTGTCCTGATTGAGATTTCCAAGAACATAGTCCTCGTACAGCCGGGCGATGATGACATCCAGATCGGCAAGGCGTTTCTTTGCCTGTTCCAGCTTCTTTTTGTCATCCCGGATGCTGCGCTCCTGGTCAGTCCTGCGGCATTGCAGCCATTCCTCCTGAAAACCGTCCACATCGCTTCGGATATACTCATTGACTGCCCGGATGCGTTCCAGAACGATTTCACGAAGCACATCTTCCCGGATATAGTGGGCAGTACAAGTACCACGGTTGCTCTTGTAGTTGTTGCAGACGTAGTGATCCTGCTTGCCCTCAAAGTTTTTGCTTGTGGCAAAGTGGAGCTTGCCGCCGCAATCGGCACAAAACAGAAGCCCGGAGAACAATCCCTGCCGTTCCGCTTTTGCAGGGCGGCGTTTGTTTTTCCTCAGTTCCTGCACCCTGTCAAACTGTGCCTGAGATACAATCGCTTCCTGTGTGTCCGGCAGATAAAACATATTCTCCGGCTCATTGGGAATCCGCTTTTTCAGCTTGTAGGACTTGGAATAAGTCTTGAAGTTGCAGGTACAGCCTGTGTACTCCTGCCGTTCCAAAATCCCTACAATGGACTGGTTGCCCCAGTGGTACGGTCTTTCCGGCATCGGCTTTTTCTTTCGCTTGGCATAGAGTGCCTTTGCAGTCAGAATCTGCTTTTCTTCCAGAATCCTTGCAATCTGCTCCGGGCCTTTGCCGTCAATGCAAAGGTCGAAGATGAGCTTGACTACCGGAGCCGCTTCTTCATCCAGAATCCAGTGATCCTTGTCCTCCGGGTCACAGCGGTATCCGTAGGGCGGTTTGCCCATGTGCTTCCCACTGGTTCCTCTCTGCCGCAAACTGACACGGACTTTCTTGCTGGTATCACGGGGATACCACTCGTTGAACAGATTACGGATTGCGGCGAAGCCCTCGCTGTCTCCCCGGTTGCTGTCTACGCCATCATTTATAGCGATAAAGCGGACATCATAACTCGGAAAGATAATATCCGTATATTGTCCAACAGTCAGATAGTCACGACCAAAGCGGCTGAGGTCTTTGACCAGCCAGCAGCCCACAAGCCCCTGCTTGACAAGCTCAAAGCCTTCCTGCACACCGGGACGATTGAAGTTCGTCCCCGTATAACCGTCATCCACCAGAATTTTCAGGTTTGTATACCCGTGGTCACGGGCATATCGGGTTAAATACTCTCTCTGATTTGCGATACTGTTACTCTCGCCTTCCTGGGCATCCTCGTTGCTCAGACGGCAATAGAGAATGGTAATTTTCTGCTGATCCAACATAATATCCTCCTTCGGTGGTTGGTCAGCCGACAGTACCGTTGTGCATATTGGAATTATATCATGTTTTTGTGTCGCAGTCATTAACAAATCACCCCCTTGTCAGAAAAAATGAGCCGTTTTACCTTGTCGGTAAGTGGCTCATTTCCGTCACACTCCGTTTCAATCACATACCATGTGTTTCCGATCTTGCACTCAATGGTTTTGCAGAAAGAGGACTGTGCCGCTTCCCAACGCTTGCGGCATTCTTCCAGAAAATCAATAGGCGGCTCAAAAATCGGATCGAAGCAGGAGCAAATATCAATATAGCCGATGGCATCGTTGATTTCTTCCATCGGGGCATCTTCCATAATCATCTTGTTAATTTCCTCTACGGTTTTCTTCATAGGCAAATAGTTCCTTTCTTAAATTTCCATGTCCTGTCCACGATTGCGGGCAGGGTGTTTGTGTTCATACAGTTCCTTTCCCCTGGCGAGGATGGCATTGATAAAAGCCCAGACCTTTTCAGATGCAATCTCAATCGCATCCAGGAAAGGCTGGGCTTTCTGTTTCAGCTCCTCATAGTCTTTGTTCAGTTTTTCAAAACGGTCTTTCCATATCTTTGCGTTTTTATCTGCCTGCTCGAATTTCTGCTTGTATTTCAGCTTCTCAGACTTTTCCGCAAAGCTGCTGACCGCATAATCCTTTAGCGTGCGGCACTCATCCGCCGTCATGGTAACATTTCCCGTAATGGGTTTTTTCTTGCCCATCGACTCAATCTCATGTGCAGTCATAGCAACAGACTTAGCAGCCTGAGTTTCCTTTTTCAGAGCTTCCAGTTTCTTTTTCTGCTTCTCCGTGGCAGCTTTGGCATCCTCCAAACTCTGTTCTGCCTGTGTCACCTGTCCGGTCACAGCTTCCAAACGCTGCTGTTCGGCCTGTACCTTGAACTGTGTCACCGTCAGATGTTCCTCGGTACTGCCACGCTCTCCACGCTCCACATCGGTATATCCGGCGGCTCGCATGAAATTAAAAAAGTCATCCTGCAGCACACTGTAGGACGACTTCAAAATCTTTTTCCCTTTTGCGTTCAACATCGGATTTCCGTTTTCATCAAGAACGGGTTTGGATTCCCACTTCTTACTGCGGCTGACCTGTGTGATCGTTTCCTTTACCGTTCCCCGGAGGGATTCATCCTTGCATCGCTTCGACCACAGGATTTGTTTCTCCACCACCGGGATATAAACCACATGAAGGTGATAGTGGTACACATCCTCACCCAGAGCTTCCGACATTGCCCGGTTGCGCTCGTCGGCATGCATTACAGCGGAGAGGATATACTGCTCACCGCCCACAATCTCCACGGCGGCTTTGTAGGCATCGGCATAGAACTGTTTGGCATATTCATAGCCGCCGTGGTTGTGGAAGTAGGCAGAGTTTACATCAAACAGCAGCTCCCCATATTTCACCGCATCGGCTTTCAGACCACGGGTGGAGATAACACCATCTGCAATCATCTGATCGAACATGGCGGCATAGCTGTCGGTAGGTTTCTTGAAGTGGACATTGCGGTGGGTCTGGGTGGTATCAATATCTTGATTGGAGTAGCTGTCTTTTTCTCGCTCGTTATGCTCCTGAACTTTCGCCACATCGTCGAGGGTGGGCAAGTCCTGGTTACGGGCAAAGGTACGGTCAATTCCATCGTTTCTTGCCATAGGTTTTTTCCTTTCTTTCGAGAGTAGCAGACGGGCGGGGCTGCGGGGATGCACTTCTGCGGAAGTGTAATAACCCACTATAACACTTTCATCCATTCTGGCTGCAAAGTGCCGTGGGCTCTCCCGAGGGGGTGTGCGGTCACTGCGGTGACCTCTGCTGACCAAGGCAAAATGTCTGCAACTTTTCCCATGGTCAGCCCGTCTGCATGAAGCTGTTCTGCGGAACGTTTCTTGCAGACGTTGGCAGCGTCTTTCACTGCCATCCATAGGCAGCACTGCGGTGTGCCTATGGGGACGGGAGATGCGAGGGGCTGTTGCCGGGGGCATCACTTCTCCCGTCTTTGCTGCCATACAATGTCGCATCCCAGCACATCGGCAAGCTCCAATACTTCCTTGTATCGGATGCTTTCCCGCTGTAATTTTGCGGACAGGTTGGAAACGCTGTCGCTCCATCCGTACTCGTCCGAGAGCAGGTCAACAACTTCCTGCATGGTCATCCCAGCACGGATGATCTGTGCCTTGATTTCATTGCGTACATTCATATTGAAAAATCCTCCATAATTCTGTTTGTGGTTCGGTACAATCTCTGCACCCCAAAACGGAGCAGATACACCGAACAGTGAAAAATCTGCAATCTCTGAAATCCGTTCAGAATTTTGCTTGTGATGTCCTGTCCATATATGACCATATCCCGCTTTACTGTTTCGTGTGATTTGGTCTGGAAAAATGAAAACATCTATTGTTCCGTGAACAGGGTACACGGTTCAGAGAAGCACGATTTCGTGAAATAGCTTCGTCCTGCGGTCAAAAACTTTGCTGTTTCCATTGCCATTGATTTTCAATACCCGAAAACAGGTTGTCTCTGAAAGTCGTTGTTTCCTATAATGGGAGAAAACAGGGGTAAATGCTGCGTACATACGTACAGAGCATGACTGGCAAAATCAATCCCGCCATTCCTCCGGTACGTACGTACATGACGAAACATCGTAAAACCCATTTATATGAGGCCTTGCCACAGCTTCCACACCCATAAATCCCCACACCCGCCGTCCGGCAGAGTTGGTGATGTTGTTGCAATGTTCCAGATTGAATCTCCCGGCATTGGCAATCATGGCGTCGCTGAAGCTGCGGGCTTTCAGCGGTGCAAGGGAATTTTCTTCGCACCACATCCGGTAGATTTCATAGAAATCCTTGGAGCTGATGGACGCATCCGCTTTGCACCGGATGTATCCCTCCGATTCCATGAAATCAAAGATATTATTATTGTCACGCTTGACCGCTTCCCGATTTTCACGGATGCGGTCACTCTCCGAAAACTTAAAGTTGTTGGCAACGAGCCGCTGCAATCCTTCGAACGCCCACAGGAAGATGCCCTCAGCTTCGGCTTTCATCTTCTCAGCAAGGTCGGGATCATCGGCTCTGCCCACGGGCTTTTCCTTGGTAGTCAGTACAAGCTGTCTGCGGTAAAAGCCGTCGCTGCGGTCATACAGGGCTTGCAGATCACCATTGCTGAATGCCAGCAACCGGGCAAACATCCAGCCCTGATAACTCTGCTTGCCCTTGCGTTCCAAGTCCATTTTGCCCTGTGCAGTCACGATGGATTTTACATAGTTGGTCTGACGCAGAGCTTCCATCCGCATATCATCATCCACGCACAGCAGGATGTGTTCCAGATCGGCACGGGCAAAACGGTTTTCAGAAATCTTCCCGATGCTGCCGTCTTTCATATTCGTGCCGAAGATGGTGGACAGCACCGCACCGATTTGGGATTTGCCCTCACCGCCGTTGCCCTTAATCACCATCATGCGCTGACCTTTGTTGGATGGAATCAGGCAGTAGCCAATGAACTCCTGCAAGGTGGGGATGTCCTCTGCATAGAGTAGTCCATCCAGAAAGTTCAGCCAGATCACCGGTGCAGGAGCATCGGGATTATAGCCGACAGGCAGACGGCTTCGCACGATAGCCGGTCTGCCTTCGGTGAAAGTGCCGTTCAAGAGCAGCGTACCGTTGGCAACATGGATGCGATCCTGCTCCGGAGGGAAGTCAGACACCTGCGCTTCCAGTTTCAGCACTTCCAGAATGTTGGTGATCTTCCGTGGGATGTTGTTCACGGCACAAAATTTCAGCTTGTCGTAAATCTCCCCACGCAGAGGAAGGTCATCCGTCACTCGACCATCGGGCGTGAAAAAAGCTCCGTTTGCGAAGATGATTCTGCGCTCATGCAGAAATTCTTCACAAAACAGAGCTTCGTTGATGTTCTGCCCGTCAAACCAGACAGGCAAATTCATATTAGGCGTTTTCCGGTTCTTCGCCACGGTGCGCCACCTCCTTTTTCTTTCGTGCGGTATACTCTTGCAGAAAAGCAATTTTGTCGTCCTGCATCAGCTTGTCCACCAATGCCACCCGTTCTTCCAGATCACCCACCGTCAGCACATCTGCCATATATTCGATATAGCAGTGCATCTGGCAGGCTTCCACAAAACGGTCATCCAGAGCATCTTCCGGTGTCTTGGGTGCGTATCGTACTTTCCAATCTTCCAGCAGATGCAGATAATCCGTCAGCACCCGGAAACACAGCATTTCATCCTCCCGGAACTGACGGATATAAGGACGCTTTGGCTTGGCCATAGCTGCGGCAGTGGGCGGTTTCGGGTCAAGTCCGAAGTCCGAAGCCAGCTTTTGCGCTGCTTCATAGCTGCTCAGATCGAACGACCTTGCCACGAAGTCGATCACATCCCCCTTGACTCCGCAGCCAAAGCAGAAGAAATAATCCTCATTCAGCTTCATGCTCGGATGCCTGTCATTGTGGAACGGGCAGCAAGCCATGCCGTTTCGGTTGACTTTCAGCCCGTAGTGTTCGGCGGCTTGCTTTACGCTGATTGCCACCTTGATGGTTTCATAGATTGTCATAGAAAACCTCCGTTCATAGTATTCAGAAAGCACGAAACACCCGCCGTGATTGGCAGGTGCTTCGCTCCGTCTACTATTGTTATGCCGGATTTTTCAAAAAACAGGCTAATCGGAGGACAACCCCGTTTCAAAAAACAGGACAACTTATGGATAGATGTAGATTTCTTTACATTAGCATGATAGAATTAAGAAAATGAAAAAACAGGACAGGAGGGGCAAGCATGAACCAAGAACTGATGACATTGGATTTTTGGCAGGATACGGTCATATATGAGGGAAAAACACTTCCTGTCGGCGCTCTTGCCTGTGATGCGCTGAATGTCCCTGCGGATACCATCGCAAAGATGAACGAGCAATGCGAGAAAATCAATCTGCTGCTTGGAATATTAAACGCCGGACAGGATGCTTCTGCACTCTGTCCTATTGCAACGGAAGCTGCTCTGACGATGCTTGATATTCTCAGTCAAACACCGCCGTTCTCCTATATGAATATCTCAAAGCACAGAGAACGGATTGAAAAAGTCTTTACTGTGGACAATGCGCTGAAATATGTGGAGTTTGCCATAAAGGCCGCAACCAATTCTTTGCAATTTGAAGAAATCCAGAACTTTGCCGATGCGATGATGCTCCAACGCTATACCGCAGTTTTCGGGCATCTGGCATACTCCCTTGGGGAATACCAAACGACCATGCTTGATTTTGCAGAAAAATCAGACGGCAACGAAGCTGACCGCACCGCAGAGGGCTTTGCCAGAATGTTCGGCAATTATTTCCCGCCGGAGTTTTCCATCACGGAGGGCAATGCCTGGATGTCTACCCTGAACAATTCCGTTCAGTATGTATCCGTCATCCGTCCCGGCGAAAAAGTTGCGAAGCTGGTCAAGCGGATGCACTATGTATCCTTTGTGGGGATGTTCCGGTCTGATCTCTTTGAGGGCCTGTGTGTTGGCCATGCACCGAAAAAATGCAAAATCTGCGGCAAATGGTTTCTGACCACCAATGCAAGGCACACCAAATACTGCGGCGGCTACGCTCCGGGGGACAAGCTGCACCGCACCTGCCGGCAGATCGGTAACCTGAAAGGCAGAGAACAGCGGGAACTTGCGGACGATCATCCGCTGAAACAGATTTATGAGAAGCGACTGAATACCATAAACCGCTATGTGAAGCGTGGCGCTCTGGACGCTGATCTTGCAGAGGTTATGAAAAAACTGGCGAAAGATAAGATGCTTCGGGCGCTGAGCAATGTCGCTTACGCCAAGGGTGATTATGAAAAAGAAATGGGACAGGCTGCGTTGAAGAAAGAAGCAATAAAAAGAATTTGAATTTAGCTAAGAGGTGAGCAACGTTATGTTAGAAGTAGTATTTAGCGACAGTGCCGCAGGGACTATGGCGGTTGCGATTGGACATAAGGGTTTTTTAGGCAGAGCAACCAGTGTAATTATCTCTGATGGGACAGTTTCAAAAGAAGAAATAGAAAAGTTCCAGCATCAAGCAGAAGAACGGGAGCGTTCTGGTTGGGAGAATGCTATACCGTTGGAAGGAAATCGTAAGGACATAGTTAATCTTCCGCTGGCATTGTCTGTGGGCAACATCTCCGAAGCAGGAATTTGTTTGGAGCGTGAGTCGGCATTATCTTTGCTACTAAGCATACTGCCCGATATGGCATCTGAAATCGTAACTGAACTTCTCAATACATCCCGAAAGAACTATGCTACACTACTGGAAAAAGCACAAAACGGAGAGCCGATTCGTGTTTGGGTCGGACGAGACCCAGATGATGTGTGCGGATTGTATTGGCTTCTGGAACAACTACGACCAATCGGCTTTGAAAAATTGGATATTACCATTGTGGAGCTTCCAATGTGGGAAACAAGACCAGATGGATGCATTGTCCAGTATAACGGTTGGGGAGAAGTTGAACCTTATCACTTGGGACGGATGGCATCTCTTGGGAAGAAGTTGCCAACAAATTACCTTCGTAGTTTGGCTAACCGCTGGAGAGAACTCCAACAGGAAAATTCTCCTCTTCGTGCTGTTATAAACGGCAAACTGGTCAGCGTATCAGAAACTCTGTATGATACATTAATTCTTCGAGAATTGGATACACTGGACGACGAGTTTAGGGAAAGCGTGCTTGTTGGACAGGTTCTTGGAAAGAATCAATTAGGGATCGGTGATGGGTGGATTGCTTTGCGTGTGGAACAATTTATCAAAGAGGGACTTCTGCTCCCAATCACAACTCCTGCACCAAATGCACCTATTTATCACCGTATGTTAAAGAAAATAAAGTAATAAATAACCCATTAGTTGATCACGGGATATTTATGAGTATTACTAAACTGGAAGGAGGTGCGCTATGCTGAATGATTTTTCATGGAATATGACCGGATACATACCGAAACACGCTGTCAATCCATCCGATGATGGCATCCCACCCTATGTTGCAGAGCGCATCTTCCAGCTGGAACCGGAACCGCCTACAGTAGACAATCCGAACGAATATATCCTGTCTGCCCTACGGGAAAAAGACTTGAAATATTTCTCATTCTTTCTCCACCACTACGAGCTGCAACTTAACAAGCGCATCAAAACCTTTCTCGGTGTGGATGGCGGCAATCGATACGACACAGACCGTTTTCTGGATATAAAACTGTCCTGCCGGGAGCAAATGCTCCAAAAGCTGATGGACTATGCTCCTGCCAAAGGTGCGGAGTATGCAACATACATTTTTCCGTTCATTCGGGATGCTATGCTCCGTTTCCGCATGGGCGAAGAAAAATGGTCGGTATCCTCTCTGACCAATTACAAAATGGTGCGGTCAATGGCGTGGCTGTACCATAACACCAAGGATGCGGTCAGTGAATTTGCAAAGAAATACAACTGCGACCTTGCCCTTGCGGAAGGATACCTGAAAGTAGTCCGTGGCATCCGCAATCAGCAGCCATTCTATGTAACGGACGAGGATGGCGAGGAAACAGGTGAAGATGTTGCCCTTGATGATACATGGAACTATACCGACATCCTCTGGAACGGCATACAGGCTGAAAAGGTGCAGCGGGCATTTGAGAAACTGAATTACCGGGAGCAAACCTTGCTTGAAAAGCGGCTGGCGATTTGTATGACCTGTGGGCGTGTCGGCTCATGGAAGAACCGCCCCACCTTTGAAGAACTGGCGGTTATGTTTGAGGGCAGCACAGCCAGCGGTGCAGAGCGAGCCTACCGGAAAGCAGTGGACAAGCTGACGGAGTTTTTGGTTGCCGAGGGTGCTATCCATGCAGTCCGGCTGAAACAGAAATCCAAAACCAAGCGCAAAAAGAAAATCACCGCCGCAATCTACGAATACCAGGCAGACTGCGACGGCGAATGGGGCGAAATATCAGTTGATTTTGAGAACGGCACAGCAGAAATCATTCGGCTTGCTGATTGGGATACAATTAAAACGAACTGGTTTGCCAATGAGGCGATCCGGTATATTTTATCATTGTCGCCTGATGCTCTTAAAAAATATATGCTCGTCCCCCTTGAGCCGCCACTTATATCCTGAATCCTTACAACAACTGTAAGTGGTATTTGCTGTGTTCCCATGCTATCATTTTATTACAAATGATAGGAGGTATTCACATGAAACCCATTTTGAATATTGAAAATTTAACAAAAATCTATGGCAATGTGCCAAGTCAAACAAATGCACTGAATGGGATCACCCTCCAGGTGATGCCGGGAGAGTTTCTCGGCATTATGGGAAGCAGTGGTTCCGGTAAATCCACGCTTCTCAACTGTATTGCAACTGTGATTCAGCCCACCGGTGGAAGCATTCAGGTGGAGGGCGATACTCTGCAATCCCTCAGGGGAAAGGCTCTTGCAGAGTACCGTGGCAAAAAAGTTGGTTATCTATTCCAGAACTTTGAATTGCTGGACAACCTGACTGGCAGGGAAAACATCCTGCTCCCGACTTCCTTGCATGGGGTATCCGAAGCAGAAAGCAGCCAGCGGCTGAAGCAGTTGGCTGACTATCTGGAAATCACTGATGTTCTGGATAAGTTTCCGTCCAAGATGTCCGGCGGCCAGCGTCAGCGTGTTGCGGCAGCAAGGGCTCTGATCTTACATCCCCAAATGATCCTTGCCGATGAACCGACGGGTGCGCTGGATTCTAAGAACGCAAGAAGTCTTATGGAGAAGCTGTCCGGCCTGAATCGTGACGAACAAGCTACGATCCTGATGGTAACCCATGATTCCAATGCCGCCAGCTTCTGTAAGCGCATCCTGTTCATCCAGGACGGCGTGATCTTTCATGAGCTTCGGCGTGGAGACGAAAGCCAGCAGGAGTTCTACGGGCGCATCCTGAAGGTGATGGCGCAACTGGGAGGGGGCAGCGCAAATGTTCTCTAATCTCATTCTTCGGAACAGCCGCCGCAGCCGAAAGGAAAACGGTCTGTTTTTCAGCTCCCTGGTGATTTCTATTGTTGCCTTTTACATGATTCTTTCCATCTCCACTCAAGATGTGATGCTCTTTTTGCAGAAAATGGAGAGTGACGCAGTTGACAAACTCCTGCTTCTGATTCCTGCGTTTTATGGAATGACCCTCGGTATTCTGTTCTTTTTGATCTATTTTGCCTGCAAGTATCAGTTCGAGCGCAGACGGCATGAGCTTGGTGTTTATCTAATGTTGGGGATGCGTAGAAGTAAACTGTTTGGTATGCTTCTGGCGGAAGATTGCCTGACCAGTATTCTTGCCATGCTCATAGGCTTACCTGTGGCTGTGGTGCTTTCAGAAATTGTCAGTCTTGTCACCGCCAAGCTGGTAGGCATGGGGATCATCGGTCATCAGTTTTCTTTATCCTGGTCTGCGATTGAATGGACGCTGGCAGGATTTCTGGCAATTAAGCTGACGGCACTTCTGATTTTGAGTGGACGAATCAGCCGCCAGGAGATCGGTACTTTGCTATCCCAGCCAACGAACCGCCCCAAAAAGCAAATGCCATCTGTTATCTATGGACTGGCTGCTATATGCGGAAGTGTGATGTTGGCAGTGGCTTACTACATGGCGATTCAGGGAATTGCATGGACAAAGGTAAGTATGATGGGACTGACTTTGCTGTTGGGCATAGTTGGTACGATGCTGCTTTTCTATGGGATGCGTGCGCTGATTGCTTTGATTGTTAAGAAAGGAAAAGGAAATAAGCAGCTTCATGTATTTACCTTCCGGCAGATTCAGGAGAATGTCATTCATCAGTCAAACTCCATGGCCATCAGCTCCCTGCTGATTCTGGCGGCGCTGTGTTGTTTTGGTGCGGGCGTAGGAATTGCAGGAACGAATAGCCTGTCTTCTGGCCATGTAATCGACTATACTTTTGAAGATCATACTGCAGAAGATTCATCGCAGGTTCTTCCGAATATAAAGGCAGTCCTGAAAGAAAACAGTTTGGAAAATCAATTTTCAGAGCTTTTTGAAATGAGGGTTGGGCGTATTCGCACCACAGAAGATTATGATAATGCCTACAGCATGGACGCTGTTATGGACTCTCTTCGGAGCCTGCCCCAGTCGGAAGACCGGGATGTCCTTCTGAACAATCTTGGTTATGCCACATACCCATATTTGATTTGTTTATCGGACTATAATCGTTTGTTGGAATTGTCCGGCAATCCGGCTCTCCAATTAGGCGAAAAGGAGGCCACTGTCTATATTGATACAGAGTTTACTACGGCAAGCCGTACCGCAATGCTGAACCAAGTATTGGCCGGGCAGCCCAAGGTGGAACTGGATGGTAGTCCGATTCATCTTACAGGAGAGGTTCAGTCTGTGAATTTGGTCACGGACCGTTCTATAACCTTGTCCTTTGCATTGATTCTTCCGGATGAAGCATTCCTATATTATAGTCAGGGAATGTATGATACCTATGTCAATGCGGTGCTCAGTGAGCAAGCTCTGAATGGAAATAGCCTTATGACTGCCTATTCCGATCTGAACGAGAAGCTGGACAAAATAGGTATCGAATATGAAAGCTATCTTCAGAATATGGGCCGCCAGCTTTTCTACACCGTAGCATCCATCTATATTACCCTCTATCTGGCGATTGTGTTCTTGGTGGTTGCCAACACCATTGTGGGTGTTCAGTTCCTGATGAGCCAGCAGAAAACCGGGCGTAGATACCAGACCCTGATCCGCCTGGGAGCCACTTACGAAAGCCTTTGCCAGTCTGCCGGAAAGCAGATTGCGTGGTTTATGGGACTTCCTGTATTGGTTGCAGCTGTCAGCAGTCTGTTTGGAGTCAGAGCGTTGTTTACAGGGATACTCTCGTCCCGAACCCGTGGGACAGTGCCTGAAATGCTGCTTGTATCTGCTACTATGATTTTGCTGCTTTGCGTGATAGAATATATTTATATGAGAGTGGTCAAGCACTCCAGTGATCGGTATTTGCTGACACTGATGCAGCCGCAGAGAGAAGAATAATTTGGAAGGAGGTGCTGTCGTGAAAAGAATTGCTGTTGTGGAAGATGAAGTCTATATGCGGGAAGAACTCTGCAATATGCTCCAAAAGGACGGGTATCTTGCGGAGGCAATCACCGAGTTTGAAGATGCCGCTCGGCTCCTGGCAGCCCTCCGTCCTGACCTTGTGATCTTAGACCTGAATTTGCCGGAGATCAGTGGCTTTCAAATCTGCCAGGAACTAAAGAATAAAACCGCTATCCCCGTCCTGGTACTAACTTCCAGAGATCAGGTAAAGGATGAACTGCAAGCGTTCCACTTGGGTGCCGATGAATATTTGACGAAGCCGTGCAGAAAAGACCGGCTTCTTGCCAGGGTATCCAATATTCTCAAAAGGTATGAAGGCCGTACCAATCTCATAGAGGGACCAGATTTCCTGTTAGACCAGCAGACCTACACGCTTTATATTCATAATACCTCTGTCGTGCTTCCAAAAAATCAGGGAAAACTGTTGGTTGCTCTTTTGTCCGGCGGCGATGCTCTGGTCACGACGGAGCAACTTTGCATAGCACTATGGGGAACCACGGAATACATAGACGAAAATGCCTTGCAGGTTAATCTGACCAGGCTGAAAAAGACGATGTCCGGTCTTGAGATGAAGCAGCGAATCGTTGCGGTTCGTGGGATGGGCTATCGTCTGGAAACGGGGGTGGCTCCATGAAGCAGCTTTGGCGCATAACAGAGCGATACTACCCCTGGCTATTGTTGCTGTTGGGCGTGGATTGCTTTTGTGCTATCATTCTTTGGATTTCTGACATTCAGGCATTTCAACCCTTGATTGGGTTAGTAGTTCTGACAAGCCTCCTTTTGTTTTCAGCGATTCTGTTTGTACTAAACAAGCGGGAGACTACCCGCCGAGAACTGTTCCGGGATTTCCTCAGTGATCCTACCATCTGCAACGAGGAACGGCTGCTCAGTGCCATCAGCCGGGAAGAAGGAGAATCTATCCGGCTTCTGGCATCAGTTTTACAGGAACACAAAACTGAGAGTAACAGTATGGCAGATGCCCTACAGGACTATGAAGAATATGTGGAGGGCTGGGCACATGAAGCGAAAACGCCCCTATCGTTGCTGACCATGCTCTTGGATAACCGGAACGATGAAATCTCTCCTTCCCTGCAAGCAAAGCTGGATTATGTCCGCAGTCAGCTTCAGGAGGATGTCACGCAGATGCTGTACTATGCCCGGTTGAAGAGCAGTACAAAGGATTACCGATTTGAGGATGTCAATTTGAATGACTGCTTGGGTGAAGTTCTGGAGGACTATGCCCCACTTCTTGAAGAGAAGCAGTTTGTCATTCTCAACAAACTGCAATCTGAAACAGTCTATACAGACCGTAGAGGACTTCAGTTTATGTTGGGACAAATCGTTAGCAATGCCATCAAATATAGCAGCGATAGTCCCATGCTTACAATTTCCGTGATACATTCGGAGACCGCAGATATCCTTTCTGTTGAAGATAACGGCATTGGCGTAAAAAAATATAATCTGCCGTACATTTTTCAAAAGGGCTTTACCGGGGATTCTACTGACAGCAGAAAGAAGGCTACCGGTATGGGACTTTACCTGGTTAAGAAGATGGCCGACGATCTAAATCTTCATCTGGAAGCAGCTTCCCAGTGGGGAAAGGGCTTCAAGATTGTCATCTTCTTTCCTAAATTGAGATCCAACGGAGGGAAATAATATAAACAGAAAAACGCCCGCAGGATTTTCTCCTGCGGGCAGCGTGTTGTCAGCTATCCCAAGGCTTGTATTCTGTTACAGTTTTCAAATAGGTTTCGGGATCGCCGTTCAAGATAAGGTCTGCATACTCCAAAGGAGCGTTGTAGATCAAATAATCCAGCTCTGACCGCTGATACATATTGTCAGCAATCTCGTTCTCAACGGCGATAGTGTCAATCGCAATCATACTGCCGTCGCTGAATTTCACTTCCACACAGCAATTATCCATATTGTAGGCACAAGATATTAAGGTTTTCATGGTATGTCCTCCATAATTCGTAATATAAAGCGAAAATCCCGTCTGACTTCCTGTTGGAAATCAGACGGGATTTGTCCGTATGCACCCCGGAAACCGTCAGCTAACAGTTGATAAGTAAATTAGTTCCTTATCACTGTTAAGCCAAGGTTTTCCGGGCTTTTGCTATATCTAAACGGGCTGATATGGTTTGACCAAATTTGGCAAAACGAGAGCGGATTTCACCCAATTTTTAGTGGTTAAATATAGGACAACCGGCAAAAATGGGGTCAAAAAACGGCCTTAGTGGTTAAAAAATAGGACAACCAGAGAGCAATTTCGGGGGTATTTTTGAGGGTGATTTGGCACTCTCAGACACCGGATTTTTCGCTGGAGGGTTTGGCATAATCTGACCAAATCTGAACAATTAAATACGATTCTAATGCAGGCACTCAGTAACAAATAACTGGGTGCTTTTTTGTTTCAGAGATTCCGGCATTAGAAAGGGCCGTCACTTTATGATTTTGAAGTGGCGGCTTTTTCTATTTCCAGAAACAACAGCAACAATTAGAAATGAGGTGAAGTCATGAACACACAAATCATCGCCATCGCCAACCAGAAAGGCGGCGTTGGCAAAACAACAACCTGTGCGAACTTGGGAATAGGTCTGGCACAGGCCGGAAAGAAAGTGCTTCTAATCGACGGGGACCCACAAGGAAGTCTGACAATCAGCTTGGGAAATCCGCAACCGGACAAGCTGCCATTTACACTGTCGGATGCAATGGGCAAAATTCTGATGGATCAGCCTATACGCCCCGGAGAAGGTATTCTGCATCATGCAGAAGGCGTTGACCTGATGCCTGCGGATATTCAGCTTTCCGGTATGGAGGTTTCTCTGGTAAACGCCATGAGCCGTGAAACGGTTTTACGGCAATATCTGGACACACTGAAGGGACAATATTCCCATATCCTGATTGACTGTCAGCCCTCGTTGGGGATGCTTACAGTCAATGCGCTGGCTGCTGCGAACAGGATCATAATTCCCGTTCAGGCAGAGTATCTGCCCGCCAAAGGACTGGAACAGCTTTTATCTACGGTCAGCAAGGTAAAACGGCAGATCAATCCAAAGCTCCAGATTGACGGTATCCTGCTGACGATGGTGGATAACCGCACCAACTTTGCCAAAGAGATTGCTGCTTTGCTGCGGGACACCTATGGAAGTAAAATCAAAGTCTTTGGAACGGAGATTCCACACTCTGTCCGTGCAAAGGAAATTAGCGCAGAGGGAAAAAGCATTTTCGTCCATGACCCTGGCGGTAAGGTGGCAGAGGGGTATCGAAATCTGACGAAGGAGGTGTTGAAACTTGAAAAGCAGCGCGAAAAAAGTAGAACTGGCATCGGTAGATGATCTGTTTTCTACGGAGGAGAGCCGTGCCGATGCTCAGAGAGAAAAAGTAGTAGAAATCCCGCTGTCGGAACTGCACCCGTTCAAAGGGCATCCATTCAAAGTCAAGGATGACGAAGCCATGATGGAGACCGCAGACAGTATCAAGCAGTATGGCGTTCTGGTTCCGGCGATTGCTCGACCGGACCCGGAGGGCGGTTATGAGCTGGTAGCCGGACACAGGCGGCACAGAGCCAGTGAGCTGGCAGAAAAGGAGACCATGCCGGTCATTGTTCGGGATTTGGATGATGATGCCGCCACGATCATTATGGTTGACAGCAACCTGCAACGAGAAAGTCTGCTCCCCAGTGAAAGAGCATTTGCCTACAAGATGAAGCTGGATGCCATGAAACATCAGGGAGAGCGAGTTGATTTAACTTCGTCCCAAGTTGGGACGAAGTTGAGAGCCGATGAAATATTGGCTCAGCAGGCTGGTTCAAGCAGAAATCAAGTTCAGCGCTATATCCGTCTGACAGAGCTGATTCCTGAATTGATGGATATGGTGGATGAAAAGAAGATTGCCCTGAACCCTGCCTATGAGCTGTCCTTTCTCAAAAAGGAGGAACAGGTAGACCTGTTGGACGCGATGGACAGCGAACAGGCTACCCCTTCTCTTTCTCAAGCCCAGCGGCTCAAGAAATACAGTCAGGAGGGGCATCTGACCCTCGATATGATGCGTGTCATCATGGGTGAGGAAAAGAAAAGCGATCTGGACCGAGTGACATTTACCTCTGACACCTTGCGGAAGTATTTCCCTAAAAGCTATACGCCCCAGCGGATGCAGGAAACCATCATCAAGTTGCTGGAGGCATGGCAGAAAAAGCGTCAGAGAGACCAGGAACGATGAAAGGAGCCGCCTATGATGGATATTTCAGCCCGTGAGCTGAAAGGACATAACATTCTCGCCGTAGAGAGGTTTTGGGATAACACCCGCTGGATGATTGAGTTTTCCGTCCTGCGTCCCAGCACAGCTTACGGCAGCCCCGGAGAGGAAATGCGGCTGTTTTTGACCGAGGACGGGTATCAGGCTGCTCTGCAAAGCCAGCAGCGTCGGGAGATTAAGATCAAGCGTTACGCTCGTGTGATTGAGGGACATATCCTCGATTTCAAACCGGGAAAACGCCGCCGCTCATAAACCCATACAACGAAAGGAAAGGAATGACTATGTGTACGGTAAAGGAAATTCAAGAAGCAATCCGGGAAGATTGCAAATCTCAGCATGACATGGAATCAACGGATATTGACCGAGTGATGCAAACACTTCCTTTCGCCCAGGAGGAGCCATTTACAGAGGCGCGTCCTCGAAAGCCGCTGTTTTGGTTCTATGCAAGAAAATTTGAAAAGTGTTGAACACCGCAATTCTTTGGAATGAGGATTGCGGTTTTTTTGTACCCAAAATTCGGAAGGAGTGAGGTCGATGGCCGTTTTTCGCATTGAACGGACCCGTGATTATACCGTGATGAGCAATCATCATTTACGAAATGCAAACCTGTCGTTAAAAGCCAAGGGACTGCTTTCCATGATGTTATCTTTGCCAGAGGACTGGAATTACACCACCCGTGGTCTTGCAAAGATCTGTAAGGAGGGCGTGGATGCCATAGGCGCTGCGTTGCGGGAATTGGAGGCTGCCGGTTACATTGTGCGGCACAAGCTGCGTGACCGGCAGGGACGCATCAGCGATACAGAGTATGTTATATACGAGCAGCCACAGCTTAGAAAACCGGATACGGATTCACCAGATACGGAAAACCCGTATATGGATAAACCGGATACGGAAAAGCCCGCAGAATTAAATATAGAGAAATCAAATACTCAAAAACAAAATATTTATGGATCAAGTACCGATTCCATTCCCTTCCGGGATTGCGCGGCAGATTGTCTGCCGGAACGGAAAGGAAGGGATGCGATGTCACTCACAGAGATAGAGAGTTATCGGGAATTGATTCAGGAGAATATCGGGTATGAATACCTGTGTCAGCAGTATGAAACTTATCGGGAGGATTTGGATGAGATTGTGGAGCTAATCGTGGAAACGGTCTGTGCAAAGCGAAAGACCACCCGTATTGCAGGAAGTGATTTTCCGCATGAAATCGTTCGTTCCAGATTCTTGAAGCTGGATAACTCGCACATTGAGTTTGTCATGGACTGTTTACAGAAGAACACCACGGAAATTCGTAACATGAAGCAGTATCTTCTGACCGTTCTGTTCAATGCACCGACCACGATAAGCAATCATTACACCTCACAAGTAAATCACGATCTGTATGGCGGCTGGTAAATGGTCGCTTTTTTATTGCCCGGAACTGCCGGGAGAAAGGAGCAAGCATGATGTCTGAGGGAAAGACCATAGGGCAGCTGATGGAAGAAATGCGGGCAAAGGCAGGAGCGCAGAATTATCATGGTCATGGATATATGGACCTCCAGCGTTTTGCGGAGGACACCCGGCACATGATTATTTTTGATGTGCTGACGAACGATTCTCCTGTTGGCTGGAAAGGCGAACGAACCCGCCTGTTCCTGTCGGATACCGGTTATGAAAAAGCACTGGATAGTCAGGAAAAGGGGCAGATTAAGATTTTGAGCCACGCAAAGGTACGCCAGGGCAATCTGCACTATGACCATTCTGACCAGTTACGCTAAGGAGGGCGGTATGAAGCGTTATCTTCTGCGGCGGCTGGTGGTTCCGCCTTAGCAAAAAAAGAGATTCCCTGCAAACTTCGTGGAAAGGAGGCGAGAAAATGCAGGAAGAAGTGGAAAACAGAACTTTGACGCTGGTTGTCAGTGGAACAAAGTTTACCGGCAGAATGTTTAAGGCTGCCATAAGCAAGTACATGGCACATCGAAAGGAAAAGAAGCTGGAAAAACAGAGAAGCCGTGATGCGCCGGTTGTTCCGCATGGAAAACAGACTGTGAAGCAGCTTGTCGGGCAGAATCAGGGAATATCCAACATTGAGATCACAGACCCCTCTATCAAGGAGTTTGAGAAAATCGCCCGGAAATATGGTGTGGATTATGCGGTGAAAAAGGACCGCAGCAGTTCTCCGCCAAAGTACCTAATTTTTTTCAAAGGCCGTGATGCAGATACTCTGACAGCAGCTTTTACAGAGTACACCAACAAAAAGGTCAAAAAGGCAACGAAAACAGAGCGCTCGTCCGTACTGGCAAAACTTAACCAGTTCAAAGAGATGGTTAAAAATGCTGTGGTGGATCGCACCAAGCGAAAGGAGCTGGAACGATGAAAAAGACATTGGACATCAAAAAGCTCATTTTGCTGAATATGCCGTATATCCTGATGGGACTGTTTGCTACCAATTTTGGAGAGGCATGGCGAATGGCAAAAGGGGCGGATGCTTCAGAAAAGTTTCTTTCGCTGATTGCGGTTCTGCCTGGGGCGCTGGAAAGTTTCTGGCCAAGCCTGCATCCATTGGACTTGTTGGTAGGGCTGTGTTGTGGAGGCAGTCTGAGGCTGGCGGTGTATCTTAAAAGCAAGAACGCCAAGAAATATCGACATGGTTTGGAATATGGTTCGGCCCGCTGGAGTGCATAATTTTAAGTGTAAATGACACATACATGGACGCACAGGAGGTTATGCACATGACTGATTATAGCAAAATTACAGCCCTTTACTCCCGCCTTTCCGTGGGCGACGAGGACAGGGACGGCGGCGAGAGCAACAGCATACAGAATTAGAAGAAATTTCTGGAAAGCTACGCCAGACAGTTAAAGCTGACGAATATCCGGCACTACATCGACGATGACGAAAGCGGCAGGTTTTTTGACCGTTCCGCATACTCCCGCATGATGGACGATGTGGAAAACGGGAAAATCGGTGTCTGCATTATGAAAGACCTTACCCGCTGGGGGCGTGACTATCTCCAAGTCGGAAACGCTATGGAGATATTCAGACGGAACAATGTGCGCTTTATCGCGGTCAACAACGGCATTGACAGCGAGAAGCCCGACACATTGGAGTTTGCGCCCTTTATCAATATCATGTCGGAGTGGTACGCAAAGGACATCAGCAAGAAAGTGAAAACGGGCATTAAGACCAAAGGCATGAGTGGAAAGCCGATTGTCACCGAAGCCCCTTACGGCTATGTCAAAGACCCGGACGACAAGGATTTTTGGATAATCGACGAAGAAGCCGCCGAGGTTGTCCGTTTGATTTTCCGTCTGTTTATCGGTGGGAAGAACCGCAATCAAATCGCCATATATCTGACACAGGAGCAAATCCCAACCCCCACTTTCTACATGAAAGACCGCGGGTGGGGAACCTGTAAAAATAAGACGCTCAACGAGGATAACCGCTGCAAGTGGAACAAAGTCACCTTGACCAATATCCTCACACGGCAGGAGTATTGCGGCGATGTGGTCAACTTCAAGACCACAAAGCATTTCCGAGATAAACATAACCACTATGTAGACCAGAGTCAGTGGCACATCACAGAAAATGTGCATGAGCCGATTATCAGCCGCAGCGATTTTGAAACCGTACAGCGGATTTTGGAAAACGCACCCGTCAAACGCCCCAACGGGGACGGGGAAATCCACCCTCTGTCCGGCTTGCTTTTCTGTAAGGACTGCGGCGCAAAAATGCACATTCGTATAGATTACCGAAACGGCGGCAAGCGGCATGTTGCCTATTGCAGCGAGTACCACAAGGGGAAAGCCAGAAATCCGAAATGCAATTCCCCGCACATCATGGACGCGGACTTGCTCATGCAGACCATCGCAGAAGTGCTGAAGAAAATCGAGGACTATTCTATCAGCAATCGGGCGGAGTTTGAAGCCTTAGTGAAAAAGAACCTTGCCATGCAGCAGACCGACCAGACCAAAAAGCAGCAGAAGCGTATTCCGCAAATCACGACGCGCCTTGAACAGATTGACAAGGTGCTGAATAAGCTCTATGAGGACAACGCCCTCGGCACTATCCCGCAAGACCGTTATGAGCAAATGTCGCAGAAGTATTCGGAAGAATACTATGCGCTGAAAGCGGAGCTTGCCACGCTCCAAGAGCAGCTATCCGCTTATGAGAACGCGGGAGGACGGGCGCAGAAGTTTTTGAAGCTGACAGAACGCCATGCCGCCTTTACCGACCTGACCCCCGCCATTCTCAACGAGTTTATCAGCCGGATTGAAGTGCATGAGCGCGACCAGAAAAGGGCGAGATACGCAATCCAGCACATCAGCATATATTTCAATTATATCGGCAAGTTTGAGAATGAAGTGACACAGCTTGCAGAGCCGACCGAGCAGGAAATCCGGCAAATGCGGGAGGAAATCGAAGAAGCCAAAAAGGAAAAGAGCCGCGCATACCACCGGCAGTATTCAAGGGAGTACCGGGCGCGAAACCTTGAAAAGCAGCGGGAGTATGACCGCATGAAAGCGCGGGAATACCGGGCAAGGCGAAAGGCACAGGCTGCCGCCGCACAGCCCACACAGTAAAACAGAATAACCGTCAACCAAGAGGGATTTTCCGAACTACGGGAAATCCCTCTTTTGCGCCCAAAGAAAGGAGCCGCCTATGGCAGAACAGACCCCCGACAGTATCATCACAACCCAGAGGAACGGGCAGACCATTGTTGCGGAGTTGTTTTTCAATCACAGCAGCACAGAAACGTTCCGCGACAAGCTGCTCAAACTGGTACTTGCCGACAGTTCGCGTTTATCTGCGTCTGACGGTCAAGAGCCGGAAAAAACGGAAATCTTGCGATAACAGCCGCCCCGACGAACCATTCCCTGTCTGGACGGTTTCTATTTGAAAATCCTCATTTCCCCCAAGTCAAGAGCCGGAAAAAACACCCGAAAAATGCCCCTATTGCGTAACAGGGGCGCAGAAAGGAGCTTACATGAGAACAGGGCTTACGAAGCAGGAAAAGACCACCGATATTTGGTTTGACGAGAAAGACCCCCTTATCCATATCCGCACCCACAACACCGACTTAAAGAAGCGGCTTGCCGCCTACACCAGACAGCACCCCGACCAGTGCCGCCAGACCGACGCAGACCCCGAAACGGGCTGCATGGAGTTTGAGATTGCAAAGGGGCGCTTCTCTTTCCGTCTGACCGCCCCATACAACGAGGAACGGCGGGAAGCTGCGCGGCGGTCTGCCAGAGAAAACAAGGCCACTGACAGGCTGAAATGAGGTGGATTTATTCATAACCATGTGCTATGATATTTATAGATAGTGAAACTTCCTTTCAATTTTTTCATCTATACAAGTAACAGAGAAGAACAGGAGGCTTGTTCCATGAGAAAAAAGAGATTGATGATTGCAATAGCTTGTATCATTTTAGTAGGTATCGCGGTAATCGTATTTTTTTCACAACAGGGGAAAAAACCGTATAAGGATTTGGACGCAGCGCAGATTGTTTCCGCTAAAGTGTTATTAACACCGCCAGACAAAACGATTGAGATTGAAAATATCCAAGAATTAGTTGAATATTTGAATGATGTTGTTGTCTATAATGAGGATAATTCTTACACAGAGTATGCTGGACAAGGCGTTGTTTTTACCTTGACTATGGTAGACGGTACACAAACAGATATTATGGCGTATAACCCATTTATTGTCATTGACGGTATCGGTTATAAGACAAAATATGAGCCATGTGAAGCACTCAACAACTATGCAAATGAATTACTAAACTCTGGGACTGCCAATATAATTTTGGAAGAACCGCCCACATTAAGCGTTGTGAGTGACGAAACCGCTATCGGTGCAGTATTAGGAACTTATTCGTGGCAAAAAACAAATATTGACGGAACTGCTGAAAGCACAATAGCTGATAGCCCACACCCGTTAGAGTGCAAGGATCTGTTGTCCCCGCCATTTGAAACAACAGAAACAACAGCTACATTAAGATTTACAGAAGACCCAGATACAATTTTAAGTGTGCAGTGCTGGAGTGACGAACATTGGGGAGAGCCTGCTGCAAACAGCGAAGATGTAACTATTGTTGGAAACGTACTCACTCTTAAACTGGGCGGATATATTTATGAAGTAACAGCTGAATGGAATACTGAAAATGGCTATGGCGGAACAGCAAGCTATTTTATATATTTGAAAACAGCAGACTAAAATTGAATAGCCACCCACAAGGGCAGCCGAGAAAATCGACTGTCCTTTTTCTATGCTTATGAGCAGAAAGGAGCGACCAACCATGACAAAGCCAAGAGAGAAAACCCGCGAGGAGCTGCAAGCCGAGATTGAGGACGGAAAGAAGAAAATCCGGCAGCTTGAGAACCGGGAGAAAATCATCAAGCAGAAGCTATCCGTCGAGGAACGCAAGGCGAGAAACCACAGGCTTTGCAAGCGCGGCGGCTTCATGGAAAGCCTTGTGCCGGAGCTTATTGCCATGCCGGACGAGGATGCGCAGACCTTTTTCCGGCTTGCCCTGACGAGCGAGCCAGCACAGGAGTTTTTGAAAAAACGAGCCGAGGAAACGACAAGCTGAAAATCCCTTAGGAACTAAGGGCGCACTTATACACCCTTACGGGCGTGTGCGCTCTGCCGAGGGCTTATCTCCGCACAGGGAGATTTCCCCGCGCTCCGATATGGCGGCTTTGCCGCAACAAGGGGCTGCACCCCTTGCGCCGCTTCGCGGCTATCCCTGCACACCCACAAAAACAGTACACCCGCCTTTGGCGTCTGTACCATTTTTGAGGGTTTTATCATCCTATCCGGGAGGTGATACCCATAGCCATTTACCATTGGAACATCGGCATTGTGAGCCGAGGAAAAGGCAAATCAGCCGTTGCCGCCGCCTACCGAAGCGGCGAAAAGCTGACAAACGAATGGGACGGAATGACCCATGACTACACTCGCAAAGGCGGCGTTGTCCATACAGAAATCATGCTGCCGCCCCTCGCGCCGCCCTCATTCTCTGACCGTTCAACCTTGTGGAACAGCGTGGAGCTTTACGAGAAAGCCGGGAACGCCCAGCTTGCGCGTGAGATTGACGCAGCACTCCCCATAGAATTATCCAGAGAGGAACAGATCCGGCTTGTCCGGAAATACTGTTCCTCTCAATTTGTTTCCAGAGGAATGTGTGTGGATTTTGCCATTCACGACACCGACAGCGGCAATCCCCATTGTCATATCATGCTGACTATGCGCCCCCTTGACGAGCGCGGCGCGTGGGCGGCAAAGTCCAAAAAGGAATATGACCTTGATGAAAACGGTGAGCGTATCCGCTTGCCAAGCGGCAGATATAAGACGCACAAGGTTGACCTCACGGGCTGGAACAGCCAAGAGAATGCGCTTGTTTGGCGCAAGGCATGGGCTGATATTTCAAACGACTATCTTGAGCGTGCCGGAAGCCCGGAGCGTATCGACCACCGCAGTAACGCCGAGCGCGGCATTGACGAAATACCGACCGTCCATATGGGCGTAGCCGCCTGTCAAATGGAGAAGAAAGGTGTAGCCACCGAGAAAGGCGAACTGAACCGAAATATCCAAAAAGCAAACCGCCTTATACGGGAAATCCGGGCGCAGGTTAGCAAGCTCAAAGAATGGATTGCCGACCTGTTCAAAGTGTGGGAAACCGCCCCGAAGCAGCCGCCGCAATCTCCCAACCTTGCAAATCTGTTGATGAAGTATTTGAGCGTTCAGAGAGAAAAGAGCCGGAAGTATTCGCAGCGTTGGCAACAACAGCACACAGCCGATGAACTGAAAACCATAGCGGCAGCGGTCAACTATCTCTCCGAGCATGGCATCTCTAATCTTGACGAGCTGGACGCTTCTCTTTCCTCTGTCAGTGATAGAGCCTATTCAATCCGGGCAGGAATGAAAACCGCCGAGGAACGCATGAAGAAGCTACAAAAGCTAATTGAATACGGGAAGAACTACACAGAGTACAAGCCCATTCACGATGAACTGAAAAAGCTGCAAAACGGCTGGACAAACAAGCGCGACAAGTACGAGGAAGCCCACCGCGCCGAGCTGACCCTATGGAACGCAGCAAGTCGCTATCTCCATGCAAATCTGCCGAAAGGAACAAAGACCTTGCCTATTGCGGAATGGGAACAGGAATATGCTGACCTCAAAACACAGAGGGACAGCGATTATACTAAACTGAAAGATACCCGCACAAATGTTTCAGAGCTTCAAAAAATCCGCAAATGCGTGGATATTGCACTCCGCGCCGACCAGCCGGAGCAGACGCAGAGCCGCACCAAACGGCATGATATAGACCGCTGAAAGGAGTTGAACTTTTATGTACTACACCCAAGAACAGATAGACCGCGCCAACCAAGCCGACCTTGTTTCTTTCCTGCAATCACAGGGCGAGCAGCTTACCCGTGCCGGAAATGAATACCGCTGGAAGCGGCACGACAGCCTGACCGTCCGGGGAAACAAATGGTACAGGCACAGCCAGAGCAAAGGCGGCGGCCCCGTTGATTTTGTCATGGAGTTTTTCAGCAAGAGCTTTACCGAAGCTGTTGAACTTCTCACAGGCGAGAAAGGAGCCGCCCTACCGCCGGACAGACCAAGCCCCGCGCCCCTCTCCAACTTCCGGCTACCACCCCGGAACACCGACAACCGAACAGCGAGGAATTACCTCACAGCAGCCCGCCGCATTGATGAAGATGTGACGGGCTTTTTCTTTGCCCGCGGCGATATTTACGAGGACACAGCCCACCACAACGCCGTATTTGTGGGGCGGGACGAGGACGGAATACCGCGCTACGCCCACAGCAAGGGAACGGCGGGAAAACTTCCGGCTTGATGTAAAAGGCAGCGACAAAGCCTTTAATTTCTGCTACCGGGGCGAGGGCGACAGGCTTTTTGTCTTTGAAGCCCCGGTTGACCTGTTATCTTTTCTCTGCCTGTTCAAAAAGGCATGGCAGAAACAGAGCTATTTGTCATTGGGCGGCGTGGGAGAAAAAGCCCTGTTGCGTTTCCTCTCTGACCGTTCGAACATCAAGACCGTTTACCTCTGCCTTGACAGCGACCAAGCCGGAAGCGACGCTTGCAGCCGCCTTGCGGAGTTTGTGCCGGAGGGCTTGACCGTTCACCGCCTTGTGCCGCTTTACAAGGACTGGAACGAGGTATTGCAGCACCGGGCAGAAATCGCGGACGGGAAGTATATCCGGGAAGCGATTTACGGCTTGAAAGAGCCGCCGCAGGAAGAAACCGTTGAGATTATCCGCATGAGCGAGGTTGACACACAGACCGTTGAATGGCTATGGGAGCCGTATATCCCCTTTGGGAAAGTAACCATTGTGCAAGGCAATCCCGGCGAGGGCAAGACCACTTTTGCCCTACGCCTTGCCGCCGCCTGCACCACCGGCGGGAGCTTCCGAACATGAAGCCCCTGCCGCCGTTCCAAGTGATTTACCAGACTGCCGAGGACGGTTTGGGAGATACCGTCAAGCCCCGCTTGATAGAAGCCGCCGCAGACCTTGACCGGGTGCTTGTGATTGATGAAGCAAAACGGGAGCTTACCCTATCTGACGAGCGCATAGAGAAAGCAATCGTACAGAACGGGGCGCGTCTGATTATCCTTGACCCCATACAAGCGTATATGGGCGAAAAAACCGACATGAACCGGGCGAACGAAGTGCGCCCCATGTTCCGCCGCCTTGCCGATGTTGCCGAGCGTACCGGGTGTGCCGTTATCCTTATCGGGCATTTGAACAAAGCAGCCGGAGGACAGAGCGCGTACCGGGGATTAGGTTCTATCGACTTCCGAGCCGCCGCCCGGAGCGTGCTTTTAATCGGGCGCGTGAAGCGTGAGCCGAATGTGCGCGTTATCGTCCATGACAAATCTTCCCTTGCGCCGGAGGGCAAGCCCGTTGCCTTTTGCCTTGACCCGGAAACGGGCTTTTCGTGGGTAGGCGAATACGACATCACCGCCGACGAGCTGCTGTCCGGCGCGGGCGGCAACAACGCCACCAAAACCGAACAGGCTGAAAGGCTGATACTTGACCTACTTGCAGACGGGAAAGAGCTTGCCAGCGAGGACATTGTAAAAGCCGCAGCCGAAGCCGGAATATCCGAAAGGACGGTACAGAACGCCAAGCGCAACATGGGCGGCATTTTAGGCGCAAGGCGTGTCGGCGGTCAATGGTACAACTTCATCAAGAAGAAGCAGCCGCCCGAACCCGCAAGCTGAAAGCGCAAAACGCAGACCCTTTGCACTTTGCACTTTCGCACTTTCACGATAATTTGCGTCAATAACTCAAAAAAGCACTTGACAAAACGCTTCATGGGGAACCCGTGAGGATATTGCACCTTACGTTGATCCTGTATTTCAGAACAATGTGATTCTGACGAAAACGGAGAGCCTGACCATGAACAGCCGCCCCAAGGACCCCAAGACTGCCAGAAACAAAAATGTACTGGTGATTGGCGGCTCCGGTTCCGGTAAGACCCGCTTCTGGCTCAAACCGAATCTGATGCAGATGCACAGCAGCTACGTCGTGACTGACCCGAAGGGTTACAATAATATAGGACAGAGAAAAAGTCACACGGTAAGACGAAAATCTTCTGCCATGTGGCTTTTTCTGTACCCTATATGAATTTTCCAGAAAGGAGGAAGCCAATGGAAACCAAGAAAACTAAGTACACAGCCCTCTATGAGCGATTGAGCCGTGACGATGAAATGCAGGGCGAATCCAACAGTATCACCAACCAGAAGAAATATCTGGAGGAGTATGCCAAGGCACAGGGATTTAAGAATATCCGCCATTTCACGGACGATGGTTATAGTGGCGTTGACTTCAACCGCCCCGGATTTCAGTCTCTGATTGCCGCAGTCGAAGCAGGAGAAGTCGATATTGTCTGCGTAAAGGATATGTCGAGGTTTGGGCGTAACTATCTAAAAGTCGGCTTTTATACGGAAATCATGTTTCCCGAAAAAGGTGTCCGATTTATCGCAATCAACAACGGCGTGGATAGTGCCAATCCAAGCGAAAATGACTTCACTCCGTTTTTGAACATTATGAACGAGTGGTACGCAAAGGACACAAGCAACAAAATCCGTGCTATCTTCCGTTCAAGGATGCAGGACGGAAAACGATGCAGCGGTGCTATCCCTTATGGTTATAAGCGTGACCCGGAGGACAAGAACCATCTGCTGATTGACGAGGAAGCCGCAAAGGTAGTCCGCAGAATATTCCAGATGATTATTGACGGTATGGGGACAAAGGCGATTGCAAATAAGCTGTCCGAGGAAAAGGTGCTGATACCGTCTGCATATCTGGAACAGTCCGAGCATGGAGAGAGCCGAAACCACAGCTACCATGACCCATATCGTTGGAACTGTACCGCAGTTGCCTATATTCTTGAAAAGCAGGAATACATGGGGCATACCGTGTTGGGAAAGACCATCTGCGAGAACTTCAAGACCAAGAAGCGAAGAAAAGCCAGACCCGATGAACTTATCATCTTTGAGAATACCCATGAAGCCATTGTCGATGAAGAAACATGGCATCTGGCACAGAAGCTCCGCAGGAAAACAAAGCGTACTCTGGCTAACGGGACTTACTCCCACCGCTTGTCTGGACTGCTTTACTGTTCGGATTGTGGAAAACGCCTGTCTTATGCAAGCCCACATTCACAGCACAGAGCAGACGGAAAAACCTACGATGCAGACAGCAACTTCCGCTGTCCAACCTACAAATCCATGTACGGCGAGTGTACGATGCACTTTATCAAGGCATCCACTCTGGACAGTCTGGTGGATGAAGCTATCCGCAAGGTTGCCGCCTATGTGCTGAAAGATGAACAGGCATTTTTACAGCAAGTCAAAGAGCTTACAAGTGCCAGTCAAGCAGTTGTGCAGACCGACAGCAAAAAGGAGCTTGTAACCGCAAAAAAGCGTATTGCAGAACTGGATAATTTCATCAAAAAACTCTATGAGGGCAACGCATCCGGCAAGATACCCGACAGACAGTTTGAAAAGCTCATGGCTCAGTATGACACCGAGCAACAGGAGCTTGAAGCAAGGGTCGCTGAAATCGAAGCGAAGATCAGCGAACTCCGGCAAGAGGAAGAAAGCGGAGAAATGTTTGTCCGACTGGTAAAGCGATACCGTGACTTTACGGAAATCACACAGACCATGCTCAATGAGTTTATTGACAAAATCGTTGTCTATGAAGCGACTGGCGGCAGAACCGCCAACCGCACCCAGCGCATTGACCTCTACTTCAATTTCATCGGTCAGTTTGTGGTGGAAGATACCGAAGATGAAGTCCTGTCAAGGCAAGAGGAAGAAAAGCGACTGGCAGAACTCAAAGAGCAGGAACGCAAAGACCGCAGAAATGAAACTGTCCGCAGATACAGACAGCGTAAAAAGGAAAAAGAAGCTGCCGAAGCAGAAGCCGAAAAATCCCGATGTGCGTAATAAACAAAATATATTTTCAAGGAGGAAAACACTATGGAACTCAATTTTATCAAGTGCGGAGACTACTATGTACCCGACATCAAACTGGCAAAGCCGAATATCCGTCTCGGAAAATGGGGGCGAATGAGAAAGGAGTATCTGCGACTGGCACACCCCATCCTCTTTTCCGACATGGTACTGTCCGAAACGCTCTATGAGCATTGTGCGGAGATTGAGGAAGCCGCCAAGAAGCGACTGGAAATCATCATTCCGCAGCTTGCAAAAGCATACGGCGTGACGGAGCAGTTGAAAGCAGAAAACCAAATCGAATGGGTTCGCCAGATGAACGCTTGCGTTGCACAGGCAGAGGAAACCATCAAGGGCGAACTGATTTACTGCTGAGAAAGGAGTTAAATTTTATGATTTTAGAAGCGTTGTTCAATGGCGAGATTTACGCAAGCGAGAATGTCGTACCAAAGTCCGACAAGTTCCGTGAAGCCACCGGGGAGATTGCAAGGATTATGTCTTTCTTCGAGGACAAGCTAAGCAAAGAGGACTACGCCTTGCTTGAAAAGCTCTGCGACAGTCACGCAGACGAGGGCAACATAACCAATGAAGTCCAATTCAAGTATGGCTTTACAATGGGCGTTCTGATGATGTGCGAAATCTTCCACAGCCCATTCTTCCCACCTACTAAGTAGAGGTAAAAGACTGGACAATTCAGCAAGTTCAGACCCCACAATTTCATACCGTAAGCAAAGCGACAGGTATTTCCTTGTGAAGTCTCTGTCGCTTTTAATTTCACAATTTCAAGGAGGATTTATCTATGAGAATGTCTATGAACGAAAAGAAAGCCCTTTATGCCTTTGGCTGTCCGAACCGTGAAGCCACCGTTGAACGCTTGCGTTTTGCGGCTGCACTTGCTCCCGATCCTGCGGCAAAGAAGCTGTTCTTCACTCTGGCAGTCAAGCTGAGTGACGAGAGCTGCGACAGATGGTATCGCTGTTTCTTCTACAACATGAGACTGGAAGTAGAACACTTCGCCCACCACAAGTACCATTCCGATAATCAGCCGATTTCCATTAGGGAGAGATTATATGAGTAAGCTGACGAAGTACGAAAAGGAAACTATCGTCCTGTTCAACGAGGGCGAGGACACAGCACACATCCAGACCTACAATGCCGGACTGAGGAACAGACTGGCGGCGTTCTCCAAGAAGTACCCCGACCTTTGCCGACTGGAAAAGACCTACGAGCAAGGCGGCGTGTCCTATGTTCTGGACAAGTCCCGACTGTCCATCCGTCTGCAGCCGCCGTACAGCGAGGAACGCAGACGAAAAGCAAGCGAGAACGCCAAGCAAAACGGTTTCGTCAGTCAGACGGAATAATGTAGCGTTTAGGGTTGATATGCGGTCAAAATGTCGGGTCTGTATCCGATGTTTTGACCGCAAGTACATAGGGATGTATAAGGTATCGAATATGACGAAAATGTAAAATTTACCGCTATAGATGTGAATTTCTTTCAAACTATATTGACTGAACTTGCAGACCGTAGTATAATTAGTTTTGCTATTTAGGTATGCTAAGTAGCAAAACTAAAGTGAGGTAGAGAGTATGGATAATAAGTATGTGCAACAATTCAAAAAAGGCTCTCTTGAAATGATACTCTTATCCTTAATCGGACGCAAAGAAACCTATGGCTATGAAATTATCACAGAGTTAAATAACAGTGCGTCTGTTTTGGGATATGCGAAAGAGGGGACGATTTACCCTATTCTGTATCGCTTGCAGGAGGCAGAGCTAATTCAATGTCGTTTAGCACCAGCGGCAGCTAATGGTGGCTCTAAGAAATATTACTCCCTTACTCCCAAAGGAAAGGAAGTTTTACAGGAATTGATTATGTTTTGGGCAAGCTACACAGATTGCGTAAATGGCTTTATCGCCAGCTATCAACAAACGGAGGTGTCAGAATGAAAGAACAATATATTAAGCAGGTTGAAAAGGAATTGAATTTATCACGCAAAGCCAAAACTGAGGTTGTGCGTGATCTGAATGAAATCTTTGCTTCTGCTGCAGAGCATGGAGAAACTGAACAACAGGTAATCGAAAGGTTGGGGACACCAAAAGAATTTGCTGACAATACAGCAGAACAGTTTGGAATTGATAATTCTGCTCCCCAGAAACGAAAAGGGATTATTTCAAGCGTTACTTCCCTTGTGGTAGCTGTTGTTGCTTTTGTAATTTATGCTACTGCAAAATCTGATAAAGTGCCAGATGGAGCTATCGGGCAAGCAGACGCAATGACAAACATTCAAGTTGAGGGGACTTTCGGTTTTGATGCATCACAAGTCATTTTAGTGGTCGGCATAATCGCTGTTACATTTGCTGTCATTCAGATTATCCGAACAGTCCGCAACAACAGGAGGTAACTATGAAAAAATATATTTCAATACTTGCGGTTTTACTTATGCTGTCATTGACAGCGTGTTCCAACCTGGGAACAACACCAACTGGCACAGGAAACACAAGCAATACACAATCTGAAAGTATTACGATGCTTGATGAGGGTGTATGGCCTGTGAATGAATACACAGAGGGACTTCCTGTTCCGTCCGGTACAGTTGCGTGGGCTATGCTCGATACAGAACACGAGAATTGCAGTATCAGCATTGTAGATATAGACGAAAGTGCTTATAACGAATATATGGAGCTGTTGAAACAAGAAGGCTTCTCCGTGATTGAGGATGTATCAGAAGAAATCAAGGGACAGGACTATGTTTCTATTGGTACGCTTCTATCTAATGACGAAAAAGGATTGAGTATCAGCTACATACCCGATAATTTAACTATTTACATTTCATTTGAATAATGACTAAGCCAAAGGCGATCAACCGTAAAAAGTTGGTCGCTTTTGTTTTATCCATTATTGCGAAAGGAGTTGACCCGATGTCCAATGAGAAGTTGGAAAAGCTGAAACGAGAACAGTATGTTGCGGAGAAAAAGCTGACCGCAGCCAAGCACAAGGAAAAGCGACTGGAAAGCGAAATCAAGCGACTGACCCGAAGCGAGAGAACCCACCGCCTTTGTACTCGTGCCGGAATGTTGGAAACCTTTTTGAGAGAACCGACCATTCTGACGGACGATGATGTGATGGAGCTTCTGACTTTCATCTTCCACAGCGAAGCGGTTCAAAAGAAGCTGAATATGCTGATTGCGAACCGAAAGGAAAATGAGCAACCGAACGGGAGCTAAAAACCCTGTTGAGAAACAGGGCGCAATTATACACCACCTAAAGATGGTGATTGCGTTCTGCCGAAAGCCCCTTGCAGGGAGCTTGATGATTTCCGCAAAAGTCTTTTGCTCCAATCATCCAGAGGAAGCTACACTTCCCCTGCGCTGTCTTGTGACAGCTACCCCTTTGTGGACTTGCCGCCGATGAATGATTGCAAGCAATCATTCACCGTCAGCAAGTTTTATACTTTCCCCATCTGACCGCTGCTGAAAAGTATCGGTCATTTTTTATTGCACCGAGAAAGGAGGTTCAAACAAAATGCCAGTACCCCATCTGAACATACGAATTGTTCAGAGAAGCAAAGGCAACTCTGCCGTTGCCGGAGCCGCCTACCAAGCCGGAGAAAAATTGTTTTCCGAGTATGACCAGAAGCACAAAGACCACCGCAGAAAACAGCATGAGGTTGTTTACACGGAAATCATGCTCCCAACCAATGCACCACCCGAATACGCAGACCGAGCTACACTCTGGAACTCTGCCGAGGAAGTGGAGAAGCAATGGAACTCACAGCTTGCAAGGCGTTTCGTTGTTGCCCTGCCGAGAGAAATGCCACTTGAAATGTGTCCGCAGATGATGCAGGAATACTGCAATGAGCATTTCGTGTCCAAAGGAATGTGTTGTGATTTTGCAATCCATGACCCAGATCCTCCGGGACACAATCCCCATTGCCACATCATGCTGACCATGCGAGCCATTGATGAAAACGGAAAGTGGATGCCCAAGAGCCGAAAGGTTTATGACCTTGACGAGAACGGCGAGCGTATCAAGCTCCCGTCCGGCAGATGGAAAAGCCATAAGGAAGATACCGTTGACTGGAACGAACAGTATCACGCCGAGGAATGGCGACACGGATGGGAAGTCATTCAGAATAAATATCTGGAGCTTGCCGGAAGTGCCGAGCGTGTGGATATGCGTTCCTATGAAAGACAAGGGCTTGACATTATCCCGACTGTCCACATGGGAGCCGCCGTTTCTGCTCTGGAGCGCAAGGGCATTGAAACCAATATCGGCAATCTGAACCGAGATATTAAAGCCGCCAACCGCATGATGAACGCTATCCGCAGTACCATCAAAAATCTGCGAGACTGGATTGCGGATATTGTGTCTGCCACAAAAGAAGCGTTTGCAGAAATGGAAGCCGAAAAGAAAAATGCTTCGCCCGACCTCTCCACTCTGCTCCGTGACTATATGAATCTGCGAAAGGCAGAACGCAGCGACTGGTCGAGATACGGACAGCAGAAAGGCACAGCCGATGATTTGAAAGCTGTCTCCAAAGCTCTGATCTATTTAAAAGAACATGAGCTTTTCACTCTGGAAGATTTGGACACCGCCCTGCAAGGCGTGAATGAGAAAGCCCAGACAATCAATGCCGAAATGAAAAAAGCATCTGCCCGAATGAAAGTCATTACCGGCATACAGAACGCCGTGGCAGACTGCAAGACCCACAAGGCAGTCCATGACAAGTATCTGAAAATTGGTTGGAAAGCAAGGCAAGCCGCTTTTGCAGAAAGCCATAAGGACGAACTGGACAGCTTCAATAAGGCGTTCCGTTATTTGAAAAAACAGGGCGTTGATTTGAATGTAAATCTGGATGCTCTGCAAACCGAGTATGACAAGCTGAAAGCAACCCACAGCCAACTTGCCGGACAGCTTGCAACCGTCAAAGAGGAATTACAGCCGATGAAAGATATTCGCTACTGGGTCGGCAAAGTCCTCACGCCGGAACAGGCAGTCGAGAAGAAGCCCGAACCGAAGCACTCCGTAACGGAGAAAGTGAAGTTCCTGCAGGAGCAGGGCAAGAAACAGCCGGAGCAGAAAGCTCCGCAGCACAAAAAACAGAATATGGAACTCTAACAGGCACTTGCCGTTTTCTTTGCGAAAATGTCGAGTGCCTTTTTTGTTTCCCGAAAGGATGATGCAATGAATGTATTTGAAGCAATAAAAGACAATGTTACCACCCGACAGGCGGCAGAGATGTACGGCATCCGTGTCAATCGTCACGGCATGGCAGTCTGCCCATTTCACAATGACAGAAATCCGAGCATGAAAGTGGATATGCGTTTCCATTGTTTCGCTTGCCAAGCAGACGGAGATGCAGTTGATTTTGTTTCTCGACTGTTCGGACTGCCAAGCAAAGAAGCCGCCATGAAGTTAGCTGATGATTTTGGTATCTGCTATGACAGCAGACAGAAGCCATCCGTCAGACCAAAGATTAGAGAACCTACCCCCGAACAGAGATACCAACAGGAAGAAAACCGATGCTACAAGGTGCTGACCGATTACTTCCACTCTCTCCGAGCATGGAAACAGCAGTACGCACCGATACAGCCGGAGGATGAATGGCATCCCCTGTTCGTGGAAGCCCTGCAAAGAGAAAGCTATATCGAATATCTGCTTGATATTCTCTTGTACGGCACTCCCGAAGAAAAGAAAGCTCTGGTTGCCGAGCAAAGAAAAGAGGTGATGAAACTTGAACAGCGATTTGCAGAACCCACAGCCGAGCATGACCGTGGAAGAAGTCAGAGGAAGTCTGGACTTGACCGATAGCGGAGCTATCAAGAACAGCATAAGGAACTGTCTGACAGTATTTCAGAATGACCCATATCTGCAAGGTGCTGTCAGGTACAACATTCTCACGGAGCGTATCGACATTGTAAAGCCCCTTTGGTGGAGCAAGCAGACAGCGACACTCAACGATACGGACTTGAATTATCTGATGCTCTATCTGGAAGATAAATACGCATTGACGAGCGAGAAGAAAATCCAGAAAGCTATCTCCATTGTCGCTGACTGCAATAAGTACCACCCCATCCGTGACTATCTGAACAGTCTGGAATGGGATGGCACAGAACGCATCCGCTACGCTCTGACCCGTTTCCTCGGTGCAGAGGACAGCGAGTACACCTATCAATGCTTGCGACTGTTCATGTTGGGAGCTATCAGCAGAGTATTCAAGCCCGGATGCAAATTTGAAGTCATGCTCTGCCTTGTTGGTGGGCAAGGTGCAGGAAAGTCCACTTTCTTCCGACTGTTGGCAGTCAAGGACGAATGGTTTTCCGATGACCTAAAGAAGATTGACGATGACAATGTTTACCGCAAGATGCAGGGGCATTGGATAATCGAAATGTCGGAAATGATTGCCACAGCCAACGCCAAGAGCATTGAGGATATTAAGTCCTTTATCAGCAGGGCGAAAGAAACCTATAAAGTGCCGTATGAAACCCATCCGGCAGACCGACTTAGGCAATGCGTGTTCGGCGGTTCTTCCAATACAATGGACTTTCTGCCCCTTGACCGAAGCGGCAACCGTAGGTTCTTGCCCATCATGGTACACCCCGAAAATGCCGTGGTTCACATTCTGGAAGATGAAGCTGCATCCAGAGCGTTCATTGACCTTATGTGGGCAGAAGCCATGTTCATCTATCATAATTTCCCTGTAAGGCTGACCTTATCCAAGGATATGGACAAGGAACTGAAAGAACTGCAAAAGCAATTCATGCCGGAGGACACCAAGGCAGGACTGATACAGTCTTTCCTTGATAATTACAACGGCACACAGGTCTGCTCCAAGCTGATCTATGCAGAAGCTCTGAACCATCCCTTTGACGAGCCGAAGCAATGGGAAATCCGAGAAATCAACGAGATTATGAACAACAGCATCGAGGGATGGACACCATTTTCAAATCCCCGTATCTTTGCTAAGTACGGCAGACAGCGAGGATGGGAACGCACCCCACCGTCCGGCAACGAGCTATCGGCAACAGGCTCAAATTTGCTTGACGGTTTTCGGGAACTGACCGAGGAAGAAGCCCGACAGATGGAACTTCCATTCTGAAAAACTGACCGTGTTGCCGAGCCAGTTGCTATCCCGTTGCCGACCCCGTTGCAGGGCTAATCCCTTAAAACCCCTTTATTTACAAGGAGTTTTCTTCTCCGGCAACGAAAGCAACGGAGAAATCAAAGAAAAAAGTAAAAATAGTAAAAGAGCCAGATAGGACTATGTTTGAGGTTTTTTGAAGCCCGTTGCCGGACTTCGTTGCCGCCCCTCACACCCTGTCTGGCTTTTTCCATTTCAAGGAGGTATTCAATGGCAAAAACAAAGAACACAGCACCCACAACCACCGAGCAGACCGCACCCGTCCTTGTCAGAAAGATTGGAAAGACCACCTACATGGTGGGCATCCATTTCAGTCAGACGAGCAAGGAAACAATGGACGATAAGGTGCTACGCCTTATCAAAAACGACATTCGCAACGCCGCCATGTGCGGATAAAACCATCGTCAAGGCAGGATGTGAGTTGTTCATAAAATGTTTGCAAATAAAATGCACATTCTGTCTTGACGAAACGCTTCCGAAGGGAACCATTTTGGTGGAGTGCGGAAAAATGCTCCAAAGGGGTGCGCCCAAGCTGGGGAAGGACGGAAAGCCCATGAAGGATAAGCATGGCAAGGTCATTTATGAGCCTTACCGCATCAAGGTTCTAAATACCATCAACTTCAAGAAGTCCATGCACTATAACCCCTTTGCATACGCGCGACACGAGGTCGCGTAATTAAACTGTTCGGCGCTGACCGAACCTGTTATTCCATTAGCAGTAGCCTATCGTCACCGAAGCGGCTGGCAACGGCCGTGAGGCAGCATGACGAGAAAAGGTAGCCCTCCCGAAAGGGTTAAGCCGAAACCTCGAGGCAGAGGCGAAAAGCTGGAAGCAACGTCCGGCTGGGGAGCTTGGCTTGTGTAGTATGGTGAATGTAAGTAAATCGCTGTTAAACGTCGTTAGCGGGAACCAGGCTAAAGTTGCTGATAGGCCTGAACCAAAAGGTGTGCAGTCGGATGTTCTCCTGTAAGCTGGGAACACATGGACAAACATGACTGCCGGCGGATAGGCGGCACCTAACCTACACGGTTGATTACGTGAAACGTGTTAAGCCCGCGCTCTCTCCGTATATTCGGAAAGCTGACCGCAAGGAAAGCCGATAGAAACGCGGGTAAGGAACGCTGGAAAAAGCGAACGCCGACCTTGTAATGAGGACGGATAGGGATTGAAACAGCATCCCACGCGAAAGCGGGCTGACTTCCAGCAGGTCTATCTTTACGAGAGAATTTACAGAACTTTTGAGAGGAGGAATTGCAAATGAACAGGAAACTGTGTGCGCCTGCTGACAGGGCACGAAGCTGGGAATCCATTGATTGGAAGAAAGCGGAGGCCTATGTTAAAAAGCTGCAAATGCGTATCGTAAAGGCTCAAAAAGACGGTCATTACAGCAAAGTGAAAACTCTGCAATGGCTGTTGACGCACTCTTTCTATGCCAAGGCATTGGCAGTGAAACGTGTGACAAGTAATAAAGGCAAAAATACCGCTGGTGTAGACCATGAATTATGGAAAACGCCAAAAGGCAAATTCGAGGCGATTGACAAACTCAAACGCCGGGGCTATAAGCCCCAACCTCTCAGACGGGTGTATATCCCGAAGAAAAACGGAAAATTACGCCCGCTGAGTATTCCAACGATGACAGACCGCGCCATGCAGACATTATATAAGTTTGCACTGGAACCATTGGCAGAAACTCTGGCAGACCCGAACTCCTACGGCTTTAGAATTGGAAGAAGCACACACGATGCCATCGGGCAATGCTTTAACGATTTGTGCAGAGCCGATTCGCCTCAATGGATTTTGGAGGGAGATATTAAATGGTGCTTTGACCATATCAGTCATAGCTGGTTAATGAAAAAATATCCCAATGGACAAGGAAATGCTCGAAAAATGGCTGAAATGTGGCTTTGTGGAAACCAGAAAAATCTTTCCGACAGAGGAAGGGACCCCACAGGGCGGCACAATATCGCCAGTTTTGATGAACATGACCTTGGACGGTCTGGAGCGGATTCTAAAAGAAAGATTCCCGATGAGACGGACGGTGGCAGGTAAAACCATCTACGACCAGATTAATTTCGTGCGATATGCCGACGACTTTATCGTCACCGGGAAAAGCCCGGAAACTTTGCGTAACGAGGTTATGCCGCTTATCAAGGACTTTCTGGCGGAACGCGGCCTGCAACTTTCAGAGGAAAAAACGGTGATTACACATATCAGCGACGGCTTTGATTTTCTTGGGCAGAACATTCGGAAATACAACGGAAAATTGCTTATAAAGCCGTCAAAGAATGCAGTAAAAGCTTTCCTCAAAAAAGTGCGGACTATTGTTAAGGAGAACAAAACCGCCACGCAGGACTTGCTCATTCGCAAACTAAATCCTGTGATTCGCGGTTGGGTCAACTACCACCGCTATGTAGTTTCTGCGGATATTTTTGGATTAGTTGACCACAGGATTTTCGAGTGCCTATGGAAGTGGGCTTGCCGCAGACACAAACGAAAAGGTAGGAAATGGATTGCCAACAAATATTGGCACCATATTGATAACCGGACGTGGACGTTTGCAGCAGAGCCTGCTTTCCGCGGTAAAGATTTCGATGAAAAATACCTCAAGCTGGAATACGCGGCAAATACTAAAATCATCCGATTCAAGAAAATCACCGCCGAAGCCAACCCATTCGATAAAAAATGGACGGGATATTATGAGGAACGTGACGGGGAAAGAATGCTGAACAGCACCAAAGGACGAGAAAAACTCGTTAAAATTTGGAACAACCAAAAACGGTGCTGCCCTGTATGCGGAGAAAGAATTACATCTGAAACAGGATTTAAGACGCATTTTATCACCGAAAACAACAGGAAGTGGCCTGCTATTATGGTACATCCCTGGTGTCATCGAAATCTGCATGAGCCGGACTACTTGATTTGAGCCGGGTTTCGTTTTACACGAGGCCTTACGATAGGCTTGAGCCGTATGACGGGAAACTGTCACGTACGGTTCTTAGGGGAGGGGCTGGCAGCAATGCCAGTCTCTTACCCGACATCCACTCGGAAAAGGATATTCTGAAGCTGGTGACAACGCTAATCGCTAATACCAAAGGCGAGGGCAAGGCCGGAGACGATTTCTGGGTCAAGGCGGAAACATTGCTGTATTGCGCATTGATCGGATATATCCACTATGAAGCTCCGGTGGAGGAGCAAAACTTCTCCACCCTCATCGAGTTCATCAACGCCATGGAAGTCCGGGAGGATGACGAGGAGTTCAAAAATCCCGTAGACCTGATGTTTGATGCACTGGAATCGGAAAAGCCAAACCACTTCGCAGTGCGGCAGTATAAGAAATATAAGCTGGCAGCCGGTGTAGTAAGTTTGAAGAGACTTCTTAATCAATCAATTTTAAAGAGTTGGAGCTCCAAAATGATTAAAAAGTCTCTTGAGGCTTATTTTTTTACCTTAAAGAACAAAATTGTATTTTGTAAAAAACAATTTTAAAACATGTCCGTATTTTGTTTCGTCAGTACAGAGATTGTGTAAGGAACTTTAAAAAGATGACACGAAATCAAAAAAATGTAGTAAGGGGGCTGTAAAAAGACCTCTGAGCATTTCGTTTAGTGTAAAGAACTTTTTTACTTCTTACACGAACTTTGAAAACGAAACAGCCTGCCCATAGTGATACCAGAACTGAATAGGCATTCAGCGTGTCTTTTCTGGTTAATACGTCCCGGAAACATCAGCACCCGGTACAGGAACGGATATGGGATGAGAACAGGAATTTAATAAACAAAGGAAGGAGGGCATCTGACTATGACAGAGAAACAAGGATTCATGACAGCGTTGTATGAACGTCTTAGTCGTGATGATGAATTAAACGGAGAATCCAACAGTATTTCGAATCAGAAGAAACTGCTGGAACAATATGCAAAAGAACATGGATTTACCAATCTTGTTCATTTTACTGATGATGGTATCTCCGGTACAAGATTTGATCGTCCAGGCTTTCTTGCCATGATGAAAGAAGTTGAGTCAGGGAAAGTCGGAACGATCCTGATTAAAGATATGAGCCGAATGGGAAGAGATTATCTGAAAGTCGGACAATATATGGAGTTGCTGCGACAGAAAAATGTCCGCCTGATTGCAGTCAACGAGAATGTAGACAGCTTCCGGGAGGACGATGATTTTACTCCATTCCGAAATATCATGAATGAATGGTATGCAAGGGATACCAGTAAAAAGATAAAATCCACTTTCAAGGCGAAAGGGAAATCCGGCAAGCATGTGGCAAGTACAACACCGTATGGGTATCTGAAAGACAAGGATGATCCGAATGTATGGATCGTTGATGAAGAAGCAGCTGTAGTTGTACGGAGAATCTTTCACATGACAATGGATGGATACGGACCATATCAGATTGCCAGGGCACTGAAAGAGGATAAGGTTGAGATACCAGCGGTTCATATGGCAAAGAAAGATGCCGGATTATGGAAAGGCAGAGTAGAAGAAATCAAAGATCCTTATGGCTGGGGCTCTTCTACTGTTGCCGGTATTCTAAAGAAAAGAGAGTATCTTGGTCATACAGTGAACTTCAAGACCAGAAAGCATTTCAAGGATAAGAAAAGCCATTATGTATCTGAGGATAACTGGACGGTGTTTGAGAACACGCAGGAAGCAATCATAGATCAGGAAACTTTTGACAATGTGCAGAGAATCCGAAGCAATGTGAGAAGGTATCCAGATGGATGGGGAGAAGCCCACCCACTGACAGGTCTGATGTATTGTGCAGACTGTGGTTCCAAAATGTATGTTCATCGGGTAAATAATGGCAAGCGAGTTCCACAATATACCTGTTCTGCATATTCTAAAGTTCCGGTTGGAACACTCTGCCAGACACAGCACAGAATTAATGCCGATGTGGTTATGGAGCTGATTAAGGAACTTTTAAAGGCTGTTGCGGAGTATTCACAGTTGAATCGTGAAGAATTTTTGGAGACAGTAAAAAAAGCACAGACTTCACAGCAGTCCAGTGAGATCATAAGATTGAAAAGCAGATTAGCAGAAGCAAAAAAGCGTGTGCAGGAACTGGAAAAACTGATCTGCAGAATCTATGAGGACAATATTCTTGGCAAGCTGCCAGATGAACGTTATGCGATTCTTGACGGACAATATTCTAAAGAACAGAAAGATTTGTCGGCAGAAATTGCAGATATGGAAGCTGAATTATCAGGTTATGAAGAAGGTCGCAGATCAGCGGAGAAGTTTATTGCTCTGGTTGATAAATACCAAAACTTTGATGAATTGACCACTTACATGCTGAACGAATTTGTTGAAAAGATTGTGGTTCATGAGCGTGACCGAAAAGGAAGCATTGAGACAACTCAGGAAGTGGAAATCTATTTTAATTTCATTGGAAAATATTTACCGCCACATTTCGGTGAGGTGGAAATGACGTCAGAGGAAATTGAAGAAATGAAGAAGCGGGAAGCCAGAAAAGACAGGCTTCATCAGAATTACCTGAAAAGAAAAGCAAGTGGCAAGCAGCAAGAATACTATGAACGGACAAAAGCAAAAAAGAAAGCTGAAATGGATGCAAAAAAAGAGAAAATCCGTCAGGAAGATATTGCAAAGGGTGTGTTCGTTCCGGTATCACTGCTTCCACCTGCAGAACCGAAGAAAGGAGTTGCATCAGCATGAGTAAATTAGAAAGAATCGTTCACGATGACAGCAATGGTCTGGATTATATCCTTGTCGGGGAAATCTATCTGCCACTGATCGCTGTGTCGGAAGAAAAGTGTGATATTGGCTTTTATGGAAGCCTTCACAGAAACTATCTGAAAGACTACAAAGGTGGCTTATATTCCTATCTGACATTGACTGGGGAACTCTGGACTTACCTTGCAGACTTAAATGAGCAGTGCGTAGAATACAGAGATTTTCTCATGAATCAGATCATGGAACAGGAAGGTATTACAGAGGAATTGAAAAGCAGAGATCAAATGGAATGGGTTCGCCGGGCAAACAATGTGAGAAGCCGGGTAGATGAAATCATTTTAAATGAATTGGTGTATGTGTAGGAGGGGCTTATGAGATACCGGATTGAATATGCAGACGGAAGATGCTGTAATTTTGTAAACAGCAGAAAAGATTTGTTGGATTGGCTGAAAGCACTGAAAGATGAAAAAATTGTTGATATCCGAAAAGTGTACAAAAACGGTGTTACAGATTCTGTGATAGACAGCTATCGCAGTTATCTGAAACAGTGAAAGGAATGGGACTCTCAAATACACAGGAAGCATTTGAAAATGTGAATGAGTAAAGGAAATGGCATTAACCGTAAAAAGTTAGTGCCTTTTATTTTGTCTATTATTATATTTCCACAAAATCCGATGCAGAGGATTTTTGAAAAACAGACGGAACGGAGATCATGCCGAAGGGACAGCGGCAGGAATTACGTTTTGTCTGCCGGGAGTACAGAGGACTGGAAGTCCTTTGTGCCTGGATTGCAAAGGGAGGCAGCACCTTGCTGGGGTTAAGGGGCGAAGCCCTTAGCAGGTTAAGGGCGGCAGCCATTGCCCAGTGATATGGCGTTTCGCCATATGGTACTGGGTACTATCTGTAACGGCGACAGAGCCTTTAAGCAGCTTCGCTGCAATCCCTTCGGGGAAACAACTTGAAAGAAAGGAGAAATGTGAAATGAAAGGAACAAGGCATAATGGCAGATCTGGGAAAAATGGAGTTTACAATCCGCTTCATAATGATCGGAGATTTAATCCGGAACACAGTGAGCATATCGACAATGAAAGAGTCCGGCAAAATATTTACTGGGATTGCTATCAGGGATATACCACAATGGAAGATCAGGGAAAAGAGAATAATTTTTCTTTTGAACAAATTGAGCTGGCATTCTATGAAGAGCATTATGGAAATTACGTTATGAAGCAAAATGAGAGACATGTGAAAGCCAGACACCCAGACAGATGCAAAGAAGTGGAAGATGTTTGGAAAAACAAAAAGACCTGTCCGGAAGAAAGTATCTATCAGCTTGGAACAATAGATGAACATGCTTCTGTGGAAACCCTGATTTTAGTATTTGACGAGTTTAAGAAAGAGTTCGATAAGCGGTTTGGCTCTAACGTGCATATTATTGATTGGTCGCTACACATGGACGAAGCAACACCTCATATTCATGAGCGTCATGTTTTCGATGCTACAAACCGATATGGAGAAATTGAGCCGAAACAGGAAACAGCATTGGAAGAACTTGGATTTGAACTTCCAGATCCAGAAAAGAAGAGATCAAAGACAAATAACCGCAAGGTTGTTTTTGATTCTGCCTGCCGGACAATGTTTTTAGATATCTGTAAACGTCACGGACTGGAACTTGATGAAGAACCATCGTATGGTGGAAGAAAGTATTTGGAAAAACAAGATTATATCCGTATGAAGCAGAAAGAAGAAATTGCGAATCAACAGGAAACAATTCTTATGCAGATTGATAAGGTGAACGAGAATCGTCTGGAGCTTGCAAAACAGTCAAGGTATGTGCGTGCAAATGAAGAAATTATTCAGTCACAGGAAGAAAAAATAAAACAGCAGGATACAGAATTTGCAAATAATTCAGACCGTATATTCAAGCAGGGTGATCTAATTGAAGAACAGAGAGAGGAACTGAAACAGCTTACCATCCGTATTGAAGATGTGGAAACCTTGCTTGATGAAGTATCCAGTGAAGCTTATGACAAGGCAGTGGAGAAAGTAGCAAAAGAAGCAATGCTGGCTACCAGAAGAGATGATATCCGTTTGGCAGAAGATTCTAAAAAGTGGATTCAGGATCCGAAACACAAGGCTTCCAAAAGAGAAAAGGATTATGCAATAAAAAGACTGGACGGGCTGATAAGAAAAATAGAAACTGCAATGGAAAAAGTGGTCATACGGATTACTAAACAGTTAAAACAGCCAGAGAAGAAAAAAGCTGTTGTAGAAGAAATCAAAAAAGAAGTGAAGCCATCTATCAGGGAAAGACTTGCACAGAATGTAGCAAAGATTCAAAGAGAAGAGGCAGAGAGAAAACAACTGAATAAAGGAAAATCATGTTCTAGTGATCTGGAACTATAAGGGCATTTTGTTGATTCCGTAAGGACAGGACAAAGTGCCTTTTTGTTTTTGAGTAAAAAGTGATTCCCGGATTTGGGAAGCAGTTATAAGAAAGCGAGGAAATGAATTGGGATTATTTGATGAAGTAAAACAGAACGTGACTGTCCGGCAGGCTGTTGAATTGTATGGATTGAAGCCCAACAGGAGCGGACTGATCCGTTGTATTTTTCATAATGACAAATCACCCAGTATGAAAGTTGACCGGAGGTATTACTGCTTCGGGTGTGGCTGTACGGGAGATGCGATTGATTTTACAGCACAACTGTTTGGCATTGGACTGAAAGATGCTGCTATGAAGCTGGCAGATGATTTTAGGATTCTTTATTCCGGCAAGGACAGGGAATCACTGCAGAACAAGAGACGTGTTCCAATAAAAAAGCCGAAGCCGACACCGGAAGAACTCTGGCAGAAAAAATATCTAAGATGCCTGAGAGCATATCTGAATTACCGTAGCCTACTTCTGGAATGGAAAGAGCAGTATGCACCAAAAACATGGACAGAAGAATGGAATGAAAAGTTTATGATTTCTCTCAGTGAACTGACGGTTGTTGAGTATTATCTGGATATTTTGCTCTTCGGGGATAGGGCAGATAAGGAAGTCCTTGTCAAAGAAAAATGGAAGGAGATGGAGAAGATTGAGCAATGCGAAAGAGAAGATAAAGGAGATTGCTACAAAAGAACAGAAAGATGCCATGAAAGAAATGCTCCGGATGGCAGATAAAAGTAAAGTCGATGAAGTGAAACAGATGCTGGAATATACACAAAAGGGAACTGCGAAAGCAACGGTAGGAAATTATATGGTCGTGCTGAGAAATGATCCGCTTGTGCGTGAGAGCATGAAGTACAACAAGCTGACAGGCAGGATTGATATTGTGAAAAAACTCTGGTGGAATGAGGAAATCTGCAAACTGGACGATGATGGCAGGACTTATTTTTATTATTTCTTTGAACGGTATTACAAGCTCACAAGTGAAAAATGTATGGATAAGGCACTCCGCATAGAAGCCAACAGCCGGGCATACCACCCAATCTGTGAGTATCTGGAACAACTGGAATGGGACGGACAGGAGAGAATCCGTTATGTACTGCAACGGTATATGGGAGCTGATGCTTCGGATTTTGTCTATGAGGTTGTGAAACATTTCCTGATGGAAGCGTTGAGCAGAATCTACCGTCCGGGTTGTAAGGCAGATGAAATGCTCTGTTTGGTAGGTCAGCAGGGAGCCGGGAAATCCACATTCTTCCGTTTCCTTGCACTGAATGATGACTGGTTTTCTGATGACCTGAAACAGTTGAACGACAGTAAGATATATGAGCATCTCCGGGGACACTGGATCATGGAAATGTCAGAGATGATTGCAGCAATCAGTGCGAAAAGCAATGAAGAGATCAAATCATTCCTGACCAGGCAGAAAGACACTTACCGGAATCCCTATGATAAATATGAGGAAGATCGGAAGCGTCAGTGTATCTTTGCCGGGTCAACGAACACAAGGCAGTTTATTCCCTTTGACCGTACCGGGGCAAGACGGTTCCTGCCGATTGCCATAGACAGCAGCAAGGCAGAGAAGCATATCCTTGATGATGAAAAAGAAGCCAGAGCCTATTTTGACCAGCTATGGGCAGAAGCAATGGAAATCTACTGGTCAACGGAGAATAAGAGCAGTCTGTTGAAATTCTCAAAAGAAATGGAACAGAAGATCAGTGAATACCGGAAACAGTTCACACAGGAAGATACGATGGCAGGAATGATTCAGGGCTGGCTAGATGCCTACAAGGGAACTCATGTATGCTCCGTCCAGATTTGGAAAGAAGCCTTTGACCATTTTGAACGGGAGCCGAAAAAATTCGAGACAAATGAGATCTGTTCCATTATGGATACACAGATCACCGGCTGGAAGAGGGATGGAATCCACAGATTTTCAAAGGAAGGATATGGCAGACAGAGAAGCTGGGTCAGGGAAGGAACAGAAGAGGGTGGCAACGAACCGGACGAAGACGGATTTACGAAGCTGACGAAGGCAGAACAGTTGGAGCTGCCATTTGACCTGCCCGACAGAGAGAAAGGCTGATTTTGATATCGGAAGGCTACAAATCTTCTGTAAATTTATCGCTTGTTGACAGATTTGTTGACACCTAAAACCCTTATATTTACTGGCGTTTCAGCTTTTTTTACAGGTGTCAACAAGAACATTCAAAAAACTTTCCAGTAGTATTTTGGAAAATAAAAAAACAACCAGTAAAAAGTTTCAAACCCCATGTTGACACTTATGTTGTCAGTGTACAGATAAACTTCCGGCAGGGACAAAGACAATCCTCTCTCTGTCGGGCACAGGAAAGAAAGGAAAAAATGATTATGGAAAAAATGATGAATACAAAAACAGAGGGGAACACATTTACAAAGAAAATCGGGCAGACAGTCTATGTTGTCCGTTATCATTTCAATGAAGATGCAAAGGAAACAATGCAGGAGAAGATTAACCGGATGCTGGTTACAGAAGCAAGCCGAATGGCAGTTTATTAAAATTAGGTGGATGTAAATGAAGAAAAAATATGATATCATGTGAGTAATAAATCTGAAATTATAAAGGAGGTTTAATCGAATATGCTGAATGTTTCTATGGCTGTTTTTGTTCTCTATATAGTTCTAGGGTTGGTTATTTGTTTACAACCCAAAATTTTCTTAAAGTCCATGCTCGGATATGGGGAAATAATATTAGAAAATAGCGTTCTTAATTTTTACCAAATTGGAGAATTTATTGTAATCGGAATTGTATTTATCTTATTGTGGTTTCTTTCAAAGAAGAAGATATTTGAACATTCAAGCAAGTCTACTATTTTAGGTGTCTTGAATACGATTATGGCAGTTTCAGTATGTGTTGTAATACCATTTATTATTACACTTTTATCACATTCATATGGTTATGCTGTCATTTTCCCACAGTCTGAAACAGAATATGCGTTTTTTACGGGCATATCAGAGCTTGTAAATTATGTTGAACCGTTATCTTTTATTCCAGTTGCAATATTTTTATGTGCTTATGTAGTATATTGGATAGAAGTGACTTGTAACAAAAAAACAGGAGAATAATATTGCTTTACAATTTATCAAAAAGTATGAAGCAATATGTCACTAAGCAATTATCAAAATAAGTAAAGAAGGTTTGGCAAATGGTAAATAGTAAAAATTTAACAATCGTAACCATATCAACCATTTTATTTGGACTGCTTTCAAAGTGGTTGGTAGGTGTGCCTTATATGGCGTGGGGGTATTTTGATAAATTATTTATAGCATCTTTTATTTTGTGGATGCTTTATAGCACTATGTTGTATTTAGCTATTAAAATAGAAAATGAAAATTATTTAAAACTTGGATTTACTGGAGTTGTGTTCGGTTTAATTTCAGCATGTTTAAAAATGGGGCTGGACGCTATTATAGAACACTTTACGAAATTTTCAGGAAATTTGATTGTTACAGCATTTATGATGGAAATGGGAATCCTTATTTTTGGAAGTGCTATTATTTTTGTTTTATATGTCTGTGTTGCGAAGAAAAAAATTTTGTGGAATAAATCTATGAAAAATTGTACTTTGGGATTAGGAGGAATTGCGGGTATATATTTTGCTGTAATCATTTATTACCTATGGCAGTTAAGACATTGGATGGAGAAGTTTGCAGATTTTGATATTATAAAAGAGATTGGAGAAGAACAAGGACTGCTAAATTTGTCAACAAAATATGCTCAGGAATCAACTGTGGTGGGAATGATTGTATATGTCCTCTTTTTTATAGTTTTATGGATCGCTTTAAAAAAGAATACAGAAAACAAAGAGTTTGATGATAACTTTTAAAAGTTGTAAATTCTATATCATATAATAAAATGCTATTTTGTTAGTATATGAGTAGGCGTTCTTTGATTTGGGATGATGAAGTATAATGTTAGCAAAAAATTCCAGTTTGACAACTTCATATCCATTATACAAAGCAGTTGGTCTTAGGATTGACTGCTTTTTTAAAAGACACCATTTAGGTATAATGATGTCTTTTGAGTGTTATTTTATAGGTCATATCAAGGCTTATTCAATCGTGGTAAATTCGTGGTAAAATGAATGTTTTCCTATACGTCAAAATGCTTGAAAGTATTGTATTTATGCGGATAATCAAAAATCAGATATAAAATTTAATCGAAATACTATGAAGAAAAAAATATGCATTATTATTTTATCTATCGTTATTGTATGTTCTTTGTTATCAGGATGTGGTGATAAGCATACAGCAATAATAATGAAAAATGCAAAAGATTTTACTCTTACACAAGAAATATCAGAGAGTTTCAAGCTAGAAAACTATGGAATACAATCATACGCATTTTTAAAATATATTCAAGAGAACTTGCCAGGACGAATTGCGGGTACAGAAAAGGAAAAGGAAATGGCTTCGTTTATATCTGCTATTTTGTTAAATGGTGGATATTCAGAAAAGGATATAAAATTAAATTCTTTTGATATTGAGGAAGGTGTTCCTATGATGGACACATCTGGAGAAAATATTTTTGATGGTGGTGAAGATAGCCAATCAAGTCAAAATATTGAAGTAATCAAAGAAGGGCAATCGAAAAAAACTATTATTGTTGGAGCTCATTATGATAGTGCAGGAACACATGGCGTAGATGATAACGGCTCAGGTGTAGCTGTTGCATTAGAAAGTGCATTGCGAATGATAGATGTCGAAACACCATATACGATTAAATATGTATTTTTTGGTGCAGAAGAGACAGGAATGCATGGTTCAAAAGAATATGTTAATTCTCTTACAAAGAAAGAAAAAGACAATATTGTGCTAATGATAAACATAGATAGTATTCTTGCAGGAGATAATCTTTATTTGTATGGAGGACGCATAAATGATAAAGGTGTTGTTAAAGATGTAGAAGCTGTAAATAAGGCATTTGAAATTGCAAAAAAGGCAAATTTACCAATGCAATTAACACCAAAAGGAAATGTTGATTATCCATATCCAACAGGGCAAAAGAGAAGTGACCATGCTCCATTTAGTGATATAGGAATTCCTTATATTTATTTTGAAGCAAATAATTGGCTCAATGGTTTACCAGTAGAAACAGAAAATCATGGATTGATTATGCATTCCGATAAGGATGATTTGTCTTTTATAGAAAACGAATATGGAAACCGTGCAAAAGATACAATGGCTAATTATTCTCACTTACTTCATTTAGTATTACAAGAAAACAATTGGGAATAAGAAAGGAAGAGAATTACAGCTTGTAGCATTCAAAATTTAATATGAAATGTGAGATAGAGCGTATGGAAATAATCTATACGTTCTATTTTTTTTGCCTTTTTGAAAAAAGTGATTAAAAAACTATTGACATTTTGTTACTGGCAAGACCTTAAAATCCATCCTCATTTCCTGCGGTGCCCGGCTTGCTCCCTTCGATATCAAGGAGCTGCGGGACCTGATGGAGTATGACGAACTGGAACTGGATACCCTGGGCGACCAAAAGACGGCGCTGTTTGTGATCCTGTCAGATACAGACAGCACTTTCAATTTCGTGGCCGCCCTCATGTATAGTCAGCTTTTCAATCTGCTCTGCGACAAGGCGGATGACTTCTACGGCGGACGGCTGCCTGTCCATGTCCGTCTGATCCTGGACGAGTTTGCCAACATCGGCCAGATACCGAACTTCGATAAGCTGATTGCCACCATCCGAAGCCGTGAAATATCGGCTTCTATTATTTTGCAGTCGCAGAGTCAGCTAAAGACCATCTACAAGGACGCGGCAGATACCATCGTCGGTAACTGTGACAGCACCTTGTTTTTGGGAGGCAAAGAGAAATCCACGCTCAAGGAAATTTCGGAGCTGCTGGGGAAAGAGACCATTGATCTCTATAACCAGTCCGAAAACCGGGGCAGCCAGGTTTCCCACGGCCTCAGTTATCAGAAATTAGGAAAGGATATGCCATACTTGTTCGTGAAGAGTTCAGTTGCCTTGAATTTATCATGAACAGGGACACGATCAACTGGATTCTGAAATAACTGAATACAGGAGGTCGAACATGGAGCATTTACCAAAGAAAATCCATCAAAACGGAATCAGCTACACGCTGGTGGGAGACTACTACATCCCCGATCTGGAGCTACCGGAGGAAAGCCGCCCCATTGGGCGGTGGGGCCGGATGCACAAAGCGTTTCTGCAAGAACACCGGCCCGGCCAGTACAATGCCCTGCTTCTGTCGGGAAAACTCTGGACATATCTTGCTGACCTGAACGAACAGGCCGCTGACCGGCTGGCGTGTATCGTCTCGCAGATGCAGGAGGCGGAGGGTGTCACCGAGGAACTGAAAGCCCGTGACCAGCTTGCGTGGGTCGGGGGCATGAACAGCATTCGCAGCCGAGCAGAGGAAATCATCCTCTCTGAGATGATTTTTGTTTAAGGAGGTGCCTGTCTATGAGATACCGTATCGAATACGCCGATGGGCGTTATTGTAACTTTGCCAACGGCAGGGCTGAGCTGCTGAAATGGCTGAAACTGCTGAAGCAAGAGGAAATCTCCGACATCCGCAAAGTATATAAAAGCGGTGTGTCAGATTCCGTCCTGGAAACATACCGGAATTATATCCGCCCAGCATAAGGAGGGGCGCTTATGGGTACAGATATAGAAAAATTGGTTGATTTGATGATTCAGGAGCGGATGCAGAGCCAGTTTGCTAAGTGGCGGGAGGCAGAAACCGGCACGGAGAAAAAAGAGGACTGCCTTCGCTTGGAAAACGAGTATGAAAAAGCAATCAGCGCATTGTCTGAGGAACAGAAGGACGCTGTAAGACACTACTGTGATTCTATTTTCGATTCTGGTGCAGAAAGCGAGTGCTTCTTTTACCGGCTGGGCCTCAAAGATGGCATCCGTCTCTGGAAGTTTATGAAAAAGCTGATGAAAACGGTCAGCTAACGGATGTATAACCACATATTTTATTCCGCCCACAAACGGGTCGAAAGCCGTCCAACGGTACAGATTGGGCGGCTTTCCTGTTATCTGCGTTTCTTCCGCTTGGGCGCATAGTACGGCTGCGGCTTGGCCTTTCCTCTCATGTTGTTGGGATTTTTGAGCATTTTGGACAGGCTCAGTATCCGCAAAAATGCAGAGAAGTCCTCTGAGGAAATCTTCTCGAAGGGTATCTGCATTCTGTCGCAAAATTCGTGGATTACCACTTCCTCTTGGCTGCCCTGTTCGAGCGCCTGTTCAAACTTTTCCTTGACGTCATCCAGCGTGGGCTGCGGGTCGGCGGTGGTCTTGTCCTTGCGGTGTGCTTCCCGGATGTCCCGGACGATGCTGTCCAGATCATCGTGCATGACATGGCTGTAAAAATCGCTTTCCTGCACCTGCCCCAGTTCCAGCGTCCGCATATAGAGGTCATCTTCTCCGGGCGCATACTTGCTCATGACGGTCTGCCGGGTGGCCTCCAACACCAGATTCATCTGCTCCACCCGCATATTGGCGATCTGGTCGATGCAGATTTCCATATCTATCATCAGCCGCCGGAAATTCGGGTGGGCAGCCAGTTCGCAGAGAAGCCGGTTGTTGATTTTGCCGCTGCTCAAAAGTTCCACCATATCATCACTCAGATGCAGAGATTGAAGTTCTGTGTTTGGGTGATTTTTATTTTCCGTCAGCCCCATCAGATAGTCGGTGGACACGCCGTAAAAGTCCGCCAGCGTTGCAATCGCAAACGGGCTGATGTCCTTGTAGTCATCGGTTTCGTATTTTCCCAGCGCGGATTTAGACAGGCCGGTCTGCTCCGCCAGTTGTTCCAGCGTCAGGTGCTTGTCCACCACCCGCAGGTCTTTGAGCCGCTCCGGGATTGTCAGCTTTGCGTACATCCAAAGCCCCCTCTCTCGTTATCTTTTTCAGTGATTACACCCATTATAGCACGATTCCATAAGCGTGGAAATATGCGGATTTCGAGCGTTTTTCCGACGTTTTGGATATACGGGAAAGGGCCTCTTTTTTCGGTAAACTGGTTCTTGCAGACAGGCACAGAACCTTGAAAATCGAATGACCGGCTGCAAGGGGTATGGCCTCCGGGGAAGTGACGCCAGGACAGAAATCGAGCACACCAAAGAGGCCGATACGCCGGGAGAAATTCCGGGCAGGAGCGGCTTGCAGGCAGACCGGCGGACAGGAAACAAGTTTATCATGCGGGGCGCATGGCTCCGCAGCAAAGAAATGGAGGAAATCATTATGACACTGAGTATGAAAGAAAAGAAGATTCTCTACGCTTACGGCTGTCTCAGCCACCACAATACGGTGACACGGCTGAAATGGCTGACGGCTCTGACGGTTGACCCGGAGGCCAAACGCCGGATGCTGGGGCTGGCCCGGAAGGTGGAGACGGAGATGAACGAAAGCTGGTACGAGGATTTTTATCACCATCTGCGCATGGAGATGGACGAGTACCGCCGTCTCAAGCGCAACCTGCGTGTGCTGAAATCTTACACCGATTATGAGGAGGATCTGTATGAAGAAGCTGTCTAAGTATGAGAAAGAAACCATCATCAACTGGAACGAGGCGGAGAACCTTGCCAGCGTCTACACCTTCAACGCCAGCTTGAAGCGCAGGCTGGCTGATTTCAGCCGGAAGTACCCACTGTTGTGCCGGTTGGAGCGCAGCACGCCGGAGGGCAGCGTGACCTATGTGCTGGACAAGTCCCGGCTGTCGATCCGGCTGGTGCCTCCGTACAGCGAAGAACGGAAAGCCGCCGCAAGGGAGTACGCAAAGGAGCATGGCTTTCAGGTGGTGGTAACGGAAGAAAAAATCGCCTAAAATCGGGGTGTTTACGGGAAAAATGACGGGTCTGCACCCGATGTTTTGACCGGCAATCCCCGCAGGCGTATTCCGTATCCACTCCCCGCCTATGGGCGCAAATGTGTGGATACGGAGCCGGTGAAACTGGCAAACACCGTTCCTGCGGTGGAAGCCAGCTTCGCCGGTGCGGAAGTACAGAGGGCGGCCAGCCCTTTGTGGCGGGGTGCAGGGGCGGCAGCGCACTGCTGGGGTCAAGGGGCAACGCCCATTGGCAGGTTAAGGGCGGCAGCCATTATCGGGTCAAGGACGAAGTGCCTTGGCAGGTTGAGGGCAGCCGCCCCATCGGGTCAAGGGTGAAACGCCTTGCCCAGGGAAAGTTGATGCCTGCGTCAACTTGTATTGGGTATTACCTGACGCAAAATTCGCAGGATTTGCGGCTTCGCCGCCCCTTCCCCGGCCCCAGAACATCTTCGCAGGAAGGAGGAAATCTGTTTGAAACTGACACGACACAATGGACGCTCCGGCAAGCATGGCACCTATAATCCCCGCCACAATGACCGCCGGTTCGATGTGGAGAACAGCGAACACATTGACGCAGAACGGGCAAGGCAAAATGTCTACTGGGACTGCTACCGGGGCTTTACCACCCATGAGTTCCGGGAGAACCCGGAGCAGCCGGATTTCAGCTTTGAGGAAATCGAGCGGATGTATTACTACGAGCATTACGGCGGCTATGTGGAAGCTCAGAACGCCCGGAATGAGAAAACCCGGCACACCGAGCGCAACCGCACTGTGGAGGACTTGCTGAAAAACAACAAGACCTGCCCGGAGGAAAGTATCTACCAGATCGGCACGATGGGAGAATCCGTCTCGCCGGATACGCTCTTTTCCATCGTCAATGAGTTTTATCAGGAATTTGAGCGCCGCTTCGGTTCCCATATCCACATCCTGGACTGGGCGCTCCATCTGGACGAGGGGACGCCCCACATCCATGAGCGGCACGTCTTTGACTGTGAGAACCGCTATGGGGAACTGTGCCCCCAGCAGGAAAAGGCGCTGGAAGAACTTGGCATCCCTCTCCCCAACCCGGAGAAGCCCAAAGGCCGGAACAACAACCGCAAGCAGACCTTTGATGCGGTCTGCCGGACGATCCTGTTTGACATCGCCAGACGGCATGGGCTGCATCTGGATCAGGAGCCGTCCTACGGCGGGCGGGACTATCTGGAAAAACAGGATTATATCCTGATGAAGCAGAAGGAGCAGCTTGCGGCGCAGGAGCAGAAGCTGGAAGAACTGACGCTCAAAATCGAGGACGTGGAGACGCTGTTAGATGATGTTTCCGATGCGGCCTATGACAAGGCGGTGGAGGTGGTGACCGATACCGTCCGGCAGGAGACACACAAGGAAGATATTCGTCTGGTGGAAGAATCGAAAAAATGGGTGCTTTCGCCGGAGCGCAAGGCCCCGAAGAAGGAGCGTGACTACGCTGCCGCCCGTCTGGATGGAGTGATTACCAAAATCAAACGGGTCATGCAGAACGCCCTGGCAAAAATCCAGAAAACTCTCATGCAGCCGGAGGTCAAGAAGGCCGGTAAGGAGCAGATTAAGGAGAAGGCCAGAGAATCCATCCGGGAGAAGCTGGCGAAAGGCAGGCTGAACGCTGACCGAGATAACCGGGAACGCTGGGAACGTGAGGGGCGGATTGCTCCGAAAAAGAAACACGATATGGAGTTATGAGGCACCTGATTTTCTGCGGAAACGGGTGCTTTTTTCTCTGCCTGGAGGTGAGAAAATCGAATATATTTGAAGCGGTGAAGGAGTCTGTCACCACAAGGCAGGCTGCGGAATATTACGGGGTGCAGGTTGGCAGGAATGGCATGGCCTGCTGTCCCTTCCATGATGACAAACATCCCAGTATGAAGATTGACCATCGGTTCCACTGCTTTGGCTGTCAGGCAGATGGGGATGTGATTGATTTTACCGCCCGTCTGTTTAGTCTGAGCAGTAAGGAGGCGGCGCTGAAGCTGGCGGAGGATTTCTCTGTCCACTATGACGCCAAAGGCCATGACCCGCCCCGCAGGAGGCCGGTCAAGCGAAAAATCAGCGAGGAACTGCGTTACCGGCAGGCGGAGCAGAAATGTTTCCGGGTGCTGTGCAATTACCTGCATCTGCTGGAACGCTGGGAGAAGGAATACGCCCCGCAGACGCCGGATGAAGCGTGGAATCCGCTGTTCGTGGAGGCCCTGCAAAAGAAACCGTACACGGAATATCTGCTGGATATTCTCTTGTCCGGCAGCATGGAGGAACGTGCTTCCGTGGTCGCTGAGTATGGAAAAGAGGTGAGGAAGATTGAGCAGCGAATATCAGAGTTTACCGCTAGCCACCCGGCAGGCCGCCATGAGCGCAGCCGAAGCCTTAGCGCCGGAGCGGAGCGTTGATGAGGTGCGGGAAAGCCTGTCCGTCACCGAGAAGGGCCAGCCCGCCAACACCATCGGCAACTGCCGGACGGTGTTCTGCCATGACCCTCTCCTGCGTGGGGCGATCCGCCTGAACCTTTTGACTGACCGGGTGGACATTGTACAGGATTTAGGCTGGCGCAGGAATACCAGTGCCCTGACGGATACGGACGTGAAATATCTGCTTCTCTATTTTGAGCAGACCTATGGCCTGACCAGTGAGAAAAAGATGACGGCGGCGCTCTCCATCGTGGCGAATGAGAACTGCTACCATCCCATACAGGACGTGCTAAACGGCCTTGTCTGGGACGGGACGCCCCGCATCCGCTCCTGTCTCCATCATTTCTTAGGTGCGGACGAGAGCGACTATGTGGAGGAAATGCTGAAACACTTTTTGCTGGGGGCTATCCGGCGGGTATTCCGCCCCGGCTCCAAATATGAGGAAATGCTCTGTCTGGTGGGCGGTCAGGGGGCTGGCAAGTCCAGCTTCTTCCGCTTGCTGGCGATCCGGGACGAGTGGTTCAGTGACGACCTGAAAAAACTGGACGATGACAGGGTGTATCTGAAGCTGCAAGGACACTGGATTATCGAAATGTCGGAGATGCTGGCTACCAGCAGCGCCAAAAGCATTGAAGAAATCCGCTCCTTTATCAGCCGCCAGAAGGAAACCTACCGGACGCCCTACGAGGCCCAGCCCAAAGACCGGCTGCGGCAGTGTGTGTTCGGCGGTTCGTCCAACACACTGGACTTCCTGCCCCTTGACCGGGCCGGAAATCGGCGCTTTTTGCCGATCATGATTTACCCGGAGAATGCAGAGGTTCACATTTTGGAGGACGAGGACGCCTCCAGAGCCTATCTTTTACAGGTCTGGGCGGAGGCCATGACGATTTACCGCAGCGGCCACTACTCTATGAAGTTCAGCAAGTCCATCCAGCGCCAGCTGGTGGAGGTGCAGAAGGATTTCATGCCGGAGGACACCGAGGCCGGACAGATACAGGGCTTTCTGGAACACTACACCGGCAGCATGGTCTGCTCCAAACAGCTGTTCAAGGAGGCGCTGGGCCACACCTACGATGAGCCGAAGCGGTGGCAGCTGCACAATATCAACGAGATCATGAACACGGTGGTGACGGGCTGGAAACCATTCTCCAATCCCCGGATGTTCACCGGATATGGCAGGCAGAGGGGCTGGGAACGGGACGTTTCCGGCAACGAACTGCCCGGCAACGAAGATGGATTTGTGGAGCTGACCGAGGAAGAATGCTGCCAGCTGGAACTGCCGAAGGAGTGGATCGCATAAAATTAGCGGTCTGTTGCCGGGATGGTTGCCACTTGGTTGCCGGGTTTGTTGCCGGGGATTCTCCGGTCTGGATACGGAAAAAGCCTGTAAATAAGGTATTTTCTAATATCTATCTCTATCTCCGGCAACGAAAACAACGAGATTTTTCAAGAAAATTGATAAAGTAAGATTTGCAGGTCAGACGGTAGTTTACAGGTTTTCAGAGGTTCGTTGCCGGACTTCGTTGCCAGTGCTGCCGTCTGGCCTGCTACTCTATGGAGGTAGCCTATGGAAAAAAGCAAACAGCAGAAAAATAAAGTCCGTTTTGTGGTGGTGCGGGAGTTCTCCGGGGAGAAGTCCATGCGGGAAGCCTTTGAGCAGCTGATTGAGCGTCAGACCTGCGAACACTTCGAGGAATGGCGTCAGCAGCGGGAAATGGCCGAAAACGCTGCGTAAAAACGGTTGATTCAGGGGCAGGGACATGGTACTATAATGGTATCGTGTCCCTGTTCATAGAAGGAGAACGCTATGAGCAGGAAAAAACAAGTCTATGAGAAAATCACCGCTCTCTACTGCCGCATCTCTCTGGATGACGGCGGCGACAACGAGAGTATGAGCATCAGCAACCAGAAAATCATGCTTCGGGACTTTGCTGAAAAGCATGGAATGTTCCAGTATGAATATTATGTGGATGACGGCTATACGGGCCGCAATTTCAACCGCCCTGCCTTCCAGCGCATGATCGCTGACATTGAGGCGGGGAAGATCGGCTGCGTCATCACCAAAGACCTATCCAGGCTTGGTAGGAACTATATTGAAGCTGGCAGCTATATCGAAATCTTTTTCCCCAAACACAATGTACGCTATATCGCCATCACGGACGGCGTGGACAGCCTGACCCGTCAGGAGATGGACATTACGCCCTTTAAGAATATCCTGAACGATATGTACAGCCGGGATATTTCTAAAAAGGTGCTGGCAGGCATCACCACCCGCTCCCGGCAGGGGAAGTTCTGCGGAGGGACGCCGCCCTTCGGCCTGATGCGTGACCCGGAGGACAAGGGGCATCTCATCATTGACCCTGAGACAGCGCCAATCATCCGCAAAATCTATGACTATGCCCTTGACGGGCTGGGCTGCATGAGGATTTCCAAACGTCTGATGGAAGAAAAAATCCCAATCACCCATGTCAAAGCCAACACGGAGTTTGACGCCAACTATTATTTCTGGGGCGGAGCCAGAATCAGTCACATCCTGAGAAATCCATTCTATAAGGGCGCACATTTGGTCTTTCGGACGCATCAGAAAGGCATCCGCTCCAACACCTATGACATTATTCCCCGTGACCAGTGGGAAGTGATCGAGGGCTGCCATGAGGCCATTGTGACGCCGGAGGAATGGGAACAGGTGCAGGAACTCATTGACCGCAGGCCGACCATTCAGGGGAATTCCTGCCCCTTTTATAATCTGTTCCACGGTCTGGTCTACTGCGCCACCTGCGGGAAGTCCATGCAGGTGCGGTATGAGAAAGTGGGCCGAACCGGGAAGAACCGCTTCACCGGCGAAATGCGGGAGCCGATTGACAAGGCGTACTATATCTGCCAGACCTACAACCGCATGGGCTGCAAGGTCTGTTCCAGCCACAAGATCGAGGCCAGGGATTTATACAATCTGGTGCTGAAAGACATTCAGGAACTGGCGGCGCAGGCTATGAAGGATGCCGATGCGTTCTACCAGCGGCTCAGCCGCCGGATGGAGCACCGGTATCTGGTGGACGCCTCCCAGACAGAAAAGGAACGCCTGCGGCTGGAAGCCCGAAATCAGGAAATTGACGGGATGTTCCTGAGCCTGTACACCGATAAGGCCAAAGGCATCCTGACCGAGCAGCGGTTTGTGAAGCTGACGGCGGCGCTGGAACAGGAGCAGGAATCCAACCAGAAACGCCTGCATGACCTGGCAATGATGCAAGGTCGTGCCGATGCGCAAGAAAGCGAAGTCCGCACTTTTATCAAGGAAATCCGGCGCTATGCCGCCATCGAGGAACTGGACGAGGCGGTGCTGAACCGGCTCATTAGCCGGATTCTGATTGGAGAAATCAAGAAGATTGATGGTCAGAGGACACAGGAGGTTAAGATTATTTACAATTTTGTTGGGGAAATGTCAAGGTAGAATTTAGACGCTAAATACTTTTAATTTATATCAAAAGTGATACAACAATTTTCTTTTAATGCTATCAGGCAATAAAGTTATTCCTTTGGCCAGAGTAAAAGGGATAACTTTATTTTGCTAAAGCATACTAAAAAGGGCGCGTTGCAGAAAATTATCCGCAACACGCCCTCTTCTATAAGTCCTTATGTCAAAATCAAATTATTGGTAATCTTGAATATTGGGATAAGCGGCACCGTTATTATGCGCGTAAGCTGCTTCAAAGTAGTCGAGGCTTTCAAAAGTAATGCCCTGATAGTTTCCGACATTCAACACATCAAAAGTTAGATTCAGAACATCACCAGCGGAATATTGGTCAAGAAGATTTCCTGCAAATTTCCATCCTATGTTTTCCTCATAAGTATCCTCGGTAAAATAAAATGTAGTCGCATCCTCAGTCGCATCATAACTAATGTCAATAATTATATCAGAGAAATGAACTTGATCTCCAGCATTAAAGTCTTTGAGATAATCTACAGTTTTTCCATCAGCAGGATTAATAAATTGAGCATTAAGTTGTGTCATATCAACAACCTCTGGAGGAAGAGAATTAAGTCTGTAAGATTCTGCAACAGAGAATTGATAAACTCTGTTATTATCCCCAAAGTAAAATCCATCTTCCGTCATAGGAACACTTGAACGAGCATTGGCATTGTAATAATGGGCATAATACAACTGCCATTTGTATGTCTCAGTTGAAACAAACTGTGCTTTCCATGTACCAGAACTGTCTCCTGCTTTCTTTGTATAAAACATATACTGATTTGTACCAGTAGTTGCTTGACTTACCGTATCACCAGAGGCATCTGACAAGATGAGTGCAATCTGTGTAAAAATATCGACAAAGATAATCCTATGTCCATGCATACGGATAGAACCAACGCTGTTATCTACTTCTGGACGAAAATAAACCTCAGGCCCCATATCACCCGTGTTATATTCTATGCTAGGTGAAACAAGATAGGCCCAACTACTATCCTTTTCACTCTGTCCATCGAGATCGATAAGCTTTTCCACATAATCTGAAAGGATAATCCAGCCAATCTTCCACCAATTCACTTTGCTTGCTTCAGCAGAAGAACTGATATTCTCGTTGTCGGCATAAGCAAAAGTAGTGTTAGAAAAACTTATGCACATAACCAAGGAAAGAGTAAGTGCAACAATCTTACGTGTTAGCTTTTTCATTAAAAGCCCCCCTTCTCTTATAAAACCAAAACAATAATGCAAATGATGGATGCAATAAAAAAGAATACTCCAGCAACCCGCATCAAACCAAGATATAAATCTGTAGGTTCACCGCCTTTTACAGAAAAGAAGTGTTCAATTTTCCATAAAAGTTCCGGCTTAAAAATCATAAAAAAACTTAATAGAAGCAAAAGGATAAGCCATATGTTATCTATGTATAACACTTCCTTTCTGCTAATACTGAAAATTCAAATAAAAAAGCGCATAAGTAGACAAATAATCATGCCTAACTTATGCGCAAATAGAAACAATTTTAATTCTAAGCCTCCAAAGCTGGCAGCGTCGGTAAAAATGCTCCATTATTAAGTTAGGCAACTTAACCTTAAAACAAATCATCGGTCTTACCTCCCAACAATATAAATTTCGACTTTTCACTTTTATTTTATCACCTAAAGCAGAACTTGTCAATGAATTTGTCTAAAATAAGTCGATTTTCTTTTTTGATTATGTGCATTTTTAACTAATAGAAAGAAAGTTGTATTGAGGGCGATTGGTGTTCCTTATTCCATATGTCGGAACTGTATGAAGTGAAAATAGTTTATCCGTTGAAGAGTCACTCCACAGGTTATGCTTGATTCTTTCAAAGTTATGTTTCTATAATATGCATCCGTACTGTCATATTATAATTCACATTATTGGATAATATAAATTGACAAGTATAAGATAAACAGACAAGGAGTCGCTGCCACCCGTAAAACGGGTGGCTCGGGACGCAGGCTTTAAGCCCACTCTACTTGGCCGCGCCTCAAGGCGCTAGCTTTCTCTTTTAGGCTATACTAAAGTTTTTATTTCCCTGGTACAACCGGGGATTTTTTTGCTTCAAGCCGCCAATTAGAACGGCAGCCACAAAGATTTTTCTTTGCGGCTGCCGTTTTCTTGAATTCATCACTTGACAATGTGGCAAAGAGCTGATGAGCCAGGACGAGCTGGCAGTTATGGATGGCGGCAAGTGCATCTTGCAGTTGCGCGGTGTGCGTCCGTTTCTTTCAGACAAGTATGACATTACCAGACACCCTAATTTCAAATACACAGCTGATGCAGACAAGCGAAATACCTTTGATATTGAAGCATTTTTGTCTGCCAGACTAAAACTCAAGCCTGATGAGGTCTGCGATGTATATGAAGTAGACACGGAGGGCGTGTAATACGGTTCCGCTGAGAAAGGAGTGATCGTATCTATTTGCCGCAACTGCCTCTGTTGAGGCCATTGGCGTACAAAGCGGGCAATCATCAACAAAATAATGAAAAAGGAGGACAGCCGGGATCAGGCTCTCATATATCGAGGGCAGATTGTTCCGGCTTTTGTGCGCTTATGAAACAAACCTAACTAATCATTCAAATGATTCCGGCTAATATTATTTATGGCATTTTTTGAACAGGCAATTACCGTTCTTCAGACTCTCGTTATCGCTCTGGGTGCTGGGCTTGGTATCTGGGGTGTCATCAACCTGTTGGAAGGTTATGGAAATGACAACCCTGGCGCCAATGCTCATGTGCGATAAAGTAACACACAAAAATTTGATAGACAACCGCCCATTATTCCGTTACTATTCTTCAATATGGATTGAGAAAACCGCTCTGATACAGTATAATAAAGTGTCAGGGAGGTATCTTTATGAAGGAAAAAATACTAATCATTGAAGATGATTTTACGATACAAACACAGCTTAAAACTCTTTTGTCTGGGAATGGATATGAAGTATTTGCAGTTACGGATTTTTCCCAAACAATAGAGCAGTTAAAAGAAGCTGCGCCACATCTGGTTATTCTGGATATAAAACTTCCGGGGAATAACGGTTTTGAAATATGCTCTCAAATTCGCACCTTTTCAGATATTCCGATTGTATTTGTAACAAGCAGCAATACAGATATGGACGAACTGAACAGCATTATGCTGGGTGGAGATGCGTTTATCACAAAGCCTTATAATCCCGCTATTCTTCTTGCTAAAATTGCTGCATTGTTAAAGAAAGCCTACCGTTCCCCTCAAACAGAAATTTATATGTGGAGAGAAGCTACCCTGCATTTGGAGAGTAGCATGATAGAGTACAAAGGACAGAAAGCAGAATTGACAAAGAATGAATTGAAAATCCTCTACTACCTTTTTAAGAACTCTGGAAAAATCTGTTCCAGAAATGATATTGTGGATTTTCTTTGGGACAATCAGCTTTATGTTGATGATAACGCCCTAAGTGTCAATATTACCCGTATTCGCGACAAACTGGCAGCAATCGGACTTGTAGATTTCATTAAAACAAAACACAGGCAAGGATATACATTATGAGTGGAAAACAATATTTGAAAAATCAACTCCCCGTTATTTTAGTCAATTTGCTGGGTATGCTTGCCCTTGCTTTGTTCCTGATTGCAAGCGATAATCCTATCCAAACAGTCCTGTTTATTCTTGCAGTCTGGTCGATTGTCCTTGTTTTATCTTTGCTGGCATTTTATTTCTCACGAAAAAAATATCTGAATAAATTGCTCAATATGACGGAGCAATTAGAAGAACGATATTTATTGCCGGAAATCATGCAAGTGCCGGAAAGGGCTGATGAACAGGTTTTTTACCAGATTATGAAAATGGCTGAAAAATCTATGTTGGAACGGATTGGCGAAGTACAGAGGGAACGCAGGGAATATAAAGAATACATTGAACAATGGATACACGAAGTAAAAACACCAATTACAGCCATGAAGCTGCTGTGTGAGAATAACCGTTCTCCCTTTTCCAGAGAGGTATTGGCAGAGTTAGAGAATATCAATCAATATACAGAACAGGCGCTTTACTACGCCAGAAGTGAACACACTGAAAAAGACTATTCTGTCCGTGAAGTCAATTTATGCGATGTTGTGCATAGTGCAATCGCAGATAATAAGTATCTTTTGCGTCAAAGCAATATGTCAATTCAGATAGACGATATAGAAACAAAAGTTTACACCGATGAAAAATGGGTGCGGTTCATCTTAAATCAGATTATCGGTAATGCAATCAAATACCATGCAGAGCAGCCTATTTTGCACTTTGGGGCGACAAAAACGAATGACAAGATTGTGCTATCTATCAGCGATAATGGGATAGGTATTCCTAAAAGTGATTTACCCCGTATTTTTGAAAAAGGATTTACAGGTCAGAATGGGCGAACCGGGAAAAATTCTACTGGAATTGGCTTATATCTTTGCAAGCGTCTATGTGATAAACTGGGAATAGGACTTACTGCTTATTCCGAAAACAGAGGAACAACGATTTCACTTATCTTTCAAATGAATGATTTTATTATCGGAGTGCAGGGCTGATAGGTTCTGCACTTCTTACATTTTTGTAAGAACTGTGTAAGAAAACTTGATACAAAAAATGATATACTCCATTTACAATATAGGTATGGAACAGTTAAGGAGGTTTATCCGATGAATACAATTTTGAAGCTGGAGCATATCCAGAAATATTATGGCAATGAGGGGAATATTACCAAAGCCATTAAAGACATTAGTTTTTCTGTGGAAGCCGGAGAATTTCTCGGAATTATGGGTGCGTCCGGTTCTGGAAAGACAACGCTGCTAAACTGTATTTCTACGATTGATACCGTAAGTGCAGGGCATATTTTTTTAGAGGGAACAGATATAACGGAAATCAACCCAAAATCCCTTGCCCGCTTTCGCAGAGAGAATTTAGGTTTTGTATTTCAAGACTTCAATCTGCTGGATACATTGACAATTTCAGAAAACATTGCACTGGCATTAGCAATCAATAAAGTCCCTGCCGGGAGTGTAGAACCCAGCATTTTGGATATAGCCGGAAAGCTGAATATCAGCGATATGCTAAACAAATATCCTTATCAGGTATCGGGCGGTCAAAAACAGCGTTGTGCCTGTGCAAGAGCAATTATCAACAATCCGAAACTCTTATTGGCAGATGAGCCAACAGGAGCATTAGACAGCCATTCCTCACAAATGCTGCTGTCTACCATTCAAAGTATCAATGAACAGCTTAGGGCGACAATTCTTATGGTAACCCATGACGCTTTTACCGCCAGCTATGCCAGCCGTATTCTTTTTTTGAAAGACGGAGAAATCTTTATGGAACTGCGCAAGGGCAACGACAGCAGAAGTGATTTTTTTGATAAAATTCTGAATGTCCTTACCATGATCGGAGGGGGACAGAGCCATGTATGCTAAACTTGTTTTCAGAAATGCAAAACGGTCTGTAAAAGACTATCTGGTCTACATTGTAACAATGACAATCTGTGTTACCGTGTTTTATGCGTTCTTGTCTATTTCCAGTAGTTATTATAGCCCGGATATAGGCAGCGAGTATGATTTTACGCTGTTAAGTGACGGAATGAAAATTGCAATCTGCATGATAACATTGCTGTTGTTATTTTTGATACGGTTCGTCAATCATTATATGCTAAGACGGAAGCAAAAAGAGTTTGCTGTCCAGTCCATTATGGGAATGGAACAAAAAACCATTGGCAGGATTTTCTTTGCAGAAACACTGATTATGGGTATGTTTTCCATTTTGATTGGTATTTTTTGCGGTGTATTTTGCTCTCAATTCATTACCGCAATGCTCCTTACTGCTTATGGAAAGCCTTATGAAATCTCATGGACATTATTCCCGGATACCGTTTTGTTGACAGTGGTATTTTTTGTGGCAAGTTTTTTTGTGGTAGGAATTTTCAATACCCGTACCATTCAGAAAACAAAAATTATTGATATGCTTTCCGCAGAGAAAGAGAACGAACCAGAGCTAAAAAAGAGCCGCTTCATTTCTGTTGTAGTAGTCCTCTTTGAAGTATTTACCGTATGGGGATTGATTACAGGAATACAAAAGGTCTGGTTTTATTATGACACCCGCTTTGCGTTTCCGGTGCAGCTTATGTTTTGGGGAAATATTCTTTTTCCGCTGCTTACTTTGCTGTGGTCGATATTTTGCATAATTAGAAAGAAAAAAAGAGAATGTTTCATTGCCGGTTTGCTGATATGTTCTGTATTGAATGCTTTTACAGCAGCCAGCGTTGCAGCATTAACAAATAAATATTATCTGACTTTAGGTGGTGGAACGCTCAAACAATATCTGCTTTTTGTTGTGATTGACTTACTTTTCTTCATTTGTGCCTTCATTTATCTTACCAGTGGTTTGATTGTAGCATGGAAAGTAAAATCGCCGGAACATAGATACAAGGGAGAAAACCTGTTCTTTTTCGGGCAAATTATATCAAAACTAAATACAACCAGCAAAACAATGACGCTGATTTGTATAACCCTTGTCCTTGCAATCTTCATGTTTATTGCCGCCCCTATTTTGACGGGCTGGGCTTCAGGTTATTTGGATATGCGCTCTATGTATGATGTGCAGGTATATTCAAGATATAATGACGTATATGAAGAAGAAAATCTGCCGCAAGACAGTTATGAAATTATTACTGAGTTTCTGACAGAACACAAAATAGATACAGTTTATGATTGCACGTTCAATCTATATCTGCCAGAGAAAGATGATTTTCACAACAGACAGAAATATGATTTTCCGATTGTAGCAATTTCTTTGAGTGATTATAACACTATACGGGAAATGCTGGGTTACGAACAGATTTCTCTGGAGGAAGATGAATTTACAACACAATGGAAAGCAATCGCCACCGAGGAAGAGCGGGATAGCTTTTTGAAAGAACACACCAGCATTATGACAGACGCAGGAGAATTGACTCTTTCCGGGCAGTCCTATTATGAGGATCCGATTGGAGAAACAGCGTACAATTCCTATACAAATGTATTGTATGTACTTCCAGACAATATTTGTGAAAAGCTGTTGCCAGTGATAAAAAACCGATATATTACAACAACGGAAAATATCTCCTATGAAAATGCAAGGAAACTGGAAAAACTTTTTACAGAGAAGTATCCCGAGCAGGCAGAAACCGGGGCTATTTATGGCGTGCGTTTTAGCACACTGCAAATCAATAGTTCCATAGCAAATAACTTTATTTTACAGACTGCAATGATTTATGGTGCTGTCGTACTGATGGTTATATGTCTTACGGTACTTTCCCTGCAACAGCTTTTAGACGCAGGACAATATAAGTATCGTTTCTCTGTACTCCGAAAATTGGGGGTGGAAGAAAAGCATATCGGAAAACTTATCTTGCAACAATTAAGTGTTTGGTTTGGGCTTCCAATTATCACAGCAATCATTGTAGCTGCTGTTGTAATAGCTTACTTTATCCAAACCATATCAGCAGAAATTTCAGCCTATATTGGGTTTAGTACATTGATGTTACAAATAGGGGCAACAATGGGGATTTTGGCAATTTTATTGATTTGTTACTTCATAAGTACATGGATTATTTTTAGGCGTTCTGTTAATCCATAGTGAGTGCAATTTATAGCCTGCTGGTCATTACCGACACCATTCTCAACCGCGTTACCCTCAACTGGAAACGAGGCAAGCGCACCCATGTGTTCCTTGACGAGTTCCATGTGGTGTTTGAGAACGAGCAAAGCGGTGTGTTCTTCAACTCCGCATGGCGTCAGTTCCGTAAGCGCGGCGCATATCCCACCGCCATCACTCAGAACGTGGAGTACCTGTTGGACTCCGTGCAGGCCAACACCATCTCAGGGTGTGCCGTGGTTCCAGGAGCGCGGACTGTGGCAGGACAACAGCTATGAGCCGCGCCCTGGCGACATTATCTTTTTCGATTGGGATGATGGCGGCCAGGATGGTTCTTCCGACCATGTTGGTATCGTGGAGAAGGTGGAGAATGGCCGCATCTACACTATCGAGGGTAACTCCGGCGATAGCTGCCGTCAAAACAGTTACCCGGTTGGTTACTATGAAATCTATGGGTACGGAACCCCGGCGCATTAACTGACCAAAAGAAAAACCCAGCCGTTTCTGGCTGGGTACATAAAAGGTTCACAAAAAACAAGTTGAAAGACTTCGTTTATCCGGATATAATAATATCATAGATGTTTCAACGGAATAAGAAAACCGTGGAGGAAACAATGGATATTATGTCGGTAAAAGAAGCGTCTGAGCGGTGGAATATATCAGAACGCTGGATTCAGAAGCTCTGTGAAGAAGGGCGGATCGAAGGCGTGCAGAGATTTGGCCGGTTCTGGATGATTCCCAAGGAGGCGCAAAAGCCTGCTGATTTAAGAAAAAACAGAAAAGGAAGGAGTGATATTTCCCATGTATAACCCTCAATTGGAAACCTTCCTGTGTGTAGCGGAATGCGGTAGCTTCAACAAAGCTGCGGAGAAATTGTTTATTTCCCCCCCGGCAGTCATCAAACAGATCAATCTGCTGGAGGAAAATCTGGATCTGCAGCTTTTTGTGCGCACCCATCGTGGCCTTCAGCTGACGGAGGCTGGTAAATCTTTGGCACAGGACGCAAAATACATCATCCAATATTGCAAAGATTCGGTGACCAGGGCAAAAAATGTCATGAAAAAGAGCGAAGACATCATCCGTATCGGTACATCATCCATGACACCAGCTCAGGTTTTGGTGGATCTGTGGCCAAAACTGCAGGAGGAGTGTCCAGGAGTTAAATTCCAACTGGTGCCATTCGACAATACACCTGAGAACGCCCGGGAGATTCTGGCCAATTTGGGACAGAACATTGATGTAATAGCGGGTATCTTTGATGAAACAATGTTGAACCTGCGCCGCTGTGCCGGGTTGGAAATTTCAAAGGAACCTATCTGCGCGGCGGTGTCCATTCATCACCGGCTGGCGGGAAAAGACAGGCTCACCGTTCAGGATCTGTATGGCGAAAAATTCATGATGATGCGTCGGGAATGGAGCCACTATGTAGATTTGCTACGAGATGATCTTTGGAAAAACCATCCGAAGATCCAAATTGTGGATTTTGACTTTTACGATGTGAATGCCTTTAACCAGTGCGAAAACAACGATTGTGTGCTGATGGCGGTGCCCAAGTGGCAGTACGTCCATCCGCTTTTGAAAATCTTACCCGTGGATTGGAGTTACACAATTCCCTATGGCCTGCTCCATTCACCAGATCCTTCCCCTGTAGTCAAGCAGTTTCTAAGGGCGGTGCAAAAAGAAACTGGACGGGACAAGTGATAACCAAAAGGTAAATACTACATAACGAAACGAGACTTCTGTGGAAGTCTCGTTTTTTTTATAATGAAATCAGAAAAGGAAGAGAGGCAGGTGACAAAATGAAGGTGCAAGGAATTCTGGTAGCTACGGTTTGTCTGTTGCTGTGCTTCACAGGATGTGCGGTTCCTGGACAAACAGAGACAACTTCTTCCGGTGAATCTCACTCGGCAGAGAGCACCGCATCTTTGGATGATGCAGATTTTCAGCAGGAATCAGCCGGCTTTGCGCCTAAGGATCAAATGACAGAGCCATTTACTGGAAGTTGATACGAAAGGATACTCTCTCTGGGGCGGTTCAGCCGGAGCCCGTATGGCAGCGTGGCTTGGGTCCTATGGCCCGGCGGCATTTGGAGGGGATGATCTTCCACAGCCGAGTGCAGTAATTATGCAGTACACGGGCCACAGTGATTATACGGAAAACGATCCACCAACTTTCGCCTGTGTGGGAGAAGGCGATGGCATTGCAAACTGGCGAATCATGGAACGTCGCCTAACCGCCATGAGTACCCTTGGTATTCCAACGGAGTTTCATCATTATCCAGGACTGCCCCACGGATTCGGATTGGGAACCGGTACTGTGGCGGAAGGATGGCTTGATGAGGCTGTTGCTTTTTGGAAAGCTCAAATGTAACCGATGATTCATGAAATTTTAAGAAAGGAAGTATGGATATGAACAACTTTATTTTTCAAAACAGCACGAAGGTCTATTTCGGCAAGGGCTGTGTGAAGGAATATCTGACCTGTCTGACAAAAAATGCGCAGACCATCCTGCTGGCCTATGGCGGCGGCAGCATCAAGCGCAATGGTGTCTACGATGAAATCACAGGCATTCTGAAAGGCGCTGGAAAGACCATCGTGGAGTTCTCCGGCATTATGTCCAACCCCACCTACGACAAAGTGCAGGAGGGTGCGAGGCTGGCACGGGACAATCAAGCGGATATGATTCTGGCCGTAGGCGGAGGCAGCACCATGGACTGCTGCAAAGCTGTCTCTCTGGCTGCCCGGTATGACGGGGACATCTGGGAGGATTTCTGGGCTCACCCCGGCGTCATCGACTTTGATCCGTTGCCTCTGGGTGTAGTAGTTACTGTGGCTGGTACTGGCAGCGAGTGCAACGGCGGCGCGGTAATCACCAATGAAGAGAGAAAGATAAAAACAGGGCGGGATTATCCAGCTCTCAATCCCCGATTTGCTCTGATGGACCCCACCTATACCTTTTCTGTACCCAAAAAACAGATGGCATCTGGTAGCTTTGACATCCTCAGCCACATCATGGAGACCTATTTCAGCCAGCCCAATGAGGACAATGTTTCCGATGACATCATGGAGGCACTGATGCGTAGTGTGATCCGAAATCTGCGTGTTGCCATGGACAGCCCGGAGGATTACACGGCTCGGTCCAATCTGATGTGGGATTCCACCATGGCGGAAAACCGACTCATCAAGATGGGAAAAAAGTGCGACTTTGAATGTCACAACATGGAGCACCAGCTGGGCGCTTATACCAACTGCAACCACGGCTGTGGTCTGGCGGTGATCCATCCGGTGTATTACCGTCATGTGTATAAGGAAGGCTTAAGCAAGTTTGTCCGTTTTGCCGAAAATGTATGGGGAATTGAGCGGGATGGAAAATCCGATGAAGCGTTGGCTCTGGCCGGTATCGATGCCCTTTCCAGCTTCATTCAAGAGATTGGCTTGCCAACTACCCTCAAGGAGCTGGGCGCACAAAAGGAGCAACTAAAAGAAATCGCTGATTCCTGTGGTATTTCTCAGGGCAGCTATAAGCCTATGACCCATGAAGAGATTCTGGAAATTTTCCATGAATGCTATGAATAAGAGCCCCGATTAATACAGGAAAGGAAGGATCCTTATGAAAAAACTGACTGCAATTTTCTTGTGCTTTGCAATGGCGTTGAGCCTCGCTGCCTGTGGAAACACCACATCTTCCACAAATGAATCCAGTACGCCGGAATCTTCCGTTCCCCCTGCATCCAGTGAAGCAAGCGACACATCGTCCACCGCCGCCAGTCAGGAACCGGCTTCCCAGGAGGAAACCGAAGTGGAGGCTGGTAACACATTGGTAGTCTACTTCTCTGCTACTGGCAATACCGAACAGGCAGCTACTTACATTGCAGATATTACCGGCGGCGACCTGTTTGAACTGGAACCTGCTGATCCTTATACGGACGAAGATTTGAACTACAACAATGAGGACAGCCGGGTTTCTCAGGAATATGCGGATGAGTCTTTGCGGGATGTGGAACTGGTGAGCGACACGGTGGAGAACTGGGACAGCTATGATACTGTGTTTATCGGTTATCCCATCTGGTGGGGAATTGCTGCATGGCCGGTAGATACGTTTGTGGAAGCGAATGACTTTACCGGCAAAACAGTGATTCCATTTGCCACTTCGGCAAGCTCCGGTTTGGGTGAAAGCGGACAACTGCTGGCAGAACTGGCCGGAACCGGAGACTGGCAGGAAGGAATGCGTTTCCGTTCCAGCGTTAGTGAGGGCGATGTGCAGGAATGGCTGGATAGCCTGAGCCTGTCATAACAATCAGAAAGGAGGACCCCCATGAAGCGTATTTTTTCCTTTTTTCTTGCAGGAATACTTCTTTTAAGCTTTTCCGCTTGCAGCAGCGAGACTTCGGGGTCCGACCAGGTTTCAAGTACAGAATCTTCCACAGTCCAGCCCACGGAAACAGATTCGGATGCAACACAGTCCTCTTCCAATACCATGGAGCAGGAAACGGTCAGTCCCAACTCAGATAGCAATATTCTGATCGCCTATTTCACTATGCCGGAAGATGTAGATGATAACTAACAACACGGGTTGCCTCATGACTATCCGTATAGCAGCGGGTTCTTCCGCTTTCGGGGAGAGCCTGCTCTTTTCTGAAAATCTCAAGGAAATATACCGGAATCCGAAGAAGTTAAAACCTTTGACTTATCACTCCATAACCAATGGAGACTTCTGTTTTTTTTCGCAATGGATTACAATAGAATCACAAAGGAGAGAAAGATGATGCAGATGAGAACACTTGGCACTGATTTGAACGTATCTGCTGTAGGCCTGGGGTGCATGGGCTTTTCTCATGCCTACGGTGCGCCTACGGAGGAAGCAGAGGCTGTCCGTCTAATCCGTCGCGCCTTTGACTTGGGCTATACTTTTTTTGATACCGCTGAGGTGTACGGTACCGCCGACGACCCCCATGTAAATGAAACGCTGGTGGGCAAGGCACTGGCAGATGTAAAGAATCATACGGTAATCGCCACGAAATTTGGCCTGCGGTTTGACCAGGAGAGCGGAAAGGTTCCATTGCCTCTGGTGGCGGATTCCCGCCCGGAGACCATCCGCAAATCTGTGGAAGGATCTTTGAAACGGCTCGGAACCGATCACATTGACCTGTATTTCCAGCACAGAATCGACCCCAACGTAGAACCGGAAACTGTGGCGGAGGTGATGGCTGATCTGATCCAGGAAGGCAAAATTACTCACTGGGGCATCTCGGAGGCAAATGAAGACTACCTGCGGAGGACTCATGCCGTGTGCCCGGTGACGGCGGTACAGAACCGATACTCTATGATGGCACGGCATTATGAACCGTTATTCCCCATTTTGGAAGAATTGGACGTGGGCCTGGTGGCTTTTTCCCCTATGGCCAATGGTTTCCTCACCGGGCAATATGACAAGGGGCAGCGCTTTGATGCCGCCACCGACTACCGTGCTGCTATGCCCCAGTTCACTGACAAAGCTGTGGACCAAAATGCCGCACTTTTGAAACTGCTCGCAGATATGGCTGCGGAAAAAGGAGCAACCTCGGCCCAGATCTCCATGGCCTGGATGTTGTGTAAGCACCCGTGGATTGTACCCATCCCTGGCACTCGCAAGGAAGATCGCATAAAAGAAAATGCTGGGGCCGCATCTGTTTTTCTGACGCCCAGTGAGGTGCGCGCTCTGGACGACGCACTGGATCATATGGATATGTCTGCGGTATTCGGTGGAACGCCTTTAAAATAAACGGAAGGAGTATGCTCATGAACGAAACGCTACTTGATATATCTCGGCAGTTTTGGGAAGCTATGGAACACGCCGACGAAGTGGGGATGCGAGCCTGTGCTCATCCTGACTGCAACTTTGTCCATATTGGCATCACCTGCAAACTGGACAAGGAAATCGAATTTTACACCAGTGGGGCCTTTCAACCTACGAATATTACCTTCCACAGTCAGAAGGCTGAGTTGTTTGGAGATACCGGAGTGGTGCTTACTGACTGCGATTACAGCCTACTGCTGGACGGGAAGGAAACCACTCACCACTTTATGGTGACGGAAGTGTACACCCAGGATGAAAAACGGTGGAAGTTGGTCACTTTTTCCTTTACGGCATTGGTGTATTGAACCGCCAGCCACAAATTTTGGTAAACACGGTTTGTATCGGTACAAATAAGCAATCACTTTTTAGGAGGATTTATTTATGGAATACGCAACTTTGAACAACGGAATCAAAATGCCCATGGCAGGCATTGGCACCTTTTTGCTTACCCCGGATGAAGCGGAGACATCCGTCCTCTCCGCTCTTCAGTGCGGATACCGCCTGATTGACACGGCCAATGCCTATGTGAACGAAAAAGCCGTTGGCCGGGCTATGAGGAAATCTGGGATTCCGAGAGATGAGATTTTTCTGGAAACCAAACTGTGGCCCAGTTTTTATGAGCAGGAAGATGCGGTAGAAAAAACGCTCCAGCGCCTGGGAACCGACTACATTGACCTGCTGCTGATCCACCAGCCCGCAGGCAACTATGTCGCAGGTTACCGGCTTATGGAGAAAGCCTACAAAGAGGGCAAGGTGCGCGCCATTGGCCTTTCCAACTTTACCCCGGAGCAGGTGCAGGAGATTCTGGACATCTGCGAGGTAAAGCCTGCCGTGCTCCAAACAGAGGTGCACCCCTACTCGCAGGAGAAAGAACTGAAGGCATTTCTGGATAAAGAAGGCATCGTCATCCAGGCATGGTATCCTCTGGGTCATGGAGACAAGGCGCTGATCCAGGAACCGTTGTTCACGGAATTTGGCAAAAAGTATGGCAAGAGCAATGCCCAGATCATCCTGCGCTGGCACATTCAGGCCGGCAATATCGTGATCCCTGGCTCCAAGAACCCGGCCCATATCAAAGACAATTTCAACCTGTTTGACTTTGCGTTGACAGATGATGAAATGGCTAAAATCACTGCTTTGGACAAGCAGAAGCGATATTACACCAGTACACCGGAAATGCTGAAGAAGTATGCGGAAATGGTTCCGCCTGTAGACGAGCAGAAATAAGGAGGGATTCGCAATGCGTAAGAATTTTGGAACAAAATCCTGGTTTTATCCGCTGCCGGTGCTTGTGATCGGCACCTATGATGAAAACGGCAATCCTGATGCCATGAATGCCGCATGGGGCGGCCTGTACGATGCAGACAAGGTAGTACTGTGTCTGAGCGCTGATCATAAGACCACCAAGAATATCCAGGCAAAGGGAGCGTTTACCGTCAGTTTTGCTGACGCTGCCCATGCGGTTTCTGCGGACTATGTTGGCATGGTGTCCGCAAATAATGAGCCGAAAAAGATGGAGAAGTCTGGCTTCCATTGCACCAAGAGCGAATCGGTGGATGCGCCCCTCATCGATGAGCTGCCGGTAGCTCTGGAGTGCAAACTCCTGAAAGTGAGCGAGGACGGCAACATCATCGGTCAGATTGTGAATGTGAGCATTGACGAAAGCGTACTGGACAGCGATGGGAAGCTGGATATGAGCAAATTCCAGCCCATCTCTTTTGAGCCAGCCAACAATGGGTACCATGTGCTGGGTGAGCGTGTGGGCAATGCGTTCAGCGATGGCGGCAAGTTGAAATAAGGGGGCGAATGATATGAATAAGGAATTTCACAATCTGTTCCCGCAGGGCAGTCCCAACACGGTGGCCGGGCAGTATTTCAGCGGGGCCAGTTATCTGTGCCCCCTGAGTGATATGGGCGTGTCTGTTTCCAACGTGACCTTTGAGCCCAGTTGCCGGAACAACTGGCACATCCACCATAACGGCGGTCAGAGCCTTCTTTGTACGGCGGGTCGGGGTTATTATCAGGAGTGGGGCAAATCCGCTCAGGAATTGAACCCTGGAGATGTGGTTAACATTCCGCCCGAGGTAAAGCACTGGCATGGGGCGGCTCCTGACAGTTGGTTTGCCCATATAGCGATTTCCGTTCCAGGTTCCAAAGCCGAGTGGCTGGAGCCGGTAGATGAAGCAGAATATACTAAATTAAAATAAATCCGATAGAAAGGATGGGATTATCATGGATAAAGTAACAGCAGGCAGAGATGCCATGAGCAAATTTGCCCCTAAATTTGCGGAATTAAACGATGATGTCCTCTTTGGAGAGGTTTGGTCGCGAGAGGATAAGCTCTCGCCCCGTGACCGTAGCCTGATTACCGTCTCCGCCTTGATGGCCAGCGGAATTCTGGATACATCCCTTCTTCATCATATTGAGCGGGCCAAGGCCAACGGTGTAACCGCCACCGAGATGAGCGAGGCATTGACCCAGCTTGCTTTCTATGCTGGCTGGCCAAAGGCGTGGGCGGCTCTGCGGATGGCAAAAGATGTCTATGGAGAGGAATAAGATGGAACGCCCTTTTGTTGTGTGCCATATGCTCACTTCTCTGGACGGAAAGATTGACGGTACGTTTTTCGGTGTGCCTGAAACAGTTCCGGCGATAAAAGCCTATGGGGAACTGCGAAGTTTTTACGGATGTCAGGCCACCTTATACGGCACAACTACCATGCTGGGGGGATATGCCGAGGGAAAGGTGGGGCAGCTACCCACTGTGATGTCCACTCCGCCCCGAGCGGATTGGGTAAACCCGACAGGCAAGGCCATGGGCAATTTCATTGTTGCAGTGGACCCACAGGGTCAGCTGGCCTATTCCGGATTGTCCATCGAAAAAAAGGGCCGCCCCGCCGCCCATGTGATCGAGGCGCTGACGGAGCAGGTGGCTCCAGAATACCTGTCTTATTTACAGAATCAAGGGGTTTCCTATCTGTTTGCCGGCGAGAAACGACTGAACTGCACTCTGCTTTTGGAGAAACTGCATCGACTGTTTGGCATCAACAAACTGATGCTGGCGGGCGGCGGGATCGTCAATGGATCGTTTTTGGCTGAAAATTTGGTGGACGAGTTGAGTCTAGTCATTGCCCCGGTAGCCGACGGCGGCAACGGTGTCAGTTCCTTTACCCAAGTTGATTTTCTGCCATCCTGGCCACCGACTGCATTTCATCTTAAAGAGGTGCAGACAGTTGTACCGAATGTGTTATGGGTGCGCTACACCCGGCCATAAACGGGCATATTCGTCTAATCAATAGAATGATTTTACAAGGCAAGGTATCTGTTTCAACAGGTACCTTGTTTTCGTATTAGTGGAAAGCTAAAGGTTAATACTTTATAACGAATCGAGACTTCTGTAACCTTACAGAAACCTTTACAATAAAATCAGAAACAAAAGATTATCCAGGCAATGCCTGGAGAGGTGTTGTGAAACCACAGAAAGGAAGTTATCCATGATGGAATATGTATTATTGAATAACAACGTTAAAATGCCAAAACTGGGATACGGCGTTTTCCAAGTCTCGAACGAAGAATGCGAGCGCTGTGTACTGGATGCAATCTCAGTGGGGTATCGCGCGATTGATACCGCTCAGTCCTACGGAAACGAGGAAGCGGTAGGCAATGCTATCCAGAAATGTGGCGTACCCAGAGAGGAATTGTTCCTCACCAGCAAGATCTGGATGTCCAATGCCAGTTATGAAAAGGCAAAGGCATCCATCGACAAATCCCTGCACAAGCTGAAAACCGACTACCTTGACCTGATGCTGATCCATCAGCCCTTTGGAGATTATTACGGCGCATACCGAGCCATGGAGGAAGCATACAAAGAGGGAAAGCTGCGGGCTATTGGCGTGTCCAACTTCTACCCGGACCGACTGATCGATCTGTGTCAGTTCGCAGAAATTGCACCCATGGTCAATCAGGTGGAAACCCATGTGTTTCAGCAACAGCGAACTGCGCACGAATACATGAAAAAGTACGGTGTGCAGCACGAGGCATGGGGCCCCTTTGCCGAAGGGAAGAAAAACTGTTTTACCAACCCTGTACTAGTTGAAATTGGCGAAAAGTACGGAAAAACGGCTGCACAGACTGCCCTGCGGTTTCTGATCCAGTCCGATGTAGTCGTGATCCCAAAATCCACTCACAAAGAGCGGATGGAACAGAACCTGGATGTATTTGACTTCTCCCTGAGTGAAGCAGATATGGAGGCCATCCGCACTCTGGATGAAGGAAAGAGTCTGTTCTTTGACCATTACGATCCTTCCACAGTGGAAATGCTCACCAATATGGGCAAAACGCGAATCGTATAAAGGGGGAAAGCCCAATGAGCAGGATACTGGTTGTTTACTACTCTGTCTCCAATGGGAATACCAGAGAAATCGCACACCAGATGGCGGAGTACATAAAGGCAGATTTGGCTGAAATTTAGACAGTACCGGATGTACGGCTTTCCCTTCAGCTGAAGTGCATCTGGAAGAAACAGTATCCTCTGAGCTATCGGAAACAATAAAACCGGAGACTGATGCAGCCAGTGCCATCTCCTCTGGCGAGGAAAAATCGTCCATGAAAACAGGGATTATTGCAGAACAGATTCTGGAGGGCGAAACGGGGACGATCCATTATAGCTATTATCTTCCGGAGGATTACGATACGCAAAAGAAATACCCGCTGATGATGGTCATGCCGGGCTATGACATGATGTGGTTTGGAGGAGAATCTTCCGGTTCGAACCTGGACTGGGATGGGTTCCTATGCTGGACGCAGCTTCAGGAGGATATGATCGTTGTGTCTGCTCAGCTGACGGATTGGCATGATACGTCGGCTCGGCAGGCCATTGAGCTGACGGAATATTTCCTTGCTAACTTTTCTGTGGATGTGTCTCGGGTGTATGCTGCGGGCTATTCCGCTGGCGGGGAAACCATGTCTCAGGCAGTATCTATGTGCCCGGACCTCTATGCAGCCTATCTCCACGGAGCATCTCAGTGGGATGGGGACTATGCGCCCATTGCGGAAAATGGCACGGCTGTCTATATTTTTATGGCAGAACATGATGAGTATTATGGTTCCCAGCGGGCATGGAGTGCTTACAACAGTCTCCATGATGCCTATGAGGAAGCTGGATGGAGCGAGGAGCAGATCAGCAATGTTCTTCAGATCCAGACACCAAATGACGAATGGTTCGCTCAGCGGGGCGTTACCAGCAATTATCATGGCGGCGGCAATGTGGTTTTTGGGGAAGATAATGTTTTAAACTGGGTCTTGTCTCACACCAAGGAGGAGAATGAATCATGAAGGTATTGCTTGTAAATGGCAGCCCTCACCGGGAAGGCTGCACCTATACAGCACTGTGTGCGGTGTCGGAGGCGCTCAATCAGAACGGGATTGATACCGATACGTTCTGGATTGGCAATAAGCCGATTTCCGGCTGTATCGCCTGTCACAAGTGCAATGACCGCAATCGCTGCGTGTTTGAGGATACGATAAACGATTTTTTGTCATTGGCAGAGGATTATGATGGCTTTGTGTTCGGAACGCCGGTCCACTGGGCAGGAGCTGCCGGTGCAATCACTTCTTTTCTGGACCGTGCTTTTTATGCTGATTTGAACGGAGGCGGCAGACGATTCTATTTGAAACCTGCAGCGGCGATTATGTCGGCTAGACGAGCCGGAACGACGGCTACATGGGATCAGCTGAACAAGTATTTTGGTCTGATGCAGATGCCTATTATTACGTCTCGTTATTGGAACATGGTGCATGGAACAACACCGCAGGAAGTAATGCAGGACCATGAGGGCCTTGCGACTCTTCGAACACTGGGCCATAATATGGCTTATTTTCTCAAGTGCAAAGAGGTAGGCAGCAAGCTGGTGCCTCTGCCCCCGGAAGAACCGTGGGAAATGACAAATTTCATTCGATAAGGAACCAATAAAGGATAGGAGGTCAACCCCAATGCAAAGCAAAACGATTGGAAAAATCATCGTGGATCTTGGCATGACCGTCCTTGCAAAAAAGAAGTGAGCATGATATAATATGGATAAGAAGGCAAAAGTCACCGCAATGGTGTGAAAATAGATTTTGGCTGTTTCCATAAGGAGTAGATCGAGAGGCGTTATCCTCAGTGGCTGAAAATACAGATGTGTGATGCTTGCAGCAAGCTATTTGTATAAGCCGAAAGGCCGCAGAAATGCGGCTTTTCCTAAATACATGAGTTAGCAGAACCTAACTTGTCAATGTGCACGTACTGGTTAGATAAATCTAACCATAAAAGGAGAGACAGCAATGCGAGAACACAAGAATTTCTGGGACAGAAATGCAGGTCTGTATGACTGCTTTATGCGAAAAGACAGGGCAGTATACGAGAAAATGTATGAGCTGATCCGTCCGGTCGTGAAAGACAAAACAGTGCTGGAGGTGGCTACCGGAACGGGACTGATCGCCAAGCACATCGTAAAAGCAGCGGCACACATCGAGGCGACGGATGCCTCTCCGGAAATGATTACAGAGGCCAAACGGGGGAATTACTCTGCGAAGCTGCGTTTTTCCGTGCAGGATATGTTTTCTCTGCCATACGCGAGCAAATCATTCGATGTGGTAATCGTATCAAACGCACTGCACATTGTGCCTCAGCCAGAAAAATCACTGCGAGAGATCAAACGGGTGCTGAAGGATGACGGTGTGCTGATCGCGCCTACCTTTACGCACGCAGAAAACTCATTTCCCGGCAAGGTCAAAGCCTTTTTCATGAATCTGGCAGGCTTTCCTCTCCACAGCAAGTGGACGAGTGAAGAATACCTAAAATTTCTGCAACAGAATGATTGGACAGTGCGAAAAAGTGTTGTTCTAAAGGCCTCTTTTCCGCTGACCTATACGGAATGTGTGAAATCGGAGGTGTGATATGTCCTTCTTTGAAAACACCCGCAAGCCCGTAGGCTTTAGCGGAAAGATCATGGTTGCTATGATGAACTTTGGGCACAGCGCAATGGCAGCGTGGGGATTGCATTTTTTGCAGCCTGCCCCGGATGCCATGGTGCTGGACTGCGGCTGCGGCGGTGGAGCGAACATCAAAACGCTGCTGAAGCTGTGTCCCAAGGGCAAGGTGCAGGGCATCGACTATTCAGCAGTCAGTGTAGAAAAAGCGCGAAAGGTCAATGCAGGTGCCATTGCAGCAGGGCAGTGTACTGTGCAGCAGGCAAGTGTAGCAGAGTTGCCGTTTGAAGCGGAGCAGTTTGATGTAGTGACCGCATTTGAAACGGTCTATTTCTGGCCGGAACTTGCGCAGAATTTCAGAGAGGTCTATCGGGTGCTGAAGCCCGGCGGGACTTTTTTCATCTGTAACGAAGCAAACGGTGAAACAGCAAAAGACGACAAATGGACGCAAATCATTAACGGTATGACCATCTATACGGATGCTGATCTGAAAGTGTATCTGGAGCAAGCAGGCTTTGGCAGGGTTCAGAGTCACAAAAATAAAAAGGGCTGGCTGTGTGTCACAGCACAGAAATGAGGTGCGATCATGTCGAAAAAGGCAACGGAATTTCAAAGAAAAGCAATGAGCTGGATGTACCGGGGCAAGGAAATCTTCAAGCCTTTGAACACCGGCTGGATCGACGAGAATGTTGCCTGCGTGCGCGAATGGGTGGCGAACATCTTCTTCTACCACAAAGGCGATACGACCATTATGGTCGATGCGGGATATAACTACGACCGCCTTGCCGAAAAAATGAGCTGGCTTGGGATTGATCCGAAGTCGATACACCATATCCTTATCACCCATCAGGACACCGACCATGTGGGTGCGGTGGAAGCAGACAGTCCGGGGCTGTTCCGGAATGCGAATCTGTACATCGGCGAGATCGAGAACCGGTATCTGATCGGAGAAACACGCCGCAAGGTTATTTATCATCTCTATAAGCTGCCGCAAGTGACCATCTACAACGAAAAGCAGCTGCTTCACGATGGAGAGGTCTTTGATATTGACGGCGTCAGGATCGAGTGTTTTCTGGTTCCTGGTCATACATGGGGACATATGGTCTGCCTCATTGACGATAAGTACCTTTTTACCGGCGACACGCTGTGGTTTGGCGCGGACGGCGGCTACAGCTTCATTTCCTCGCTGGCGGAGGACAATAAGCTGGCTGTGCAGTCACTGGCGGAGCTGGAGCGGAAACTGCGCGCACGTGGGCTGCATCCATATTTCATCACCGGTCACACGGGATGGACGGACAATTTTGCCTTTGCGTTTGCCCACAAAGACAAGCACTGTTCACCATTCAAAAAACGAGTACATGACCCATCGGCACCCTATGATGCCTACGACGAATCGGACGACACCGAAGAAAATGCAAAGAGCGGTTTTCTGAAAGGCGTGGGAAGATGAGGGACAGCGAATTACAAATTGACCGTAGCTGCCATGTGCTATATTCCAAACCCTGCAAAAAGGAAATTCTGGCGAAAATCACTCTGCACTATCCGGAGGTGGAGCGCGAGGCGGTCTGGGAGCAGGTGCAGCTGAGATACGCAGAGCTTCTTTCCAAGTGGCGCACCGACCTCGGCGGTAAAAAGAATTTTCACAACGGCGTAGGCGGCACCTACGACTGCATCGCCATCATGAGCTATTATGTGGTCTGCAAAGCAATTACTTCGTTCCGTGAAATTGAAGAGATGGAGGAAAATCTGATCCTGCCGACCTTCCGCAAGCTGAAATTCGTGGACTGCAACAAGCCGTTCTGGAGGAAGCTGATGTACAGGGCGTTTGTTCGTGCGAAAAGCGGCTGCGACAAATGGCACGATTACGAGATGTCGGTTGCGCCTTACGAAAACGGCAAGCCTATTTATTATGAGTTTACGTCGTGTCCGGCGGCGGAGTTCGCCATCCGGCACGGTCTTACGGACATCATGCCCGCCCTGTGCAATGTGGACTATGCGTCCATGGAACTGCTCCATGCCAAGCTGGTGCGAACGACCACCTGCGTGGACGGCTGCCGATGCGACTACACCATCTGCGGCGATAAAGACCCGTACTTGAAGGGACATCCCGAATACCGGGATGAGGCGGGATTCAGGAGGAATCGGTAATGCTTTTACAGGTGATTTTGGAAGGCATCGGGCTGGGCGTTCTGCTCATTTTGGTTTGCGCCATCGGTATCTGCAAGGGCGCGGTGGGCATGGTGCATCTTTACAGCCAGGAGGTGCAGGAGCGGTGCGTAACGCTGGGACTTACAACACACGCGAAAATCAAGCGAAATGCTTTGGTTTTCAAAGCTGTCTGCGTCCCCGGATACATCGCCTATGTGCTGGTCTGCGTCTATGCGCTCAACGGCGCAAAGGGCTTCGTTCAGGGCTTCTGGCAGCTGCTGGTCATACTGTCCGTTATGAATCTCATAGACCGATTTTGGGTTGACGGCTATTGGGTAGGACATACGAACGCATGGGAAATTCCGGGAACGGAAGACCTGAAACCCTACATTACAGCCAAGGATAAGGGCAAAAAGTGGCTGTTCGGCACAATTGGTATGGCGGTCATTTCGGCAGCACTGGCGGCGATTATGATGCTTTTTATGAAAATATGAGGTGATAGAAATGCTGCTTCAAACATATGGCGACAGGAGGAATCCTGCCGTGCTGTTCTTTCATGCAATGGGTGTGACAGGAGCGAGCAGCGAACCGATTGCGAGGTATTTGCAGGATCGATATTTCTGCATCTTGCCCACCTCCACCGTTTACTGCGAGGGGCAGAAATATGTCAGCAAGCAGGACGAAATACGGCAGGTGGAGGACTTTCTGCATCGACAGGGCGTGGAGCGGCTGGCGATGGTGGTCGCTTCTTCCATCGGTGCAGACCTTGCCATGGCGTTTCTGACGCAGACGAAGCTGCCTGTGGAGCACGCTTTCTTTGACGGCGGGCAGTTCGCCCAAATCGGAAAGGGCACGCGCCGTATCATGACGCCGTTTCTGTATTTTGCCATCAAGAGCCTATATTGGTCGAAGGGCGGTACGCTGAAAAAGATACTGTGGTGTGACGACGATTCCATAAAGTCGTATTTTATAGACGCTGGGAAAAATCTGACCTACACAAATTTGCGGCGACAGATTCTGGACAGCCTGGAGGATAAACCCTTTCCAGCACTTTCCGAAGAACTGCAAAAGCATCTCTATTTCGAGTTTGGCAGCATAGAAGATCATTTCAAATACCGTCAAGCGGTGATAGAAGCCTATCCCTGCGGCAATTATCCCGTATTTGAGGGATACGATCACATGCAATATCAGATTCGTGATCCGAAGGGCTTTGCTGAGATGCTGGCATTTATCGCTGAACAGGACGGTATGCCGAAGCTGCCGTTTATCAGAAAGTGAGAGGACCCGATATGAAATACAAAATCGAGAAAAACACCGTGCAGGAGACGTTGATCCTCCCGCTGTATTCACGGAAGCTGTGTACGGAGTTGTATCCGAACCTTTACCGGGACGAAACGGCGGTGCGTCTGATCGACCAGATCGACTACGACTTTTCAGAGGCAGAGAAAAATTCCCGCAGCCTGATGCAGCGTTTCGGTGCGCTGGAGGTCGCCATGCGGCAGAATGACCTTGCCTTTGAAGTGCAGGCGTACCTGAAAAATCACCCCTGCGCGGCAGTGGTCAATCTGGGCTGCGGGCTGGATAACACCGGTAGAGCCTGCGACAATGGCAGATACAAGATCTACAATCTGGATTTCCCGGATGTGATTGCCCTGCGGCAGCAGCTGCTGCCCGCTGGGGAGCGGGAGCAAAACATCCCCTGTGACCTGAAAGATCCCGCATGGTTTGACAAGATCGATGTCTCCGGCGGGGCGATGTTCTTTGCCTCCGGGGTGTTCTATTACTTCCTGACGGAGCAGGTTCGGGAACTGGTGCAGGGGATGGCGGACGCTTTCCCCGGCGGAGTGCTGGTCTTTGATGCTGCCAACCGTACGGCGGTGAAGATGATCGCAAAAACATGGCTCAGAACGGCAAAAATCAAGGATGTAGGGGCATATTTCGCGGTTTCGGATGCTCCCAAGGAGATTGGCGAGTGGGACAGCCGGTTACGGGTATCCAGCAGGGGCTATATGATGGGCTACAACGACCTGAAAGACTCTTCCGTCAGCGGCTTTTTCCGATTTCTCGCCAAGGTCGGGGACAACGGGATGAAAATGCAGATCGTGAAGATCGGATTTGGAGGCAAGCTATGAAAATTCTGGTATATGGTGCAGGCGTTCTGGGGTGCAATCTGGCAAGAAATCTGCTGCGCACCGGAAAGGATGTCACTCTGTTTGCGCGGGGAAACTGGGCTGCGGAGATCAAGCAGAACGGCCTGCGGATCAAGGACAAATTTTCGCTCCGCACCTCGGTCAGCCGCATTCCGGTGGTGACTGAACTTGCACCGGATGCAATGTACGATGTGATCTTTGTGGTCCTGCGCTATACACAGCTGGATTCCGCTCTGGACACGCTGCGGGCGAATCGGACGAAGAACATCGTTTTTGTGGGGAACAATGTGCAGGCGAGGGCGCTGGCGGCGGCACTGCCGGAAAAGAACGTCCTGTTTGCCTTTGCGCTTTCTGCCGGGCATCGGGAGGCTGACCGAGTGGTCTCCATCGACCTGAAGAAGATCACCATCGGGCAGCTGACGGGTGCAACCTCCAATAAACAGTTGATCGGGCGCATCTTCCACGGCACAAAATATAAGGTTGTTTACGAGCCGAACATGGAGGACTATCTGCTCTGCCATGCCGCGTTTGTGATGCCTGCGGCCTTCGCCTGCTATAAGACAGACGGCGACCTGAAAAAGCTCAGGGGAGATACCGCGTACCTGAACCGTGTGCTGGATGCCAACATCGAGGGATACCGCGCCATCCGAGATGCCGGGCACACCATTCTGCCCAAGGAGGATGCAGACTTTGAAGGGGAGAAATACCGCAAGACCTGCCTGCGCTTTTTCAAGCTGATGTGTGTCACCTCGCTGGGCAAGCTCTGCGCCTCCGACCACGCAATGAACGCCATCGATGAAATGAGTGCGCTGAACCGGGATCTCAAGAAATTTTTCGATGCGAACGGCGCAGCCTACCCAGTATGGCAGGCACTGGAAGCGGAAGCCGGGAGGTATCTGCAATGAAATACGCTGGAATGCCCTTTGGAATGTGGGCGTTGTTTGCCGGTTCCTTTCAAAAGCAGCTGATCGCGGTGCTGTGCTATGATGCAGACACTGCAAAAGCCATACAAAGATTTAAAACTGCGTGTGGGATGTCCGGCGATTTATCTTGCTCACTAACGTCCTTTTCATCAGAAAGGTCAAGTGCTGTACAGCGATGGCATCAATCCGCCGGATGGGATGTGTGGCGTTGCTTGGCAGGTGATTGCTCCCATGGTGCGTCAGTTATCCTTGGGGGAACTGGTTCAGCCGTCTGGCACTTGGCTCAATGATGATACGATTGGTGTGTTTGCATGTCCAGACGGCATCCGACCTGTTATTTTTCTCTTGGAGGCGGAGTAAGAAATGCAATGGGCAGACGGAAAGATTCGATGCCATTGGGTGAGCCCAACTAATACCACTTATCTGCGATACCATGACGAGGAATGGGGCAGACCGGTCCACGATGACCATATGCTGTTTGAAATGTTGATTTTGGAGAATTTTCAGGCAGGTCTCACCTGGGAATGTGTCTTAAATAAACGGGAAGCGTTTCGCCGTGCTTTTGACGGGTTTGATTTACGGAAAGTGGCATCTTATAGCGAAGAAAAATTGACGGCTCTGCAAGCTGACTCTGGAATCATCCGTAACCGGCTGAAAATACGAGCTGCAGTGGTCAACGCACAAGTGTTTCAAAAGATACAGCAAGAGTGGGGCAGTTTTGACCGATACTTATGGCATTGGACAGAGAAAAAAATCATCCAAGAAGTAGACAAGGTTAGCTCACCATTATCTGATGCCGTCTCAAAAGATTTGAAAAAGCGGGGCATGAAGTTTGTTGGGACCATAATCATCTATGCCTATTTGCAGGCGGTGGGAGTTATCAACTCTCATGAATCAGGTTGCTTCCTGAATCCTTTGCAGCAGTAGAGAATGCATAAAAAGCCGGGAAGTTGACTCAAATTGTCAATGCCTCCCGGCTATTATCATACAGATATTAATATAGTTAGAATCATGGTATATATTTCATTCCCCATTGGGAAATGGCGTAAAAGACCGGCAGCAGGTCACGACCTTTCTCAGTAAGGAAATATTCCACCCGCAAGGGCATCTCGTTGTATTGGATTCGCTGTATCAAATCATCGGCTTCCAACTCTTTGAGGGCATTTGTCAGCGCCGTATTTGTAATTGGCTTTAGCATCTTTTTCAGTTCCCCAAACCGCATAGGACACTTGATGCACAGTTCATAGAGAATTTGGAGTTTCCATTTGCCCTGCAGCATTTGAACCACCGGCGTGACCGGGCAGTTTCCCTCGCCGGTTAGAATGACACTGCCAACCTTTTCTTTGAATTCTTCATAAGTCATAATTGGATCGTTCCTCGTCTTTTGCAGTATATTTTTTGATACCAGGTATAAATAATTTGCGTACTTGAACAAAAATTACTATCAGATATAATAAATATATCACTGGTTGGCCATACAGTCAACGACTGAAATCTCTTAGAAAGGTCTGAATTTTATGAAAGAACTGAACATTATGGAGGCTACTGTTCTGACCTCCCCCAATCCGCTGACACTGATCTGCTCTAAAAAGGAGGATGGTTCTACGAACCTGGCTCCCATTTGCTTTGTGTCTTACCTCTCCTTCAATCCGCCTATGGTGGGCTTCGCCACTGGCAAACAGTCCCACACCGGCAAGCGTGTGCGTGAGACCGGCAAAGTCATTGTCACTGTTCCCGGTGAGAGTCTGGCAGGCGCAGTAATGGCCTGCGGAGCATCTACCGGTGCCGAGACCGACAAGGTGGCCGCCAACAACATCGAGATGATGGCTGTGGAGGGTAGCGATATCCAGATTCCGGCGGACACCCGGCTGGCGATGGTGGCTATCTTGCAGCAGTCGGTGGAGGTGGGCGACCATATCCTGCACATCTGTCAGGTGGACAAGTTCCTGGGCGATGAGGACAAGAAGGGCCTGTATGCCTGGAACGGCTTCGGGAAAGTTGCACCTGCGGCAGAAGGCTAAATCTTAAAACGGTAAGGAGGCATCAGCGGTGGCTGTTTGTATTAAATTGAGTGGATCGTCATTGGGACTGAGACCGGACATAGGAAGGGCAAAGCCGTATCGAAACCGGAATGGGTGTGGAACATGACACATCAGGCCCATTCGCTTGGCATCCCTGTATTTATGAAGGAAGATCTGCTTCCTATCATGGGCGAGGCACAGATGGTACAAGAATTTCCCCTGGCTTTTTACCGGGTATTGGAGGAACAGAAGACATGACAGAAGTAAAAGAGAGCAGCATTCTGATTCAGGATGTAGAAACCAAAAATATTATGACAAAATCCGCCCTGCCGGTGGGAGGCTATTCCGTCAATCCTTATGTGGGCTGTACCCATGGCTGCAAATACTGCTACGCCTCGTTTATGAAGCGATTTACCGGGCACACCGAACCGTGGGGGACATTCCTGGATGTGAAACATTGGCCAGCAATCAAAAATCCGCAAAAATACAAAGGGCAGCGCGTAGTCATCGGTTCAGTGACCGATGGATATCTGCCCCAGGAGGCTCAGTTTCAGAACACCCGAAAGCTTCTTGAACAGCTCCGGGGCAGTGAGGCAGAAATTCTCATCTGTACCAAGTCGGATTTGGTAATCCGTGACATCGACCTTCTGAAAAAATTGGGAAAGGTCACGGTCTCTTGGTCGATCAATACATTGGACGAAGGCTTTAAAAATGATATGGACAATGCCGTCAGCATCAAGCGACGGCTGGATGCCATGAAGCAGATCTATGATGCGGGCATTCGCACCGTCTGCTTTATTGCCCCTGTCTTTCCGGGTATCACGGATTTTGAGGCTATCTTCCATCAGGTCAGAAATCAATGCGACCTGATATGGTTAGAAAATCTAAACCTGCGAGGCGGATTCAAAAAAGACATCCTTGACTATATACGTAAAAAACATCCTGACTTGGTTCCGCTGTACGACGCTATCTACAACAAGAGAGACAGAAGCTACTTCCGTGGTTTGGAGGATCAAGCGGAACGGCTGGCGAAAGAAAACAGCTGTCCCTTCGTGGACAACGAGCTGCCCTACGGCCGGGCAGAGCCTGGGCACCCGGTCATTGTGGATTACTTTTACCATGAGGAAGTGCGTGGCTCGGAAAACAGCGGACGACGCAACCCCAAAAAATAATTTGTGAAATAAATGGGTTCTGACATGGAGCTGTGCTTCAATGTCAGAACCTTTTTTAGCACTGTTTACCCATTCAGAAGTTTTCTTATCCCTCTTGGAAGGACTTGTACTCCGTCCATTGTTTTTCGATTTTCCCCGCTCTACAATGTAGACAGAACGATTAAATGATAGGTGTTTATCAAGTTTTACATAAAATTATATTACCGGTAAGCATACGATGAGCAGATGTTTTTTATTGCCTTTCGAGTATAGATACGTTAAAATATACTTATTAAGCATGATGAATTTGGGAGGTATTTTTCGTGGAAATTAGAGTTCTTCGATATTTTCTGACTGTAGTAAGGGAAGAAAGTATCACAAAAGCCTCAGAAGTTTTACATATCACGCAGCCGACACTTTCACGTCAGCTTGCACAGATGGAGGAAGATATTGGTGTAAAGCTGTTTGATAGAGGGACACGGAAAATCAAATTGACAAATGAAGGAATACTTCTTCGCCGTCGTGCGGAAGAAATTTTGCAGCTTGTAGATAAGACAGAAAAAGAATTAGTGGAGCAAGAGGAACAGGTGGAAGGTAAAATTTCCATTGGGTGTGGAGAAATTGCTGCTGTACAACTTCTTCCTAAAATAATTGAGTCCTTTCGTCGGAAATATCCCCGTGTTACTTTTGACATTTTTACAGCCACAGCAGATTTGGTAAAGGAACAAATGGAGAAGGGACTACTGGATATTGGTTTGCTTCTTGAGCCGGTTGATATGGAAAAATATGAATTTATTCGCTTGAATATAAGGGAAAAATGGGTGGTTCTGATGAAATCGGATGATCCACTCTCCAAGAAAGAAACGGTAAGCGCAAAAGATTTGTCTGTACTGCCTTTGATTCTTCCTAGGCGTATGAATGTGCAGAGTGAGTTGGCAAGTTGGTTTGGCAACTACTATGAGAAACTGGATATTGTTTTTACCAGCAATTTAAGTACGAACAGCGCAATTATGGTGAATGGAGGCTTGGCATATTCATTGGTGATTGAAGGGGCTGTACCGTTCTGGAATCAATCAAAGGTTACATTCAGACCGCTTGATCCGCCACTTACAGCAACAAGTGTATTAGCATGGAAACGTGGTCAGCCGTTTAGCTTAGCAACCACAAAATTCATCAAACATATTCAATGCTTTTTAGGCATGGACAAACCATAAAAACTAAGTATTTGATATAATTCAATTAGAAAATTATAATATAGGTGTAGAGATAAAGCAAACAGCTTTAATTTCTGTACCTATATTTTTTATTGAGGAGGGAGTGCCATTTCATGAAACCGGATTATGATTCCCGTATAAACGCCGGATTAAGCAAAGAAGAAATCGCAAAAATTTCAGGATGCGAAGATCAAGAAATGCAGATAAGGATGTTGCGAAAATATCGGTACAAATTGCTTGATGAGGTACATGAAAAGCAGCAGTCACTTGATGCAATCGATTATATGATCTGTAAAACAAAAAAATAACAATAAGAGGAGGAAAAGGCGTGAATCAGCAAACAACTCTGTTTTCAAACGAGAAGTTGATGGCTATGATTATTCCCCTGTTTTTAGAGCAGCTGCTGATAATGCTTGTAGGGATGGCGGACACACTGGTGGTCAGCTACGCAGGAGAAGCGGCAGTATCCGGTGTTTCACTGGTAAATCAGTTCAATACTATTTTTATTTATCTGTTTACAGCATTGGCATCTGGAGGGGCGGTTGTGATCAGCCAGTATATTGGTAGAAAGAAAAATGATGACGCTGGAGAATCCGCCAGTCAGCTTCTTTCATTTTCTGCGATTTTTTCCATACTGATCGTAGTGATGGTTCTAATTGGAAATGAAGGGATGCTTCGTCTGATGTTCGGTAAAGTGGAAGATTCTGTGATGCACTCTTGTATTACATACCTTAGGATTTCTGCATATTCCTATCCGGCATTGGCGGTTTACAATGCTGGCGCTGCCCTTTTTCGCAGTATTGGAAAAACCAGTGTGACCATGTATTTGTCGGTAATTTCCAATATCATCAATGTTATTGGAAATTTCATTGGTGTACTTGTTTTGCGTGCAGGTGTTGCAGGTGTTGCATACCCTTCACTGATCGCTCGGACATTTTCAGCCGTGATGATTACAGTACTTTGTTTTCAGAGAAAAAATGAAGTGTTCTATCGCTGCAAGTGGATTTTCCGGTGGAATGTGGATTTCATGAAACAAATTCTAAAAATCGCTATTCCAAATGGGATGGAAAACGGTATATTCCAGTTAGTCAAAGTAGCATTAAGCGGTATCGTTGCACTTTTTGGAACATATCAGATTGCTGCAAATGGTGTTGCACAAAGTATCTGGTCATTGGCTGCGCTGGCGGGAGTCGCTATGGGTCCCGTATTTATAACGGTCATTGGACAGTGTATGGGAAATGGGGATGCAGATGCTGCGGAGCATTATTTTAAGAGATTGACAAGAATCACATTGCTGATTTCATCGGCATGGAATCTTTTGATTTTTCTTCTGACTCCATTCTTTATGAAATTTTATGCTTTGCAGCCGGAGACCAAACGGCTTGTAATCTGGCTGGTTTTAATCCATAACGTGTTTAATGCAGCAGCATATCCCTTTTCCGGTGCGCTTAGTAATGGGCTGCGGGCAGCGGGTGATGTGAAATTTACCATGTATGTTTCGGTTATCTCCACGATAGCGGTGCGTCTGCTTTTATCATGGCTCTTGGGAATTGTTTTGAAAATGGGCGTGATCGGGATTGCTATTGCAATGGTTTGTGACTGGAGCATTCGGGCGGTCATTTTCTTCTGGAGGCAGAAGTCCGGAAAATGGAAAACATTTCAGGTGATATAGATTCATTTATAATAAGTTCAATATCGGTATATTATGCCTTATGGTCTTAGCAAGTTTTGCCGTTTTGCTGTGAATGTGTGGGAGGTCAATCCTGCTGGAAAAGCTGATGAACAGGTTGCCAGAGAAGGGCTTTCCTGTATGGAAGTTTGGATGAAAGAACTGGGACTTACAATGAATCTCCATGAGTTGGGGGCAACAGAAGAAATGTTGCATGGTATTGCAAATGGAACCATCATCATGGAAGGTGGATATAAGGTGTTGAATCATGATGAGGTATTGGAGATTTTGAAGAACAGTTTGTAAGCATTCAAGTAGGAGCTTTTATAACGATAATATAATAGAAAAAGGCAAGTGCTGTGAAAGAAATTTTTCTTTGATGTTGCTTGTCTTTTTTTAATTCATCACTTGACATTGTGGCAAAGAAATCCTGAAAGGGGACGAGTAGAAAAAAGAGCAGCTGCATGAGCAGGAAGAAGAAAATAGACAGAGCAGTTGATGATGTGGAATGTCCGGTGCAGTGTGGGTGTAATGCTCATGCTACATCGGACTTTTTTCGAAAATGATTTTTAATAATGTTGATTTTCAACTACTTTTAACTCAAATATTGCATCTTAACTTAAAAAGAGTTAAGATTGCAAGTAATGACATGGAATATCTCGATAAAGTTCCTGGAGTCAAGAATCAAAGTGTTTTTAAAGAAGCTTATGTTATGGGATATTCTATTTACTAATGTTGATTTTCAACTGCTGGACGAATGGGAGGTATGCTTCATGCCGTTGCAGCTTATCAGAAACGATATTACAAAAATGAGTGTTGATGCGATTGTCAATGCGGCCAACACGTCCCTTTTGGGTGGCGGCGGTGTGGACGGCTGCATTCATCGTGCGGCCGGACCGGAACTGCTTGCAGAATGCCGTACGCTGCATGGCTGCGAAACCGGCAGTGCAAAAATTACAAAGGGATACCGTCTGCCCTGCAAATATGTGATCCATGCAGTCGGTCCGCGCTGGAGGGATGGCAGGCATCGGGAGCAGGAGCTTCTGGAATCCTGTTATCGGACATCTTTGAATCTGGCGAAAGAAAATGGCTGTCAGTCTGTAGCCTTTCCGCTGATTTCCTCCGGTGTTTACGGCTATCCAAAAGACCAGGCTCTGAAGGTTGCAGTCGATACCATCAGCGAATTTCTGCTGGAAAACGAGATGATGGTCTATATCGTTATTTTTGACCGAAAGACATATCAGATTAGCGGAAAGCTGTTTGATGACATCGCAGTGTACATAGATGACCGGTATGTGGAAGAACATACCGACAGGCGGGCAGAACAGAGTCGGTGTTCCGAAGCATGGCAAGAGGAATCCTGCTTTGAAGCTGCATCTGTCCCGCTGCCGCCCGAAGCAATCTGTAAATCCTGCAGCAGTCAGTCTCTGGAAGAGGCGCTGGGACAGATGGATGAGAGCTTTTCAGAAATGCTGCTTCGAAAGATTGAGGAAAGCGGTATGACGGATGCACAGTGCTACAAGAAAGCAAATATTGACAGAAAGCTCTTCTCAAAAATCCGTTCGGATAGATTCTATAAGCCATCCAAACCTACGGTGCTGGCATTTGCCCTCGCTTTGGAGCTGCCGCTTGCCCAGATGCAGGAGATGCTCGGCAAGGCAGGATTCACATTGTCCCATTCAAGTAAATTTGACATCATTGTAGAATATTTTGTCGAACGGGGAAACTATAATGTGTATGAAATTAACGAGGCACTGTTTGCCTTTGACCAGAGTCTGATCGGAGCATAAGAACAAAGAAATGTCGCTTTCCATGCGACCACTCCACAAAAGAAAATCGCTATACTATGACTGTAAGGTACAAAACCGAGCAGCCATATGCGCGTGTAATGAGCCAAAGTTCGAGCTTGCTCGAAACCTTGGCGAATACCGCGACAGCGAGCCCGCAAGGGCGAGATCTTTTTGGAGGAGGACAAGCATATGAGAAAGAATTTAACAGAGATCGTTTTTATCTTAGACCGCAGCGGTTCTATGAACGGACTGGAACGGGATACCATCGGCGGATTCAATTCTATGATTGAGCAGCAGAAAAAAACAGAGGGCGAAGCACTGATTTCAACGGTACTGTTTGACAATGTGAGTGAAGTCCTGCACGACCGTGTAGATGTAAAGAAAATCCGACCGATGACCGACCGGGATTATACAGTTCGCGGATGCACAGCGCTCTTAGATGCCATCGGCGGTGCGATTCATCACATTGGAAATGTTCATAAGTATGCAAGACCGGAGGATATACCGGAACACACCATGTTCGTAATCACTACGGACGGAATGGAAAATGCCAGCCGCAGGTACAACAGCGAAAAAGTGAGGCAGATGATCGAGCGGCAGAAAGCGAAATACGGTTGGGAGTTTTTGTTCCTCGGTGCTAATATTGACGCGGTAGAGACCGCAAGCCAGTTCGGAATCGGTGCAGACCGTGCAGTCAACTATCAGTGCGACAGCGAAGGAACTGCGTTGAATTATGAGGTGGTCAGCGAAGCAATCAGCTCTGTCCGGTGCAGTGCCCCGTTGAACGCAGACTGGAAAAAACGTATAGATGAGGATTATAAAAAACGTGGAGGAAAATAGAAATATGCAGGCGTATACCTACGTTTCAAAAGGAAAATTCGAATTAAGAGAGAAGCCAAAACCGACCCTGATGCAGGAGCGGGATGCTATTGTCAAAGTGACACTCGCCAGCATTTGCTCCAGCGATCTGCATATCAAGCATGGCAGCGTTCCGCGGGCAGTACCCGGGATCACGGTTGGCCATGAGATGGTGGGGATTGTGGAAGAGGTTGGAAAGGCAGTTACCAAGGTAAAACCAGGAGACCGGGTGACAGTAAACGTGGAGACCTTCTGCGGTGAATGCTTTTTCTGCAAGAAAGGGTATGTGAATAACTGTACAGATGAAAATGGCGGTTGGGCGCTGGGCTGCCGGATCGATGGCGGCCAGGCGGAATATGTGCGTGTACCCTTTGCAGATCAGGGACTGAATAAGATTCCGGATGGCGTTACGGATCGACAGGCATTGCTGGTGGGCGATGTTCTGGCTACCGGTTACTGGGCAGCGCGTATTTCAGAGATCTCAGAGCAGGACACGGTGCTGATCATCGGAGCCGGCCCCACCGGTATCTGTACCCTGCTTTCGGTAATGCTGAAAAAACCAAGACGGATTATTGTGTGTGAAAAGGATAAAAATCGTCTGCAGTTTATCCGACAGCATTATCCGGAGATTTTGTTGGTTTCTCCGGAGAAGTGTGAAGCGTTTGTACGGGCAAACAGCGATCATGGGGGAGCTGACGTTGTGCTGGAGGTTGCGGGGGCGGAAGCTACCTTCCGTCTGGCCTGGGAATGCGCGAGACCCAATGGTCTGGTGACGGTGGTTGCTCTTTATGATCAGGCACAGATCCTGCCGCTTCCGGATATGTATGGAAAAAATCTTACCTTTAAAACCGGAGGAGTGGATGGCTGTGACTGTGAAGAAACATTACGGTTGATTGCAGAGGGAAAACTGAACACAGAGCCGCTTATCACCCATACCTATTCCTTAGAAAGGATAGAGGAAGCCTATGAACTCTTTGAAGGTAAGCGGGACGGTGTAATTAAGGTAGCAGTAGAATGCTAAAAGAAGATATAGATAATTCCAATCATTAATGTACTATATATGGTATGATAATGATTGGAATTTTGTTATAACAGGGGGATTTCCAACCATTAGTATATACGATTCATGAAAAATCAGGTAAAATTATGTATAGGTAATTAAGGGATCGGTTTTATGAATCCGCTGGGTCCGGATGTGGCGACAATCCGTACTTCTGGCTGTATCGTCTTTTCGCATGGAGGCAATGGCTGCCGGAGGATTTGCCGGAGAATATGAACGATGGATGGATATGGCAGATCTGCCGACCGAAGAGGAAGAGAAGGAATTAATTGCCACGCTGTTTTCTCTGAACTAAATGATCTGACGGCTGAAGCGAGGAATAAATTTACGGAAGAGGAAAACGGTTAATGCAGTGCTTTTGAGGGACAAACTTTCGTGCATTCATAGCAGAGAATACACTCTGTTCCGTTTTTCCGCTTACGGGTTTCCTTATTAACCTCCACGTTCATGGGGCAGACCTGCAGACACTTCCCGCAATGGACGCACTTATCCTCATCGCAGTGGACGCGCAGAAGAGAGAAATAGCTCATAGGTTTGAGAAAAACCGTAATGGGACACAGGTACTTGCAGAATGCCCGGTTATCTTGAAACAGGAAGGCGAACACAATACCGACAAGGTAATAAAGCGCATTTCCGGCCAGGAAAAGCCAGAACATGATTTGCTCCAGATGTGCCACCTGCATCAGAAACAGCCCGGACACCAACGCCAGAGACAGAAGAAACATCACATAGCGAAGGAAGCCCAGCTTTTCTTTTCGTGGCTTCTGCGGCTGATTGTAGGGCAGAAAGTCCAGCACCATAGCTGTCCAGCAGGCGTAACCGCACCAGCCACGCCCAAAAAGCAACGGTCCGAAAATTTTTGCAACCGCGTAGTGGATAGTTGCTGCTTCGAAAACGCCGAGAAACAGGTAGTACCAGAACCCTTCAATCTGCATATTTTCACGGGAAATCACGCCAAGGTACAGCAACATATAGCTGCCCACCGCCAACTGGACGAAATGCCGAGCATACCGTTTTCCGGCGGTAAATAGTGCTGTTCCAAGCCCAAGGCAGGCTCCGATGTAGCTGAAATTCAGCAGATAGAAAAAATTGTCCTTTGTGAGCCACAGCGTAACTGCCACTGCTTCAAACAGCAGAAACAGCAGCATAGATGGCACGTATTTGTGAAGTCTGTTTGGAATTTTCGTCATCTCTTTGATCCTCTGCTTTCTTATTTTTTCTCAATGCACGGACTGCCAGGCAGGTGCAAGAGCGTGTCTGGTATCTTAGCATAAGTATAGCAGAGAAATAAAAAAATAGGAATCAGATTCTTATAAAACATCTGCAAAAAAAAGTGAAACGATTACAGGCGCAGACGGTTATGACCGCCTGCGCCTGTAATCGTTTGGAGTCATGCCAGACTGTTTTTAAAAGCTGTCTGGAAATGGCCTGGACTGGAAAAGTTTGATGTATTCCTATGCATAGGGTATAATGTCTTTAGGAAAAAAGATATGATTACGAAAACAAAATATTCCGCAAACATGATAGAGAAAGCAGGTATGCTATGAAAAGAAAAATTATGATTGCTGCAGTGGCAGCTGCTGTGATTTTTGCGGTGATTGCGATTCTTTCCGTTTTGGCGCAGACACCGGCATTAATCTGAGAAATCGAAATGATCTGCTGTGAAATTTCCGGCGGATCATGGAAGGATTGGAAAACTGGCGTTTCGCAAATGATTTTGCCTACTTTCATACAAAAAATACTTTGAATATCAAGAAATCTATGCTACACTGATACTGCATGACAAAATAAAAGAAAGTGGGGATTGTAGTATGAGTGGTCTGTTTCGGGCTCTTCATCGGACAAAAGTGTTTCGAAATCTGACGGAGCAGGAGTTTGCATGGGTTTTATATGATGTGGGAAATTCGGCATTTATTATGCTTGCCTGTTCGCTGATTCCGATCTGGTTTAAGAGTCTGGCAATCGGTACAGGGCCGGGAAAAATCAGTTCGGATCAGGCGACGGCGTATTATTCGATTGCCATTTCAATTGTTACGGTGGTGGTGGCACTGATCGGTCCTGTCTGCGGTGTGCTGGCGGATCGTAAGGATAAGAAAAAGATCTTTTTTACCACAACGGCAGGTCTTGGCATCACAGGATGTGTGCTGAATGGCGTTGCGACGAGCTGGGTGCTGTTTCTGGTCATTTATATTGTGACAAGAGTCTGCTATAATGCATCGCTGACGATTTACGATTCCATGCTGAATGACGTGACGACGGAGGAACGTATGGATGAGGTATCCTCCTATGGCTATGCGTGGGGATACCTGGGATCCTGCATTCCGTTTCTTGTAGCACTGATTGCTTACGTGTTGGGGCCGGATATGGTCGGGGTGCTGCCGGATTTTGTCTCTAAGATGATTGGCTTTTGCGTGACGGCTCTCTGGTGGCTGGTGGTGACGCTGCCGTTGCTGAAGGAGTATCGGCAGAAGAATTACGTGGAAATGAGAACGGTTACCGTCGGTCAGACATTTGGAAAAATATTCAGAACCCTGAAAAAAATCGCAGTTTCGGACCGGAAAGTATTTTTCTTTCTGATTGGATTCTTTCTCTATATTGATGGGGTTGGAACTATCATTGACAACTGCATCAACATCGGAACCGATCTGAATCTGAATACGGTCGGACAGGTTGTTTTCCTGCTTGCCACGCAGGTTGTCGCTTTTGGAGGATCTCTGTTTTTTGCAAAATTGTCGCGGAAAAAAGACACGGTATCCCTGATTCTGATCTGTATCGCAGGCTATTTTGTCATCTGCCTCTATGCGCTGACACTGCGGACGCTGGTGCACTTTGCGATTCTGGCATTTGGAGTGGGATGCTTTCAGGGATCAATTCAGTCGTTGTCGCGGTCGTATTATTCCAAAATTATTCCGGCGGAGAATTCGGGAGAATATTTTGGCATCTACGATATTTTTGCCAAGGGCGCTTCCTTCCTTGGATCTGTAGTCATTGCAGTTGTAAAGCTGGCGGGAGGAACGATCAACGTAGCGGTTGCATGTCTGGCGGTTTTCTTTGCGCTTGGATTTGTTTTTCTGAAAATTGCAGACCATCAGCCGATGGCGGGTGAAAAATAAAAGATACACAGCATAAAAAATCTCAAAACCAGGAGAACAAGAGCAACTGGTTTTGAGATTTTTTGTTTTTGACTCCGGGGTTTCACAAAGAGAGGTTACGTGTTACGATAATCAGTGAGTCGGGCTGCCGGGAATGTGGCTGCCTGAAAAAAGCACAGACAGGCCAGATCCGGAAAGCCGGAAGAGTCGATCACAAGGATGCGTTTCTGGACACCGAGGAGCTGCACATTGGTACCAGACCCCATTACACTTCTATCTGCAGACCCCGATTGCACAGATTCATGATTACAGCATGGCGCAGTTTGAGCATTGGACGAAAGAAACATTCTCTGCCAATTTTCGCAAAATGCTGACGCTGGAACAATACCGCGATTCAAAACTTGCGCAGCTTCATCATGATTATCTGGCGGGCGGACCATTGAAATATATGGCGGTGATTTTTCGTAAGCTGGCGGATTCTGATGAAACGGCCATGCAGCTGGCGTTGGAGTTTTATCTGTGACAAGAACCCGGAAGCTTTTGAAAAATTTGAAGCCGCATTCCCCAAAAAGGAAAAGCTGAAACTGCTGGGGCAGCTGTTCTGATTCGAGCGATAAAGTTTGGCAGCAGAACGATGCTGAGGGGTAAGCAGGTGTGTGATAAAAGGAGAACAGGACAATGGGGGAATCCCGTGTCCTGTTTTTTTGCCCCTGAAAAGTGGAAATTTCCTATCCCCTCTGCATACAATACAGGTAGAGTATCTTTTCAAACCCGTTCAGAAAGGATGATCATTATGACGAAAGGCATTGTAAAAATAAAGAAAAACCGTGCATTTGTAGAGCAGCAGAACGGCGAGGTGGAAGTGGCTTCCGGGCAGTATGTGTATCTGAAAGTGGAAAATTGCTGGATTCCGGTGGTGGTGCGGTATTCGGCGCGGAGGAAGAAGTGGTATTTTAAGTATCTCGAGGAAATCCCGGTCTGCGGGCAGAAGGTGTTGCTGAAGGCGTAGCCGGTAAAGGGCGTTTCACGTATGTTTAACATGTGTTTAATCTTTCTGAGTCAGAAATTCATTATGCAGCTCCTGGATTCTGCGCTGTTCGGCAGCTTCCTGTTTTTCACGCTCCGATCAATACGAAGATCCCGCAAGCAGAGCGCAGATCAGCGTCAGACCGAAAACAAGAAGAAAAGAATAAAGATATGGATGACCGGGATGATTTTCATGATTCATAGGAAGCCTGGCTTTCTGAATGTAAAATTCGTAGATAAGGATTTTCTGTGTCTAAAATTCAGTATAGCAAACGGAATTTTTCGCGTCAATGGAAAGGATTGGTTTCTCGATTTCCAAATTCATCATTTACGCCGTCCCCAAAGTCTGCTAAGATAAAGAAAACTTGTTACCAAACGAGAAAACAGGAGTGATTTACATTGAAAAAGATTTTATTTATCGCAACCGGCGGCACAATCGCTTCGAAGAAGACGGAAAATGGTCTGACTCCGCAGATTACGCCGGAGGAGTTATTGTCTTATATTCCGGAGGTGGAAGGCCTCTGTGAGATTACGGCGGTGAATCCGTTTAATCTGGACAGCTCGAATGTGGTTCCGGAGAACTGGAGCACGCTGGTGAAAGTGGCGAAGGAGCATTACGAGGATTACGACGGTTTCGTCATCGCGCACGGAACTGATACGATGGCGTACACCGCGGCGGCGCTTTCCTATATGATTCAGAATTCGGAAAAGCCGATCGTCATCACCGGAGCACAGCGGCCGATCAATTTGGATATCACGGATGCAAAGACAAACCTGTCCGATAGCTTTTATTACGCCTGTGATGATGCATCCCAGGGTGTACAGATTGTGTTCGACGGAAAAGTCATCGCGGGAACGCGCGCGAAGAAGGTGCGGACGAAGAGCTACAATGCCTTTTCCAGCATCGATTTCCCGTACCTTGCGGTAATACAGGACCGCAGGATTCTGCGGTATCTGCCGATGCTGCCGTATGAAAAGCCGGTTCGTTTTTATGAAAACTTAAGCGATAACGTTTTTCTCTTGAAACTGATCCCGGGAATCAGCCCGGTATTGCTTCCGGCGATTTTTGAGCACTACGATGCGATCATTGTGGAGAGCTTCGGTGTCGGCGGTATTCCGGCGAGCATCAAGGAGCCGTTTTACGAGCTCTGCCAGAAGTACCCGGAAAAACTCATCATCATGTGTACCCAGGTTTCTCACGAGGGAAGCGATATGACCGTCTATGAAGTCGGCCATGAGATGAAAACCCTGTGCAACATTCTCGAGTCATACGATATGACCCCGGAGGCAGTCGCAACTAAAACCATGTGGCTTCTCGGCAACCGTCCGGATGATCATGAGAGCCGGGAAAAAGCATTCTATAAACCGATCAACTACGATACGGTCTGGAAATAAGAAAAAGAAAGACGGCAAAAAGGCTGTCACGGTCCGCAGGAAAGAAATGTTTCTGCTGGCTGTGAACGCCTCTTTTTCTTTTTGAGGAAAAAGAAATTTTCTGCAAAATTTTCAGACAGTACGGACGCAAAATTGATTTTTATTGGAAGAATTGTGCAAATTTCATAGAAAAATCAGAAACAGGTTGATATCTTTTGAACATTTTAGTAGAATTGAATTCATGATGCAGTGCGGAAAACGGCGGATTTTGGATGACGAATCCAACCGCTGGTTACAGTTACAACATATGTCGATATCGAGGAGACACCGACCGGCATCCGCTTAAAGAAGTATATGGAGAAATATTTCGATCCACGGATTTATATCGCAGGAGAGCTTGGCATCGGACTGAATTCGTGCTCGAACTGCCTCGGCAACTGCTACATTGAGGATGAATCCGCGTATGGAACTTTCCACGTAGGGCTTGGACGCAATATCGCGCTCGGCGGCGTGCAGAATGCGAAAGGCCACTTCGACCTGGTCTGCCGGGAACCCGATATTTTTACCGATAACCGTCAGATTATGGACCGGGGAAAGATTATTGCACCCGAGCCTGTGTTATACTAAAGGACAGAACCAGGAGACAAAAATTAAGAGACAAAAGGAGAAAAGACGATGAAAGTTTTATTAACAGGATTTGACCCATTTGGAGGAGAGAGCGTGAACCCGGCATTCGAGGCCATCAAACTTCTGCCGGATACCATCGCCGGAGCAGAGATCGTAAAAGTTGAGATCCCGACCGAGTTTACCAGAAGTATTTCCTGCGTGGAAGCAGCCATCAAAGAGCACAATCCGGACGTTGTCATCGATGTCGGACAGGCAGGCGGACGCGCATGCGTAACCGTAGAGAAAGTCGGCATCAACCTTGCAGACGCAAGAATCCCGGACAACGCCGGAGAGCAGCCGTCCGATGAACCGCTGCAGGCAGACGGCCCGACCGCATACTTTGCAACGATTCCGGTCAAAGCAATGGTTCAGAACGTCCGCGAACACGGCCTTCCGTGCCACGTATCCTTCACCGCAGGCACCTACGTATGCAACTGCGTCATGTACAATGTGCTTCACCTGTGCGCAACGAAATATCCGAACATCCGCGCAGGCTTCATCCACGTACCGTTCGCATGCGAGCAGGTAGTCGGAAAAGCAAGCACCATGGCAAGCATGCCGCTGGAAACGATTGCAAAATCTCTGGAATACTGCATCGAGGCAGTCGTAACCAACAAAGAAGAAGTAGAAGAAGCAATGGGAACTACCCACTAAAACAGACTTTCAGACCGTCGTACCGGAATTTTGGTGCGGCGGTCTGCTTTTTTTGCTATTTTCTCTTTTGCAAACTATATCTTTTGTGATACAATAAGATTCGTCAGAATTTTTATGCGAAAGGAACGAAAGAAAGAAAATGGAACAGGGTAAAATTTTTAAATTTCATAATGACCTTGATACAGACCAGATCATCGCATCCCAGTATCTGCTTCTGCCGAATCTGGATGAGATGAAAGGTCATGCGTTTGAATCGTTAGATCCGGACTTTGCAAAAAAAGTAAAACCGGGAGATTTTGTCGTAGGAGGAGAAAACTTTGGCTGTGGTTCCTCAAGAGAGCAGGCACCGGGCGTTTTAAAGGCACTTGGTGTACAGGCTGTTATCGCAAAATCCTTTGCCAGAATCTTTTTCCGCAACGCCATCAACATCGGTCTGCCGGCGATTGTCTGTAAAGACCTGCCGGATGCCGTAGAAGACGGGGACACCATGGTCCTCCATATGTCCGAGGGAACCGCAGAGGTGAACGGCAAAACGTACACCTGCACCAAACTGCCGGAATATATGCAGAACATACTGAATCAGGGAGGCTTGATTGCCTCTTTGAACCGCGAGGAGGAGTAAGAACCATGGGAATGACAATTGCAGAGAAAATTATCGCCGCTGCAGCCGGCGTTCCGGAAGTAAAACCGGGAGATATCCACACCGTAACACTGGATCGTCTGATGAGCAACGACGGAACAACTCATCTGACGGTTGATATGTACCGCAACAAATTAAACCACCCGCACATTGCGGATCCGAAAAAGCTCGTTTTCATCGTCGACCACAACGTGCCGTCCGACAGCCCGAAAACAGCAGCATCCCAGAAAAAGATGCGTGATTTTGCAAGAGAGAACAACATTGACTTCTGGGAAGGAAAAGGCGTATGCCATCAGGTGATGATCGAGAACTATGTCCGCCCGGGCGAGCTGATCTTCGGCGCTGACAGCCATACCTGCTCTTACGGAGCACTCGGCGCATTCGGCACCGGTGTCGGCTGTACCGATTTCCTGTACGGCATGGTAACGGGAACTTCCTGGGTACTCGTACCGGAAAGCGTAAAATTCAATCTTGTAGGAAAACTGCCGGAGGGCGTTTATGCGAGAGACCTGATCCTCACCATCATCGGCGAGGTCGGCGCAAACGGATGCAACTACCAGGTGATGGAGTTTACCGGTGAGGGTGCAAAAACGCTGAGCATCAGTGACCGTATGGCACTTTGTAATATGGCAGTCGAAGCCGGCGCCAAGACCGGTATCTTTGAGGCAGATGAGAAAGCCATGGAATACCTGAAAGAGCACGGAAGAGAGCCAAAAGAAGTCTTCCACAGCGACCCGGATGCAAAATACGTCCGAGAGTATACCTTTGACCTCTCCAAAGTCCGCCCGGTTGTTGCAAAGCCAGACTTTGTGGACCGCGTTGTTCCGGCAGAGGAAACGTGCGGAACGCCAATCAATGAGGCATTCCTTGGTTCCTGCAACAACGGAAGAATCGAAGACCTCCGTGTCGGCGCAGAGATCATCCGCGGAAAGAAGGTCGCAGAGGGTGTCCGTTTCCTCGTTGTTCCGGCAAGCCAGACGATCTACCGTCAGGCATTAAAAGAAGGCATCATCGACACCTTCATGGAGGCCGGAGCCATCGTCATGAACCCGAACTGCAGCGTCTGCTGGGGAAGCTGCCAGGGTGTCATCGGCGAGAACGAAGTGCTGATCAGCACCGGAACCCGTAACTTCAAGGGCCGTGCCGGTCATCCAAGCTCCAAAGTATACCTGGGATCCGCTGCTACGGTAACCGCATCCGCGATTGCCGGAAAGATTGCGACGGCAGATCAGATCTGACCATTTTCTTTGAGGGATACATAATATTTTTGGGAGAATAAACATATGGAAGCATTTACAGGAAAAGTATGGGTGCTTGGAGACGATATTGATACCGATATCATTATCCCGACCGAGTATCTTGCTTTAAAGACAATTGACGATATGAAACAGTACGGCTTTTCCCCGCTCCGCCCGGAACTGGCCGGACAGATCGAAAAGGGCGACATCATCGTGGCAGGAAAGAACTTCGGCTGCGGCTCCTCGAGAGAGCAGGCACCGGAGATCATCAAGGCGCTCGGCATTTCCTGCGTTATCGCGAAATCCTTTGCTCGGATCTTTTTCCGCAACTCCATCAATAACGGCCTTCTTCTGATCGAGCAGCCGGATCTGCACGATGATATCAAAGAGGGCGACACCATCACCGTCAAGATGAATGAGCATGTTGATTACAACGGAAAAACATACCCGATCGCAGCTCTGCCGGAGAACCTGATGGATATCATTCAGGCAGGCGGCCTGGTAAAGGCAATGCGCAAGCGCAACGGATTGGATTAAGAGCGGGAGGAAGAAACGATGGGCAATACAGTAATTGAAAAAATCATCCGCCACAACACCGGAAAAGACGTAAAACCGGGCGACATTGTGACGGTCAACGTGGACAGAGTCATGATTCATGATATCTTCATCCCGTTTGTCGGCGATAAATTCGAGGAGATGGGCTTTACCAAACTGTGGGACCCGGATAAAGTCGTTCTGATCTACGACCACCTCGTTCCGACAAGCCAGGTGGACGATACGAGACATTTCCACAAAGGCGATGAATTTGCAAAGAAATATGGCATGAAAAACGTACACAGAAGCGACGGAATCTGCCATCAGTTAATGACAGAGGCAGGTTACGTAAAACCGGGCGACGTTGTTTTCGGAACCGACAGCCACACGACGACATACGGCTGTGTCGGTGCATTCTCTTCCGGAATCGGCTACACAGAGATGGCGAGCATCCTTGGAACGGGTACGATGTGGATCAAAGTGCCGGAGACGATCAAAGTTGTCATCGAAGGCGAGCTGCCGAAAAATGTGATGTCAAAAGACATTATCCTGCGTCTGATCGGTGACCTCGGTGCAGACGGCGCAACGTACCGCGCACTGGAGTTCTCAGGAAGCACCGTAGAAAATATGACCGTGGCAAGCCGTATGACGATTGCCAACATGGCGATCGAGGCAGGTGCCAAATGTGCACTTTTTACCCCGGATGAGAAGACCGCAGAATACTGCGAGATCGAACTCAATGACTATCAGAAGAGCTTAAAAGGCGATGAGGATGCAAAATATCTGTGCACCATCACCTACCGCGCCGAGGATTTTGTGCCGGTTATGGCATGCCCGTCCCAGGTAGACAAGATCCGTGATACCAGCGTTCTCGAGGGAACCCCGATCGATCAGGTCTTCATCGGTTCCTGTACGAACGGCCGTCTCGAGGATCTGCAGGCGGCAGCCGAGGTTTTAAAAGGCAAAAAAGTAGCCGACTACGTAAAACTGATCGTAACACCGGCAAGCCGCAAGATTTATCTGCAGGCAAGCAAAATGGGCATTCTCGATACACTGGCAGAGGCAGGCGCCATGATTACACATCCGGGATGCGGCCTGTGCTGCGGAAGAGCGGGCGGAATCCTCTCTGACGGCGAGCGTGTTGTAGCAACGAACAACCGAAACTTTCTTGGAAGAATGGGTACTTCTAAAGTTGAAATTTATCTGGCATCTCCAAAGACAGCGGCAGCATGTGCAGTAGCTGGAAAAATTGTGACGCCGGAAGTGTAAACGAACTTAACAGCAGAAAGGGAAAACAGACGACATGAATGGTTCAATGTTTATCGGAACCTGGTGGGCACTCGTCCCGCCGCTGCTTGCAATTCTGCTTGCATTTGTCACAAAAGAAGTTTACAGTTCCCTGTTCATCGGATCGGCAGTCGGTGTCCTTTTGTACACCGGCTTCCATCCGTGGGATGCGTTCACAAGCTTCTTTGAAATTTTACGGAACAGCATGAACATCAACATTCTGATCTTCGATATCCTGCTTGGCATGGTTGTCGTGCTGATGGCGAAATCCGGCGGCTCAGCGGCGTATGGAAAATGGGCGGGGACGAAGATCAAAACGAAGCGGAGTGCGCTTCTGGCAACGATGGGGCTTGGTGTTCTGATTTTTGTGGATGACTATTTCAACTGTCTGACAGTCGGCTCTGTCATGCGCCCGGTCACGGACAGCCACAAGGTTTCCCGCGCGAAACTCGCATACATCATCGACTCCACCGCAGCGCCGATCTGTATTATCGCGCCGATCTCAAGCTGGGCGGCAGCCGTCAACTCGTATGTGCCGGCGGATGCGGGAATCAGTGGATTCCAGCTGTTTCTGCGGACAATTCCGTATAACCTGTATGCGATCCTTACAATTGCGATGGTCTTTTACATCTGCTACACCGGCTTTGATTTTGGTCAGATGAAGCTCCACGAGGATAATGCCGCCAAAGGTGATCTTTTCACGACCGGAGGCGAGGAGTTTGAGCAGGTTTCCGAGCAGGAGGTCAATCCGAATGGAAAAGTCATCGACCTCGTGCTCCCGGTTGCCGTACTGATTGTATCAGCGATTGGAGCGATGGTTTACACTGGCTTCCTCGGCGGCGCGGACAATGTGATTTCCGCGTTCGCAGGATGTGATGCAGAGACGAGTCTGATTTTTGCCTCCGTCGTGACGATCCTGTTTATGATGGCGCTGTATCTGCCGCGGAAGGTCATCACCTTCAAGAGCTTTATGGACAGCCTGTCCGAGGGCTTCAAGCTGATGGTTCCGGCGGTTACGATTCTCGTCTTTGCGTGGACCTTAAAAGGCGTCGGTGATGCGATGGGCCTGGCCCAGTTTGTCGGAAGCGTCGTGGGAGACCATGCATCCGCAAGTATTTTTATCCCGGTGGTGCTGTTCGCCGTGGCGGTGTTCCTTTCCTTTTCGACGGGAACCTCTTGGGGAACGTTCGCGATTCTTGTGCCGATTGCAACGGGCATGTTCGCCGCCGGAACAAATCTGGAGATGATGATTATCTCGGTATCCGCCGTCCTGGCAGGGGCGGTCTGCGGTGACCATATTTCGCCGATCTCGGATACGACGGTTATGTCAAGTGCGGGTGCGCAGAGCAACCATCTGAACCACGTATCGACGCAGATGCAGTATGCGGCCGTTACGGCGTGTGTCTGCCTGGTGGGATATCTGATTGCAGCCGTGACCAGAACGTGGTGGATCACACTTGGCGTCAGCCTTCTTCTTCTTTTGGCTGTTTTAACCGGAATGCGCAGATTTTGCGCAAAAAAAGCGGAAAACGGCAAAAAATAAAAAAGAAAACAGAAAAACGCGTGAAATGCTTGACGGGAGAGAAAAAGAACCGTATACTAAAAAATAGAACAAATATTCACAGGACAACGGTGTCCTGCAAAGAAGAAGCGGAACGCTTTTGGAGCAGGAATGTGAATTGGAACAGAAGGAATTGGATTTTTCAAAGTCCAGTTCCTTCTGTTTATCTCTGTTAAAATTGCATCGGAGCTGTGAAATGCAGGAGAAGAAAGGAGGCATTCCGGGGCGAAAACGCTTTGGAAAAGGGAAGGACTGTTAGGGTCAGAAAGATCATAGCAGACAATGGCAAAAACAAAAAGAGGGAGAAAATATATGATATTTGGAAAGTACATTAACAAATACTACCTGAAGAATGCGCCCATTCTGATTCTCGGTCTTGCAGCGCTGATTCTCGTAGATTATTTCCAGCTTTTCATACCGGAGCTGTACCGCATGGTCATCAACGGCATGAACGGCGACCCTGTTCTGGTCAACGGCCAGGCGGCGGTGTTTGATATGGAATTTCTGCTGGATCAGGTCTGCCGGCCCATGATTATTACCATTATCGTCATGGTAGTCGGCCGTTTCCTGTGGCGAGTCTGCTTTTTCGGCTCCGCGATCCGCGTGGTGACCGATCTTCGTACCTGCATGTTCGCGCACAGCAAGGAGCTGTCCCAGGAGTATTATCAGGTCAACAAAGTCGGAAACCTGATGAGTCTTTACACGAACGATCTCGATACCGTGCAGGAGTGCTTCGGCGACGGTATTCTGATGTTCTGCGATGCGCTGTTTTTAGGCCTGCTTGCCGTGATCAAAATGTGGCGCATGAACCACTTCCTGACCGGCCTTTCCATGATCCCGATGGCATTTCTGATGGCCGCCGGCACAACGCTCGGCAAATACCTGATGAAAAAGTGGGAAGAGCGCCAGGCGGCCTTTTCCGAGCTGTCCGATTTCGCGCAGGAAAACTATTCCGGTCTTGCTGTCATCAAAGCATTCGTCAAAGAGACGAAAGAGCTGATGATGTTCCGTAGACTGAACCGCGAGAACGAGGACATCAACGTAGAATATACCAAAATTTCCACACTGCTGAACATTATGGTAACGCTGTTCGTCGAGTCCGTCATCTGTGTAATCTTAGGCTACGGCGGCTATCTCGTTTACTGCGGAAGCTTCGACGCCGGCCAGCTTGTCGAGTATATCGGCTATTTCTCGGCCGTTGTATGGCCGATCATGGCGGTCTCCATGCTGATCGAGAAAACATCCCGTGGAAAAGCGTCCTTAAACCGTATTACGGAACTGCTTGACGCAAAAGTCGATGTGAAGGACCGCGGCGGTGTGCAGGATCTGCCGTCCATCCATGGAAAAATCGAGTTCCGCAATCTGACCTTCCGCTATCCGGACGGGGAGTACGATGTGCTGAAAAACGTATCGTTTACCATTGAGCCGGGCGAGAGTGTCGGCATCGTCGGAAAGACCGGTTCCGGAAAAACGACCATCGTCGATCTGCTGCTCCGCACCTACAACGTGCCGGACGGAACGCTGTTCATTGATGACCACGATGTCAACACCGTTTCCATCCACACCGTGCGTGAGGGCTGTGCCTACGTGCCGCAGGACAACTTCCTGTTCTCCGACACGATTTCCGGCAATATTTCCTTCGCCTTTGATGACGAAAACCAGGAGGCCATTGAGGATGCGGCGATGATGTCCGATGTCCATGACAATATCGCAGAGTTCAAAGAGGGCTACCGCACCGTTCTTGGCGAGCGCGGTGTGACGGTTTCCGGCGGACAGAAGCAGCGAATCTCGATTGCGCGTGCGCTGATGAAACACGCACCGATTCTGATTCTCGACGATTCCGTCTCTGCGGTCGATACCAAGACAGAGCGCACGATTCTCGACAATCTCAAAAAACGTGAGGGACTGACGACAATTCTGATCGCACACCGGATTTCAACGGTGGAGCAGATGGACAAGATCGTGTTCGTCGAGGACGGAGAAGTCCATGCAGTCGGAAAACACGAGGATCTGTACCGGACCTGCACGGCGTACCGCAAGATGGTCGATCTGCAGAAACTTGAAGAGGAAGCGGGGGAGGAGTAGAAATGCACAATTATTATCCGATTCTCTGGGTCGGCGCGATCATCGGCGTGATTTCCACCCTGCTGATTGTGGCCGCGTTTGTAGTGAAAGATGGAGAAAAAGAAACCGGCTTTGAGCGGAACATGAAAGACAGTGAAATCATGCAGCGTCTGATGGATTACGCAAAGCCGTTTTACCGCCAGTTTATCGTTGTTGGTTTTCTGATGCTGTTTTCGATCGCGTACGATATCATTTCGCCGCTGATCGTCGGCAAAATTGAGGAGCTCGTCGTTGGAAAATTCGCGCTGAATACCCTGTTTCTGTGGGTAGCGGGCTATGCGGCAATCCTTCTTGTCTCGATGGCGTGCACGTATTTCCAGGCCGTGATTCTGCAGAAGACGGGTCAGAAAATCATTTCCAATATGAGGGAGGATCTGTTCGTCCACATCGAGCGCCTTTCCCACGAGCAGTTAAATGAGATTCCGGTCGGAAAGCTTGTCACGAGAACGACAAACGATACGAACGCGATTTCGCTGATGTTCACCAACCTTCTGGTCAATCTTCTGAAGAACTTCTTCGTGATCATCGGTATTCTGATTGCGATGCTGTTTCTGAACTATGAGCTGACGCTGATGGTGCTCTGCTTCGTGCCGTTTATCGTGCTGTTCTCGATTATTTTCCGCAAATTCTCGCGAAGAGCACACCGGAAAGTAAAAGACTGTACTACGGACATCAACACGTATCTGTCGGAGAACCTTTCCGGTATGAAAATCACACAGATCTTCAACCGCGAGGATGCCAAGATGCGCGAGTTTACCGACAAGAGCAACGCACTCGGCCGCGCACAGCAGGAGCAGATTTTCGTGTTTGGTATTTTCCGTCCGCTCGTCTACATGCTGTATATCAGCTCCGTGCTCTGCCTTTTGTATTTAGGCGGCAAGGGCTATCTGGAGGGAACGTCGTTCCTCGGCCAGACGCTTACCAGCGGTATGATCGTCAGCTTTTACATGTATATTTCAAAATTCTTCAACCCGATCCAGAACCTGGCGGAGCAGTTCAACTGGCTGCAGTCTGCATTTGCATCCGCCGAGAAAGTATTCTCGATTCTGGATCTTGAGCCAAAAATGCAGGATGCGCCGGATGCGATCGAGCTTACCGGCATCAGGGGTGAAATTGAGTTCCGCGACGTATGGTTTTCCTATATCCCGGGCGAGTGGGTGTTAAAAGGCGTTTCGTTCCACGTCAATCCGAAAGAGACAATCGCATTTGTGGGTTCCACCGGTTCCGGAAAATCGACGATTCTTTCCCTGATCTGCCGGAACTACGAGTTCCAGAAGGGTGAGATTCTGATCGACGGCATCGACATCCGAAAGATCAAGATCGATTCCCTGCGGAAAAAATTCGGCCAGATGCTGCAGGATGTCTTTCTGTTCTCGGGAACGATCCGTAGCAACATTATTCTCCGCGAGGAGGGGATTTCCGATGAAGAGATCATGGACGTCTGCCATTACGTGAATGCTGACCAGTTTATCAACAAGCTGGATCACGGCCTCGACGAGCCGGTGCGGGAGAGAGGAAACAACTTCTCCGCCGGACAGCGCCAGCTTCTCTCGTTTGCGCGTACCATCATCCATAAGCCTTCGGTCATGATCCTTGACGAGGCGACGGCGAACATCGACACCGAAACCGAGCTTCTGATCCAGGATTCCATGGAAAAGATGAAGAACATCGGAACGATGCTGATCGTAGCGCACCGTCTTTCGACGATCCAGCATGCGGATGAGATTATCGTACTGTCCCACGGAAAAATCGTGGAGCATGGAACGCATCAGGAGCTTTTAGCAGCGCAGGGAAGATATTACCAGCTCTACACGCTGCAGTACCACCGCGAGCAGAGTGAGAAACAGAGAGGAAGAAAGTAAGAAAATTTTAGAACAATAAAGACAATTTACAAAAAGGGAGAAATTTTGTTTGTGCAAAGTGACAAAATTTCTCCTTTTTTTACGGTGTATCATATTAAAATGATTTTAAATCAATATAGTCATATGAAAAATATATGAGCATAATACGATATCCGTTTTTCCATCTCAAAAAGCGGGCGGTTATAATAAGGGAAGCAAAACGGCAGGCACCAAAAAGCCGGGCCGTCTGTTGAAAGAAAGGGAAAATTTATGGAAAAGAAAGCAAGCCTTGTAGGACGCCTGCTCTCGGAAAATCAGATGTCGGAAGCATTTATCAACAGTATGTTTCTGGCGCTGTCCGGCGGTTTTCAGGATGCCTACACGTACAATTGCAGAGATGAAGTATTCTCAAATGCCCAGACGGGAAACGTTGTGCTGATGAGCCAGAACTTTCTGGAAGGAAACTTTACGGCAGGTCTTCGGTATCTCTTCCCGATCCTCTTTTTTGCGATGGGTGTATTTCTGGCAGAAAATTTCCAGGAGCATTACCGGTATGCAAAGAGGCTGCACTGGCGGCAGGTACTTCTCGCGGCGGAAATTGTGATCCTTGCGATCGTCGGATTTATTCCGTCTTCTTATAATATGCTCGCGGCGATGCTTGTATCGTTTGCGTGCGCGATTCAGGTACAGACCTTCCGCAAGGTCGGCGGTTATTCGTATGCAAGCACCATGTGCATCGGAAACCTGCGAAGCGGAACCGCAGCGCTGTCTATGTATATGCGGGATAAGAAAAAAGAACAGCTCCGTCAGGCCGGATACTATTTCGGCGTGATTCTGGCTTTCGCCATCGGCGCCGGAATCGGAGGCGTGTTCTCCATGCTGTATGGAATCCATGTAATCTGGATTTCCTGCGGACTTCTTCTGGTGAGCTTCCTTCTGATGTCACTGGAAAAGTACCGCTGAGAAATAAGAGAGAGTGAAGAAAGAAGGCTGAAAAAATGGAAGTATTTCTGGAGTGCTGTATGACACTATTCTTTTCAGCGGCCATGCTGCTGATGATCGTCCGCCTGGCAAAGGGTGAGGAGAAAAACATGATGTTTGCGCGTGTGTTCTCCCTGGCGTCCAACGTCGGTTTCTGGATTGGAATCGTCCGCATCGCTGTGCTGAACCGGAGCGGATTTCTGATGTTCTTCTACATCACAGGCGCAATGCTTTCCTATACGGCGATGGTCTTTGCCATGCCGCATAAAAAAGAGCAGATTGCCGGACAGCAGGCATAAACGAAAAAGAAGACCCTGTGTACGGGAAGGATGGGGCAGCGATGTTCCGTCCGCCGGTACGCAGGGTCTTTTTCTGTTTCAAACAAAAGTCCATAAAATCTTATACGCGTTCCAGAAGCTCTCCGATCAGCTCTTTTGCCGCCGCGTTCTGGTGCTGCCGCGGGTTGATGATAAGACAGATTTCACGTTTGAGGGCCTCCTCGATGAGCGGAATCCGACAGACGGTACGGCTCTTTAAGGCATCGCGTGCCAGCTCCTTCGGATAAAATCCGATGCCGAGGTTATACTCGACCATAGGAAGAATCTGATCCGTCGTCGCCGCCTCCATATCGGGGTGGAAGGCGAGGTTGTGATTCAGAAAGTACTCGGCGTACAGCTCCCGCGTGCCGGTGTCTTTGGCAAGCGAGATAAAAGGATATTCTGACAATTCGCCGAGATGATGCGGCTCTGCGGAAAGGGATGCATATTTCGATCCGCCGATCAGAATTTCCTGGAATGGGAAAATCGGGATTTTGTGCAGCGGTTTGCGGATTTCCACCGGGCTTGTGACGACTGCGAAGTCGACCAGACCGTTTTCGAGCGCCTGGATGGCCTGCGGTGTCGAGTGGTTGGAGATGCGCAGGCGGACGTGCGGATAGCGGGTGTGGAAGTGCTCCAGGCGGGAGAGCAGCATCAGACGAAGTGCCGTCTCGCTCGCACCGATTGTGATAAGGCCGCTCTCAAGAGACCGCTCAAGAGCCAGCTCCTCCTCAACCGTGCGGAGCTGTTCGTAGGCAACGGCCACACGCTCATACACCTTTTCGCCCTCCGCTGTCAGTGTGACACCCTGGTGGGAACGGATAAAAAGTTTGCAGCCAAGCTCACTTTCCAGATTGTTCATGCACCGTGTGATGTTGGGCTGGTTGTTTTTCAGAATTTCCGCGGCTTTTGTAAAGCTGTGATATTGTGCTACGAAGTAAAAAATGCGATAATAATCATATGTAATCATAAAAACCTCCGAAGGATGAAGAAGAAAAAATCATCCATGATTGCTTCAATATAAAATACATGCGCCGGGTTGTCAAGGGATTTCTGAGGATGGTCCGGCCGGATTGTGCGGGGGATGGCAGAAGAGAAGTGGAAATTTTTTGAAAAAACACTTGCAAAATACCCGGACAGGGTATATAGTGTAGAAGAAAATAAGATACCCCATTAGGGTATATGAAATAGAAAATCCAGAACTACAGAAAGGAAGACATACGATGGAACAGTACAATGTAACCGGCATGAGCTGCGCCGCCTGCCAGAGCCGTGTCGAAAAAGCCGTGTCAAAGGTACCCGGTGTCACATCCTGCGCAGTCAGCCTTCTGACAAATTCCATGGGCGTGGAGGGAACGGCCTCCCCGGCAGAGATTATTGCCGCCGTGGAAAATGCAGGCTACGGTGCGTCGAAAAAAGGCGAGAAGGGAAGCACATCACAGTCGGCTTCCACAGCAGAATACGAAGAGATGCTGAAAGACAAGGAAACACCGGTCATGAAACGCCGTCTGTTGAGCTCCGTTCTTCTTTTGATTCCGCTCATGTATTTCTCCATGGGCCATATGATGTGGGGATGGCCGCTGCCGAAATTCTTTGAAGGAAACCACATCGCAATGGGACTGGTACAGCTCCTGCTTACCATTGCGGTCATGGTCATCAACCAGAAATTCTTTATCAGCGGTTTCAAGAGTCTCTGGCATAAAGCACCGAACATGGACACGCTGGTAGCGCTTGGTTCTACCGCATCGTTTGTATACAGCGTCTACGCCCTGTTTGCCATGACGGGAGCGCAGGTACAGGGGGACATGGATGCAGTCATGAGCTATATGCATGAATTTTACTTCGAGTCCGCAGCCATGATTCTGACCCTGATTACCGTCGGAAAAATGCTGGAGTCGATTTCCAAAGGAAAAACGACCGATGCGTTAAAGAGTCTGATGAAGCTGGCTCCGAAGACTGCCGTTCTCTTAAGAGACGGAAAAGAAGTGGAAGTCGGCATTGATCAGGTGAAAAAGGGCGATCATTTCATCGTCCGCCCGGGCGAAAATATTCCGGTGGACGGCGTTGTCCTGGAGGGAACGAGTGCCGTCAACGAATCCGCGCTGACTGGCGAGAGTATTCCGGTGGATAAAGAGGCCGGCGACCGCGTATCGGCGGCGACCTTAAACCAGTCCGGTTTCCTGACCTGTGAGGCGACGAGAGTCGGAGAAGACACAACACTCTCCCAGATCATTCAGATGGTCAGCGATGCGGCAGCGACAAAAGCGCCGATCGCCAAAGTGGCCGATAAAGTTTCCGGTATTTTTGTGCCGGCCGTTATCTGCATTGCACTTGCTACGATTGTGATCTGGCTGTTTGCAGGAGAGAGCGTCGGCTTTGCTCTTGCAAGAGGTATTTCCGTTCTCGTTATCAGCTGCCCGTGTGCGCTCGGCCTTGCAACACCGGTTGCGATCATGGTCGGAAACGGAATGGGAGCAAAACACGGAACGATGTTCAAAACCGCAGTTTCTCTCGAGGAGACAGGAAAAACACAGATCGTTGCACTCGATAAGACTGGAACCATCACAAGCGGAGAGCCGCAGGTAACCGATCTTGTCCCGGCGGACGGTGTAAGTGAGGAGGAGCTTTTAAAAGGTGCCTTTGCACTGGAGCAGAAAAGTGAGCATCCGCTGGCCCGTGCGATTCTTGCACTTGCAGAGGAAAAAGGCCTGGCCCGCGAAGAAGTCAGTGATTTCTCTGCGCTTCCTGGAAACGGCCTTGTGGCAAAACGGAACGGAAAAGAGCTCTGCGGAGGCAACCGCGCACTGATTACGAAAAAAGCGGTTCTCGCGAAACAGATGGAAGAGCAGGCAGCAAAACTTTCCGAAGAAGGAAAGACACCGCTGTTCTTCAGTGAAGATGGAAAGATGCTCGGTATGATCGCGGTTGCGGATGTCATCAAAGAGGACAGCCCGCGTGCGGTGAAAGAGCTGCAGAATATGGGAATCCGTGTCGTGATGCTGACCGGAGACAATGAGCGCACCGCGCGTGCCATCGGCGCACAGGCAGGTGTGGACGAAGTCATCGCAGGCGTTCTGCCGGATGGAAAAGAAGCGGTCATCAGCCGCCTGAAAGAAAAAGGAAAAGTAGCGATGGTAGGAGACGGCATCAACGATGCACCGGCTCTGACCAGTGCGGATATCGGTATTGCCATCGGAGCAGGAACCGATATCGCGATCGATGCGGCAGACGTTGTCCTGATGAAGAGCCGCCTTTCCGATGTACCGGCAGCGATCCGCTTAAGCCGTGCGACCCTCAGGAACATTCACGAGAATTTGTTCTGGGCCTTCATTTACAATATCATCGGTATTCCGCTGGCTGCGGGCGTATGGATCCCGCTGTTCGGCTGGAAGCTGAACCCGATGTTCGGTGCGGCGGCGATGAGCCTTTCGAGCTTTTGCGTTGTGACAAACGCCCTGCGTCTGAATCTGTTTCGGATGCACGACGCGTCAAAAGATAAAAGAATCAAAAACGAAATTCCAAAGGAGGATCTGAACATGACAACAGAACAGGGAATGGTAAAAACCATGACAATCGAGGGCATGATGTGCGGCCACTGCGAGGCAAGAGTGAAGAAAACACTTGAGGCAATCGAGGGTGTTGCATCCGCAGAAGTAAGCCATGAAAAAGGAACAGCCGTTGTAACACTGACAGCCCCGGTATCAGACGATGTGCTGAAAACAGCCGTAGAGGCACAGGATTACACCGTAAAAGGAATCCAGTAAAACAGGAAACATTGAGAAAAGGGAAACGCGCCTGGAATGAAAATTTCCGGGCGCGTTTCCTTTTTTTTACCAGATATAGCAAAAATATTGCAATTTGTTCGGAATTTTCGTGACAAAAGGACAAAAATCCGTTAGGATAGAGAAAAAGAAGAGCAAAAACAAAAGGGTCTTTAGGATCAGGAGGTTTTTACATTATGACAGAGTACAGACTTGCAAAGCCGGAAGAGTGGGAGGACTGCATCGAACTTGCAAACTACGTGTTCAGCACGGCACACCGTCCGCACGACTTTGAGCAGTTAATTCCAAAGGTTTATCAGGCAGGACCGGAAATGGCACGGATCCACCGCGTCGCTGTTGCGGAAAACGGCAGACTCCGGGCCGAGATTGCGGTGCTTCCGCAGCAAATGGCAGCAGGGGGTAAGCTGCTCCGCGCAGGATATGTGGGAAGCGTTTCCGTGCATCCAAAGGCAAGGGGCGAAGGCCACATGAAGCGTCTTCTTGGCGACTGGATTACGGATCTGGAAGGAACGTGTGATCTTCTGGTACTGGACGGCCAGAGACAGCGGTATGCCTACTTTGGCTTTACGCCGGGAAGTGAAAAATACACGTTTTACCTGGATGTGGCAAATGTGCGCCATACCTGGAAAAACGGGGAACTCTCCGCTTACACCTTTGCGCCGCTGTTTCCGGAAAACGGCGAAGCGGACGAAGAGGCGGCAGCCTTTGCAAAGAAGCTGAATGAGGAAAAACCGCTTTACGTGGTAAGAGAGGATGTGAAAGCCTGCCTGAAAACATTCGGCGAGCAGGCAATTGCAATCTGGAAAAACGGTGAGCGGATCGGATATCTGGCACTTTGCGGCGGAAACCAGGTTGTGGAAGCAGAAGTGTTGGAGGAACAGGATTTCGTTCCTGCACTTGCCGCTTATTTAAAAGAAAATGCGCTTGACTCTCTTTTCATTTCCATTCCGGTGTATGAGACCGGAAAAGCAGCAGCGTTATCGGAAGTCTGCGAGAGTTTCACAAAAGAGCGCTGCGGTTCCGCGATGTACCGCATTTTTGAGTTTGCGGACGTTATCGAGGCAATGCTGACCATGAAAGCAGAGACGATGGGCATCAGCGATGGAACGTGGTCTGCTGTACTGGAGGGGCAGCCGGTGACCGTGACGGTAAAAGATGGAACTGTGACCGTGACAGGGGAAGCCCATCCGGGGGCAGATGTACTCAACCGGGAGCAGGCGCAGGAACTGCTTCTTTCACCGCTGGCAAGTAAGGGAAGCAAGGTTCCATCTGAAATCTGGAAGAACATTCCATCCGACTGGTTCCCGCTTCCGCTGTACTGTGCGACGGCAGACGAATTTTAGGCAATGACTGTTGGGAGGCAGAGAAATATGAACGAGACAGAGAAACGAGACAGAAGAGACGAAAAAGAAGAAATCCGGTACCATGTGATTTTCTACGGCCAGGTGCAGGGCGTGGGGTTCCGTTACCGGGCGTATTATGCTGCCTACCAGCTCGGACTGACCGGCTGGGTGAGAAACTGCTGGGATGAGACGGTGGAGATGGAGGTGCAGGGTGATGAGGAGACGATCACGGAGATGATCAAAAGGATCCGCACCTCCAGCTACATCGAAATCACGGATGCAAAATGGACGAAGATTCCGCTGGAATCGGAATTCGGTTTTCATATCCGTTGATCAGGGCTGCCTTTTCTCTTTTTCCGGAATTTCGACGAGAATGATATCGTTGCCGATCTGGCAGATGCGGTCCCATGGGATCACAAAATCCTCGCCGTGGCAGAAAAAGCCGCAGAATTTCACAGGACCCGGAAGAACGAGTCCGGTAAGATGTCCCGTTTTTGGATTGAATTCCACATCAATCGGACAGCCGAGCGTTTTGCAGGTGCAGATATTGATAACTTCTTTCTGGCGGAGATCTACAACGCGCATGCGGTGCTCCTTTTTACAGATTCCTATGGAAAAACATATGCGAAAATGTTGCTGCAGTTGACTTGAATTTCACGGAAAAATGCGTATACTGTAAAAGTAGAAAACTTTCCGAAATACTTATTTAGAAACGAGGACGAAAGATATGAGATGTCCATTTTGTAATCAGGATAATACCCGGGTTGTGGATTCACGCCCGATTGAAGACAGCAATGCGATCCGCCGCCGCCGGATGTGCGATGTCTGCGGCAGACGCTTTACGACATACGAAAAAGTGGAGACGATCCCTTTGATCGTCATCAAAAAAGATATGAACCGCGAGCAGTATGACCGCTCGAAAATCGAGACCGGTATCCTGCGCGCCTGCCACAAACGGCCGGTGTCCGCCGAGAAGATCAACGAGATGGTCAACAAGGTGGAGACGGAGCTTTTCAACGGCGAGGAACGCGAGATTCCAAGCTCTGTGATCGGAGAGAAGGTCATGCATTACTTAAAAGACCTGGATCAGGTGGCGTACGTCCGCTTTGCGTCGATTTACCGTGAGTTCAAGGACGTCAACACGTTCATGGACGAGCTGAAAAAGATGCTCGACAAATAGCGGGAGGCAAAAAAATGGAAGTGTCGAACTATATTAAAATGCGTGATCAGATGCAGGAACGTTTTCTGACATACGATCAGAAGGAGATCGAAGGAAAGTATGGCTTTGCGTTTGATGACGATTATTTCTATGTGCCGTATCTTTTTGAAGAATGGAGAGTGAACCGCCATACCGGCGTTGTAGAGGGATCAAAAGACCATTTTCTTCATGTACATCAGGGCAGTTTCAATGAGACGCTGACGATTTTCGACCTGCTCTGCTGCGGAAAGAAGGAGATTGTGCTCGCCGGCACGTATGCGCGTACCAATTCCTTAAAGGGAACGATCAAAGGCCGCACGATTGCGTCCGGCGTTCACGACAGCCGCGCCGCACGGTATGACGGGCATGTGGAACAGCTGAAAAAAGCATGCGTTTCCCTTGGCGGAAAACCATATTTCCCGGGAGACGCTGCTTTTGTTTTTCATGTCTTTCCGTTTCTGCCGCTCGTCTTCCAGTTCTGGGAGTCCGATGAGGAATTCCCGCCGGTGCTGAAGTTTATGTGGGATGAAAACGTCCTCGATTATCTGCGGTTTGAGACGCTGTATTACGTGATGGGAGATTTCCTGGACGCACTGGATCAAGCCTTCGATGCATGTAAAACAGAAGCCTGATACCTTTTGTGAGACAAAATCTTACGAAAATTTTTCGAATGTTTATAAAAATTTCAGTATACGAATCCCCTGGTTTAATGCTATAATGAGCGAAAGTGAGTAAAAAAAGAGAAGAGAAAGGGGAATGCATATGGCTTTTAGCATGAAAGTAACACCGGAAATAGAGGAACTGACAAACATCTGTCTGGATAACTCCAAAATGGATGTTTCGCTGTATGGGCAATACGATGTAAAACGCGGACTGCGCGATATCAACGGCGTTGGCGTCCTTGCGGGACTGACACAGATTTCAAACGTTGTGTCTTCGGATATCATTGACGGCGTCAAAACGCCGTGTGACGGACGTCTGTACTACCGCGGCATCAACGTGGAAAAACTGACCCAGGGCTTTTTAAGTGAAAACCGTATGGGATTCGAAGAAGTTGCGTATCTGCTCTTATTTGGAAATCTGCCGAATGAAGAGCAGCTCAATCATTTTAAGACAATCTTAAAACAGCAGCAGTCCCTGCCGAAGAACTTTGTGCGTGACGTTGTTATGAAAGCGCCGACCAAGGACATGATGAACACTCTGTCCCGAAGCGTTCTGACCCTGTACGCGTACGACAACCACGCAGATGATACCTCCCTTCCGAATGTGCTTCGCCAGTGCATTAACCTGATTTCTGTTTTCCCGATGCTGTCCGTCTATGGCTATCAGGCGTACAACCATTATATCAAGGGAAAAAGTTTATATATCCACAACCCGTCGAAGAAGCTTTCGACTGCAGAAAATATTCTTCTGATGCTCCGACCGGATCAGAAGTACACTCCGCTGGAGGCGAAGATCCTCGATCTTGCCCTCGTTCTCCACATGGAGCACGGCGGCGGTAACAACTCGACCTTTACAACACATGTTGTTTCTTCTTCCGGAACCGATACGTACTCCGCAATTGCAGCGGCGCTCGGCTCCTTAAAGGGACCGAAGCACGGCGGTGCAAACATCAAGGTTGTGCGGATGTTCGACGATATGAAGTCACACGTCAAAGACTGGACGGATGAGGAAGAAGTATCGAATTACTTAAGAAAGCTGCTGCACAAAGAGGCGTTCGACCAGAAAGGTCTGATTTACGGTATGGGCCATGCGGTTTACTCCATTTCCGACCCGCGTGCGCGCATCTTTAAGAGCTTCGTTGAGCAGCTGGCAAAAGAAAAACACAGAGAGAAAGATTACCGGCTGTACGCTATGGTCGAGGAACTGGCTCCGAAGATCATCGGCGAGGAGCGCCATATTTACAAAGGTGTATCCGCAAACGTCGACTTCTACAGCGGCTTCGTTTACAGCATGCTGGATCTTCCGCTGGAGCTCTACACCCCGATGTTCGCCTGCGCGCGTATCGTCGGCTGGAGTGCACACCGGATGGAGGAACTGATCAACACCGACAAGATCATCCGCCCGGCGTACAAGAGTGTCAAAGATGAAGTGGACTATGTTCCGCTGGAAAACAGATAAAACAGGCAGAAGGGCCGGAGCGTGTCGGGATTTTCCGATCTGCTCCGGCATTGCTCTGTGCAGGAAGTAATGTGTCATTGTGAAAAATAGGAGAGTGCAGGAGAATGAATGAGACAAAAAATTACAGCATAACAAAATCCGGAGCAGTCATACTGGAAGGAGGGGCCAATCGCGGCGTCTTTACAGCAGGAGCGCTGGACTTTCTGATGGAGCAGGAGTATTATATCCCTCATGTGATTGGCGTTTCCGCCGGAGCCTGCAATGCGCTGGACTATGTATCGCGCCAGATTGGCAGAACGAGGGACTGTATGATTGTCACGGATGAGAAAAACCGCTACGTCAATAAGAATATCAAGACAATCGTTGAGAAAAAAGCACTGCTCGACATGGATATGGTGTTCGAACGGTATCCGTATGAGGTTTTTCCATTTGATTTTGATACGTATTTTGCATCGACGCAGACGTGTGAGCTGGTTGTGACAAACTGTGAGACGGGACGCGCGGAATATCTGGATGACCGTGAAAATAAAGAACGTCTGCTTGCAATTGGCCGTGCATCATCGAGCATGCCGATCGCCTGCCCGATGGTGGAGATCGACGGAAACGAGTACGTCGACGGCGGTGTTGCCGATTCGATCCCGATTATCCGTTCCTTAAAGACGGGACACCGAAAAAATGTCATTATTCTGACACGGAATTTCGGTTACCGCAAAAAAGAGGGAACGAGAGGCTGGGAGCTGTATGTGGCGGCATTCCGCAAATACCCGAATCTCGTGCGTGCGCTTGTAAACCGCGCGAAACATTATAACCAGGTGCTCGAATGCATCGAAAAATGGGAAGAAGAAGGCTCCGTCTTTGTGATCCGCCCGGAGATACCGGCGGTATCGCGTCTCGAAAAGGACGAGGAGAAGCTGCGGGAATTTTACCAGCACGGCTATGACCAGATGAAAGCAAATTTTGAGGCTCTGCAGGAGTTTCTGAAAGAAGAATAAAGTTACTGTATAAACGAAAAGAGGATTGGAGAAAGAAGATGAGTGGAAAAAACCAGAAGAACCGGGGAACTATACTGATGCGGATGTTTTACCCGGACCGGAGAGAAAAAAGTGCCTATACGATCGATTACGCGGATCTGTACCGGAAAGGATACCGGGGCGTGATTTTTGATATCGATAATACGCTTGTTCCGCACGGTGCGCCGGCGACGAAGGAGGCGGCTGCGTTCTTTGCGTCTCTTCGGGAGACTGGTTTTTCCACCTGTCTGCTTTCCAACAATCAGAAACCGCGTGTGGCTCCGTTTGCCGATGCGGTCGGTTCTATCTATATCGAAAATGCGCACAAGCCATCGGTGAAAAACTACCAGGAGGCATGCCGGAGAATGGGGATTAAAGAGGAGCAGGCGGTCTTTGTCGGGGATCAGCTTTTCACCGATGTGTACGGTGCAAAACGGACCGGACTTTACAATATTCTGACCGAGCCGATCAATCCGAAAGAGGAAATTCAGATCGTTCTGAAACGGTATCTGGAGCACATTGTACTGTTCTTTTATGAGCGTGATCTGGCCCGCGGCAGGATTACGAAAAAAAACAGTTGAAAAATCGGGAAAAATATTATATTATAAGATAAGCCTATGGTGCGCATTTGGCGCATCGTACTATGTTAAGGAGGAAAAATCAGAATGATTTCAGCAGGAGATTTTAGAAACGGCGTTACCCTCGAGATCGATGGTCAGGTCGTTCAGATTCTTGAATTTCAGCATGTAAAACCTGGTAAAGGAGCTGCATTCGTAAGAACAAAATTAAAAAATGTCATCAACGGTGGTGTGGTAGAGCGTACCTTCCGTCCGACTGAGAAATTCCCGCAGGCTCGTATCGAGCGTGTAGACATGCAGTATCTGTACAGCGATGGTGATTTATTCTACTTCATGAACGTAGAAAACTATGAGCAGATCGCTCTGAACGAAGAGACCATCGGAGATGCTCTGAAATTTGTAAAAGAAAACGAAATGGTTAAAGTATGTTCCTACAACGGAAATGTATTCGCAATCGAACCGCCTCTGTTTGTAGAGCTTGAGATCACCGAGACTGAGCCAGGCTTCAAGGGAGATACCGCACAGGGTGCTTCCAAACCGGCTACCGTTGAGACTGGTGCTACCGTAAGCGTTCCGCTGTTCGTAAACCAGGGAGACAAAATCAAAATTGATACCAGAACAGGTGAATATCTGTCCCGTGTATAAGTAAGACTGTTCCCGCCGTTGTCCGTCACAACTTTCTTTGTGGCGGACACGGTTTTCTAAATAAATAGAATATTCGTCTGAAAAATGGCTGATAAAGGCTGTCGGAAGCAGCCCGGGCCCGTTTTTCTCATCGTTCGAAGTTCCGCGAACCAACGAATCTCTGGCATATACAGATCTGTACAGAGGTTTTTAAGTTGTGTTTTCCGGAGCTTTTTTGTTCCGTAAAGCAAAAATACAAAAGGCAATCAAACAGGAAAGGTGGGAAAAAATGGACTATCAGATGTTCAAAGAGCAGCTTGCCGCGCTGCTGAAAAGAAAAGCCGGCGATGATTTTGAGGTGAAGGTAGAATCGGTGCAGAAGCTGAACGGTATCGAAAAAGAGGCGTTTGTCATCAGCAGAAAGAAGGACTGGATTGCACCGACGATCTACGTGGAGCTTCTGTATGAATGCTGTCTGCAGGGCGTGCCGCTTTCTCAGATTGCAGAAAAGGTACTGGAGCAGTACCGGAAAGTGGAAGCGGAGGCGAGAAGACCGGAGAAAGCTGCCTTTTTTACCAACTGGAAAAATGCTGCGCCGCAGATCTACTGCGAGCTCATTCATGCGGAGAAAAACCGTACGCTGCTCTCCGAAGTTCCACACAGAAAATTTCTCGATCTCGCGGTCGTGTACTATTACCAGATGCGGGGAAACCGCGTGCCGGATGCGACAATTCTGATCCACGAGACGCACCGGGAGCTGTGGGGAATTTCGGCGGAGGAGCTGGATGCCCGTGCCTGGGAGAACACCCTGCGGGATCTGCCGGTGCGCACAGACAGCCTTATGATGTATTTGAAAGAGGAGTACGGAGTAACGTTTCCCATGTTCGAGCTTGGTCCGCTGGCGGAACAGTTTTACCTGGTCAGCAACCGCAGAGGAAAGCTGGGTGCAATCTGCATGTGCTATCCCGGCGTGCTGGAGAGTCTTTCGCAGCGCTTTGAGGCAAGTCTTTATGTGATTCCGAGCAGTATCCACGAGTGCATGGTGATTCCGGATTATGATGTGTTCCCGGAGGAGTGTCTTTCCGACATGGTACGGGACGTGAATGAAAAGACGGTCAAGCCGCAGGAGATTCTGTCGGATCACGTTTATTATTACCACCGGGAAAGCGGGGAACTGACGCTGTGTGAGGAAGAAACGTAAGCTGTGTGGCAGAATAGTCTGCGAATAATTTAAGAAAAAAATGGGCGGCTGGGTGGGAAAAATACTTTACAATTGCAGGAGTCTGTGGTAAACTATCATAGTGTGGTTGAGAAAACAGATCACATCAGCGTCTGTAGCTCAGGGGATAGAGCAACGGTTTCCGGTACCGTGTGTCGGGGGTTCGAATCCCTCCAGACGCGTTTTTGCTACATGGCATGCTGCGGCGGGCAGGACCGGCGCAGGAAAAGGAAAGCCCCTGCTTCGGTGTGAAGTAGAGGTTTTTTTGCTTACTGAGCATATCAATAACTGATCCGGCGGATCAGTTTTGATGAAGGAGGAAAAATATGGCAAAACCAATGACAACAAAAGATAAAATCCGGGAATGGATTTCCGATAATCTGCGCTACATGCTTCTGATCGGAGCAATTCTCCTGATTGTGGCAGCGGTTCTTCTCATCGTTCATCTGGTATCACCAAAAAACGATGGAAAATCGAGCGGCGGAACCGTAACAAGCAGCAGCACCGGAAACAATGTGCCGGATAAAAAGACACAGGTAAAAGCAGACAGCAAAGCAGATTCTGAGGACAGCACAGGCATTTCATCGGACGTTTCGGATTCCGCGAATGATTCCAGTGCAGATGCTTCCAGTACCGATACCGCCAGCGCGCCGGATGCAGAGGCTGAGCCGACAAGTGAGCCGGAAGCGGCAGACGATACCGGTAATACAGAGAATACCGATAATACGGCTGTCTCCTTTGCCGCGGACAATGTCCCGGAAGTAAGCACCGTGCTGGAGCAGTATTACACCGCGCTCGGTGCAAGGGATATCAACGGTCTTTTTGCAGTAACAGATAATCTGACCGCGGAGGAGCAGGCGCAGATTGAGGCAGAAAGCGACGTGGAGTCATACGGAGATGTAAAGGCTTACACGATCAGCGGTCCAAGCGACGGAACGTACATCACGTTTGTCAGCAGCAGATGCAAATATCTGGGAATCAACCAGACCCTGCCGATGCTTTCGGAGTATTATCTCTACACGAAAGAAGACGGCAGCCTGAAAATCATGGATGATACCGACAGCGATGCGGCCGTAACCGAGGCTATGAAAGCGGCGCTCGAAAACGAAGAAGTCAAAAATCTGATCGAACAGGTTCAGAACGATTATCAGAATGCACTCGATGCAGATGCTTCCCTGAGAGCATATGTAGAGAGCATTCAGTAGGAACAATAGAATAATACAAAACAAAAAAAGCAGTTTCTGGTTTTTATGAAACTGCTTTTTTGGAAGGATAAAACCATGCGCTTAAACAAATACTTAAGTGATGCGGGCGTCTGCTCGCGGCGGGAGGCGGACCGTCTGACAGAAGCGGGCGAGATTACGGTAAACGGAAAACGCGCGGAAACCGGCATGCAGGTGGAGTCTGGCGACGTTGTTGTCGTGAAAGGCAAAACCGTTGTTCCGGAGGAGAAAAAAGTCTATCTCGCCTTCAACAAACCGCGCGGCATCGTCTGTACTGCGGAAAAACGGGAGAAAAACAACGTCATCGATTATCTGTCCTACCCGGTGCGGATTTACCCGGTGGGAAGACTCGATAAAGATTCCGAAGGCCTCCTTCTGATGACGAACGACGGTGCGATCGTAAATGGTATCATGCGTGCCAGAAACCGCCATGAAAAAGAATACCAGGTCGAGGTAAACAAAGAGATTACACCGGAATTTCTGAAAAAAATGGCATCCGGCGTGCCGATTCTCGATACCGTGACGCGCCCGTGCCGGATCCGGAAAACGGGAGAGCGCAGCTTTACGATTATTCTGACGCAAGGGCTGAACCGTCAGATCCGGCGGATGTGCGAAGCATTAGGATATCGTGTCACAAAGCTGAAACGTGTGCGGATCATGAATGTTCACTTGAAAGACCTGAAAACAGGGGAGTACCGCCCTTTAACGGAAAAAGAATTAGCAGAACTGAAAAAGCAGATCGGGGAGGAAAAGCGATGAACGAGACAGAACGGATGAAGGAACTGGTCAAAAAGCTGAACGAAGCGGCAAAAGCCTATTACCAGGAAGACCGGGAGATCATGAGCAACCTGGAGTACGACACGCTGTATGACGAACTGCAGGTATTAGAGGAAAAAACAGGCGTAACACTCGCCGGAAGCCCGACCACAAAAGTCGGCTACGAGGCGATGAACGAACTGCCGAAAGAAGCGCACGAGTCGCCGATGCTTTCCCTTGATAAAACGAAAGATGTGGAAGTGCTCCGCAGCTTCATCGGGGATCACAAAACGCTGCTGTCCTGGAAGATGGACGGTCTGACCGTCGTTCTGACGTACCGCGGCGGTACCCTCGCAAAGGCCGTCACCCGTGGAAACGGCGTGATCGGAGAGGTTGTCACGAACAATGCAAAAGTGTTTGAAAATATTCCCTTAAAAATCCCGTACCAGGGAGAGCTGGTTCTGCGTGGCGAGGCGATCATCCGCTATTCCGATTTTGAGAAGATCAACGAGGAGATTGAGGATGTCGATGCGAAATACAAGAATCCGAGGAACCTCTGCAGCGGTTCTGTGCGCCAGCTGAACAATGAGATTACGGCAAAACGCCACGTTCATTTTATGGCATTTGCGCTTGTGAGCGCTCCGGAACAGGATTTCGAAAATTCCAGAATCCGTCAGATGGAGTGGCTGAAAGAGCAGGGCTTCGAGGTGGTGGAATACAAGGTTGTCACCAAAGATAACCTCGACGAGGCGATGCAATATTTCTCCACGAAAATCGAGACAAACGATTTTCCGTCCGATGGCCTTGTCGCGTTGTATGACGATATCGCCTACGGAGAATCACTTGGCACAACCGCGAAATTCCCGCGGAACGCTTTCGCCTTCAAATGGGCGGATGAACAGAAGGAGACCACTCTGCTTGAAATTGAGTGGAGCCCGTCGAGAACCGGTCTCATCAATCCGGTTGCGGTTTTTGAGCCGGTCGAGCTGGAAGGAACTTCGGTTTCCCGCGCAAGCGTCCACAACATTAGTATCATGCGTTCGCTGGATCTCGGTGTGGGTGATAAAATCCTTGTCTACAAAGCAAATATGATCATTCCACAGATCTCAGAGAATCTGACGAGAAGCGGTGTGCGCGATATTCCGGAAACGTGTCCTGCCTGCGGCGGTGCCACCCGGATTCAGATGATGAACAATGTCGAGACCCTCTACTGTACGAATCCGGAGTGCCCGGCAAAATTCATGAAGGCATTCACCCTGTTTGTAAGCCGCGACGCGATGAACATCGACGGCATGTCGGAGGCAACGCTCGAAAAATTCGTGGGCCACGGCTTCATCCGTGAGTTTGCCGATATTTTCCGTCTCGACCGCTACCGCGACGAGATTGTGGAGATGGACGGTTTCGGTGAAAAATCATACCAGAATCTGATCGACAGCATCGAGCGCGCGAAAAACACAACGCTGCCCCGTCTGATTTTCGGACTTGGCATCTTAAATATCGGTCTTGCAAACGCGAGAATGATCTGCAAAGCCTTCGATTTCGATCTCGACCGGATCCGGAATGCATCGGCGGAGGATTTCGCGCAGATCGACGGTGTCGGAGAAGTGATTGCAAAAAGCATCGTGGATTACTTTGCGGATGAGGAAAATAAAGAACGCCTTGAGCGCCTTCTGCCGTATCTGACGATTGAGAAGCCGCAGGCAAGCCAGGAAGAACAGAAATTAGCCGGTCTTACCTTCGTTATCACCGGAAGTGTGGAACATTTCCCGAACCGGAATGCATTAAAGGCAAGAATCGAGGAGCTCGGCGGAAAAGCCACCGGAAGTGTAACGGGAAAGACGAGCTATTTGATCAACAACGACACGACATCCAGTTCCTCCAAAAACCGGAAAGCGCGCGAACTCGGCGTGCCGGTGATCTCAGAAGAGGAATTTCTGAAGATGACAGAAGAATAACGAAATATCTGCAAAGGCGGTTTGCATCCCGCGCGGGAATCTGCTATAATCGGAAGCAGACGGCAGAAATTCCTGCCGGAAAAAGCAAACCGCCTGTCTGCGCAGAGAAAAGCGCGGCAGATCAAGAAGAATAGAAACGAGGAAAAAGAATATGCCGGTTAAAGTTCAGGCAGATTTACCTGTAAAAGAAATACTCGAAAGCGAAAATATATTCGTCATGGACGAGACAAGAGCGGTTCATCAGGACATCCGTCCGCTGAAGATTATGATCCTGAATCTGATGCCGCTCAAAGAAGATACCGAGCTGCAGCTTCTGCGCTCCCTTTCCAACACCTCCCTGCAGGTTGATGTCACCTTTCTGATGGTGGCAAGCCACGAGGCGAAAAATACATCGACCAGCCATCTGAACACGTTCTATGTGAAATTTGAGGATGTGCGGAAAAATTATTACGACGGTATGATCATCACCGGTGCGCCGGTCGAGCAGATGGAATTTGAAGAAGTTGACTACTGGGATGAACTGACAAAGATCATGGACTGGACGAACACACACGTTACCTCCACGATGTTCCTCTGCTGGGGAGCCCAGGCGAGTCTGTATCATTTCTACGGGCTGAAGAAACGGATGCTTCCGGAGAAGAAATTCGGGCTGTTCTGGCACAAAGTCAACAACCGCAAGATCCCGCTTGTGCGAGGCTTCGATGACGAATTTCTGGCACCGCATTCCCGCCACACAGAAGTACCGATCGACGATATCCGTGCCTGCAAAGATGTCACGATTCTCGCAGAGTCCGACGAAGCCGGATTCTATCTTGGCATGGCGGAAGAGGGAAGAAAGATTTTCGTGATGGGTCATCCGGAGTACGACCGTATGACGCTCGACGGCGAGTACCACCGCGATAAAGACAAAGGACTTCCGATTGAGATTCCGAAGAACTATTATAAAAACGACGATCCAAATACAAAACCAGTGCTTTTATGGCGGTCACATGCGAACAATCTGTACACGAACTGGCTGAACTACTATGTATACCAGGTGACCCCGTATAATCTTGACGGAACTCCGGATTTTTCGGGAAAATAAGAGAGAAAAAGCCCCCCTGCACCGGGCGCACACCGGCTGCGGGGGGTTGCTGTAAAAATCTGCTATAAAAAACGGAAAGCTTTCCGGGCTTACCGTTTGAAATCAAATAATGTTTTCAGCGGAATTTCGAGTGCTTCCGCAATATCCATCAGCTTGTTTAGAGACAGAGAGGTATGACTGTTTGGCGCTTCGATGTTGCTCATATGTGTACGGCTGATCTGGACAGCTTCGGCAAGCTCACTTTGCGTTAATCCGCGTGCTCTGCGATAAAAAGCGATGGTAAGACCGAGGAGGCGCATCTCCTCCGTATGACGTTCTCCCATTGCTGCGGCTCCTTTCTGAACAGAGTGATACAAAGACTTATATAATATTTATCTTAAACGATTAAATACCAAAAAGAAACAACTTTAAATTTTTATAATGCACATGTAAATTGTGCAAAATATAGAAATTATCCATCAGAATAATAGGAAAACAGGAAAAAGAGTTCTTTTGACAAATGAGAGGTTTTTGTGTATGCTGTAGAAAGCACCAACAAATAAAATCGGAGGTTTTTGCATATGAAAGAGTCGATCCATACCATTCCGCTGATGGATGCATTCAAGGCGGAAGATGAGTGCCCGTTCTGCTATCTGGAGCGGGAAGCAGAGCAGCATGCGATTTCGTTTGCGCTCGGTTCCGGCGCATCCTATATGGAGGATGATGTGCGTGCGGAAACAGACGCGATGGGATTCTGCCGCCACCACTATAAAATGATGTACGATTACGGAAACCGTCTCGGAAGCGGTCTGATTTTATCCACCCATCTGAAAAAACTGAACCAGGAGCTTGCCGCACAGATGAATCTGTTTGCACCGGGAAAATCCTCGGTGTTCAAGCGGATGCAGAAGACATCCCTCGACAAACAGGGCCGTGAGACTGCGATCGGCCAGTGGATTGATGAGAAGACGCATTCGTGCTACGTCTGCGATCACTTCAAGGCAAACTATAACCGCTATCTTGATACGTTCTTTGATCTCTACAAAAAAGATGAGGAGTTTGCAAGACTGTTCCGCGAGGGAAAAGGCTTCTGTCTGCCGCATTTTGCGGATCTGGTAGAAACGGCGGAGAAAAAGCTGAATGATAAACAGAAAGCGGAATTTTACCCGACTCTGTTCAAAATCATGAAAGAAAATTACCAGCGGCTGCAGGAAGAGGTAACATGGTTTACTGATAAATTCGATTACCGCAACAAGGATAAGGACTGGGGAAATTCAAAAGATTCCATCCAGCGCTGTATGCAAAAATTAGGCGGCGGCTATCCGGCGGACGAGCCGTTTATGGAAGGATTATAATTCTTGTTTATAAAAGGAGCATAAAGTTTCGATGCAGAAGTTTTATCAGAGATTAAAAGAGAATCAAAAGGAGCGCGCCCGGTGCGCGTTTCTTGTTTTGTATTTCGGCGTGCTGGCGGTGCTGCTGTTTCTGGCGCGCCCGCTGCTGGATACGACGGCGGCAGACCGGGAGTGGAGTATTCACTTTCTGTTCCCGTGCCTGCTGGCGTGTATCATACTGACGACAGTCGTCAGTTTCTGCTGGTTTGCTGCAAAGCCGGACCAGAAACCAAAACCGCGCTATGTAGGATGGAAACAGCCGATTCTGATGCTGGCAAACGCAGCCTATCTGTTTGCCACACTGGAATTTGTCACAAACAGCCAGTTCCGGGAGATGAAATGGTATTATGCGTTGTTGAATATCGGTGTCATTTTCGTACTTTCCATTCTCGTTTCCCTCTTTCTGAACTCCATCCGCCGCGCGATGATTTTCATGAACATCTTTTATTTCTGCATGAGTCTGGTATTCTACTATGTTTATCTGTTCCGCGGAGAAGCGTTCCAGCTCATCGACCTGTACAGCATTGCGACGGCGGCGGACGTAGTCGGCGGCTACAAATTCGAGATCACAGGTGAAATCGTGACTTCGTTTATCACGATGATGCTCGTTGTGCGCCTCTGGCTGCAGAGCCGGGAATACCGTTTTGCACGGAAAACGAGGAATAAAATTCTGCTCCGCGTGGCTGCTGCTGCGCTGACGCTCGGAACATACCTGGCGTACATGAATCTGAACTGGAACGCCGAGTTCGGTGTCATCAGTGACCTCTGGAATCCGGCGAAGACATACCGCCAGTACGGAACGACGGTCGGTTTTACCGCGGTCGCCAAATACATGCGCCTGACACCGCCGGACGGCTATTCGAAAGACGAAGTGACAGCGATTGCCGATACGAGCGAGAAAGAGACGAAAACAGAAGATCTTCGAAAAGATAATGCGGATAGCGTGACACCCGTCAACATCATCGCGATCATGAACGAGTCGTGGTTTGACTACCGCTCCGTCGGCGATCCGCAGACGAGCGAGAGCTACATGCCGTTCCTCGACTCGCTGACCGAAAATATCATCAAAGGGCACACGCTGACGTGTACCAAGGGCGGCGGAACAGCAAAAACGGAGTATGAGTTCCTGACCGGAAACTCCTGCAAGCGGTTCCCGGGTATGGTGCCGTACGTCAGCTACTTTACGCACAGCCAGTATTCCCTTGTCACGACGTTAAAAGACCAGGGTTATCAGGCAATCGCGATGCATCCGAACAAGGCGACAAACTGGAAGCGGAGCACGGCGTACCGTTTCCTTGATTTTGATGATTTCATCTCGATTGATCAGTTCTCCGATACGGCCAAGCGGTACCGCGGTATGATCAGCGATCAGGCGAACTATGAGAAGATCGTGGAAACCTACGAGAACAAGGAGCCGGGCAGCCCGTTCTTCCTCTTTGATGTGACGATGCAGAACCACAGCGGCTACACGAACCGTTATTTCCAGGCGGATATCAACTGCAACGGCTACGACAGTGATGAGGCCGATCAGTATTTCTCCCTGTTAAAGCTTTCCGATGAGGCAATTTCCTATCTGATCCGGTATTTCCAGCAGGTGGACGAGCCGACGATGATCATTATGTTCGGAGATCATTCCCCGAAACTGCCGGATGCGTTTGAAACATGGATTGCCGGAGACGCCTATCAGAATCTTTCGGTCGAGGATCAGGAGAAGTTCTATGGAACCCCGTTCTTCATCTGGACCAACTACAGCATGAAATCCGAGAGCAATGTCTGGATCAGCACAAACTATCTCTCAAGCTATGCGTTAAGCCTTACCGGCCTGGAACTGACGCCGTACAACGAGTATCTGCTTGACCTGCGCGAGAAGATGCCGGCGCTCAATCACCTCGGCTTTTTAGCAAGTGACGGAACCTGGTACCGCTGGAACGACAGCGATGCGCCGGAGGAGGATCTCGAGTACGAACGGCAGTATGAATGCCTGCAGTACAATGAACTGATCGACAAAAAAGACCGGGATGACAGCTTTTTTACAATTTCCGGTGAAAAAGACGAAGAATAAGGGCTTTCCCTACTTGCCAGAAAACGGAAATCTATGGTAGACTATACTCCGTATGACCGGGAAACCCCGGCGGTAACTTCACGTTTACAATTAAGAATAAGAAAATGAGGTTTTAAAAAGTATGATTGCAGCAAATAATGTGACACTTCGTGTCGGAAAAAAAGCGTTGTTTGAAGATGTCAATATCAAATTCACCGAGGGAAACTGCTACGGCATGATCGGTGCCAACGGAGCGGGAAAATCAACCTTCCTGAAAATCCTGTCCGGCCAGCTTGAACCGACAAACGGAGACGTAACCATCACACCGGGCCAGCGTCTTTCCTTCCTCGAGCAGGACCACTTCAAATACGACAGCTATCCGGTACTCGACACTGTTATCATGGGAAATGCCCGTCTCTATGAGATCATGAAAGAGAAAGAGGCGCTGTACGCAAAAGAAGACTTCACCGATGAGGACGGTATCAAAGCGAGCGAGCTCGAGGGTGAGTTTGCAGAGATGAACGGCTGGGAGGCAGAGACCGATGCAGAGCAGCTCTTAAACGGCCTTGGCATTGAGCCGGAACTGCACTACGCACAGATGGCAGACCTGACCGGCAGCCAGAAGGTCAAGGTTCTTCTTGCAAGAGCCCTGTTCGGAAACCCGGACATCCTTCTTCTCGACGAGCCGACCAACCACTTGGACCTCGATGCGATCGAGTGGCTTGAGGAGTTCCTGATCAACTTCGAGAATACCGTTATCGTTGTATCCCACGACCGTTACTTCCTGAATAAAGTCTGCACCCAGATCGCAGATATAGATTACGGAAAAATCCAGCTCTATGCCGGAAACTACGACTTCTGGTTTGAGTCCAGTCAGCTGCTGGTAAAACAGATGAAAGAGGCGAACAAGAAGAAAGAGGAGAAGATCAAAGAGTTACAGGACTTCATCTCTAGATTCAGCGCCAACGCATCGAAGAGTAAACAGGCTACTTCCCGTAAGAAAGCCCTGGAGAAAATCCAGCTCGACGATATCAAACCGTCCAGCCGGAAATATCCTTACATCGATTTCCGTCCGAACCGTGGGATCGGAAACGACGTTCTGCAGGTAGAGGGACTGACCAAAACCGTAGACGGCGTGAAAATCCTGGATAATTTAAGCTTCACCCTCGGAAGAGAAGATAAAGTTGCTTTCGTCGGAAGCAACGAGCAGGCGATCACCATGCTGTTCAAGATTCTGACCGGAGAAGAAGAGCCGGATTCCGGTTACTACAAATGGGGCGTAACGACGACACAGGCGTACTTCCCGAAAGACAATACCGCAGAGTTCGACTGCGACCTGACTATCGCAGACTGGCTGACCCAGTATTCAGAGATCAAGGACGTGACGTATGTCCGCGGATTCCTCGGAAGAATGCTTTTTGCCGGTGAGGACGGCGTGAAACGTGTCAGAGTCCTTTCCGGAGGAGAGAAAGTGCGCTGCCTGCTCTCCAAGATGATGATTTCCGGTGCAAACGTTCTTGTTCTCGACGAGCCGACCAACCATCTGGATATGGAGTCCATCACTGCACTGAACAACGGTCTGATCAAATTCCCGGGCGTGCTCTTGTTCACCTGCCACGACCATCAGTTTGTACAGACTACAGCAAACCGTATCATGGAGATCCTTCCGAACGGCGCGCTGATCGATAAGATGACCACCTACGACGAGTATCTTGCAAGCGATGAGATGGCAAGAAAACGTCATGTCTACACAATGACAGAGGAAGATAATTAAAGATGAGCAAAAAGACGACAGTTTCCGGCATTCTGCTGGTGTTGCTTGTGCTGGCAACAACGCCGCTTCTTGGAACGGACAACGTTCCGTTCCTGAAGTGGTGGCTTATGACCCTGGTGCTCGGTATTGGATTTTATCCGGCTGCCGCAGCGCTGTTTCCGCGGTTTCATGACCGGGGATGGATGTTTTCTAAAGTGCTTGGCATCGTTGTTTCCGGTTTTGCTGTATTTGCTCTTGGAAGCTTCGGACTGGTTCCGTTTACCGCACCGGTCTGCCTGATCACAGTCGGTGTACTGATCCTGGCTTCTTGGATTTTCGGATGCTTTAAGGTACGCGTCCATGCGCCGGAAATCGACTTCCTGATGATGGAAGAAGTGTTGTTTTTCGCCTTTTTCCTTCTCTGGACCTACTTTGCGGGCTTTCACCCGGAGGCACACGGAACCGAAAAATTCATGGATTATGGTTTTATGAAGGCCATGATGCGCAGCACCGCCGTTCCGGCAGAGGATCTCTGGTACAGCGGAAGCGGTATTAACTACTATTACGGCGGCCAGTTCTATGCCGTATTTCTGACGAAGATTACCTTCACGGATGTAAAGCAGACGTACCATCTGATGCGTACGATGGTGGCATCGTTCGCGTTTGTTCTGCCGTTTTCGATCACCTACCATCTGGCAGAGTCGCGTGCGTGCCACCGCATCCGGAAAGAGGGCGGCAATAAAAGCCAGATTGCACCGGTGATTGGCGGTCTTCTTTCGGGAGGCGCCGTTTCCCTTGCCGGAAATATGCACTATGTGATTTACGGCTGCATCCGCCAGTGGCTGGGACTGAACGAATCGGCTTACTGGTTCCCGAGTTCGACCCGCTATATCGGGTATGACCCGCTTGTGGAAAATGACCGCACGATTCATGAGTTTCCATCGTATTCCTTTGTGCTCGGCGACCTGCATGCCCATGTGGTGAATGTCATGTTCGTCCTGCTGGTGCTGGGCCTTTTATATTCCTACGTGAAAAATACCTGCCGTGATCCGGAAAAAGAGTGGAAATGGTCGTTAAAAGACGTTCTGCTTCAGCCGCAGATCATCGCGGCGGGCTTTCTGATCGGTGTGTTCCACTGGTCCAACTACTGGGATTTTGTTATCTATTTCGTCGTGATTGCAGGCTTCTCTCTGTACGGTGCGCTGTACCGGTATCATGCGCGGGCGAAAGAGACGATCGGAACGGTTCTCCTGCAGGCTGCAGAAGTTTTTGCAATTGGAACGATTGTCGCCCTTCCGTTTACAATGAAGTTTGAGACGATGGTTTCCGGTGTCGGCATTGCCAAGCACCATTCGATGCTGTATCAGCTGGCGATTCTCTGGGGCCTTCCGACGGTGCTCGTTGTGTTGTTTATCGCAGCCGTTCTGCTAGCATGGCGGAAAAACCGTCATCTTCCGGGCATGGAGCGGCAGGGACAGATTGTACTTGCCGATGGAAAGACGCAGGAAGAGGTGGAAGAGCAGGCCGTTGCCCTGATTCTGGGAGAGAAAAAACCGGAGCCGGGCGAAAAAGAAACGGCAGAAAAGCCAAAAAAAGTTTCTGCCTTCTGTAATTTCTGGAGAGAGATTGCGGTGAGCGATATGGTGATCGGTATTTTAGGCCTCTGTGCCATCGGCCTTATCATCATTCCGGAGCTCGTCTATGTGCGCGATATCTACGAAGAATCGTATGCGCGCTCCAACACGATGTTCAAGCTGACCTATCAGGCATTTATCCTGTTCGGTATCTGCATGAGCTACATCATCACGCGGTTCCTGCTCTGGAAAAAAGAGCGGATTCTGCAGGTGTTCGGCGGAATCGGGCTGGTACTGCTTTTATGGACGTTCGGCTATTTTGGAACGAGCGTGTACTCCTGGTTCGGAAATGTTTTCGATCTGTCCGAGTACCGCGGACTCGATGCGACAGCATATCTGGAAAATGTCTTTTCCGAGGACGCAGGTGCCATCCGCTGGCTGGATGAAACAATAGAAGGACAGCCGGTTGTGCTTGAGGCGAACGGCGACAGCTACAGCGATTACGAGCGTGTTTCCGCAATGACCGGCCTTCCGACCGTGCTTGGATGGTATGTCCATGAATGGCTCTGGAGAGGGGATCCCGCAGACTTAAATGTCCGCGCCGAGGACGTGAAACAGATGTACACCTCGACCGATACGAATGAAGTGCTGCGCCTGCTGGAGCAGTATCATGTGACCTACATTTTTGTGGGAAGCAAAGAAAAGGAGAAATACGGCGATGCACTGAACGAATCGCTGCTGCAGTCCATCGGAGATATCGTTTACCAGGATACTGCGTCCGGTACGTATATTCTTCAGGTGCAGGATACATAAAGAACAAAAACAGGAGAAAAGAACCGCCGGGTGCGGCATCTTTTCTCCTGTTTTTCATATAATACAGGGAATGCAGAAGAAAGTGCGAAGGGCAGACCATGCGGAGATTCCGAAAAGTGCGGCACGTTCCTCTGCCGCTTCTGGCTGTGATAATGGCGGCTATTCTGTTTGCAGAGCTGGCACGGTGTGAAAGAGAAGGCGCGAAAGAGACAGCGGCGGAAGCAGAAAAAAGTGTGCCCCGCCGTGCGGCGCTGACATTTGATGACGGGCCGAATGCGTGCTATACGCCGGAGGTGCTTGAAATTTTAAAAGAAAATGAAATTCCGGCAACGTTTTTTCTGCAGGGGCAGTGTCTTGCCGGAAACGAAGAAATCGTCCGCCGGATGCATGCGGAAGGCCATCTGATCGGAAATCATACGTTTCATCATGTTCAGCTTACGAAAGTATCAGAAGAGGAAGCGAGGGAGGAGGTCGTGAAAACAAGCAATGCAATCTACGAGATCACAGGGGAATATCCCGTCTATATCCGTCCGCCGTTCGGGGAATGGAGAGAGGGGCTGGACCTTGCAGTGACGATGATCCCGGTACTCTGGGATGTGGATTCCCGCGACTGGGAGAGCCAGAACACCGCGTCGATCTGCAGCGCGGTGCTTCCGAATGTGAAGGATGGCAGCATTATTCTCATGCATGACGGCTACCGCGCGACGGTGGAAGCGCTGCGGCGGATCTTAAAAGAATTAAAAGAAGAGGGATACACGTTTGTGACGGTGCGTGAGCTGATTGAAGAATAGCTTCCGCGGATTCCATCGAACATAGTTGCGGAGAATCCGAGATTAAGGGGTTGAGGATACCCGCCAAAATGTGATAAGATAAAAGGCAGGAAGAAAAATGGGGTGAAAAATACATGGATTTGTTTGATTATATGAAAGAAACCACAATGGAAAAAGAGTCCCCCCTCGCATCGCGCATGCGCCCGACAACGCTGGACGAGGTGGTTGGACAGGAGCACATCATCGGCCCTGGAAAGCTGTTGTACCGTGCGATCAAGGCGGATAAACTCGGCTCCGTCATTTTCTACGGCCCTCCGGGAACGGGAAAAACGACGCTTGCCCGCGTCATCGCCAACACGACAAGCGCAGAGTTTACCCAGCTGAATGCCACGACAGCCGGCAAAAAGGATATGGAAGAAGTCGTAAAAGAAGCGCAGCAGCGGATCGGCATGTACGGCAAAAAGACGATTCTTTTTGTCGACGAGATCCACCGCTTCAACAAGGGACAACAGGATTATCTGCTTCCGTTTGTGGAGGACGGCACACTCGTTCTGATTGGCGCGACGACGGAAAACCCGTATTTCGAGGTCAACGGGGCGCTGATTTCGCGTTCCATTATCTTTGAATTAAAGCCGCTCGAAAAAGAGGACATCGAAAAACTGCTGGAGCGCGCGGTGACGGACCCGGTAAAGGGGCTCGGGACGTACAACGTTGTGCTCGATGCGGATGCAAAAGAGTTCCTCGCCGACATCGCAGGCGGTGACGCGAGAGCGGCCTTAAATGCAATCGAGCTGGGCGTCCTCTCGACGGAACGTCAGGCGGACGGAAAAATCCATATCGATCTCGAAACGGCATCGGAGTGCATCCAGAAGCGCGTCGTGCGGTACGACAAGACGGGCGATCAGCATTACGATACGATCTCTGCATTTATCAAGAGCATGCGTGGTTCTGACCCGGATGCGGCGGTCTTTTATCTGGCCAAAATGCTGTATGCCGGGGAGGATATCAAGTTTATCGCCCGCCGCATCATGATCTGCGCGGCGGAGGATGTCGGCCTTGCCGATCCGAATGCCTTAAATGTAGCAGTTTCCGCGTCCCTTGCCGTGGAACGCGTCGGCATGCCGGAGGCGCAGATTATTCTGGCGGAGGCAGCCACGTATGTTGCCTGTGCACCGAAGAGTAATTCTTCGTGCGAGGCAGTCTTTGCGGCGATGAAGACGGTCGGAAGTGTGCGGACGTCGGTTCCGCCGCATCTGCAGGACGCCCATTACAAAGGTTCTGCCAAACTCGGCCACGGTCAAGGCTATCAGTATGCACATGATTACCCGAATCACTACGTCGAGCAGCAGTATCTGCCGGACGAGATCTTAGGAAGCCGTTTCCTTCATCTTGGAACGAACGGCTATGAGCAGAAGATCCGGGAAAACTTCAAAAAAATTGGAAAAGACATCGAATAAAAGGGGAAGAAATCATGACAGACTGGCTTGGAAAGCCGTATTATTCGCTGGACGCCTATCTGAAAAAGACGTTCGGGGAAAAAGTGTACAAGCTCTCGCTCGACGGCGGGATGACGTGTCCGAACCGGGACGGCACCTGCGGTGACCGGGGCTGCATTTTCTGCAGTGCGGGCGGCTCCGGTGATTTTGCCGGGGACAGAAACAAATCCATCCCGGAACAGATCCGGGAGCAGAAATCCCTCCTGCAGCAAAAGCGGCCGGTGCATAAGTTCATCGCCTATTTCCAGGCGTATACGAACACGTACGCGCCGGTGGAATATCTGGAAAAAATTTTCCGGGAGGCAATTTCGGACGAGGAGGTCGTGGTCCTTTCGATCGGAACGAGACCGGACTGCTTAGGGGAAGAGGTTCTTTCTCTGTTAGAAGAGCTGAACCGGATCAAACCGGTCTGGTTGGAGCTGGGACTGCAGACGATGCATGAAAAAACGGCACAGTATATCCGAAGGGGCTATCCGCTTTCCTGTTTTGAACAGGCAGTAAACGAGCTGCACAGGCGGGGGATTCCCGTGATTGTCCACACGATCCTCGGTCTGCCGGGGGAGGGACAGGAAGAAGTCTTTGCAACAATGGATTACCTGAATGGACTTTCCATTTCCGGCATCAAGCTTCAGCTGCTTCATGTGCTGAAAAACACGGATCTTGCGGCGGACTACGCGGCCGGAAAATTTGAGGTGCTGGAGCAGGAGGCGTATCTTACCCTTGTCATCGACTGTCTGCGGCGCCTCCGTCCCGATCTTGTGATCCACCGTGTGACGGGAGACGGCCCCGGGGATCTTCTGATTGCACCAACATGGAGCCAGGCAAAACGCGCCGTCTTAAATGAGCTGCATCATCGCATGAAAGAAGAACATGCGTATCAGGGACAGCTTCTGGACGAAGAAAAAGGAGGAAACACACCGTGATTGAATCATCCTTTACGTTATACAAACTGATTATTCTCTACATGCTGCAGAATGTGAATTTTCCGCTGTCAAATACACAGATTTCGGATTTTATCCTGGAAAAAGAGTACACGAACTACTTTCATCTCCAGGAGGCGTTAAGCGAGCTGCAGGATACAAAGCTGATCGAGATCGAGAAGGTGCGCAACACCTCGTACTACCACATGACTGAGGAGGGCAGCAAGACGCTTTCCTTCTTCGAAAACGAGATCTCTCCGGAAATCCGGGAGGAAATCGACCGCTATATGAAGGAGCACTCCTATGAACTGCGAAAAAAAGCGTCCGTTGTGGCCGATTACTACAAGACCGCGGGAGATGACTACGAGGTCCGCTGTCAGGCAAGAGAGCGGAAGACGACTATTTTTGAGATTGTCGTGACGGTTCCGTCCGAGGAGGCGGCCAAAAAGATCTGCAGCAACTGGGAAAACCGGAGTCAGAAGATTTATGCTTCGATTATGAATGAACTGTCAAGATAACGATTGACAGGAATGGTGGCATATAATAGAATAAATTAGTATGTCTAAAAAGCATAAACATGGAAAACATAGTAAATAAGATTTTATATTCCAAAGGAGATAAAACTGTGCCTGATTATACAAAAGAAATTGAAAGACGGCGTACCTTTGCCATCATTTCCCACCCGGATGCCGGTAAAACCACACTGACTGAGAAATTCCTGCTGTACGGAGGAGCGATCAATCTCGCCGGTTCCGTAAAAGGAAAAGCGACTGCGCGCCATGCCGTATCCGACTGGATGGAGATCGAGAAAGAGCGTGGTATTTCCGTTACCTCTTCCGTTCTGCAGTTCAATTACGACGGCTACTGCATCAACATTCTGGATACCCCGGGACACCAGGACTTCTCGGAGGATACGTACCGTACCCTGATGGCAGCCGATTCCGCCGTTATGGTGATCGATGCCTCAAAGGGTGTCGAGGCACAGACCAGAAAGCTGTTTAAAGTCTGTGTCATGCGCCACATCCCGATCTTTACCTTCATCAACAAGATGGACCGCGATGCGAACGATACCTTCGAGCTGCTCGACGAGATCGAAAAAGAGCTCGGCATTGCAACCTGCCCGATCAACTGGCCGATCGGTTCCGGAAAGAAATTCCGCGGTGTTTACGACCGTGACAAAAAGAAAGTCCTTACCTTCTCCGATACAATGAAGGGAACGAAGGAAGGTATCGAGGAAGAAATTGATATCGACGATCCGCATCTTCTCGATGTGGTCGATGAGGACCAGAAAGAACAGCTTATGGATGAGATCGAGCTGCTCGACGGCGCAAGTGCAGAGTTTGACCAGGAGCTTGTCAGCAAGGGAGAGCTCTCCCCGGTATTCTTCGGATCTGCGCTCACCAACTTTGGTGTGGAGACTTTTCTGCAGCACTTCCTCACGATGACGATGCCGCCGCTTCCGCGTACGGCAGACTGCGGCGTGATCGATCCGGTCAAAGAGGATTTCTCTGCGTTTGTCTTTAAAATCCAGGCAAACATGAACAAAGCACACCGTGACCGTATCGCATTCATGCGCATCTGCTCCGGCAAATTCGACGCCGGAATGGAAGTCTTCCATGTGCAGGGAGGAAAGAAAATGCGTCTTTCCCAGCCGCAGCAGATGATGGCGAGTGACCGTCATATTGTTGATGAAGCATACGCCGGCGATATCATCGGTGTATTTGACCCGGGCATCTTCTCTATCGGAGATACGATCTGTATGCCGGGCAAAAAATTCGCATACGAGGGAATTCCGACCTTCGCGCCGGAGCATTTTGCAAGAGTGCGCCAGCTCGATACGATGAAGAGAAAACAGTTCGTCAAGGGAATTTCCCAGATTGCACAGGAAGGTGCGATCCAGATTTTCCAGGAGTACAAAGGCGGCATGGAGGAGATCATCGTCGGCGTTGTCGGCGTCCTGCAGTTTGACGTTTTAAAATACCGTCTGGAGAACGAGTACAACGTGGATATCCGTCTGGAGAACCTGCCGTATGAGCACATCCGCTGGATCGCAAACAAAGAGGAGATCAACCTGGACCGTATTCAGGGTACATCCGATATGAAGAAGGTCATGGACCTCAAGGGAAATCCGCTGCTTCTCTTTGTCAATCCGTGGAGTGTCGGCATGGTACAGGATCGAAACAAAGACCTTGTGCTGACCGAATTCAGCAAAAACTAAGAACAAAAGAGCGGGATGCCGCTTAAAAAGGAGAAGGAATGAACTTATTCGATATTCTGGGCCCTGTGATGGTCGGTCCGTCGAGTTCGCACACAGCGGGGGCAGTGCGGATTGGATGGATGACGCAGAAACTTCTCGGGGAACAGCCGGTGGAAGCAAAAATACTGATGTACGGTTCCTTTGCCGCAACGGGAAAGGGTCATGGAACGGACCGCGGTCTCGTCGCGGGTCTTCTCGGCATGCGGCCGGATGACGAGCGGATTCCGGACAGCTTTGAAATTGCCCGGAAGATGGGTCTTTCCTATTCATTCGGCATCGCCAATCTGACGAGTGCCCATCCGAACAGCGTCGTTCTGGAAGTAAAGGGAAAGAGCGGCCGGACGCTCGAGGTGCAGGCGTGCTCCCTTGGCGGCGGCCGTATCATGATCAACCGCCTCGACGGGCTGGATGTCAACTGCAGCTGCGAGATTCCGACCCTGATCGTCCACAATCTGGACCAGCCGGGCCACGTAGCCGAGGTTACGTCGATGCTGGCACATAAGTCAGTCAACATTGCGAATATGTCCCTCTACCGCGACAAGAGAGGCGGATCGGCCGTCATGGTCGTGGAGATGGATCAGCCGCTTCCCAAAGAGTCGCTGGAATGGCTGGAGCATCGTGAGGGCATTGTAAAGGTAACATACATCAACGTAACGGAAGGAGAAGAGGACGATGTTTTATAATTCACTGGAAGAAATTGTCCGGGAGTGCCAGGAAAAAGACCTGCCGTTTGATGAAGTTATCCTTCTGGACGATATGAATGAGAGAAATGTAAGCCGCGAAGAGTCCATTGAGACGATGCGCGGCATGTGGGAAGCCATGAAAGGCGCTGAACGGAATTACGACGGTTCGCTGCAGTCGAGAAGCGGTCTTGTGGGCGGCGCCGGAAAGACGATGCGTGCGTATGTCGAGAGCGGGAACACGCTCTGCGGACCGTTTGTCGGAAAAGTTATGGCATCTGCACTTGCGATGGGTGAGTCAAACGCCTGCATGAAGCGGATCGTTGCAGCACCGACCGCAGGAGCGTGCGGTGTGCTTCCGGCTGTGCTCGTGAATTACCAGAAAGAGAAGGGGACAGCGGATGAGCAGATCGTGCGTGCGCTCTACACGGCAGCCGGTATCGGCCAGGTCGTTGCGGCGCGGGCCTACATTGCGGGCGCTTCCGGCGGCTGCCAGGCCGAAATCGGAACAGCAAGCGCGATGGCGGCAGGCGCACTGACCGCACTTGGCGGCGGCACTCCGTCCCAGATCACGCATGCGGCAGCGATGGCATTAAAGAACCTGCTCGGTCTCGTGTGTGACCCGGTCGGCGGTCTTGTCGAGGTCCCGTGCGTCAAGCGGAATGTGATCGGTTCCGTGAATGCACTTTCTGCGGCGGACATGGCACTTGCGGGAATCATAAGCCGCATTCCGCCGGATCAGGTGATCGATGCGATGCGGGAAGTCGGCGACCAGATGCATCCGAGTCTGCGCGAAACCGGCCAGGGCGGCCTTGCCAACACGCCGGCAGCACGCGAGTGGTGCGCGGCACAGGAAGAAGAATAAAAAAAACTTTTATTTTCGGAAAACTTTTGGTATAATAAAGGAAAGTCAGCCAAGGAGGAGGTTCTTTAAGATGGCAGAGGCAAAAATTCAGAAAAGAAACACTTATACGATATATGATGACGAAGGAATCGGAACCGTGCAGATTGCAGACGAGGTGGTAGCTATTATCGCAGGACTTGCGGCAACGGAAGTGGACGGGGTAGCCTCCATGGCCGGAAATATTACCAACGAATTAGTCAGCAAGCTTGGCATGAAAAATCTTTCCAAGGGTGTCAAAGTTGATGTACTCGACGGCGTTGTCTGCGTGGATCTTGCCCTCAATCTCAAATATGGATACGAGATTCCGGCAACCTGCAAAAACGTACAGGAAAAAGTAAAAACAGCGATCGAGAATATGACAGGCCTGGAAGTTTCCGATGTCAATGTAGCCATTGCAGGCGTGAATATGGAACAGACGAAATAAAAAACAACGAACCGCGAGGGAATAAGGCGACCCCTTACAACCCCGCGGTTCTTGTTAACTATTCAGAGCCAGATGAAATGGAAGAAAAATAGTTAATTAACTATACAGGAAGGAATTAAAACAGACAATGAACAGAAGCAAACTTCGCGAAAATATTTTTAAACTTCTCTATACCGCAGAGTTCCAGGAGAAAGAGGAGATGCCGCAGCAGATGTCTCTTTACTTTACGTACTCTGACGACAACGACGAGGATGAAGAAGTAACCGTAAGCGAAAAAGATCAGACCTATATGGAAGAGAAATACCATCATGTGACCGAGCACATCCCGGAAATCGACGAGATGCTGAACCGTACTTCCGAGGGCTGGAAAACGACCCGTATGGGAAAAGTAGACCTGGCGATCCTACGTCTTGCCGTTTACGAGATGAAATTCGACGAGGACGTTCCGGTCGGTGTAGCCATCAACGAGGCCGTTGAGCTGGCAAAACGCTTCGGCAGAGACCAGTCTCCGTCCTTTATCAACGGTATTCTTGGAAAACTGGCAAGAGAAGAAGATGAGAAATAAAAATCAGAATGTTTACACCGTAGGCCAGGTCAATTCATACATCAAAAACATCTTTGACCAGGACTATATGCTCCGCCGGATTTACGTCAGCGGAGAAGTAAGCAACTGTAAATACCATCCGTCCGGCCACATCTATTTTTCCTTAAAAGATGCGGAAGGAACCATTTCCTGTGTCATGTTCGCCGGTTCGCGGCGCGGCCTTGCCTTCCCGATGCGGGACGGCGATAATGTGATTGTCGGCGGCAGCATCAGCGTCTATGAGCGGGACGGAAAGTATCAGATCTATGCAAAAGAGATCACAAAAGAGGGCGCCGGCCTTTTATACGAAAAGTATCTGGCCCTAAAAGCAGAACTGGAAGAGATGGGCATGTTTGCCCCGGAGTACAAACAGCCGATTCCTGCGTATGTAAAGAAAATCGGTGTTGTCACAGCACCGACGGGAGCTGCTGTGCAGGATATCAAAAACATTGCACTCCGCCGGAATCCCTTTGTCCAGATCATCCTCTACCCGGCCCTGGTGCAGGGAGAGGGAGCGGCGGACAGCATCGTGGAGGGCATCCGCCGTCTGGACGCACTGAATCTGGATGTGCTGATCGTGGGCCGCGGAGGTGGTTCGATCGAGGATCTTTGGGCGTTCAATGAGGAAAAAGTAGCGCGTGCCGTTTTTTCCTGCCATACCCCGGTGATCTCCGCCGTCGGCCATGAGACCGACACAACGATCATCGATTTCGTGGCAGATCTGCGCGCCCCGACCCCGTCCGCAGCGGCGGAGCTGGCGGTCGCTGATGTCCGCGCGGTACTCAACACACTGGAAAATTATAAAAGCCGCATGAACCATGCGATGGCAAACCAGACGCAGAGAGCGAGAAGCCGCCTTCTGCAGTACGAGACAAAGTGGAAGTATCTCGGACCGGAAAATAAGATCCGTGACCAGAGAGCACGCCACGCCGAGCTGGAGCGTCGGTATACAGATGCGATGGAAGAAAAGCTCAAAGAAGCGCGCCACCGCCTTGCCCTTTACATTCAGGCGATGAAGGGTCTGTCCCCGCTGGACAAGCTGAACCAGGGCTATTCCTACGTGGAAAAAGAAGGAAAAGCCATCACTTCGGTGCAGGATGTCAAAGAAGGTGATCTGCTCGAAATCTGTGTATCAGACGGAAAGATCACAGCGCGCGCAGAGAAGACATCGGCCGTATCCTGGATGGAACAATCGTGAAAAAGCAGAGAATCGAGAAAACATGGGAAATATGGAAGCAGAAGAGAGAAAAGAAGAAGGAACCCCTTCCGGTGAGACACTGGAAGCAGCATTTGGAAAACTGGATCAGATGCTCGAAACGCTGGAGAGCAGCGATGTCAGCCTGGAAGACTCCTTTCGTTTATACAAGGAGGGAATGGAGCTTTTGAACGAATGCAGTCAGAAAATTGACCGCGTCGAGAAAAAAATGCTCCAGATGAATGAGGATGGAACATTCAGAGAATTTTAAAGCGGTACTCGAAGAAAAAACGCGGGAAGCGGAAAGTATCATTGCCGCTTACCTGCCGAAAGAGGAAGGCTTTGCAAAGGAACTGGCAAAAGCCATGAATTACAGTATGACAGCGGGCGGAAAGAGGCTTCGTCCGCTGCTTTTGCAGGAGAGTTTCCGTCTGTTCGGCGGAACCGGGGAGGCTGTAAAACCATTTATGGCAGCCATGGAGATGATTCACACCCATTCCCTGATCCACGATGATCTCCCTGCGATCGACAACGATGATTACCGCCGCGGCAGAAAAACGACCCATGTCGTCTTCGGGGAGGCCGTCGGCGTGCTGGCAGGAGACGCCCTTTTAAACTATGCATACGAGACAGCCTGGAAAGCCTTTCCACTGGAGGAGCACACCGACCGCGTAGTGCGGGCTTTTGGTATTCTCTGTCAGAAAACCGGAATTTCCGGCATGTTGGGCGGTCAGAGTGTTGACGTGATGAATGAAAAAGCCGGCCATTTCGCCATCGACCGTGAGATGCTGGACTACATTTACGAGAACAAGACTTCGGCGCTTTTAGAGGCTGCCATGATGGCAGGTGCGGCACTTGCAGGAGCAAACGACGATGATCTTGACGCGCTCTGCCGGATTGCCTCCAAAGTCGGAATCGCGTTCCAGATCCGGGACGACATCCTGGATGTCACATCCACGATGGAGGAGCTTGGAAAGCCGGTTTTCAGTGATGAAAAGAATGAAAAAACAACGTATGTGACGATGTTTGGCACAGACGGGGCGGAGCAGGAGGTAAAACGGCTTACGAAAGAGGCCGTAGACGAACTGAAAAATCTGTCCTGTCCGGGAGATAAAATATTTCTGGAAGAGCTGTTTGAATCTCTGACTTCCAGAAAAAAGTAAGGGATGATTTCATGTTAGAAAAAATACAGAAACCAAACGATATTAAGAAGATTCCGGCGGACCAGCTTCCGGCGCTTGCAGAGGAAATCCGGGAATTTATTATCGAGTCTTTGAGTAAAACCGGCGGCCATCTGGCGTCCAATCTTGGTGTCGTGGAACTGACGATTGCGATGCACCGCGTCTTCGATCTTCCAAAAGACAAGCTGATCTGGGATGTGGGACACCAGTCCTACACGCACAAGATTCTGACCGGGCGGAAAGACGGGTTTGAAACGCTGCGCCGGGAAGGCGGCATCAGCGGATTCCCGAAGCGGAGCGAGAGTGACTGCGATGTATTCGACACCGGCCACAGCTCGACCTCGATTTCCGCAGGCGTCGGCTATGTGCGTGCACGGGAACTGAAAAAAGAAAATTATTCCGTTGTTTCGATCATCGGAGATGGTGCGCTGACCGGCGGCATGGCGTACGAGGCGCTGAACAATGCGGCCAGCCTGAAATCGAATTTTATTATCGTTTTAAATGACAACGAAATGTCGATCACCGAGAATGTCGGCGGTATGTCATCGTACCTGTCCGGCCTTCGGACGGCATCGGCGTACACGGATTTCAAGATGGACGTCACAAAGGCATTGAACCGCATTCCGGGCATCGGACCTGGCATGGTGGATGCGATGCGGAAGACGAAAAGCAGCATCAAACAGATCATCATTCCGGGCATGCTGTTTGAGGATATGGGACTTACGTATTTAGGTCCTGTGGACGGCCACAACATTCCGCAGCTGATCAAGACCTTCCAGGAAGCAAAACGGTTTGAAGGACCGATTCTGGTGCATGTCCTGACACAGAAGGGCCGCGGCTATGAGCCGGCGATGCGCCACCCGGCAAGATTCCACGGTGCGGGTCCGTTCGATGTGAAAACAGGATTGCCGGTTGGAAAATCCAATCCGACGTACACGGATGTCTTTTCCACGGTCATGCGGAAAATGGGAGATCGAAGAAAGGATGTTGCGGCAGTCACGGCGGCGATGATGACCGGTGTCGGACTGAAACGCTTCTCCAACATGTTCCCGGACCGCTGTTTCGATGTGGGAATCGCAGAAGAGCACGCGGTGACATTTGCAGCGGCACTGTCACTCGGCGGCATTACGCCTGTCGTTGCGATTTATTCTTCATTCCTGCAGCGGGCGTACGATCAGATCATGCATGACGTCTGTATGCAGAATCTCCATGTCGTCTTTGCGATTGACCGCGCCGGTCTTGTGGGCTACGACGGGGAGACACACCACGGCATTTTCGACCTTTCCTATCTGGGTTCGATGCCGAATATGACAATTCTTGCACCGAAGAACCTCTGGGAGCTTTCGGATATGATCAAATTTGCGGTTGATTACGACGGCCCGATCGCGGTGCGCTACCCGAGAGGGGAAACGTATACGGGATTAAAAGAGTTCCGTGCGCCCATCTGCCTCGGAAAATCAGAAGTGATCCATGAGGGAAGCCGTGTTGCACTTCTTGCCGTCGGCAGTATGGTAAAAATGGCAGAAGAAGTGCAGAAACAGTTAAAAGAGCGGATGGATATGGATGCGGCGCTTGTGAATGCGCGGTTCGTCAAACCAATCGATGAAGAACTTCTTCGAAGCTTTGCCGATACGTATGAGCTTGTCGTAACACTCGAGGAAAATGTAAAAGACGGCGGCTTTGGAGAGCGCGTCCTTGCTTTTGCCGAGGAAGAAGACCTTCCGTTCGGCGTGGAGATTATTGCACTGCCGGACCGCTTTATTCCGCACGGAAGTGTATCATACCAGATGAAACAGGTCGGCTTTACGCCGGAAGATATCTGCGGCAGAATTGAGGAATACTACAGAAAACGGGGGCAGGAAGAAAGATGAAAAAACGATTAGATGTATTACTGGTAGAACGGGGCCTTGCCACATCGCGGGAAAAAGCGAAAGCCATGATTATGGCAGGAGAAGTTCTGGTGGACAATGAGCGGGAGGACAAAGCCGGTTCCATGTTCCCGGAAGAAGTGGAGATTGTCTTAAAAGGAAAACCACTGCCGTATGTGAGCCGCGGCGGCTTAAAATTAGAGAAAGCAATGAAAAACTTTAACCTTACCCTGGATGGAAAGGTCTGCATGGATGTCGGAGCATCCACCGGCGGCTTTACTGACTGTATGCTGCAGAACGGCGCCGTCAAGGTATATTCCGTGGATGTCGGCCACGGCCAGCTCGACTGGAAGCTGCGGAACGATCCGCGCGTTGTCTGTATGGAGCGCACGAACATCCGTTACGTCGTGACGGAGGATATCGAGGAGAGACCGTCCTTCGTATCGATCGACGTATCGTTTATCTCCCTGACCAAGGTGCTGCTTCCGGTCCGAAATCTGATGGAAGAGAACGGCGAAATTGCAGCTCTGATCAAGCCGCAGTTTGAGGCAGGACGCGAAAAAGTCGGCAAAAAAGGTGTTGTCCGTGATCCGGCTGTACACAAAGAAGTCATTGAGATGGTCATTTCCTATGCGAAAAGCATTTCCTTCGGCGTGCGCCATCTGGAATTTTCTCCGATCAAAGGACCGGAGGGAAATATCGAGTATCTCGTTCACCTTGTCCGGCTGCCGGACGGCGTGACAGAGGAAGAGACCAATGTCGATGTAGACGCCGTTGTAAAGAGCGCACACGATACACTGGATAAATAAAAGGGTTAAGGAGCATGATATGGAGCGATTTTACCTGATCACAAACAGAGCAAAAGACCCGGACCTTACCGTGACAGACCAGATCAGGCAATATCTGGAGGAGCGCGGAAAAACGTGTCTTCTCTGCGATAACAGCGAAAAAGGGGAAAAATACCATTATACGGATCCGGCGAAGGTTCCGTCAGATATCGACGGCATTCTGGTGCTCGGTGGTGACGGCACGCTTCTGCAGGCAGCAGGCGACGTGGTGGATTTACAGATTCCACTGCTCGGCATCAATCTGGGAACGCTCGGCTATCTTGCGGAAATCGACCGTGACACGCTTTATCCGGCGCTGGATCATCTGATGGCAGATGAGTATACGATTGAGCACCGCATGATGCTCTGCGGATCGATTTACCGGGACGGAAAGCTGATTGCGGAGGACGCGGCACTCAACGACATTACGATCACCCGTGAGGGAAACCTGCGTGTCGTCCGGTTCGACAATTACGTCAACGGGGAGTTTTTAAATTCCTACAGCGCCGATGGCATCATCATCGCAACGCCGACCGGTTCGACCGGCTACAGCCTCTCCGCGGGCGGCCCGATCATCTCACCGTCAGCCAGCCTGATGCTGATGACACCGCTTGCCCCGCACACCCTGAATACGAGAAGCATTGTCTTTCCGGCAGAGGATGTGATCGAGGTGGAGCTCGGGCCTTCGAGAGACGGCGGCATTGAACAGGGCATGGCATATTTTGACGGCGACACCCGCGTTCCGATGAAAACCGGCGACCGGATCGTGATCAAAAAGGCCAGACGGGATACTCTGATTGTGAAGATCAGCAACATCAGTTTTCTGGAGACATTAAGAAAGAAAATGGCAAACATTTAAGATATAGTTACTGGGGAAGGATGCTTGAAATGAAAATCGCGAGACATGCACAGATTATCAAATTAATTAACCAATATGACATTGAAACACAGGAGGAGCTGGCAAAGAAGCTGGAGGAGAGCGGCTTTGCCGTAACGCAGGCGACGATTTCGAGGGATATCCGCCAGCTGAAGCTCACAAAAGTACCAAAAGAGAACGGCGGAAGCCGTTATGCTGTTTTGCAGAATGCACCGTCTGAGGTGGGAAGCCGCTATGCGCGCGTTCTGAAAGATGCGTTTATTTCTGTTGATCTTGCCAAAAATATTCTGGTCATCAAAACCGTATCCGGCATGGCAATGGCGGCAGCAGCGGCTTTCGATGAGATGAACTGGAGCGAGATCGTCGGCTGCATCGGCGGAGACGATACGATTTTCTGCGTGGCAAGAGATGACGACGCGGCGCTTGTGGCAGCAGAACGCCTGAAACGGATGGTGGACGGCATGGAGGAGACGGGCGAGGAGTTCTAAAAAACGCCCGTCTCTGCAAAAAGAGAAAAAAGATGACAGCAGGTGTGACACCGGAGGAAAAGAATGCTCACAAACTTACACGTAAAAAATCTGGCCCTGATCGACGAAGCGGAAGTGGAGTTCGGTCCGGGCCTGAATATACTGACCGGAGAAACCGGAGCCGGAAAATCCATCCTGATCGGTTCGATCAACGCGGCGCTTGGAAAGAAGATATCCCGCGAGATGATCCGGACGGGAGAGACAAGCGCGCTGGTGGAACTGGTCTTTGAAACCGAAAATCCGCATGTGCTGGAGCTGTTAAAAGAGATGGATCTCGAGGCGGAGGAGGGTCAGGTGATTATTTCCAGAAAGATCACCGGATCCCGCAGCGTCTGCCGCATCAACGGCGAGGCATGCAATATCTCACAGGTAAAAGCTCTTGCGTCCCTGCTGCTCGACATCCACGGCCAGCATGAGCACCAGTCGCTGCTCTATCCGGACCGGCAGATCGCGATTCTTGACGCGTTTGCGGGAACCGAGGCGGCCACGGCAAAAGGAGAGGTCCGGGCGCTGTACCAGGAGTGGAAGAATGTCCGAAAGGAGCTCTCGGCGTACGAACTCGACGAGGAGGCAAGAAAGCGGGAGGCAGCATTTCTTACGTTTGAAATCAACGAGATTGATCAGGCAGAGCTAAAAGAGGGCGAGGACGAAGCGTTGGAAACTGCGTACCGGAAAATGGGCCATGCGAAAAAGATCGCGGAATCTCTGCAGACGGTATATGCGATCACCGGCTACGGTGCAGAGAACAGCGCCGGGGAGCAGGTCGGCCGCGCAATCCGGGAGCTGCAGCAGGCCGCAGTGTACGACGATGCACTTTCCGGTCCGTCGCAGACCCTTTCCGATATTGACGGACTGCTGAATGATTTCAACCGCGAAATTTCCGCATATCTTTCCGAACTGACCTTTTCCGAAGAAGAGTATTACGAGACGGAAAAACGGCTCGATGAGATCAACCGCCTGAAAGCAAAGTATGGAAAGACGATGGAAGAGATCGCCGCATACCGCGAAGAACAGCAGAAAAAACTGGAAAAACTGGAAAATTTTGAGAGCTGCCGCGCCGCACTGCAGGAGCAGTTACAGAAAACGGAGCAGAAACTGGATGCGGCCGCACATAATCTGTCCAAAATCCGCAGAAACTATGCAAAACGGCTCGAAACACAGATTATCGAAGGTCTGCGCGACCTGAATTTCCTGCATGTCGCATTTGAAATTTCATTTGAAAAGACAAAAAGCTACACCGAAAACGGAACCGATGCTGTGGAGTTCTTAATCTCCACAAACCCGGGCGAAGCGATCCGTCCGCTGGCGAAAGTTGTTTCCGGCGGTGAACTGTCGCGAATCATGCTTGCAATCAAGACGATTCTTGCCGACCGCGACGAGACAGAAACCCTGATTTTCGATGAAATCGACACCGGAATCAGCGGAAGGACGGCGCAGAAGGTTTCCGAAAAAATGGCACAGATCGGGCAGCGCCATCAGGTCATCTGCATCACCCATCTGCCGCAGATCGCGGCGATGGCAGATTCTCATTTTGAAATCGAAAAAAACGTCGAAGAAAACGAGACCGTCACATCGATCCATCCATTATCCGAGGAAGATTCTGTCAGAGAACTGGCAAGAATGCTCGGCGGCGCGAAAATTACGGATTCTGTTCTGGCAAATGCCAGCGAGATGAAGGAATTGGCACAGGTACAAAAATCTGCAAGACTCAAATAAAGAGAAGTCCGCATACTAAGAGGGAAATCACGAAACAAAGCGTGGTTTCCCTCTTTTTCGCGGGCGGCGAGTCAAAGTCCGTGCCTGCACGAGAACTTGACGACCGCCGCGAAAACAAAAGAAATGCCGCAGTTCTGCCCTGCGGCGGAAAGGATGGGAATGCAAATGACGAGAAAACAAAAATACCGAAGAGTCCTGCTTGCGCTGGCGGCGCTGTTTCTGATCCTCGCCGTTCTTCTTGGCTACGATGCCATGCGCGAATCCCTGCCGGATACGATGTATGTGGATGAGAACAGCGAAAGCCCGTTTCAGCCGCTCACGAAACATCCACTTCTGACGATTTCGGAAGATACGAAGGAAGCAGAAAAAACCGAATTCGGAGAAACGGGTGAAACGGTTGTAGAATGTTCCGCCGCCGGGATCCCGCTGAAAAAGATCCGTGTGATCCAGGAAGAACGGCCGAAAGTTGCCGTCTGCGGAGCGCCGGTCGGTATCTATATGGAGACCGACGGTGTGATGGTGATCCGTACAGCCGAAATCCGTTCGTCCGACGGAACCGTCAGCCGTCCGTCAGAAAATATTCTTCGGGAAGGCGACTATATCACAAAAGTAAACGGACAGAGCATCCGCAGCAAGCAGGATCTGATTGATGCAGTAAAAGTATCAAACGGTTCCCCGGTGTATCTTTCCCTGCTTCGGGACGGGGAAACGATCGAAGTGCAGGTGACACCGCAGAAAAGCCAGGACGGCACCTGCCGCCTCGGGGCCTGGGTCCGCGACAATATGCAGGGAATCGGAACACTGACTTTCGTGGAACCGGACGGAACCTTTGCAGCGCTCGGCCATGGAATCAGTGATATCGATACCGGAAAAATGCTCCAATTGAACGGCGGAGAACTGTATCTGACACAGATTCTGTCTGTGATCCCGGGAAAAGCGGGTGTACCGGGTGAACTGCAGGGCGTGATCCATTACGAAGAAAAGAACCGTATCGGGTCAGTGGCGGAGAATACCATCTACGGTATCCACGGCGTTCTGGACAGGGAAAAAAGCAGTGCACTGCCGCTTACCGTGACGGAAATTGCCTATCGGCAGGAGATCGAGACGGGCCCGGCCACCGTGCGGATGTGCGTGGACAATACGGTAGAAGAGTATGAGGCGGAGATTACAGAAATCGATCTTGGAAGCGAGAATACGAACAAAAATTTTGTGCTCGAAATTACCGATCAACGGCTGCTACAGAAAACCGGCGGCATCGTACAGGGAAATTCCGGCTCGCCGGTGCTCCAGAACGGAAGGCTGATCGGCGCCATTACCCATGTTTTCGTAAACCATCCAGAAAAAGGCTACGGTGTCTTTGCGGAAAACATGCTTGCACGGAACTGAAAAAATATGCGTTAATTTGGTTGGAATTGTTACAAACTTCCGAATTTTTACGGAAAATGTCGATCGAATTTTCAAAAAATTACGGGAAATATATTGAAAATGCGAAAAAATAAAATTATAATGTCTGTGTGATTGGAAAAAGTTCAGAAGAAAACGGATGCAGTGAAATTCCGGAAAGACTATGAGTTTTTGCAAAGGAGAGCTTTATGGAAAAGATCAACATTGCCATCGCGGATGATAACGAACGCATGCAGGAAATGCTTGGGAACGTCATAAAACAGGATGACACGCTTGAACTGATCGGGCAGACCGGAAACGGAAATGATATCTACAGTATCATCCGCGACAAAGAACCGGACGTCGTACTGCTTGACATTTTCATGCCGAAGATGGATGGTCTGACTGTAATGGAGAAAGTCAATGAGGATAAAAATCTGAAAAAAAGACCTGCCTTTATCGTTGTCTCCGCCGTAGGAGAGGAGAGGATCACCGAAGATGCGTTCCGGCTCGGCGCTTACTATTACGTCTTAAAACCGTTCGACAACGAAACTCTTCTGAACCGGATCAAAGCAACAAAAGGAATGACAGCAGTAAGAAGATACCATCCAAGAAATTTTACAAACCCCGGAAAAGAGCCGATCTGTCCGCCGGAAAACAGTCTGGAAATCGATGTGACAAATATGATCCACGAGATCGGCGTTCCTGCCCATATCAAAGGATACCAGTACCTGCGCGATGCGATTCTGCTTTCCGTAGAGGACACGGAAATGCTCAATTCCATTACCAAGATTCTCTATCCGACCATCGCGAAACGCCACCAGACAACGTCAAGTCGTGTCGAGCGTGCCATCCGCCATGCGATTGAAGTGGCCTGGAGCCGCGGCAAAATGGACACAATCGACGAGCTGTTCGGCTATACCGTGAACAACCGCAAGGGTAAACCGACAAATTCTGAATTTATTGCATTAATTGCAGATAAAATACGTCTTGAACTGAAAAATCAGTAAAAAGTAACAAAAAAATCCGAACAAACGGAGAAATTACAGAAGTTTAGACTTTTTTTTCTGGACAAAGTACGGTATAATACAGACAGGACGTTGATTATCCTTTCGCGTTTCATAGGATCGTGACAAAAAGGAAGGAATTACAGAAAAACAAAGATGCGATAATCAGCATGAAATTACAGGAGGATTCTTTTCATGAAAAATATTTTGTTCGTGGCTTCAGAGTGTGTACCGTTCATCAAAACAGGCGGTCTGGCGGATGTAGTAGGTTCTCTGCCGAAGTACTTCCCGAAAGAGTATTTTGATGTGCGCGTGGTGATTCCAAAATACGCAGGAATCAAAGAACAGTTTAAAAATCAGATGCGGTATGTGACAAACTTCTACATGGATCTGAACTGGAGACAGCAGTATGTCGGCATTTTCGAGATGGAATATGAAGGCATCAAATTCTACTTTATCGACAACGAGGAGCATTTCGGAGGAAGCACTCCATATGCGGGCATGCCGTGGGATCTGGAAAAATTTGCTTACTTCAGCAAAGCAGCGCTTTCCATTTTACCGACCATCGGCTTCCGCCCGGACCTCATCCACTGCCACGACTGGCAGACCGGTCTCGTTCCGGTTTACCTGCACGAGCGTTTCCAGGCAGATGAATTCTATCGGGGAATCAAAACCGTCATGACGATCCACAACCTGAAATTCCAGGGCATCTGGGACCGCAAGACGATTCAGAGCATTACCGGCCTTTCCGACTACTACTTCACACCGGATAAGCTGGAGTTCAAACACGATGCCAGCTACTTGAAGGGCGGTCTGGTTTACGCAGATGCGATCACCACCGTCAGCAATACATACGCGCAGGAGATTCAGACCCCGTTCTATGGCGAAGGACTCGACGGTCTGATGTGTGCAAGAGCAAACGATCTGCGCGGTATTGTAAACGGACTCGACTACAATGAGTGGAACCCGGAGACAGACGCTCAGATTGCAAAGAATTTCAATGTAAAGAACTTCCGTAAAGAGAAAGTGAAAAATAAACTGGCACTGCAGGAGGAGTTAGGACTCGAGGTCAATCCGAAGACGATGATGATCGGTATCGTATCCCGGCTGACCGATCAGAAGGGCTTCGACCTCATCAGCTATATGATGGATGAGATGTGCCAGGATGCCGTACAGTTTGTGATCCTTGGAACCGGCGAGGAGCGCTACGAGAACATGTTCCGCCACTTCGCATGGAAATACGACAAGAAGGTTTCGGCAAACATCTACTATTCCGATGCAATGTCACACAAGATCTATGCATCCTGCGATGCCTTCCTGATGCCGTCCCTGTTTGAGCCATGCGGACTCTCCCAGCTCATGAGCCTCCGCTACGGAACCCTTCCGATCGTCCGCGAGACCGGCGGCCTCAAAGACACCGTAGAGCCGTACAATGAGTACGAGGGAACAGGAACTGGATTCAGCTTCACAAACTACAATGCGCATGAGATGATGGGTACCGTGCGGTACGCAGAGCGCATCTATTACGACAAAAAACGCGAGTGGAACAAGATGATCGACCGCGCAATGGCACAGGATTTCTCCTGGGCGAATTCCGCAAAACAGTACGAGGAAATGTACAACTGGCTGATCGGATAAGCTGGTCTGCATTCTGAAAAATAAGAAAAAAATCCCGAAATGGCAGAAGAGGAAAGAAAAGCCGTTTCGGGATTTTTTTGCAGTATTTTTGGGTTGCGGCAGGAGAGTGGAATATGCTACACTTGTGCATAAGGATATATTCGAAGCAGCTCCGGTGCAGAGGATTTGGGGGCTGAAAAAAGACACAAGAAAAACAGTTGACAACAAAGCAGATTTGTAATAGTATGTATACAGAAGCGAACGAACGTTCGCATGGTAAGGAGAATATTCAGTATGGGAAATAATAACGAAGATAAACTGCGTGCACTCGATGCCGCACTTGGACAGATTGAAAAACAGTACGGAAAAGGAGCTGTCATGAAGCTCGGAGATTCCGCAGCAAACATGAACGTGGAAACCATCCCGACCGGCTCTTTAAGCCTGGATATCGCACTCGGCCTTGGCGGTGTGCCGAAGGGAAGAATCATCGAGGTATATGGACCGGAGTCTTCCGGTAAAACAACCGTAGCGCTCCACATGGTAGCCGAAGTACAGAAACGCGGCGGAATCGCCGGCTTCATCGATGCAGAGCATGCGCTCGATCCGGCCTATGCCAAAAACATCGGTGTTGATATTGAAAACCTTTATATCTCACAGCCGGACAACGGCGAGCAGGCACTTGAGATCACCGAGACGATGGTTCGTTCCGGTGCGGTAGACATCATCATCGTGGACTCTGTTGCAGCCCTCGTTCCAAAAGCCGAGATCGACGGCGACATGGGAGATTCCCACGTCGGACTGCAGGCGCGTCTGATGTCTCAGGCACTCCGGAAACTGACTGCAGCGATCAGCAAATCCAATTGTATTGTTATCTTTATCAACCAGCTGCGTGAAAAAGTCGGTGTCATGTTCGGAAATCCGGAGACTACAACCGGCGGCCGTGCACTGAAATTCTATTCTTCCATCCGTCTTGATGTCAGAAGAATTGAAGCCTTAAAGCAGGGCGGAGAGATGGTCGGAAACCGTACCAGAATCAAAGTCGTGAAAAACAAAGTAGCTCCGCCGTTCCGCGAGGCAGAATTTGATATCATGTTCGGAAAAGGAATCTCCAAAGAAGGAGACGTTCTGGATCTGGCAGCTTCCGTCGGCATCGTACAGAAGAGCGGCGCATGGTTCGCATACGGCGGCGACAAGATCGGCCAGGGACGCGAAAATGCGAAAGCATACCTGCGCGAGCATCCGGAAATCATGGATGAGATCGAGCACAAAGTGCGCGTGGCTTACGGCCTGATCAAGGAAGAAGCGCCGGAAGGCACAGAAGAAACAGCAGCAGTTCCGGAAACCGAAGGAGACGACGAATAAATGTTTGTGACAGAGATTCGTCCTCTGAATAAAAAGAAATCACGGATCCTCTTCGATGACGGAGAGGATCTGGTTCTTTATAACGGGGAAATCCGCGCTTCCCGCATCAAAGAGCAGGAGGAGCTTCCCGATGAGGTTTACGAAAAGCTGGCAGGGGAAGTGCTGACTAAAAGGGCCAAACACCGCGCGATGTATCTGCTGCTCAGACAGATGCGGACGAAAAAAGAGCTGGAAGATAAGTTACGAAAAGACGGCTATCCCGAGAGAGCCATTGAAGAGGCTGTCTCGTACGTGGAGAGCTTTCACTATATCGACGACCGCGCATACGTGGAGCAGTATCTTGCGGGCAGCGGTGCGAAAAAAGGGAAAAAGGCAGTCCTCTATGCGCTGGCACAGAAAGGCGTGGACCGGGAACTGGTGGAATCCGTCCTGGAAGAGCAGGAGGATGCCCGCGATGAGTATGAACTTGCAAAAAGTGCCGCCTTCGCAAAGCTCGGCACGCCGCACCGGCTGGATGAAAAAGAGTACCGCCGTGCCGCCGGTTTTCTGACGCGGAAGGGATTCGGCAGTTCCGAAATCCGTCGGGCACTGGAAGAATACCAAGATTCCGCTGACGAAGAATCCTGAATATTCCCGGCGATTCCGCCACATGCCGCGAAATTATGTGCAATAAATTACATGAATATTTTTAAAACATTGACAAATTTGTGAAAACAGTATAAAATTGTAGTGTTGTAAATGTGCAATGAAAACTAAATAAGGAGGTGCTCCGGTAATGGGTACAGGTATTACAATTCTGCTGGTATTCATTGCTGTAGTAGTCACGCTGCTTATTGCGGTTCCTGTTACCAGGAAAATTGCTGTGGACAATAAAATCAAGCAGGATGCTGAGAAAATTGGCACAGCGGAAGAAAAGGCGAGAAACATCATAGATGAAGCACTGAAAACTGCCGAAACTAAGAAACGGGAAGCCCTGCTGGAGGCGAAGGAGGAGTCTCTTCGTACGAAGAATGAAGTAGAAAAAGAGACCCGAGAGCGCAGAGCGGAACTGCAGAAATATGAGAAGCGCGTTTTATCGAAAGAAGAATCTGTAGATAAAAAAGCGGACGTATTGGAGCGTCGTGAAAACGAAATTGCAGCAAAAGAGGCAAGCGTCAGAAAGAAAGAAAAGGAAGTAGACGGTCTACACGAAAAAGGAGTACAGGAACTGGAAAGAATTTCCGGTTTTACCTCCGAGGAAGCAAAAGAGTATCTGTTAAAATCTGTGGAAGACGAAGTAAAAATCGACACAGCAAAGCTCTACAAAGAGCTGGAGAGCAGAGCAAAAGAGGAAGCAGGCCGTAAGGCAAAAGAGTATGTGGTAACAGCTATTCAGAAATGTGCTGTCGATCACGTATCCGAGAGTACCATCTCCGTGGTACAGCTTCCGAGCGATGAAATGAAAGGCCGCATCATCGGCCGTGAAGGACGAAACATCCGTACACTCGAAACCATGACAGGCGTTGACCTGATCATCGACGATACACCGGAAGCAGTCGTTCTTTCCTCATTCGATCCGATTCGCCGTGAGGTGGCAAGAATTGCTCTGGAAAAACTGATCGTAGACGGAAGAATCCATCCGGCCCGCATCGAAGAGATGGTAGAAAAGGCCCGCAAAGAAGTAGAACAGAATATTCGCGAGGAAGGCGAGGCAGCCGCACTGGAAGTCGGTGTACACGGACTTCATCCGGAGCTGATCCGTCTCCTTGGAAGAATGAAATTCCGTTCCAGCTACGGACAGAATGCATTAAAGCATTCGATCGAGGTAGCACAGCTTTCCGGTCTCCTCGCAGGAGAGGTAGGATGCGATGTCCGCATGGCAAAACGTGCCGGACTGCTTCATGATATCGGTAAATCCATCGACCATGAGGTAGAAGGATCTCACATTCAGATCGGTGCAGATCTCTGCAAAAAGTACAAAGAATCTCAGATTGTGATCAACACAGTAGAATCACATCACGGGGATGTAGAGCCCCAGTCTCTGATTGCATGTATCGTTCAGGCAGCGGATGCAATTTCCGCAGCAAGACCGGGTGCAAGAAGAGAAACACTCGAAACATATACCAACAGATTAAAACAGTTGGAAGACATCACGAATTCGTTCAAGGGTGTCGAAAAATCTTTTGCTATTCAGGCTGGTAGAGAAGTCCGCATCATGGTTGTTCCTGAGCAGGTATCCGATTCTGAAATGGTACTGCTCGCAAGGGATATCTCGAAACAGATCGAAGCTGAACTGGAATACCCGGGACAGATCAAGGTCAATGTTATCCGCGAGAGCCGTGTAACGGATTACGCGAAATAAAAGACTTTCTACGAAACAATTTAATAACGAAATCAAAAAGAGGCTGTGGACATGAGCAATCATGTTCCACAGCCTTTTCAGTGTGTATAAGAACAGTAAGTTTCAAAAGAATTTATACGTGCCGTATCCGGTTCGAGCGCATTTTCTGAGGTGTAGAGCCATACAGCTTTTTGAAGGTCCGCATAAAAATTTTGTAATTCGACAGCCCGTTTTTCTCCATCAGTACCGTGATCGTTTCGTCGGAATTCTGTAAATCTTCGTACAGGTGCATCGTGCGCACATCGTTCAGATATTCGAGAAAGGTCTGTCCGGTATACTTTTTAAAGAGCCGGCAGAAATACTCCTTCGAGAGCGCCAGGGAATCCGCGGCTGTTTCGAGGCTTAACGGTTCCGGGTAATGCACTTTCACCCAGTTCATAACGTGTGTCACGCGCTGCAGATCGCGCTGTGAACCCGTGAGGGATGCCGAAGGGATCTGGTGGGAATACGACCGGCAGAGATGGTACAGAAATTCGTACAGTCGTGAGGTAAAGAGAAGCTGGTATGAATCGGAAGGATTCTGCCGGATCTCGTTCATCTCCGAGAGCAGTGCGCGGAGCGGAGCCGGCTGTTCCGAGTAGGGAATGATCGTGTCGAAACGCATCGTATCAAAGTCCGGCAGATATTGGCGCATCTGGCTTGCGGAAATCTGCAGCAGAAGATATGTACAGGTGTTGGAGCGCGTCATATGGAGGTCGCCGGAGTTGATGATAATCAGATCGCCCTCGTTTAACCGATACTCCGTTGCCTGGACAATCGCGGAAAACTGTCCCCTGATCAGATAGAGAATTTCCACATATTCGTGCCAGTGCGCCGGAAAAACAAAAGCGGGCGCATCCTGCAGCTCAAAACGGACGTGCAGCAGATCGGTTTCGTGTATTGTTTCGTAAAAGCAGGATTCCATAAGTACCTCCAGGATGTGATAGAAATATACGTCAATTATAATCAAAAAAGATAAGAATATTGTACCAGAAATTGGGCGAAATATCAATATCAACCAGAGAAAGGACAAGAAAGGAACTAGAAGTTACACGAAAAAGGGAAGATAATGGAGACATTAGCACGAAACAAAGTTTGGGAGGAACAAAGACATGAAAGCAAAGGTAAGAACCTTTAACGGAACTACATCTCCGGAAGTAACCCAGCGTGAAACAGATCACCGCAAACTTGCCCGCGAGGCAGCAGCAGAGGGATTCGTTCTTCTGGAAAACAAAGATCATTTCCTGCCGCTGGCAAAGGGCAGCAAGGTAGGTCTTTACGGAGCAGGTGCGATCCGCACCATCAAAGGAGGCACCGGTTCCGGCGATGTCAATGAGCGTGACAGCGTTAATATTTTCCAGGGCATGAAAAATGCAGGCTACGACGTAACAAGCAGTGAATGGCTGGAGGATTACGATAAACTCTACGTACAGGCAAGACTGGACTGGAAAAATGAGATTTTCACAAAATTGAACGGAGACGACACAAAATTCTTTGATGCGTACTCTGCAACCCCGTTCTTTATGCCATCCGGAAACCCAATCGATGAAGAGAAAGCAGCAGCCGACGGTGCAGACACCGCATTCTTCGTTCTGGCACGTATCGCAGGAGAGAACAAAGACCGTTTTGATACGGAGGGTGACTACTTCATCTCCAAAGAAGAGAAAGCTATTCTGGCACAGGTTTCCAGATGCTATAAAAACGTTGTTCTTGTTATCAACACCGGCGGCCTGATGGATCTGGCATTCGTAGAAGAATTTGACAATATCCGCTCTATTTTACAGTACGTACAGGCAGGCCAGGAAGGCGGAAATGCATTTGCTGATGTTGTAAGCGGCGATGTAACCCCATCCGGAAAAATGACAGATACCTGGGCAAAAGATTACTATGATTATCCGGGTGCAGAGGTTTACAGCTACAAGAGCGGCGACCTCATGAAAGAAAAATACGAAGAGGGTATCTTCGTTGGATACCGTTACTTCGATACCTTTGAAGTACCAGTCCGTTACTCCTTCGGTTACGGTATGTCCTACACCGATTTCGAGATCAGAACCGATGACATCAAAGTAAGCGGCCGCGGTATGATGAATCCGAAAGTAAGCGTGACTGTTACCGTCACCAACACCGGCGATACTTATGCAGGAAAAGAAGTTGTACAGATCTACGCTTCCTGCCCGCAGGGCAGACTGGTGAAAGAGTTCCGCCGTCTGGCAGGCTTTGGAAAAACAAAACTGCTGGCTCCGAAGGAATCCCAGACCATGACCATCACCTTCCCGCTGTATCAGCTGACTTCCTATGAGGAGGAAAGCGCATCCTGGATTCTGGAGCCGGGCATGTATGGTATCTGGATTGGAAATGATCTGAATACATCTGTTCTCTCCGGCGCGCTGGAGCTGGACGAGAAAGCAGTCATGACAGCGTGTGAAAATATCTGCCCGCTGAAAGAGGAATTGAATGAGATTGTTCCTGATGCAGAAAAAGTTCAGGCAAGAGAGGCTGCATGGCAGAAGGAAGTAAAAGAAAAGAGAATGAGCGTGATCGAGCTTAAAGCATCTGAGATCCCAACTGAGAAAGTAGATTACCAGCCGGTACCGGAAGAGCTTCCTGGAAAAGCAGGAAAGATTGTGGAATCCCTTTCTGTGGATCAGCTGGCACTCCTTGCAACCGGTGATCCGGGAAGAGCACAGGGCAACGCGCTTGGCTCCGCAGGAATTTCTGTTCCGGGAGCAGCAGCGGAGACATCCCCGTGTGCTTCGGAGGAGCCGTGGAATGTAACCACGATTGCTCTGGTCGACGGACCTGCAGGTCTTCGTCTGAAGAGAGAATACCAGGTAGACAACGGAGAGATCGTAGCGAGCGATTTCCTGGCGGCACTGGAAGGCGGATTCTTCAGCAAACCGCAGGAAAAACGCGGAACAACCTATTATCAGTTCTGTACCGCAATTCCGGTTGGAACACTTCTGGCACAGAGCTGGGATGTAGAACTGATCAAGAGAGTCGGCGAGATGATCGGCCATGAGATGGAGCTGTTCAACGTAACACTGTGGCTGGCACCTGGCATGAACATCCACAGAAATCCGCTCTGCGGAAGAAACTTTGAATATTATTCCGAGGATCCGCTGCTTGCCGGTATGATGGCGGCTGCTATGACGCTCGGTGTACAGAAGGTACCGGGCTGCGGAACCACGATCAAACACTTCGCATGCAACAATCAGGAGGATAACCGTATGGGCTCCGATTCCATCCTGTCCGAGCGTGCACTGCGTGAGATCTATCTGAAAGGCTTTGAAATCGCAGTCAAAGATGCACAGCCGATGTCCATTATGACATCTTACAACCTGATCAATGGTGTGCACGCTGCAAACTGCTACGATACCTGCACGAAAGCAGCGAGAGATGAGTGGGGATTTGCAGGAGCTATCATGACCGACTGGACAACCACCAACGTACAGATCCAGGGCGAGTGTACGGCAGCGGGCTGCATGAGAGCCGGAAATGACATGGTAATGCCGGGTCTGCCGGAGGATCACGAGAACATCAAAAAAGAACTTGCAGATGGAACTCTGACGATGGCAGAACTGAAACGCTGCATCTATAACACGGTAAATATCGTACTGCAGTCCAATATGTACGAGGGCGCAGTCAGCTACCTTGATCAGTTCGATGATCTGGATACCTATCTTGTCGTGAAATAAAAGAAGTGAAAAATATCTTATGGGGATATACAAAAAGCAGGGTTTGAAATGAACGGACATTTCGGTGCGTGAGACATTGGGGGACCCTGAAAAGAGGAAAGAAGTGCCATTCGCAGATGGGGGTCTGCGGAGCAGGCACTTCTTTTACGTATATTGTCTATGAACCGTGAATACATTGACAGTAAGGCAGAAAATAAGGAGGCGCAAAAAGCAAATGAGAGAACGGGATGAGAATGCATATATTCGTTTTTTTGCCCTCTGGTTTGCGGCCGGTATGACTCTCGGTGTACTGCTGCTGCTTGCGGCATCCCACACGGGAATGAAGGAGGGAAATAGCGTCCGCCTCTTTCAGGCGGAGGCGTTTTTTGGAAGAAAAATTTCCGCAAAGGCCTGCTTTTCCTATCTTCTAAAGGTACGGTTAGCACCGGCATTTGCGGGACTTCTCTTTGGATTGACGGCAATCGGTGCGTATTTTGCCACTGCTGCCGTTTGGGCATATGGTTTTCTGTGTGGCGTCTTTCTCTCGGCTGCCTATCTGCAGAACGGAATGGCAGGTCTTTTATTCTTTTTTCTGGCTCTTTTTCCGCAGATTTTCCTCTACCTTGCCGCGTTATTTCTGATGGCTGCTGCGTGCAGCCGGATGGCAGAGACGAATCACCTTGCCGGCGGCATACAGAAAAAGGAATATTTTTGCTTCGGCGTGCGCTACTTCTTTGCAATGATCCTGCTTCTGTGGGGTATTCTGCTTGAGAGTTATGTCAATCCGTGGTTTCTTGCGAAAATCCTGTAAAAACGGTCTGAAAAGGGAATTGCATTTTTGAAAAAACGTGTATATAATTAAAAGCATTGTTACCCTTTATCGGGCAGTGAGAGGGAGAAAAAAGCAAAAAGGAAAAAAGCTATGCAGGAAACGATACAGTCATTTACGGACTATCTACAGACGGAAAAGAAAGCGTCAAAAAATACAGAAGTCTCCTATCAGCGCGATCTTCGAAAGCTGGCAGTTTTTTTGAAGGAGCACGGAATAGAAAAACCGGAGCAGATGAATGCAACGGTTTTAAATTCTTATTTATTATATCTGGAGCGGGAACACTTCTCCCCGGCAACGATCTCGCGCAGCATTGCGGCGATTCATATGTTTTGCCAATATGCATGTCAGGAGGGAAAAATGGTATCTGACCCGTCGAAAGCACTGCAGCCACCGAGGGTTGAGCGGAAAATGCCGGAGATCCTTTCCATCGCAGAGGTCGATCTGCTGCTTCGCCAGCCCAAAACCGACACGCCAAAGGGGATCCGCGACAAAGCAATGCTGGAAATGCTGTATGCGACCGGTATCCGCGTCAGTGAGCTGATCCATTTGAAGATACAGGATGTCAACCTTATGATGGGCTACATCACCTGCCGCGATGAAAAGGAGCGGATCGTTCCGTTCGGCGGACCGGCGAAAAAGGCGTTGGAGCAGTATCTGGGGAGTGCGCGCGCAGCCCTGATGCATGGACGGGATGATGATGTATTGTTTGTCAACTGCTCCGGAGGTCCGATGAGTCGTCAGGGATTCTGGAAAATTCTGAAATCCTATGCGAAATCCGCAGGCATTACGGCGGATATTACGCCGCATACCCTGCGTCATTCGTTTGCAACCCATCTGCTGCAAAACGGTGCGGACTTAAAGAGTGTCCAGGAGATGATGGGACACGCCGATATTTCGACGACGCAGATGTATCTCCACCTTGGTGTGAATAAGATCCGGGATGTGTACCGGAAGGCACATCCGAGAAAGTAGCAGATTGAACAAAAAAAAGAAATGGAAAAAGCGTATTTGGCAAAACTTGAATGAAAAGATTTGCCAAATACGCTTAATTTTTTGAGATTATGCAGATTAGAATGTGCCAGGAAACAGCAGTTTTGATTCACAAGCTACAAAATCTGTGTTATACTGAAAAACAGGTTTTACATTTAAGTATGATATAAGCAAAGGGGTATCACAACATGAAACTGATTGTGGTAGAAGATGAAAAGATTATTCGAACTGGCCTTTTAAAGCACGTTCCGTGGCAGCGCCTTGGTGTTTCGGAAGTTGAAGCGGCCGCGAACGGAGAGGAAGCATTGGCGAAAACGGAAAATTTCCGGCCGGATATCGTTCTTTCGGATATTCGCATGCCGGGCATGAGCGGTGTGGATCTGTGCCGAAAATTAAGAGAAAAATTCCCGGAGATCGAGATTATCTTTTCGACGGGCTATGCAGATAAAGAATATCTGAAAGCAGCAATCGATTTGCATGCAGTCGGATACGTGGAAAAACCGGTTAATGTGAAGCTGCTCTCGGAAAACGTCGAGGAAGCAGTGCAGCGTGTGAGAGAGCGCAGAAAAAGCGAACGCGCGAAACTTCGAAACTATCTTTTGGAGGTGGATACCGATGTTTCACTGGAACAGGCGGAGGGAGCCTATTTTCGCATTGTCATGATCCATTTTGACAGTGAAGGCTGTGGAGCCGGATTCTTACCGGAATTTGAAAAAATGGCCAAGGAAGCACTGCGACCATATCAGATTTCGATAACAATGACACTTTTTGATCCATTCTGTCTGATTTTGCTCCTTGGAAGTGAAAAAGAAAAACGTTGGAAAGAAATGGAACCGATTTTAGTTGAGACGTTGAAGAGCTGTACACAGGACGGTTCGATTTCGGGCTGCTTTTTATCGCATGGAAGAAGAGGCAGCTGTCAGAAAGACATCTTATTGTCTTATCGTCAGGCAAAGGAAGCGGGAAAAGCTCTTTCGTGGCTTGGATGGGGAAAAAGTGTCTGCTACGATGACATTCCGCCAGAGAAGCCGTGGATGGATGACGCCAAGAAACAGAGGGATGAATTTTATCAACTCCTTATAGACAACAATGAAAAAGGTGCCTGCCTTTTTCAGGAAGAATTGTATGAAAAACTGGTTAGCCATCATCTGTGTATGAGTTCTGACATACGGTACCATTATTGTGTGATGCGTGATATGCTGGAAAAAGCAGCAGAATATCGATATCCCGGTATGCTGGAAAAGCCGTGGGAACAGAGAGGAACCGATTTCTTTATGCAGGCAGAAACGTTTGCGGAAATGAAAGAGGAGATGATACGCAGAATCGAGCAGCTTTTTGAAAAACAGAATGGAAAAACGAATACGCATAAAACGGAGAACCGTTATAATGTGAGCCGTATCACGGAATATATTCAGGAACATTATGCAGATCAGGATCTTTCTATTGGAACACTCGCTGAGCTTGTTTATCTGACACCGACGTATCTTTCTACCGTGTTTAAAAAACAAACGGGGCTTACAATTGGACAGTACCTGCTGGAAGTGCGTGTAGAGAATGCGAAACAGAAAATGCGTGATCCGCAGCTGAAATTCTATCAGGTATCTGAAATGGTGGGTTATGAGGATGCCAATTATTTTGCGAAAATCTTTAAAAAGAAGACGGGGGTTACCCCGACAGAGTATAAGGAGAGCCTGCAGATGCGATGAAAAATCCATTACAGAAATTGTCAATGCATAAGAGAATGATGTTGTATTTCTCCGTTCCGCTGATTCTGGTGCAGATTTTACTCTGCTTTTTATGTTATCCGCAGGTGGTGCGCCATTATCGTGAAAAAACAGATTACTCAATGGAACAGTCGGTAAGCCAGGCGATTTCTTTTACGGAGAGTTATCTGCGGAATATGACGTATCTGGCGAATATGGTGGAGGACAATGGGGTAATTCAGAATACACTGTCAGCGGATGGCTTTGGAGAAGAAAGACCATACATGGAGCAGTGGCTGGAATACTATGAGCTGAATAAAGAATTTAATTCCTACGAGATTTCGAACTCGATCTATCGTTTCTGCCTGTACGTGCCGGATGAGGTGATGTATGCGGGAAATCAATATTATTTCGATGGAGTATCAAGGCTTAAGGAACGCAGCGATTACGTTGATCTGCGGTATGCTCTGAACACGGGAGAAGATTACGTTGCAATCAGTCGTGAGAGAGACGGTGTGGATCAGCAGGATACCTCGCAGATGGTTACCCTGTATCACCGGATTGCATCCAAAAAAGAAAAAGAAGAGGAACTTGGTATCTGCAGCATCAGTGTTTCTGCGAAATATTTCCAGGATATTATGAAAAATGCCAATATCACATCAGAAGGTCTTGTTTATCTGATGAGTGAAAACGGCAGGATGATTACCAGCTCTAACAGCAGTATTCTTCAAAAAATGCAGAAAAAAGGAATACTTTTAAACTATGGCGCGGAGCTTTTTATGGAAAAAAAGAAGGAGGGACAGAAGGAATATTACATTACCCGGCAAAATGTGGATGGTGCATCCTGGCAGATGATCTTGATAATTCCCGAAAATGAATATGAGGATCAGTACAGGTTTCTGTGGCTCTCAGCGGCTCTGATGCTTGGAAGTATGATTGCCGTTATTGTATTGATGTCATATCTTCTTTCCGGTTACTACGTTGGAAGACTGAAAAAGCTGAATGTGGAAATGACGGGTCTGGAAAGCGGAAATCTGAACGCAAATCTGCCAATCACAACCGAGGAAGATGAAATTGAGGAAATTTATCACAATTTTAACGGTATGGTGCAGGAAGTCCAGCGGCTGATGCAGGAGCATTATCAACTTGGTAAGGAAGTTAAAATGGCAGAGGTACGGGCACTGCAGGCGCAGATCAACCCACATTTTCTCTACAATACGCTGGATCTGATTAACTGGATTTCCATGGACTACGGTGCAGAGGAGATCGGAACGCTGACGTGGAATCTGGCCCGGTTCTATCGGTTGAGTCTGAATCATGGAAAGAGCCTGATTTCCATCGGGGAAGAAGTCGAGCATGTTGAGGTTTATGTCAATATCGAAAATTATCACTTTGATAACGCCATTTCTCTCGAGGTAGATGTACCGGAAGAACTGAAGAGCTATGCATGTCTCAATATTATTCTCCAGCCATTTGTGGAAAATGCGATCGTCCATGGGATTGCGGAGAAACCGGATATTGAAAGCTGTGAGATCCGGATCTGCGCGAGAAGAGAGGAACAGGATATTGTTTTTTCTGTGCAGGATGACGGACCCGGTGTCGATGTGAAAGAGATGCAGAAAGAGACACAGCAGGACATCCGGACAGCACAGCATGGCTATGGTGTGCGGAACATCAACTTTCGCCTGAAGCTCTGCTTCGGTGAAAAGTATGGTGTTACGTATCTGGAAAGTGAAAAAGGAACGCATGTTGAGATCAAAATTCCGGTTATGACAATGGCAGAAGCGGAAGAGAAGATCTGAAAAGAAAGAGAGAGGAAAAACTCTCTTTCTTTTTGTATAAAAATTGTGAAAATGAGCGGAGAGATGTGGAAAGTACGCTGACAAATTGACAAGAAACAGGAAGAAAAACAAGATTTTTCCTGTGCAAGATCACAAAAATCATAAGAAATTACTAGAAATCGAAGTTTTGTTGGGTACAAAATAGCTAAATCCTTCGGTATAATAGGGTCATCAGTTGAGAACAAGCCCAAGACAAAGCGATGCGTGGAGGGTCTTGGGAGCACTCTTGTACAGGCCGGCAGTTGCATACAGTGCAGGAACGATGAAAAAGAAAGGAAGTCAACAAATGGGAAAGCATGTGAAAAGTTTTGTAGCAGAAGTAAAGAAAAACAGAGCCCTTTTTGTTATGGCGATGCCTGCATTTTTGCTGGTATTGATTATGCAGTACCTTCCGATGTCCGGACTGGTGCTTGCATTTAAGAACTATCGATATGATCTTGGCGTATTCGGAAGTGAATGGAATGGATTTGCAAACTTCGAATACCTGTTCTCATCCGGAACCGGATGGCTGATTACGAGAAACACAGTTGTGTACAACCTGTTAAACCTGGTTACTTCACAGCTTCTTGCGGTATTGATCGCAATTTTTATTTCTGAGATCAACAAAAAAATCTTTAAAAAAGTGACACAGTCAATCATTTTCTTACCGTACTTCATCTCCTGGGTTATCGTTGGAGTTTTTGTTTACAATATCTTCAACTATGAAACCGGTATCCTGAACAGTATCGTAACCTTCTTTGGAGGGGAGAAGATCAATATGTACGATGCATCCAAAGCCGGTATATGGCCATGGATCATCTGTCTGTTCAACTCATGGAAATGGTGTGGATATAACTCCGTTATTTACATCGCAGCAATTACCGGTGTCGATGCTGAGATTCACGAAGCAGCTTCCATCGACGGTGCAAATATTTTTGAGAGAATCCGTTTCATCACTCTTCCGAGCATTCTTCCGACCATTATCACCATGCTTCTTCTGCAGGTTGGCCGAATTCTCCGTGGTGATTTCGAGATGTTCTATCAGATCGTTGGAAACAACGGACAGCTCTTCAACAAGACCGATGTTATTGATACCTATGTATTCCGTTCCCTGATTCAGAACTCCAACCTCGGTATGACAGCGGCAGCATCTTTCTATCAGTCCGTCATCTGCTTTGCGACTATTCTGATCGTAAACGCAATCGTAAAACATGTAGAAGAAGATCTTGCACTGTTCTAAGACAGAAAAAAGGAGGAATTAGTTATGCAAGCTGTTGCAAAATCACAGAAAATCAAGAAAAGTACTTCTACAAAAGTATTTTATGTCATCTGTTACACCTTTGTTGCGCTGATGGCTCTGGTATGTTTACTGCCGTTTATTATGGTGGTTTCCGGTTCGTTTTCATCTGAGCAGGCGATTCGGTTTCAGGGTTATGGCATTCTCCCAAGAGAATTTACCACAGCCGCTTACGCACTGATCTTCAAGAGCCCGATGACCGTTGTCCGTGCTTACGGGGTATCTATTTTTATCACCCTCGCCGGAACTGCAGTAGGACTTCTGCTTACGACAATGACCGCTTACGTGATCAGCCGTAAAGATTTCAAGTACAGAAATGCTCTGTCCTTCTTCTTCTACTTTACGACCCTGTTTAACGGCGGTATGGTTTGCTCCTATATTTTCTACATCCAGTATCTGCACTTAAAAGACAGCTACCTTGCCCTGATCTTACCGGGTGTGTTCAATGTCTTCTACCTGTTGATCATGAGAACCTTCGTATCCGCAATTCCGACCGCACTGATCGAATCTGCGAAGATTGACGGCGCAGGCGAGTTTAAAACATTTTTCAGCATCATCCTTCCGCTTCTGAAATCCGGAATGGCAACCATCGGTCTGTTCCTTGCGCTTGGTTACTGGAATGACTGGTACAATGCAATGCTGTATATGAATACAGAAACAAAATATCCGCTGCAGTACATGCTGTATGCCCTGATGCAGAAAACGCAGGCAATGTCCCAGATGGCAAGCTCTGCAAACATTCCGCTGCAGGATATGCCATCCAACTCCCTGAAGCTGGCCATGGCAGTTGTGGCAACCGGCCCGATCATTCTGGTTTACCCGTTTATACAGAAATATTTTGTAAAAGGTGTTACAATCGGTTCCGTCAAAGGCTGATGGAACGATTAGATAAAGGCAACGAAAAAGGAGGAAAAAGAAATGCAAAACAAAAAATTAAGAAAAGCACTTGCTGTATCCATGGCAATCGCCATGACCGGAGGCCTGCTTGCAGGCTGCGGAAGCAACAATTCCAGCTCTTCCAATGGTGGAGCTGCAAAGAGCGGATCTACATCATCCGCAAGCGGTGAGCTTGACACATCCGAGTTTGTGGAGCTTTCCATGTATGTCATCAGTGACCGTCCGGCAGGACAGGATGCAATCGACGAGAATCTGAACAAACTCTTAAAAGAGAAACTGAACTGCTCTTTGAAAATCAACTGGATCGGCTGGGCGGAGTACGCAAACAAATATCCGTTGCTGTTCTCTTCGGGAGAAGAGTTTGATATGGCATACAGTGCATCCTGGCTGAACTTTGCATCTCTGGCGCAGAAGGGTGCCTTCAAGAGCCTTGATGAGCTCTGGCCAACCTACGCACCGAAGAACTTTGCAGCACAGTCTGAGGAAGCAAAACAGCAGGCAACAGTAAATGGAAGCTATTATTGTGTTCCTTCCCTGCTGTCTACCTACAATTCATATGGTCCTATCTATCGTGGTGACCTGGTAGAGGGAACCGAATGGGACGGAAAGATGGAGACCTTTGAAGATATTGAAGAGTACTGCGATATCATCAAAGAAACGCATCCGGAAATGGAGTGCATCGATCTGTACTCTACAGCACCGGAAATCTTCTTCATGTATATGGAAAATCAGGGACTGGCAGCCTTCAACGGAATCCGTTATCTGTGGTATGATCCAAATGCAGAAAATCCAACTGTTATGACTTCCTATGAGCTGGAGAAAACACCGGAATTCCTGGAAATGATGGCAAGATGGAATGAGAAAGGATTTTATTCAAAATCTGCTCTGTCAGACACGGACAGCACGAAATTTCAGAATGGTAAAGCAGCTCTGAAGATCCATAACATTGATTCCTATGTGGGACAGGCAATTCTTCATCCGGAATACGATATTCACTATTCTAACATGGTAAAAGATGTTGCACATCTTCCATATACGCAGGACTGTATGGTAATCTCCAATACTTCCAAGAATCCGGAGAGAGCAATGGCACTGTGGGATCTGATCACCAATGATCAGGAAGTATACGATGCATTCTACTACGGCATTGAAGGAACTTCTTATGAGCTGAACGATGAAGGACAGTTCAAGGTTCTGGATACGGACAACTATGGAACGAGCGCAATGTGGTCTGCAAGAAGTGATGCTCTGAACCGTCAGGCGATCGGTACTCCGGACGATTATAAGACTAACATTGATGAGTTTGAGTCCCACATCGTTTCTGGACAGGGAAATGAGAAATTCACAGGATTTGTACTGGATACCTCTTCCTTCGAGACCCAGCTTGCTGCATGCAACAATGTACAGCAGCAGTACTGGTGGCCGCTTGAGCTCGGATACACAGATGCAGAATCTGGTTTGGCTGATTATCAGTCCCAGATGGAAGCAGCAGGAATCGAGACCATGAAAGAGGCAGCTCAGAAACAGCTTGACGCTTACGTAGCAGGCCTGAAATAAAACGAATTTCCGAAAGGGAAACGCAAAGACTATATAACTTCTGCCGCAGGCAGAACAGACGGACAAAAAGCAGGTACTGGAGCAGAACATATCGTGGGGGTATGCGTGCGGTGCCTGCTTTTTCCGAAAACAGCCATCATGTATGGGAGGGAACAAAACTATGATAAAAGAACCAATGGTAATGGAAATTGCGAAAAACACCTACGCCATCAACGAATTCGGTCTGTCCGCGTGTTATTTTCTGGTCGGAGAGGAGCGTGCGCTTTTGATTGACACCGCATGCGGCCTTTCTGATCTGAAAGGCATCGCGGCAAGCTTGACGGACAAGCCGTACGACGTTGTCCTGACGCACGGCCATCTCGATCATGTCGGCGGAATCGGTGCGTTTACGGATGTCTATCTTGGCGAGGCAGATTTTGCTATGACACGGAACCTGAACGCAGAACAGCTGCGCGGCTTTGCTGATGAAATTGGAAGAAACGGCGGCTATCAGGCATATGAGTATGATCTCAACAAAATTCAGCCGTTCGAAATGCCGACATTCCATGCCCTGCACGAGGGCGATGTTTTCGAACTGGGAAACCGCCGCGTCGAGTGCATCGAGGTGGCCGGCCACACGCCGGGCGGCATCTGTTTTCTTGATGAAGCGACGAAAATCCTGTTCTCCGGCGATGCCTGCAACCAGAATCTTCTTGTCCTCGGCTGCAGCGTGAGAAAAACGCTGGAAGGGCTGTATCACCTGAAAACATACGAAACCCGCTATGAGAGATCCTACAGCGGGCACATCGGTTTCGGCGGCATGCAGGGCTATTTCAGCCAGCCAGAGACGATTCTCGATGACTGCATCAAAACCGCCGAGCAGATTCTGTCCGGCGAAGCAGAAGGAAAAACCGCACCGCGGGAAGGCATGCTCTATGCCGAACACGGAACCGCAAGACTCAGTTATTACCCGGACTGCCTGGAAAAGGATCCGGAGCGATAAAATGATCTGCAAAAAGCAGAGAAAAGGAGAAGAAAACTTATGGCAAAAGTAACATTACACGCAACCATCTTTGGGGAAGATGGCATCAAAACAAGAGACTATGAAACTGCACTGATCCCGGACGCGAAAAATCAGGAAATGCAGGTCATCAACCTGTACCCGGACAAGACGTATCAGAAAATTGAGGGATTTGGCGCCGCACTCACCGAGTCCGCAGGCTATGCACTGTCCCGCATGAGTGAGGAAAACCGTAAGAAAGTAGTAGAAGCGTATTATGGAAAAGACGGCATTGGCTATACGATCGGCCGGATTCACATGGACAGCTGTGACTTCTCCATCGGCAATTACTGCGCAGTCGAAAACCCGGACGATCCGGAATTCAGGGATTTTAGCCTGGAAAGAGATGCAAAATACGTGCAGCCGCTCGTAAAAGCTGTTTCCAAAACTCTTGGCAAACCGGTCTCACTGCTGCTTTCCCCGTGGTCCCCGCCAGCCTTCCTGAAAGAGACCGGCGTGAGAAACGGCGGCGGCCACCTGAAAAAAGAAAGCTATCCGGATTACGCAAATTATATTGCAAAATACATCACCGAGTACGAAAAACTCGGCCTGCCGATTTCCTGGATGACGGTACAGAATGAGCCGCTGGCTGTTCAGACCTGGGATTCCTGCGAATATACGGCAGAAGAGGAAAAAGAATTCCTGCGTGACTATCTGTACCCGACCTTAAAAGAAAAAGGCCTTGATCACGTAAAACTGTACATCTGGGACCACAACAAAGAGAGAACGTACGAGAGAACCCGCGACATTGTGGATGAGACAACGAAAGATATGATTGCTGGTGTTGCATACCACTGGTATTCAGGCGATCATTTTGACACCCTCTCGATGGTAAGAGAAGATTACCCGGATCTGATGCTGATGCACAGTGAGGGCTGCGTAGAGCTGGCACGGTACGGTGCGGCTGCCGGAAACTCTCTGCGCCATGCAAAACAGTATGCGCACGACATCATCGGCGATCTGAACCATGGCATGAATTACTGGATTGACTGGAACCTCGTGCTTGATGAGATCGGCGGCCCGAACCACGTGGACAACTTCTGCGGCGCACCGATCATTTGCGACGGAACGACCGACACAATCGAAGTAAAACCGATGTTCCACGCGATCGCCCACTTCTCAAAATACATCAAACCGGGCGCCGTCCGCATCGCAAGCTCCACGTATTCGCCGGATCTTGAGGTTACAGCAGCGAAAAACCCGGATGGAACGATTGCACTCGTTGTATTAAATACGTCAGAAGAGACGAAAGTAGTCAATCTCCGCATGAACGGAACCACAACCCGCCTGACCTTCTGGGGCAATAGCATTGCAACGGTATTGATTTAACAACCTTATCATAACAAAAGAAAGAAACCTCTGTGCAGACCGGTAAAATCTGCGACAGAGGTTTCTTTCATATGTGTTTTTGCAACGAAGGAGAAAATTTAGCACTCCTCAGCAATATCGTAAATCAGTCGTTCGGTCTGATCCCATCCAAGACACGGGTCGGTAATGGATTTTCCGTAAACATGGGTTCCGCATCCGATTTTCTGATTGCCAGGCTCCAGATAGCTTTCGATCATAACACCTTTTACGAGACTTTCGATATCCTTGCTGCATCGTCTTGTGTGCAGAACGTCTTTGACGATACGGATCTGCTGCTCGTATTTCTTTCCGGAGTTGGAATGGTTGGCATCGATGATGGTAGCCGGGTTTACGAGATGTGTTTCGTTGTATTTCTCCAGCAGAAGCTGAATGTCCTCGTAGTGATAGTTCGGCACGGAGTTGCCGTGCTTGTTGGTCGCACCGCGGAGAATGGTGTGCGCCAGCGGATTTCCGCTTGTCTTTACCTCCCAGGTACGGTAAATAAAGGAGTGGGAGCCCTGTGCGGCAATGACGGAGTTGATCATAACAGAAAGATCACCGCTGGTCGGGTTTTTCATGCCGGCCGGAATGTCGATGCCGGAAACAGTCAGACGGTGCTCCTGGTTTTCTACGGAACGTGCGCCGACCGCAACATAGGAGAGAATATCGGACAGATAGCTCCAGTTGGACGGATACAGCATTTCGTCTGCAGAAGTCAGATCAGTCTCTTCTACTACACGCATATGCATTTTACGCATGGCGATCAGGCCGTGCAGCAGGTCCGGCTTTCCTTCCGGGTCCGGCTGATGAACGATACCTTTGTAGCCTTCACCTGTGGTACGCGGTTTGTTGGTATAGACACGCGGGATGATGATCAGTTTGTCGGATACTTTGTCGGCAACCTTTGCCAGACGGTGATTGTACTCCAGAACAGCGTCTTCGTTGTCTGCGGAGCAAGGTCCTACGATAACAAGAAATTTATCGGAATCCCCGGTAAAGACTTTTGCGATTTCAGCGTCACGCTGTTTTTTGATTTCGGTTGCGCGGGCGCTTAAGGGATATTGTTCCCGGATCTCTGTTGGGGTGGGAAGTTTTCTTACAAATTCAAGGCTCATTTTCGTTCTCCTTTATCTTAGATGCACTTCTTTTCTAGCTGCGGACAGAGGAGCGTTCTTGTGTGCCCCGTCGCAAACTATCTATAAATTATAATACATAACGCGAAGATTGTCGATATTTTTTCGGCGAAAATTCTGTTTCTCTTAAAAAAGATAGAAAAAAGGTATCAATGAACAGCAAATCCGTTTGCAGATTCCCGATGCAGGAACAAAAGTGCCATTGTCATAATGGTAAGTTCACTTGCAAGAATACCATAGAGATAGCCACGGATGCCGAAAACCGGGACGAGAAAAAGAATTGCAAGAATACGAATTACATCTCCGGCAAGGTTCTGGAAAAAAACGAGAGAAGTTTTTCCAAGGCCGTTTAAAATGCTTCCAAGTGTCGTTTCCAGATAGAGAAAAGGACTTAAAAATGAAAGGATACGCAGAAAAACGCCGACTTCTTCGTTTTGAAAAAGGAAACGTCCAAGCCACGGACCGAAAAAGAAAAAGGCAAAAACAGCGGAAGTGCCAAGCAGCACACAGAAAGAAATTGTATAACGGATCGTGTCTGATATTTGCTCCGGCGTACCGTCGGCCTGCTGTTTTGCTACGCCGGGCAGAAGCATGACGGACACCGCGTGGGTGATGGCAGATGGAAAAAAGATCATAGGAAGTGCCATACCGGTGAGAATGCCATACTGCGAGAGCGCTGCTTTCCGGGAAAGACCGAAGGTGACCAGACAGCCGGGGAGCAGAGCACTTTCAATGCTGTGGAGGACATTCAGAAGAATACGGTTCAGCGTAAGCGGAAGATTCAAAACGGCAAGCTCTCGGAAGGTATCGTACCAGAGGGTCTTTTCTTTGAAAAAAACAGAAATCGGGCGGTGTTTCTGAGGGGACCTGCTGTGCGAGACGGACAGGCAGGCCATCAGAAAGAGACACGAAAAGAGTTCGCCGGCGGCAGTACCGAATGCAGCGACAGCGGCAGAGGGGAGGCTTGTGGAAAGACAGAAAAGCCAGGCAAGGTAGGAAGCGCCCATGCGCACGAACTGTTCCAAAAGCTGGCAAAAAGAAGGCAGTGCCGTCTGATTCTGGCCAAGATACCATGCCGAGAGACAGTTGTGGATCCCGGAGGGGAGAATGCCGAGTGATAAAATCCGGAGGAGCAGAATCGTCCGCGGCTCAAAAAGAAGCCGTGTTCCGATAAAATCCGCGCTGAAAAAGAGAAAGATGGAGGCGGAGAAGGAAAGTATCACTACAATGCCGCATCCGGCCGCCAGACAGATCTTTGCCCGTCTGGAATCCTTTTTGGCAAGGTACGATGCGACAAAGCGCGAGAGCACCGTCTGCATGCCGCCTGCGCCAAGGGAGAGCATCAGTGCGTAGAGTGGTGTGGCGAGCTGGTAGATACCAAAGGCTTCCGCACCGATCCGGCGCGACAGGAATATTCTATAGAGAAATCCAAGAATTCTGCAGATGATCCCGGACGCGGTCAGGATCAGTGTGCCAAGAAGAAGCGTGTTCTTTCTTGTGATTTTCAGCATGGGATAGACTCCTTTCACGGCATTGCGCAGATAGTCTAAAATATGCGAAAAAACTCCTTGACAGAACCCCGTGATAGGTGCTATTCTGAGTGAGAAATAAATCCGATTAAAACTGTCGGAATTGGAAAACGACAGCACAGGAAAAAGGAGAACCAGGAATGAAATTATCGACCAAAGGAAGATATGGTCTGCGTGCCATGATCGATCTGGCGAGTCACGAAGAAGAGGGTGCAGTGTCCATTGCCAGCATTTCAGAACGCCAGAATATCTCAGAGAGCTATCTGGAGCAGCTGGTGCGTCCGCTTCGAAAAGCCGGATTCATTGAGAGTGTGCGGGGAGCAGGCGGTGGATATGTACTTGCAAAACCGGCAGATTCCATTTCGGTAGGAGATGTTCTCCGTGTGCTGGAGGGCGGACTCGAGGCAGTCACGTGCTCGGTCAATGAAGGCCTGGGCGGCTGCGATGCGGCCGATTTCTGCGTCACGCGTTTTGTGTGGCAGAGGATCAATGAGGGAATTACGAACGCTGTGGATTCCATCAGCCTCGGAGAGCTGGTTCAGCAGAGCCGGCAATTAGAGAAAAACAGAAACAGCGATAGAAATGACAAGGAGTGAACAACAATGATTTATCTGGACAATGCGGCAACAACAAAAACAGCCCCGGAAGTTGTCGAGGCTATGCTTCCTTATTTCAGCGAATACTACGGAAATCCATCCAGTATTTATGCAATTGCAGGAAAAAGCAAAGAAGCCATCACCAAAGGAAGAGAGCAGATCGCAAACGTGCTCGGCGCAAAACCGGAGGAAATTTATTTCACAGCCGGCGGCAGCGAGTCCGATAACTGGGCGTTAAAAGCTACCTTTGAAGCATATAAAAATAAAGGAAACCACATCATCACCACAAAAATCGAGCATCATGCGATTCTTCATACCTGTGAGTATCTGGAAAAAGAGCGCGGTGCGAAAATCACCTATATCGGCGTCGATGAGAACGGCGTTGTCAATCTGGATGAACTCGAAGCAGCCATCACACCTGAGACCATTCTGATTTCCGTTATGGCGGCAAACAACGAAATCGGAACGATTCAGCCGATCAAGGAAATCGGAAGAATTGCAAAAGAACACAATATTTTATTCCACACAGATGCTGTACAGGCATTTGGCCAGATCCCGATCAATGTGGATGAGTGCAATATTGATATGCTCAGTTCCAGCGGTCATAAGATTAACGGACCGAAAGGAATCGGCTTCCTTTACATCCGAAAGGGTGTGAAAATCCGCTCCTTCGTACACGGCGGTGCGCAGGAAAGAAAACGCCGTGCCGGAACAGAAAATGTACCGGGCATCGTAGGATATGGAGTTGCGGCAGAGCGTGCGGCAAGAACTATGGCGGAGCGTACCGCAAAAGAAATCGAAGTACGTGATTATCTGATCAACCGTATTTTAACCGAGATTCCGAACTGCCGTCTCAACGGCGATCCGGTAAAACGTCTGCCGAACAACTGCAACATCAGCTTTGAATTCATCGAGGGAGAGTCCCTTCTGATCATGCTGGATATGAAAGGTATCTGCGCATCCAGCGGTTCTGCATGTACTTCCGGATCCCTGGATCCGTCCCATGTACTGCTGGCCATCGGACTGCCGCACGAGAAAGCACACGGTTCCTTACGTCTGACTTTAAGTGAGGAGATCACAAAAGAGGACGTTGATTTTGTTGTAGAGCAGATTAAAGCGATCGTAGACCGTCTGCGCAGCATGTCCCCGCTGTATGAGGATTACATCAAAAAACAGCAGGGTAAATAAGTTTAAAAAAATAAGACAGTCCATCCAGAAAGCCGGTACAGAAAAATTCAGGTAAAAGCTGTGCCGGAGGAGGACTGCTTTGAAATAGTTCAGGAGGAAGAATAACAATGTACAGTGAAAAAGTAATGGATCATTTCCAGCATCCGAGAAATGTAGGAGAAATTGAGAACGCAAGCGGTGTAGGTACCGTTGGAAATGCAAAATGCGGCGATATCATGAGAATGTATCTTGACATCGACGATAACGGAATCATTCAGGACTGCAAATTCAAAACCTTCGGCTGCGGCGCCGCAGTTGCAACCAGCAGTATGGCAACCGAGCTGGTAAAAGGAAAAACCATCCAGGAAGCTCTGGAAGTAACCAACAAAGCTGTTATGGAAGCACTCGACGGACTTCCGCCGGTCAAAGTTCACTGTTCTCTGCTTGCAGAAGAAGCAATTCACGCTGCACTCTGGGATTACGCAGAGAAACACCACATCAAGATCGAAGGTCTTGCAAAACCGAAGTCTGATATCAGCGAGGGCGAGGAAGAGGAAGAATACTAAGTATGGGAAAAAAGAAAGTAGTCGTTGGAATGTCCGGCGGCGTAGATTCCTCGGTGGCAGCGTATCTCCTGAAAAAAGCAGGATACGATGTCATCGGGGTGACCATGCAGATCTGGCAGGATGAGGCCGAGACAGTCCAGGAGGAAAACGGGGGCTGTTGCGGCCTCTCTGCTGTTGATGATGCAAGGCGCGTGGCACAGGTGCTGGACATTCCGTATTATGTCATGAACTTCAAAAAAGAGTTCCGTGAGAACGTCATGGACTATTTCACGAACGAATATCTCTGCGGCAGAACACCGAACCCGTGTATCGCCTGCAACCGCTATGTGAAATGGGAAGCGTTGCTTCAGCGCAGTCTTTCCATTGGAGCGGACTACATTGCGACCGGACATTATGCAAGAATCGAACAGCTTGCCAATGGACGGTATGCGATTGCAAATTCGGTAACAGCGGCAAAAGACCAGACGTATGCACTGTATAATCTGACCCAGGAGCAGCTTTCGCATACGCTGATGCCGGTCGGAGACTACACAAAAGATCAGATTCGTGAGATTGCAGCAAAAATCGGTCTTCCGGTAGCAAAAAAGAAGGATTCCCAGGAAATCTGCTTCGTGCCGGATCAGGATTACGCTTCCTTTATCCAGAACGAGACAGGAATCGTGGCACCGAAAGGCAATTTCGTGAATACAAAGGGTGAAATCCTCGGTACCCATGAGGGGATTACCCATTACACCGTAGGACAGCGCCGCGGACTCGGCCTTCCGATGGGACACCGCGTGTTCGTACTGGAAATCCGTCCGGAGACGAACGAGGTTGTGGTCGGCGAAAATGAAGAGGTTTTCGCAAAAGTAGTAAAAGCAAACAAAGTAAACTATATGGCAATTCCGCCGCTGGAACTTGGAGAAGAGCTCTCCTGCACCGCAAAAATCCGGTACGGGCACAAAGGCTCCCCGTGCGTGATCAAACGGACCGGGGAAGATGAGATTACCTGTACCTTCCCGGACGGCGTGCGTGCTCCGACACCGGGACAGGCTGTTGTCTTCTACGTGGACGGCTGTGTCGGCGGAGGCGGAACGATTACGGAGGCCGAAAGATGAAAATAGCGGACTGTCATATGCACAGTTTCTTTTCAAGTGACAGCGAAGCACCAACAGAAGAGATGGTAAAACGGGCAGTCGAGCTGGGACTTCCGGCAATCTGCCTGACGGATCACTACGATATGGATTACAGTACCGGCGAGTTCCAGCTCGATACACCGGCATATGCGGCAAAAATCCGGGAACTGCAGGAAAAATACTACGACAGAATCGATATCCGATTCGGCGTGGAACTGGGACTGCAGCTCCACTTAAAAGAACGGATGGAAGAGTATGTAAATGCGTGGCCGTTCGACTATGTGATCGGATCCATGCATGTCATTGACGGAAAAGACCCCTATTATGAGGATGCTTTCCCGGACTGGACAGCAGAAGAGCTGTACCGGGCGTATTTTCGGGCTACAGCAGAAAATATCCGGTTCTTCCACAATTTCCAGACGCTTGGTCATCTGGATTATGTGGTACGCTACTGCAGAGAAAAGGGAAAAGATTACAGCTACCGCGCATTTGCGGACGAGATCGATACCATTTTAAAAGAGCTGATTCAGTACGATATCGCGCTGGAAATCAACACCGGCGGCTACAAGGCAGGCCTTGGCGTGCCGAATCCGACGCCGGATGTTATCAGAAGATACTGGGAACTGGGCGGCGAAAAGATCACCTTCGGTGCCGATGCCCACAAACCGGAACATATAGCGTTTCATTTCGCGGACGCGGCAGCCATCGCGCAGGAAGCCGGATTCCGGTACTACGTGCGGTTTAAAGAGAAGAAGCCGGAATATCTGCCGATCCAATAGAAAACGCGCAGGAAAAGCCGGAAAAAAGCCCCAGAAAGGCTGGATTCCGGCTTTTTCTGCAATAGACGGATCTTTCGAAATTTTGCAGAAATACGGATCGGCATCCGGCCTCTTCACAAATTTTAGAAATAATTTCGTATTTTCTTGAAAATAGAACTTGAATTTTCCGACGAAATTAGGTATTATACAGATAAGGTTGATGTTTCTTTAACAAAGTACAGAGACTCAAAATTAAAATTCACTTTTTAGGAGGAATTGAAAATCATGGCAGTAAAAGTAGCAATCAATGGTTTTGGCCGTATCGGACGTCTTGCATTCAGACAGATGTTTGGAGCAGAAGGTTATGAAGTAGTAGCAATCAACGATTTAACATCCCCGAAGATGTTAGCTCATCTGTTAAAATATGACTCTTCTCAGGGAAAATATGCTCTGGCTGATACCGTAACATCCGATGAAGATTCCATCACAGTAGATGGCAAAAACATCAAAATCTATGCTTTCCCGGATGCTAACAACTGCCCATGGGGAGAGCTTGGCGTAGACGTAGTTCTGGAGTGCTCCGGATTCTACACCTCCAAAGCAAAAGCTCAGGCACACATCAATGCAGGTGCTCGTAAAGTAGTTATCTCCGCTCCGGCTGGTAACGACCTTCCGACCATCGTTTACAATGTAAACCATGAGACCCTGACAGCAGACGATAACATCATCTCCGCTGCATCCTGCACCACAAACTGCCTTGCACCTATGGCAAAAGCTCTGAACGAACTGGCTCCGATTAAATCCGGTATCATGGTTACTATCCATGCTTACACTGGAGATCAGATGACTCTGGACGGACCGCAGAGAAAAGGCGATCTGAGAAGATCCCGTGCAGCTGCAGTTAACATCGTTCCAAACAGCACAGGTGCTGCAAAAGCAATCGGCCTTGTTATTCCGGAACTGAACGGCAAACTGATCGGTTCTGCACAGCGTGTTCCAACCCCAACCGGTTCTACCACAATCCTTACAGCAGTTGTAGAAGGAACTGTAACTGTTGACGAGATCAACGCAAAAATGAAAGCATCTGCAACCGAGTCCTTCGGATACAACACAGATGAAATCGTATCCAGCGACATCGTTGGTATGAGATATGGTTCTCTGTTCGATGCAACTCAGACCATGGTTCTTCCGCTGGACAACGGAACAACAGAGGTACAGGTTGTTTCTTGGTATGATAACGAGAACTCCTACACAAGCCAGATGGTTCGTACCATCAAATACTTCAGCGAGTTAGCATAATTTAACAAACTGAACGGCAAAATTTCAGAGCCCAAAGGGTCCGGTCTGTTAAGGACCGGACCCTTTTTGCGAATGCGGCGGAAAAATACGGCACAAAAACAGCCCTTTTCCGTGTGCAAAAATTATAAACTGCATTTTTAAATAAGGACCGCGATGCCGCAAAAACAAAGAAACGGCGCGGCAGATGCAGTTGGATATATGGAGGGAAACGCCCATGTTAAACAAAAAAACCGTAGATGATATCAACGTAAAAGGAAAAAGAGTCCTTGTAAGATGCGACTTCAACGTTCCGCTGATCGATGGAAAAATCACAGATGAGAACCGTCTGGTAGCTGCTCTTCCGACGATCAAAAAACTGATCGCTGACGGCGGAAAAGTAATTCTCTGCTCTCATCTTGGAAAACCGAAAGGAGAACCAAAACCAGAGCTTTCTCTTGCACCGGTTGCAGTTCGCCTTTCCGAGCTTCTCGGACAGGAAGTTAAATTTGCAGCAGATCCTGAGGTTGTAGGACCGAACGCAAAAGCAGCTGTTGAGGCTATGAAAGACGGAGATGTAATCCTTCTGGAGAACACCCGTTATCGTGCGGAAGAGACCAAAAACGGTGAGGAGTTCAGCAAAGAACTGGCTTCCCTGTGCGACGTATTCGTAAACGATGCATTCGGAACCGCACATCGTGCTCATTGCTCCAATGTTGGTGTTACTAAATATGTTGACACTGCAGTTGTTGGTTATCTGATGGAGAAAGAGATCGCATTCCTTGGAAATGCTGTCAACAATCCGGAGCGTCCGTTTGTTGCCATCCTTGGTGGATCCAAAGTATCCAGCAAGATTTCTGTTATCGACAACCTGATCGATAAAGTTGATGTCCTGATCATCGGCGGTGGTATGGCTTATACCTTCGCAAAAGCAGCAGGCGGCACCGTTGGTGATTCTCTGCTTGAGATGGATTATCTGGATTATGCAAACAAAATGAAAGAAAAAGCAGCAGCAAAAGGCGTGAAACTGCTTCTTCCGGTAGACAACGTTGTTGCAGATGCATTCTCAAACGACGCAAATACACAGGTTGTTCCGGCCGGACAGATTCCGGATGGCTGGGAAGGTCTGGATATCGGACCGGAAACTGCAAAACTGTTCGCTGACGCTGTTAAAACTGCTAAAACCGTTGTATGGAACGGACCGATGGGATGCTTCGAGATGCCGAATTTTGCAGCAGGAACCAAAGCAGTTGCAGCAGCACTGGCTGAAACAGATGCAGTTACGATCATCGGCGGCGGAGATTCCGCAGCAGCTGTAAACCAGCTTGGATATGGCGATAAGATGACTCATATCTCCACTGGCGGCGGCGCTTCCCTGGAGTTCCTGGAAGGAAAAGAACTGCCGGGCGTTGCAGCAGCAAACGACAAATAAAACAACGATTCAGAGCGCAAGCGGAATCGAGAGGTGGCTCTGAACCGGCTCTGAACCGTTTCAATAAGTAAAACTAAGGAGATCAAACGATCATGGCAAGAAAGAAAATTATCGCCGGAAACTGGAAAATGAACATGACTCCGAGCGAGGCAGTAGAGTTAGTTAATACATTAAAACCACTGGTGGCAAATGACGACGTTGACGTTGTTTTCTGCGTACCGGCCATCGATATCATCCCGGTTGTAGAGGCTGCAAAAGGCTCCAACATCCAGATTGGTGCTGAAAATATGTATTTCGAGGAGAAAGGTGCTTTCACAGGCGAAATCTCCCCGGCTATGCTGACAGACGCTGGTGTGAAATACGTTGTACTTGGCCACTCTGAGAGAAGAGAATACTTCGCAGAGACCAGCGAGACCGTAAACAAAAAAATGCTGAAAGCTTTCGAGCACGGCATCACCCCGATCATGTGCTGCGGAGAAACTCTGGAGCAGAGAGAGCAGGGTGTAACGATGGATTTCATCCGTCAGCAGGTAAAGGTTGGATTCCTGAATGTAACAGCAGATCAGGCAAAAACAGCCGTTATCGCTTACGAGCCAATCTGGGCAATCGGAACCGGCAAAACTGCTACAACAGAGCAGGCTGAGGAAGTTTGCAAAGGCATCCGCGAGTGCATCGCTGAAATCTATGATGATGCAACAGCAGCAGCTATCCGTATCCAGTACGGCGGCTCTGTAAACGCAAAAACCGCACCGGAACTGTTCGCACAGGAGAACATCGACGGCGGTCTGGTAGGCGGAGCATCCCTGAAACCAGATTTCGGAGCTATCGTAAACTACAATAAATAATTAGATTTTGTACGAAATCAATCAATAAAACAGGCTAAAACGCCACCAAACACGGTGAAATTTGGCAGAAATGTCAAAGGGAAAGTGTTTGGTGGCGTTTGCTGTTTTACGACGTGATGGCAATACCGCTCTTTAGGATCTGGCGTAATAAACTTCTGCAATGCTTTTTCGCACTTGCGGACATCTTCCACATGTGATATGATGGGAACGACAAAAAGTGTCGGAAAAACCGCATGATAGAGGGAAAAAACGCGGCAAATCAGACGACGCGAAAGAAAGCATAAAGGAGAATATGATTATGGCAAGAGAAATCATTAATACAGAAAAAGCACCGGCAGCAATCGGACCTTATGTACAGGCGGTCGCAGACAACGGCCTTTTATTTATTTCCGGACAGCTTGGCTTTGATGTAGAGCATGACAGCGTGATCCCGGAAACCGTAGAAGAGCAGGCAACCCTCTCTTTAAAGAATCTGGACGCAATCATGACAGCAGCAGGAACTGACCGCACGAAAGTGATGAAAACAACCATTTTCCTGACCGATATGAACGATTTTGCCAAGGTAAATGAAGTATACGGTGCTTTCTTTGGCGAGTCCAAACCGGCTCGTTCCTGTGTAGCAGTTGCCGCTCTTCCGAAAGCAGCAAAAGTGGAAATTGAATGCATCGTATCCCTGAAATAAGAGAGAGAGATGAGTATGGCAGAGGAAAGAGTAATTAAAATCGGAATGCTGGGTCTTGGTACTGTCGGTACCGGTGTGTATAAAGTGCTGAAAAGCCAGCAGGAGGAAATGCTTCCGAAGCTGGGAGCACGTGTAGAGCTGAAAAAAATTCTTGTGCGCAATGTGGAAAAAGCAGCTGCAAAGGTTGACGATCCCTCCATCATTACCACCAGCTTCGAGGAGATTGCCAATGACCCGGAAATCGAGATTGTTGTTGAGGTTATGGGTGGAAAACAGCCGGCCATGAATTACATTCTTGCCTGCCTGGATGCTGGAAAGAATGTTGTAACGGCAAATAAAGATCTGGTGGCATCCGAGGGCAAAAAAATCCTTGCGACAGCAAAGAGAAACGGAAAAGATTTTCTCTATGAGGCATCCGTGGCGGGAGGAATTCCGATCATCCGTCCGGTGAAACAGTGCCTTGCCGCCAATCATATCACAGAGCTGATGGGTATTTTCAACGGTACCACAAATTTCATTCTCACAAAAATGTCGCAGGAAGGCATGGAGTTTGGTGATGCGCTCCGTCTGGCGCAGGACATGGGCTATGCAGAAGCAGACCCGACCGCAGATGTGGAAGGTCTTGATGCCGGCCGCAAGGTAGCAATCCTAGCTTCGGCAGCGTTCAACTCCAGAGTGACATTTGAAGATGTTTACACCGAAGGCATTACCAAAATCACGGCGACTGATATCGAGTATGCAAAAGAGATGGGATGCACGATCAAGCTGCTTGGCGTGGCAAAAGATACCCCGGAAGGAATCGAAGCCCGCGTTCATCCGATGCTGATCGACAGCAATCATCCGCTCGCGACTGTCAATGATTCCTACAATGCCGTATTCCTGACAGGCGATGCCGTACAGGATACGATGTTTTACGGACGAGGTGCCGGAGAGCTTCCGACTGCGAGTGCCGTTGTGGGCGATATTTTCGATGTTGTGCGCAATATTTTATGGAACTGCTGCGGCAGAATCGGCTGCACATGCTACCGGGAATGCCCGATCAAGCGTGTCGGCGAAATTAAGTCGAAATATTTTGTACGCATGCAGATTGAAAATCGGTATGGAACGCTGGCATCGGTAGCTTCTGTCTTTGGAAACAACAAGGTTTCGATTGCACAGATGCTTCAGAAACGTGTCAATGGAAAATACGCCGAGATCGTCGTCATTACGGACGAGGTCAAAGAGCGCCATTTTGAGGATGCCATGCAGATTTTAGGCGGAATGTCGATGATCCAGGAGATTTCTTCGACAATCCGGGTATACTAACAAAATGTAACAATTCAGAGCCATGCGAAATGGAAGAAAAATCGCGAATCCTGCTTGCATGAAGGAGCGCTTTTTCTGGAGTTTCATATGGCGAAAAGCAACATCGAGATGCAGCGTAAGCGGAATCGAGACGGGGCTCTGGATTGTTACCCAAAATTTAAGTAAAGAAGGGAATTCACAATGAGTAAAAAACCAACCGTATTAATGATTCTTGACGGATATGGACTGAATGACAAATGCGAGCATAACGCTGTCTGCGAAGCGAAAACTCCGATTATGGACCAGCTGATGAGCCAGTGCCCGTACGTAAAAGGACAGGCCAGCGGACTTGCTGTAGGTCTTCCGGACGGACAGATGGGTAACTCTGAGGTAGGCCATCTGAACATGGGTGCAGGCCGTGTTGTATACCAGGAGCTGACCAGAATCACAAAAGCAATCCAGGACGGTGATTTCTTCGAGAATGAAGAGCTGGTAAAGGCTGTTGAAAATGCAAAAGCAAACAATTCCGCACTGCACCTGTTCGGACTTCTCTCTGACGGCGGTGTTCACAGCCACATCACCCACGTATTCGGACTTCTGGAGCTGGCAAAACGCAAAGGTCTCGAGAAAGTTTATGTACACTGCTTCCTGGATGGCCGTGACACTCCTCCGGCATCCGGAAAATCTTATGTAGAGCAGCTGCAGGCAAAAATGGATGAGATCGGTGTCGGCGAAATCGGCGTAATCTCCGGCCGTTACTATGCAATGGACCGTGATAACCGCTGGGATCGTGTCGAGCTGGCTTACAAAGCTCTGACAAAAGGGGAAGGCGTAGAAGGAACCGATGCAGCAGAGGCTGTTCAGGCTTCTTATGATGCTGAAAAAACCGATGAGTTCGTTCTGCCGACCGTTCTGAAAAAAGACGGAAAACCGGTTGCAACGATTCAGGATAAAGATTCTGTGATTTTCTTCAACTTCCGCCCGGACCGTGCAAGAGAGCTGACAAGAGCATTCTGCGCAGATGAGTTCACCGGATTCGAGAGAGAAAAACGTCTGGATCTGACCTACGTATGCTTCACGGAATACGATGAGACTATCCCGAACAAATCCGTTGCGTTCAAAAAAGAAGAGATCACCAACACCTTCGGTGAGTATCTGGCAGCACATAACATGACTCAGGCACGTATTGCTGAGACCGAGAAATATGCACATGTAACCTTCTTCTTCAATGGCGGCGTTGAGGAGCCAAATAAAGGTGAGGATAGAATCCTTGTAAAATCCCCGAAGGTTGCTACTTATGACCTGAAGCCGGAGATGAGTGCTTACGAAGTATGCGACAAGCTGACGGATGCTATTCGTTCCCAGAAATATGATGTTATCATCATCAACTTTGCAAATCCGGATATGGTTGGCCATACCGGTGTTGAGAGCGCAGCAATCCAGGCAGTTGAGGCTGTTGATGAGTGCGTAGGCAAGGCAGTGGAGGCATTAAAAGAGGTTGACGGCCAGATGTTCATCTGTGCGGACCACGGAAATGCAGAGCAGCTTGTAGATTACGAGACCGGCGAGCCATACACCGCTCATACCACCAATCCGGTTCCGTTCATTCTGGTTAATGCAGACCCATCCTACACGTTAAGAGAGGGCGGATGCCTGGCAGACATCGCACCGACCCTGATCGAGCTGATGGGAATGGAGCAGCCAAAAGAAATGACAGGAAAATCCCTGCTGATTAAGAAATAAAGAGAAATCGTGAAAATGTCCCTGCCGGATTCGTTTTGAAACGGGTGCGGCAGGGATATTTTATCATAATAATCTGAAAATAAAAATAATTACGCAATAAGAGACAGAATAAAAATGAAAAACAGATAAAAAATCAAAATAAAGTGTTGACAAACGGTGAGAAAACTGATATAGTAAAGTCAACAAAAGAAAACGGAAGAAAAAAACAGAAAGAGAGGACGGACCACCGAGAACATAACGAATTACCCCATAAACTAAGAAAGCGAAGGTATGGACCCAAGAAAACGTAACGAAGTACCACAAAGCGAAACAAAAGAACAAAAGAACAAAAAAAGAAAGGATTCAGTCCAATGCACAGTTCTAACTTATGAAAGCCATCCGAAAATGGAAAAATCGGATGGCTTTCATATTGCGTTTTTTTATGTTTGAAAAGAATAAGGACTGGAAAAAAGAGGTTTCGACAGAGAGAGTAACATATTTTTCCCATAGCACGGTCATACTGTGAACGCAGAGAAGAAACTTGGTTACTGTTCACTTTGCAGCAAAACAGGAGGGAAAACTATGTTTCGATATTTACCAATTCGAAGCGTGACAGGAAGAGAAATTCTGGATTCGCGCGGAAATCCGACCGTAGAGGTGGAAGTGGCCGTCGGGGAGGGGATTCTCGGGCTGGAAGGCCATATGGGGCGTGCCCAGGTGCCGTCCGGGGCATCGACAGGAAAATTTGAGGCACTGGAAAAAAGAGATCAGGAAGTGCGCTATCTGGGGCAGGGCGTGAGAAAGGCTGTAGAAGCGGTCAATACCGTGCTGGCCGATGCCGTTGTCGGCGAGAATGCGCTCGAGCAGGAGCGGATTGACCATATCCTGTGCCAGGCAGACGGAACCGAAACGAAAGAAAACCTCGGGGCAAACGCCATTCTCGGTGTCTCACTTGCTGTGGCGCGCGCGGCGGCAAATGCGCTTCATCTACCGCTGTACCAGTACCTGGGCGGCTGCCACACAAGCCGTATGCCCGTGCCGATGATGAATATTTTAAACGGCGGCCGTCATGCCGACAACACCGTCGATCTGCAGGAATTTATGATTATGCCGTGCGGCGCTCCCTCATTCCGGGAGGGTCTTTCCATGTGCGCGGAGATTTACCATACGCTGAAGCAGCTCCTGAAGGAGAAGGGATACTCGACTTCTGTCGGCGATGAGGGCGGCTTTGCGCCGGATTTAAAGGATTCCGATGAAGCACTGCATCTCATTGTCAATGCGGTCCAGAAAGCCGGCTATGCGCCCGGAAACGACGTGATGATCGCGATCGATGCGGCGGCAAGCGAGCTCTACGAGGAGAGCAGGAACGTCTACTACTTTCCCGGGGAATCCCGTCAGTGCGGAAAGACAGTATTTCGGGATACCGCAGAAATGGTTGCCTACTATGAGGAACTGATCGAAAAATACCCGATCGTATCCATCGAAGACGGGCTGTGCGAGGACGATTTCGAAGGCTGGAAACAGATGACGGAAGCGCTCGGGAACAGAGTACAGCTGGTCGGGGATGATCTGTTTGTGACGAATGTAAGAAGGCTTTCCTGCGGCATTGCACTTGGCACGGCAAATGCGGTTCTGATCAAGGTAAACCAGATCGGAACGCTCTCTGAGGCGCTGGATGCGGTGGAGATGGCGCAGAGAGCAGGGTACCGCGCCGTCATTTCCCACCGGTCCGGAGAGACAGAGGATGATTTTCTGGCAGACCTTGCCGTCGCGACAGGCGCCGGCCAGATCAAAACCGGAGCACCGTGCCGGTCGGAGCGGAATGCGAAATACAATGAGCTTCTCCGCATCGAGGAACGCCTCGGTGAGGAAGCGAAATACCGGAATCCGTTCCCGCAAAAGGGAACCTGCGTAAGAGAATGGTGAAAAACGGCGTAAAATAGGCAAATAACAGTTGAAATCGAACTCCTGCTATGGTAAAATAATATAAGTTGGCCGTAGGAGGTGTAATTGTGGAAATTTTAAGAACGATTTTGACAGTCATTTATGTCATTGATTGTATTGCTTTAACCGTTGTTGTATTGATGCAGGAAGGAAAACAGCAGGGTCTCGGTGCTATCGCAGGTATCTCAGACACTTACTGGGGAAGAAACAAAAGCCGTTCTGCAGAAGGAACTCTGATCCGTGCAACAAAAATCATGGCAGTTCTGTTTGTTGTACTGTCGGTTGTATTAAACATGAATTTTTAGCAAAGTAAAGACATCCTTATTCCCACGAGAAGGCGTAAGGGTGTCTTTTTCTACAAAGAGGAGATAATAGATGAAAGATAATAAGAAGAAAAAAGATCGGAGGAAATATCCGCAGGGCAGCGCGGTGTCCCATGCAGGACAGAACAGCGGGAACCATGGCGGTCATGCGGGCCATCCGCGTTCCAGAAGTTCGAAACTGCTGAAAAACCGCAAGACGCTGCTCATTGATCTCGTAAGTTCGAAAAACTATGAGCCGATGCGTCTGAAAGACATTGCCATGCTGCTGCAGGTGCCGAAAGCAAAACGGTCGGAGCTTGCGGAGGTTATGGAAATCCTGGTAAAAGAAGGAAAAATCGATGTGATCTCCGACGGCCGTTACCAGAAGAGCCGCGGTGCATCCACAACGACGGAAAAACGGGAAAAAAGAGACCGCCGCGCCGGAGAGCAGGGCAGAAGAGGACGCGATGACCGATTCCGCAGAAAGAATGGAAAGGACGGCGACACAGAGAAGAAGCCGCGTATCCAGACTGTCGATATCCAGGCAGTCGTGGACGCTTACCAGATCCCGGAGGAGTTCCCGGCACGCGTGATCACACAGGCAGAAAAATGCCCGGAGGAAGTAATTCCAAACGATTACAACGGCCGCCTCGATCTGAAAAGCTGGCAGATGGTGACAATCGACGGCGAGGATGCCAAAGACCTCGATGACGCCGTATCCGTCACAAAAGCGGGCGATACGTGGACGCTTGGCGTTCATATCGCTGATGTCAGCAACTATGTGCAGGAAAATTCCGCCCTCGACCGTGAGGCGTTAAAGCGCGGCACCAGTGTCTATCTGCCGGACCGCGTCATTCCGATGCTGCCGAAGCGTCTGTCAAACGGCATCTGTTCCTTGAATGAAGGGCAGGAGCGCCTGGCACTCTCCTGTATTATGACGATCAACGAGAAAGGCCGCATGATCGGCCATCAGATCGCTGAGACGGTGATCCGCGTGGACCGCCGCATGACCTACACCGCCGTCAATGCAATCCTGACCGAGCCGGAAGCACATCCGGAGCTGCTGGAGGAATATCATGAGCTGGTTCCGATGTTCCGCCAGATGCAGGAACTGTCTGCACTGATCCGGAGCTGTCGGAAAGAACGCGGAGCAATTGATTTTGAATTCCCGGAGAGCAAAGTAATTCTTGATGCAGAAGGGACGCCGGTGGAGATCCGCCCGTATCCGTCGAACGTGGCAACACGGATGATCGAGGACTTCATGCTGATGGCGAACGAGACCGTGGCAGAGGAATACTGCACACGCGAAATCCCGTTCTTATACCGGACGCATGACAAGCCGGACGGAGACCGCATGGAGGCAACGCTGACGCTGATCCGTGAACAGGGCATCAAAGTCGAAAAGCGTTCCCATGAGATTACGCCGGGTGAGGTGCAGAAGATTCTCACCAGCATCGAGGGAACCCCGGAAGAGCCGCTGATCAGCCGCCTGCTGCTCCGGTCGATGGCAAGAGCCATTTATACCCCTGAATGCAGCGGCCACTTCGGACTGGCAGCGTCATATTACTGCCATTTTACCTCACCAATCCGCCGTTACCCGGATCTGCAGATCCACCGCATTATCAAGGACGATCTGCGGGGACGTCTCGACAAGGGCGGCAGAATCGGCAAATATTCGTCCATTTTGCAGCATGTGGCGGAGCAGTCGAGTGCGATGGAGCAGCGTGCTGCAGAGGCAGAAAGAGAGGCTGTGAAGCTGAAGAAAGCCGAATATATGCTGGAGCATGTCGGCGAAGAGTACGACGGCGTCATTTCCGGTGTGACCGGCTGGGGCTTCTATGTGGAGCTGCCCAATACCGTAGAGGGACTCGTTCACATTATGACGCTCAAAGATGATTATTATAATTTTGATGAAGAAAATTACCGTCTGGTCGGAGAGCAGCACGGAAGAGTATTCCGCCTTGGTGAGCCGGTGCGTGTCCGTGTACGAAACGCCGAGCCTGCCAACCGGACAATCAATTTTACGTATGTAGAAAAAGAAACCGAGACAGAATAAATCCCTGGAGGAAAAAGCTATGGCAAAACAAAAAGGAAATCGAATGATTGCCAACAATAAAAAGGCATATCATGACTATTTTATCGAGGATAAATACGAGGCCGGCATCTCCCTTGCCGGTACCGAGGTAAAATCCCTCCGCATGGGAAAATGCAGCATCAAGGAGTCCTTCATCCGCATTGAGCGTGATGAGGTATTCATCTACGGCATGCACATCAGTCCGTACGAGAAGGGCAACATATTCAATAAAGACCCGCTGCGCATCCGGAAACTGCTGCTGCACGACTATGAGATCCGCAAACTTGAGGCGCAGATCAAGGAAAAAGGCTACACGCTCGTTCCGCTGCAGGTGTATTTTAAAGGCAGCCTCGTAAAAGTCGAGATCGGTCTGGCGCGCGGTAAAAAACTGTATGATAAACGGCAGGATATCGCAAAGAAGGATCAGAGACGTGAGGCGGAGAGAGATTTCAAAGTTAAAAATCTGTATTAAAAATCCTTGACAAAAAGTATGGGGAAAGACTATAATACAATATACGGCAGTTGAAAGAGAGTTTTCACTGCACCGGGACGATCTGTTTGCGTCCCCGTATCAAAGAAAAGCGTCTGTAGAACCAGCACGGGCTTGTACTGGTTTCGACGGGGGTTTTGAAGTTTGGGAAGCCATTCGTGGACTCCGGGACCGCGTCATCAACCTGGAACCTAAATTTAAACGCAGACGATAATTACGTAGCGTACGCTGCCTAAGTGCGGCGTTGTCAGCTGAATAGTTTTCCGCGGCTATTCTCCTGGCATCAAACAGATGCGGAGCACTTCGTTTCCAAAGCTTTGCGGAGATGGAAGATTTTATGAAGCTACCGAAGCGGCAAGCCTGTCATCCGGCGTGCCGACGGGGGAACCTTTAATAGAATGACTGTAATGGGAGATGCCTGAATGAATAGGCTTTCGGACAGGGGTTCGATTCCCCTCAGGTCCATACCTGAAAAACCGCTAAAATCCAGTGTTTTAGCGGTTTTTTTGTACATTTTTGATGGAAAAAACAGGGCAAAAATGCCGCTTTAGACCGTTTCAGACCGTTTAAAACCGCATGAATTTTGGTCAAAAAAGAAAGGAAAAATTCGAAATTTTGTCAAACTTTATCTTTATTCGCACTGTTAAGAACGTAAAAGAGACCGTTTCAAAGTGCTGCAGGCACATGAAGTAGAGATACTTGATGTGCCTGCTTTTTTGTACAATAGGAAAGTTCGACTTCCGTCGAACTCTTGATAAAAAGAGCCCGCACAAAGGCGGGCATGGCAAACAGACGATAGATTAAAAGAAGTCAATGTAAAAGCCTTCTTCAAATTCATCCTCATCAAGATCGTCATCTTCGGTAAGAAAATAGTGCATATGCACTATTTAAAAACGGTGGCTCCTTATAACAAAGATTTCTGTTCACAATATAAAAAAATATCCAGCAGGTTAACTTTTGAAGCGGTAAAACAAATGCTTAAGGATGTTTTGAGTTGGTAAGGGACTAATAGATTCTGTACTTTTCGCCCTATGATTGAATCTGATCATGCGCGAGAAAAGGAAAATAATAGAATTGACAGACTTGAAAAAATGAATTACGATTTTTAAAAGTACTGCATTGCTTGAATGAGAATTATATGTTAAGGTAACAGATATAAAGAGAACTTTAAGCATTGATTTATTAAAATAAACACGGATAGCGAGGTGTATTTATGACCATAGAAGAAATTCTTGCAGGAGAATCCAAAAACGTAGAATTCAAAGAGAACCTGCCGGAAAAGAGCATCAAATATATGAAGTCTGTGGTTGCCTTTGCAAATGGAACCGGAGGAAAAATTATTTTTGGAATTGCGGACAAAACCCGAGAAGTGGTTGGCTTTGACAAGGAAGATGTATTCAAAAAGATGGATGCGATTGCCAATGCCGTCTCGGATAGCTGTGAACCGGCAATTATTCCAGATATTACGCTGCAGACAGTTGATGGCAAGACGGTTATTGTGGCAGAAATTTCTGAAGGCAGACAGCGGCCATATTACATTAAAGCGCTTGGACGAGAGAGAGGCGTATATGTCCGTGTTGCTGGAACAACCCGGCTTGCTGACGAGTATATGATCAAAGAGCTGATGCTTGAGGGAAGCAATCGTTATTTTGATCAGGCGTTATGTACTGGACTGAGTGTTACAGAAGAAGAAATTGATACGCTTTGTAAAGCGATGAAGGAGCAGGCAGTCAAAAATGCCCATAATGAGGAGCAGAAAGCATCGGTAAAAGACGTTGGAAAGCAGCAGCTTCGGTCCTGGGGTATTTTGATTGAACGTGATGGAAAAGACTACCCTTCTAACGCTTATGCTATCTTAACGGGCTGTGGAGGGCTTCATGTTGCCATTCAGTGCGGTGTGTTTAAGGGAACAACGAAAGCGGTTTTTGTTGATCGAAGGGAATATACGGGTCCTTTGTGGGAACAAATAGAGGAAGCATTTCAGTTTGTTCTGCGAAATATTCATCTGGGAGCTACGCTTGTCGGCATTTACCGTCAGGATATTTATGAAATCCCGCCGGATGCAATTCGTGAGCTGATTATCAACGCGGTGGTGCATCGCAGCTATCTGGATCATGGTACAATACAGGTTGCGGTGTATGACAACCGACTGGAAATCACATCGCCGGGGAAATTGCCGATGGGACAAACGTTGGAGCGTATGAAAGAAGGCTATTCCAAAATCAGGAATGAAGCCCTTGCACATGCCTTTTCGTATATGAATCTGATTGAACATTGGGGAAGCGGGATTCCGAGAATTATAGACAAGGTAAAATCTGCTGGACTACAGGAACCGGAGTTTATTGGTGGAGAAGTTGACTTGCGTATCAATATCTATCGAGGACAAAACGATACAAATAACGCCAGAATCAACGCCAAGAAAACAAAAAATGGCGTTAATGATATAAAAAATGGCATTGATGGCGTTAAAATATCACGAACGAAGGAACAGGTTCAGATAGAAAAACTGTTACAGGCTATAGAAAAGAACCCATTTGCAACCCAGGCGTATTATGCGGAACAGATCGGTGTGTCCAAAAGAACTGTTTCACGAATATTTGTTTCTTTACAGCAAAATGGTGTGTTGGTACAAAATGGAACAAACAGAAAATCGAATTGGGTAATCATAAAGTAGGAGAAACAGAAGAATGCAAATATTGGTCGATGCAGATGCCTGTCCGGTAATTGAGACGGTTGAGAAAATTGCAAAAGAGCATTGTGTTCCGGTAACACTGTTGTGCGATACCAATCATGATTTGATATTTGATATCGGATTATAGCGAAATAGTCGTGGTTGGTGATGGAGCAGATGCTGTGGATTATGAACTGATCCGTGTCTGTCATAAAGGCGATATTGTCGTATCGCAGGATTATGGTGTGACGGCGATAGCGTTGGGAAGAGGTTCTTATGCGATTCATCATTCTCATGGAGCGTTATTTAAACAACGAAGTGAAAAAATACCCGCATCATCGTGTCAGAAGGACAAAGAAGCGAAAAAAAGGCGGATACTGAGGGATTTGAACAGTCTTTTGAAAAAATGTTAGGGATGATACAGGAGAAAGAAGGAAAAGAGTTTAGAAGATAAAATTATCAGAGAGTGAAATAAAGTGATTTGATAATATTAGGAGATATGCCCGGATGCTATTTTTCAAAAAGGAAAAAGTGTCAGGGCATTTTTAGGTGCAAAACCAATAAAAATAATTCTGAAAATATAGTAAAAATAAGCATATTGTCAAATGAAACGGAGGGTATATAATAAAATATAGAAATATAAGCGGTGAGAAAAATTGAAAGGAAAAGTGCCTATGAAAAAACTCGGAAAATATGGTAAAAAGGTATCCTGCGTGGTAATTGGAATGCTATGTGCAGCAGCGATTGGCGCCTGTGGAAGCACACAAAGTGGGTCCCAAGATGAAAAAGATGTGAGAAATGATATTTCTGTCTATGAAGAGGGAGCTGATTTGGAAGGAACGCTTACATATGGAACCTTATTTATTGAGCCGCAGACCCAGCATATGATTGATTTATTTATGAAGGAGCATCCAGGCGTAAAAATTGAAACAAAGGTTGTTTTTGACAATGATGTTACGGATGAACAGTATAATGAAGGCTTAAATACCTTGCTTACAGAACTTGCATCGGATCAACGGGCGGATATTTATGATGCAACGTATTTACCATCGGAAATTAAGACGAAAGGCAGCGGCTATTTCGAGGACTTAAATCAGTATATTGATGCAGATCCTAATTTTAACAGAGATGATTATTACGATAATATCCTGCGAGCAGCAGAAGTCGATGGAAAACTGTATCAAATTCCGGAAGGTTTTTATTATGTTATGCTTCGGTTGAATAGAAACATAACGGATGAACTGAATTATGAAGTCCCGGACGAAATGGATATCAATGATTTATATGAGTTATATCAGCAGGCCAAGCCAATTGCAGATGATGATTTTACGATTGATGTACAAAACAATATTTACGTGTTTCTGCCGATGACAGAGGACAGAGCTTATTTGAAGAAGGAAGAAGTAAATTTTGATTCAGAAAATTATGTGGATTTTCTGAGAAAAATGCAGGAACTGTATCAATATCAACCATCCTATGCGACCCATGCATTCATGGATATTAAAAGCTTTTCCGGAAAGAGTGTCCTGCTGAATACATTTACAAATTTACTCGAAGGTTCTCCGAGCGGAATGTTTGAAGAAACCGATACGGCAACAAAACCGATCCTGTTGAAATCAACGGATGGAAAAATTCCTTTCTGGAGAATTGGTGAGGACTTTTCCATGAGTTCAGGCTGCAAAGATAAAGCGCTTGCATGGGAATTTATCAAATTCTGCATTGGTCAGAAACAATTTGAGTTCGAAGATGCAAACAGTGATTCTTACTACAGAAATTTCTTTACCTATGGCAGTATGCTGAACAAAGAAAACACACGGCAGCTTGTTGCGTATCAATTGGAAAATGATGACGACACAGCAGAAAAATGGGAAGCATACAATGAAAAAGTTTCTGCAAAAGCTTTTCGGGATTTACAGTTAGACAGTATTTTGACTGAAATTCGAAACGAATGTATGGAGCAGAAAATCACCCCAGAGGAATGTGCGAAGCTTTTTCAGCAAAGAGCAGAGCTTTATGTTAATGAGTAGAAGCTGTCCTTAATCCATGGAATCAGGTATATGAAATGAAAAAACGAAATTTTATTTATATGTGTTTTATCCTTCCAAGTTTTATCGGGATCATGGCTTTTTACATCGTGCCGTTTCTTCTGTCCTTGTATTTTGCAGTGATTGACAACATGATGAACAAGGAATGGGTGGGTCTTAAAAACTTTAAACTGTTATTCGAAAATGAGTTATTCCTTTCAGCACTCCGTAATACCGGAATTTTTTGCGGGATTGCAATACCGCTGGGAATGGCGATTGCTTTGCTTCTGGTACTGGTTTTGAAAAAGCAGAGGAGAGGTCGAATTCTTCTTATCCTGCTCCTGATCCCATTAATCGTTCCATCTGGAACGGTGATTGCTTTCTGGAAATATTTGTTTGAGAGAAATGGTTTTCTGGATGGGTTTTTACAGCTTTTTGGAAAAAACATGTTCGATATTGAGAATTCCAGATGGGCCATTTTGATTATTATCCTGATGTATCTGTGGAAAAATATCAGTTTTTCGATTGTCCTTTTCTGGTCCGGGATAAACTGGATTCCGCAGATCTATCATGAGCAGTGCCAGCTGGATGGAGCTACAGGGCGGCAGGAATTCCAATATATTACATGGATCTTATTAAAACCAACGACGTTAGTTGTGCTGTTGATGTCGATCGTGAATTCTTTTAAGGTTTTTAAAGAGATCTATATGCTGTATGGGGCCTATCCATCACCGTATGTTTATATGCTGCAGCACTATATGAATAACCAGTTTTTGTCACTTAATATGCAGAAATTGTCTGCTGCAGCATGGTGTATGTTTCTCATACTGGGAATCTTTCTGGGCATCATTTATCGGGTCCAGAGGAAGAATCTGGATTATTTGTAAAGATCTTTTGTGGGTGATTTTATGAAAAAGAGATATTCGAATTTTTTCGAAAAGCTGATCTGCATGGGAGCTGTCATTTTGGCAGTCATTCCGTTGTTGTTTGTGGCTGGAAAGTCGGTACAAGTTCCAGAAGAGTATCTTATATTGCTCTTTAAGAGACCTTTGTATTTGCGGATGATGTGGAATTCCCTGATTATTACTATTCCGGTTTTGATTGGACAGCTTTTGCTTGCACCGCTTGCCGCATACGGCTTTTGGCAATGCAGGTGGAAATACAAGGAGATTTTGTTCTATCTTTACATGATTGTCATGCTTATGCCGCTGCCGCTGACTTTAGTGCCAAATTATTTAGTGGCGAATTGGCTGGGCATTCAAAATTCGTCCTTGGCAATTATTCTTCCGGCAATGTTTCAGCCATTGGGGGTATTTCTGATTCGTCAGCAGATACAGGATTTTCCGCAGGAAACGTTAGAAGCAGCCAGACTGGACGGAGCCAGCGAATACAGAATTTATCGTTCCATTGTAAAGCCTAATTTGAGTTCAGCCATTGCTGCTGCATTAATCCTGATTTTTATTGACAATTGGAATATTGTAGACCAGGCGGTCATTTTTTTGAGAGAGCCATATCAGCAGCCGTTATCCGTGTATCTTTGCCAGATTTTAGAGGAACAGCCGGATATCTTTTATGCAGCGTCCGTTTTTTACGCAGTACCAGTTTTATTGATATTCTTAATGGGACAGGACTATTTGATACAGGGAATCAGTATGTCCGGTGTGAAAGCGTAGAGGGGAAGAAAGTACGATGAAGTTCAAAAAAATAAGTATAGGGTTAATCGCTCTGTGGTTTCTGTTTTTAACTGCCGCAACGTTTTGGTCGGTCAAAGAAGAGAACAAAACGCTTCCTTCCGTCTGGACAGAGGAGGCACAGGAAGGCAGCATTGAGTATGAATTTCCAGTTGATTTGGAAGTAAGCGCAGCTGATCAGGCAATTGGCTATATCAGCATGTATGATAACGTTCCGGAATCTTTGCTGCAGGAGGGCAGAGATCTTCTGGTTGGAAAAGTGTGTTCTGTCATTCGAAAGGATGATTTGTATGAGCTTACGGTAGATCTGTATGAAAAACATTCGATTGGTGAAAACGTTGAGGGAAAAATCGAAATCACTTCTGAAGATGTTTTTCCAAAAGTGATCACACGGCAGGCGATTCATGAAGGAGACTTTGGAAAAACGTGTGTCTATTATATTAAGCGTCAGAAGGGAGCCTGGGGGTATGAAAATATTCTGGAAGAAAAAGCTGTGACATGTTTTCCAAATAGAAATTCAGATTTCGTGGTACTTTTATCAGAAGTAGACGAACCGATGGTCGTAAGCACATCAGAACTGACAAATGGAGAACGGGTGAAATTAACAGAAAAAGATTAAGGAAAAGAATACAGCCTCACTACCGGGACTTTCAGGGGTGAGGCTGTTTCATTATGTTCTATGCATGTGCCGATTTATACAGGCTTTAAAACACATTGTCATCCGAATAATGCGTCATGATACCTTTCGCATTGTAGCCCAATATATTCCGTAACTTATCAATTGCATTTGCTTCTATATATTGATTATGCCATAACCGCTTCATAAGAACTACGGTCCTAATCGTAAGAACTGGAAACATTGTGAATGACAATGAAAAATGTACGACTATCACCAAAGCCGGAAGCCTAGAAACAGGAGATGCGACCTTGACCGGCATTTTAATGGCGCTGGTGGCAGGATTTTTCGGTGTGCTGGAAGAAACCGTCCGCAGAAAAAACGCCAGTAATGCGGTGGTAATTTAAAAAATATGGAAACAAGGAACGATATAGCTTAACGGCTATGCCGTTCTTTGTTTTTTACTTAAGTACATGTTAGAAATTCCCTGGTATCTGACAATCACACATTATTTTTGCGTAATTTAATGTGTGTTCGTCGCTTTACAGTTGACAATCACACATTATTTCAATATAATATAATGTGTGATTGTCAAAGAGGGGTGAGAAACATGAATGTTAAGGAGAAAATCGAAGAACTGCGAGAAGCGTCAGAGGACGGTACGATTACCGCAGCGCAAGTAACAGAAGCCGGACTGCACCGCAGCGTTTTACAGAAGTTTGTCAAGAGCGGCGAGATATACCGCTTCGGGCGTGGCCTGTATGTGTGGAGCGACGTATGGGAGGATGATTTCTACCTTTTACAGCGAAAGTATGGGCGCGGAATTTATTCGCACGATACTGCTTTGTATCTGCGGGGCTATTCGGATCGTACCCCGGCAAAATATACGATGACCTTTCCCAAAGGCTACAATGCTTCATCCTTGAAACGGGAAAATCTAATTGTCAAGCGCGTTGTGCCGGAGAACTATGAACTTGGCAGAATTGAAATGAAATCCCCATCCGGCAATCCAATTCGTGTTTACAATTTGGAACGGACGCTGTGTGACATCCTGCGCGGCAGCGGCAGTGATATACAGATTGTCGGAGAAGCTATGAAACGCTATGCAGCATCCAAGGATAAGAACATTCACAGACTGATGCAGTACGCAGATCAGCTTCGTGTGAAGCCAAAGGTGCTGCGATATATGGAGGTTTTGCTATAGACTGTTTCAGACCGAAAAAAATGGGGTCAAAATCGCGGTCGAAAATTAAGGGGAAAAGGAAAAATTTTCCATAAAAAAGTTGATTATCTGATAGAAAAATGAAAAGGGGAGCAGATATGCAGTTACTAATCAAACAACGTGTATTTTCCTGGTCAGACACGTATGATATCTATGACGAGCAGGGGAACCAAAAGTATTTTGTGAAAAATGAATTTATCTCGCTGGGACACCGTCTGCATGTGTACGATGCGGCGCATAATGAAATTGGGTTTATCAAACAGAAATTATTTTGCTTTCTTCCGACTTTCGAAATTGAATGGAACGGGCAGTTAATGGGACATATCGAAAAACGTTTTGCACTGTTCCGCCCCAAATACGATGTAGATTTCATGGGATGGCGTGCAGAAGGTGACTTCATGGGATGGGATTACGATGTATATGAAGCCTGCAGTGCAGTCGTCCACGTACATAAAAAACTTCTGAGCTGGGGTGACATGTATGTCATCGAATATGATAATCCGAGCAATGAAATTCCGGCATTATTACTGGTGCTGGCGATCGATGCGGCAAACTGTTCACAAAATAATGGATAGCTGGCAGTGTCTGGAATGGCGTCAGGGGAGATGCGGATATGAGAACTTTGGGAAATATTCTGTGGTTTATATTTGGAGGCATGTTCGGCGGACTTGCATGGATTTTTGCAGGATGCATCTGGTGTATTACGATTGTTGGAATTCCGTTTGGACGGCAGTTTTTCAAGATGGCAAGGCTTTCGTTTATGCCATTTGGCACGAGTGTAATTGGATAAAAGGTGTATGGAAAAAGATCGGGTTACCGGTCTTTTTCTATGCATATCATGAGGCGGCCATTCCTTTGATGCAAATAGAAACATGATAAAAGTATTGCGCAGCAGAATAAAGTATGATACAATAAATTTACAGAAAAAATAAAGAAACGATAGAATATTCAGTATTAATTAAAAAATCAGGAAACAGAAGGGGGGAAGTTTATGAAGATAAGACAGACAATCTTTTTATTACCTTTGTTTTTGCTGGCGGGCTGCGCATCTGCAGGAGGATCACAGAGCAGAGATCTGGATTTAAAGGAACTCTGTACAGAGGAGCAGGTTTTCCAGTATGCGGATTTTGAATGGGGAACGGATTCGGAACAGCTTTTCAAACAGAGCTTCCTGAAGTTTGATGAAAAAGATCTGGGACAGGGTGATGAGAGCAGCACAAAGACATACGAGAGCAAAGAAAAATTTTCCCTGGAAAATGCAGAATCTAACATGGATCTGGAATTTTCGGACGGTCAGCTGAGTCAGGTTTCCTTTACTTTTGACATCGAACAGGATGCCAATACATGGATTCAGAAAGAAGTAGACGAACTGAATTCTTTATACGGCGGAGGAATTGCAACTGGACTCGGAAATCAGATTTATCAGTGGCAGGGGGAGCAGGATACGGTTCTGCAGCTGACGGCTTTTACGGAAGGGGATGAAAGCGCAACCGTTATCTTAAGCGTGGCATCGATGGAATACTCGATTGGATCATAAAATTGACAGATACGGGCGCATCAGACGGCAATGTCTGGTGCGCCTGCTTTTTTGTGAAAAAACTTTCCAAAGCTTTTAAAAGCCAGAAAGATAGAATGACAAAAGTGTCACAGATGTGATATAGTAGTAGAATAATGTGAAAAAGAGAAGGATTTGACAAAAGAGATGGAGTTAGGAAATTTTCAGAAATCAGTAGATTCAGATGAAATCAAAACAATGGCATTTGAAATCATCGGAGAACCGGTAAAAGCAGTTTCCCGCATCTGCGAGCAGTGGGGCGAGGCGGAAGATGAAGTGCGGGAGTACGATGTGTATGTGATCGAGACAGATGCAGGAAAATATACACTGAAGAAAACCGGCAGCAAAGAAGCGCAGATTTATGTGCAGTATCTGTCAAAAGGAGAGTTTCACGTACCGTAGTATGTCGGCATGCGGCAGGCAGAGGATGCGGACTGGATCTGCATGAAGTATGTAGAAGGAAACGACATGCGGGATATGACGGACGAGACAACAGAAAAAGCGGCAGAAACCTTAAGTAAAATTCAGTCGTATTTCTGGACACCGTCGATGGACAAAGCGCCGGAAAATGAAGTGGAGCAGAGATTTGTCGAATACTGGAAACGCGTTCTGCGCCGAGCATCGTCCGTAGTGGATGATCCAATTCTGCGGAAAGCGTATCAGATGTTCCTGGACCGCCAGCTGATCTGTCCATGTACGATGTCAAACGGTGATTTCCTGCAGTGGAATGTGATCTATGACGGCGAAAATGTTGTCATGATTGACTGGGGATTTGGTGGAATGATGCCGTATTCTCTGGACATTGCAAGATTCCTGGCACATGCGACCGAGACACGGAGTACTTTCCCGTTCTACATGAACGATGCACAGAAAGAGCTGTTTCTGGATCGGATGTATGAAGCGTTAAAGACAAAGATTTCACGCGAACAGTTCAATCTGGATGTGAAGCTGGCCACGCTGAATGAGTATATCGAGTTTGTGGAAGCAGAAGAGGACGAAGACGGCTGGTATCTGGAACATGCACAGGCGCTGGCAGAGGAACTTCTCAATTTGTAAAAAAACGGATTGCATTTATCTGTAAGTTGTCCTATAATAGGGAACAGAAAATAAAAAGAAAGAGCACCATTGGTGTAAAGGTGAGGGAATGTTTCTGCGATAATCGACTTTAAGAAAAACACAAAGAACGGGCAGCCTGGAAAACAGGCCTGTTTTTCGTGTACGCTTAAAGACGAGAATCGCTGAATCATCTCCCTTTTTTATGAGAATAGAACAGGGATATTTTTTTGCGGGTCTGTTTTGCGTACGCAGGGCAGGCTCGTTTTGCGTAAAAAAGCAGAAAAGAGGCTGCCGGAGCAAAGGGGACTTCTGTATGATGCAGATAAAAAAATTAACACTGACACATAAAAAAGATCTGCGGGTGATTCTCGAAGATTTTCAGCTTGTACTGAATGACGGTGATAAGGCCGTTATCATTGGAGAGGAGGGAAACGGAAAATCGACGCTGCTGAAGTGGATGTACGATCCCGCACTGACGGAAGATTACATCGAATCCACAGGCGAGCGCATCATCGGAAAGGAGCGGCTTGGATATCTGCCGCAGGAACTTCCGGAGGCGGAGAAAACGAAGACGGTGTATGAGTATTTCTATGAAAAAGAAAAGTTCTGGGATCAGACACCGAAGGATCTGGCGGTGCTGGCAAGAAAATTTGGTCTGACGGAAGAATTTTTCTACCGGGATCAGCAGATGAGTGAGCTTTCCGGCGGCGAGAAGGTGAAAGCGCAGATGATGCGTCTTCTCATGGAGGATGCCACGGTCCTTCTGCTGGATGAGCCGTCAAATGATATTGATCTTGCGACACTGGAACTTCTGGAGAAACTGATCCGCGAATGGGAGCATATTGTTGTTTTCATTTCGCACGATGAAACGCTGATTGAAAACACGGCAAATATGGTCATTCATATTGAACAGATTGTGCGGAAGACAAAATCGAGATACACGGTTGCGAAACTTCCCTATCGGACGTATGTAGAGGAGCGCCTGCAGAATTTCGAGCGCCAGGAACAGAAGGCGCAGAGTGACAGGAGAGAGAAAGCGCTGCGCGATGAGAAATACCGAAAGGTATACCAGAGCGTGCAGAACGCCTTGAGCAACTGTTCCCGTCAGGCACCGTCCGTGGCGAAAAATCTGAAGGACAAAATGCATACCGTAAAGGCGATGAACCGCAGATTTGAAAAAGAAGATGCCCGCATGACAGAAATGCCGGAGCAGGAGGAAGCGATTTACTTCCAGCTTGGAGGAGCAGAGGCAGCCATGCCCGCCGGGAAAACGGTCATCGAATATCAGCTTCCGAAACTGGAAACGCCGGATGGGGAGCGGGTTCTGGCGGAAAATATCACCTTAAAGATAAGAGGACCGGAAAAAATATGCATTGTCGGCCCGAACGGGGCAGGCAAGACAACACTGCTGAAAAAGATTGCGGCAGAGCTGAAAGAACGGGAGGATCTCCGCGTAGATTACATGCCGCAGAACTACGAGGATCAGCTGGATTTTTCCATGACGCCGGTCGATTTTCTGGATTCCACCGGGGAGAAGAGTGAGAGGACGAAGATACGAACGTATCTTGGGTCGCTGAAGTACACGGCAGACGAGATGGATCACCCCATCCGCGAACTGTCCGGCGGCCAGAAGGCAAAAGTATTGCTTCTGAAAATGAGCCTTGGCAATGCCAATGTGCTGATTCTGGATGAACCAACCCGAAACTTTTCACCCTTATCGGGACCGGTCATAAGAAAAATGCTCCGCGAATTTCCAGGCGCCATCATCAGCATTTCGCATGACAGGAAGTATATCGGAGAGGTGTGCGGGAAGGAGTATCTGCTGGAAAAAGACGGACTCAGACTGATCAGAGAAGAAAAATAAAAATATTCGATAACGAAAAATACGACGGTGGCTGGCCGTCGTATTTTTCCGTAGAGAGATTATGTTTGTCTTAAGAGAAGGTTTCGCAGCAGATTCTGTTCCGGTGAAGTCGGGAAAAATGTTGATTTTATATTGAATTAAGTCGGGAAAAATGTTAAATTAGGGTAAGAATAACACAGGAAAAATGTGAAATAATAAAAAAGAGAAATGGAGGAAGATCAGCATGCGTCGATTTGCAATGGATAAACTATTAGACTGGAAGAAAAAAAGTAACAGAAAACCACTGATTTTAATGGGAGCCCGGCAGGTTGGTAAAACGTGGTTAATGAAAGAATTTGGTAAGACATATTATGAAAAAACCGCCTACATTTCTTTTTACAATAATCAGAGAATGCAGGCGGTTTTCGATACGGATTTCGATATAAAACGTATTATTATGAACCTCAATATTGAATCAGGTGTAGCGATTACCCCAGAGAATACATTGATTGTTCTGGATGAAATTCAAAATGCACCGAAAGCGTTGGAATCTTTGAAATATTTTTGCGAAGAAGCACCGGAATATCATGTAATAGCAGCAGGTTCACTTCTTGGCGTGGCGCTTCATGAGGGAATATCCTATCCGGTGGGAAAAGTAGATTTACTGGATTTATATCCATTCAATTTTAGAGAATTCCTGTGCGCTATGGACGAAGAAGGGCTGGAAAGTGCATTGGAAACAAAGGATTACAATTTAATTGACAATTTTGCGGATAAATATTTGTTCTGGCTGAAAAATTATTATTATACAGGCGGCATGCCAGCAGTTGTAGATGCATTTCGCTTGAATAAAGATTATGCAGAAGTACGACAGATACAGAGTGATATTGTACGGCAGTATGAGGGTGATTTTGGAAAGCATATTGAAGCAAAAGTTCTCCCAAGAATACGAATGGTATGGGATTCTATTCCGATGCAGCTGGCGAAGGAGAATAAAAAATTTTTCTTTGGACAGATAAAGAAAGGAGCCAGAAGCAGCGAATTTGAAATAGCAATTCAGTGGCTTCTGGATTGTGGATTAGTATATAAAGTCAACCGGGTAAATGAGCCTCATATGCCGCTGAAGGCGTATAAAAATATGAATGCATATAAATTATTCGTACTGGATGTAGGACTGCTCGGAGCAATGAGTGAACTGCCAGCAGAATCCATATTGGAGGGGAACGATATTTTTGTTGAATTTAAAGGCGCGCTTACAGAACAGTACGTTCTGCAGCAGTTGATTTCAGATACCCCTTATACGCCATATTATTATGGAAATGAAAAAGCAACTTTCGAGCAGGATTTTCTGATTCAGAAGGCAAAGAGTATTGTGCCGATTGAAGTAAAGGCGGAACAGAACATTCGATCCCATAGTCTTAAAACATATTGCGAAAAGTTCCAGCCGGAAGAAGCAGTTCGATTTTCAACATTGAAGTATAAAGAGCAGGAGCGGATGGTAAATATACCATTATACGCTGTTTGCAACTTATAAATTAAAACAGCTATAAATCCCACGAAAGAAGGTGATCCCCATGCCATTTAAAATCATCCGAAACGACATCACAAAAGTTCATGCCGATGCGATCGTCAACACAGCCAACCCTTAGCCAATTTATGTGAAAACGTATCAGAGGGGCGGTTACTTTAATCAAAGCCAGACATTCCACCCGTTTTACCAGCCGGAGCAGATCAAAAAGGAAGAACTGGACAAAATTCTCGAAGCCGACAGCATCGCTGATGACAGCACAATCCAGAATGCTTTTTACGATGCCCCGACAGTTGTCTATCTGTTTGCACCGTATACCTACCCAAACGACGCACAGGACTGCTGCGTTGCAAAATCATTTACGATCAGGCAGAATAAACCGAAAAATCCCGGGAAATATGTGAACTTCCTGGGTGCTTTTTGGATGGAAATATTCTTGCAATTTTACAGCACAGTTATTATAATAAAGACAAGTTCTGCAGTAAACTCGTTTTTCGCAGAAAACGCCAGAAGCGGAGGATGACGTTCAAAAAACAAAAAAGGAGCGTAAGAGAAATGGCAAAAATTTTAATCAGCCCTTCCAAATATTTACAGGGCGCAGGGGAAATGAAAAACATCGGAACATATGCTGCAAAATGCGGAAAGAAAGCACTGGTTCTGATCAGCCAGGGAGGCTACAGACGGATCGGAACAATGATCGAAGAAAGCTTTGCGGGAAGCGACTGCAACGTTGTTTTTGATTATTTCAACGGCGAGTGCTGTGAGAGTGAGATCAACCGTCTGGTTGCTATCGTGAAAGAAAAAGGCTGTGATCTGGTCATCGGTGTCGGCGGAGGCAAAATTTTTGATACCGCAAAAGCAGTTGCCTACTACGCAGAAAAACCAGTATTCATCTGCCCGACCATCGCATCGACCGATGCACCGTGCAGCGCACTGTCTGTTGTATACACAGAAGAGGGTGTATTCGAGAAATACCTCTTCCTTCCGGCAAACCCGAACCTGGTTCTGATGGACACCGACATCATCGTAAAATCTCCAGTCCGCCTGACCGTAGCCGGAATGGGTGATGCACTTGCCACCTATTTTGAAGCAAGAGCCTGCCAGAGAAGCGGAGCTACTTCCTGCGCCGGTGGAAAAACAACCGAGGCAGCGATGGCACTCGCGAAACTCTGCTTTGACACTCTGATGGAAGAAGGTGTAAAAGCCAAAATCGCTCTTGAAGCCGGCGTATGCACCCCGGCAGTCGAGAAAGTCATCGAGGCCAACACCCTCCTTTCCGGAATCGGTTTTGAAAGCGCAGGCCTCGCAGGAGCCCACGCCATCCACAACGGCTTCACCGTACTCGAAGAGTGCCATCACATGTACCACGGTGAAAAAGTAGCCTTCGGAACCCTGACTCAGCTCGTCCTGGAAAACGTACCGCTCGATGAACTCGAAGACATCATCTTATGGTGCATCGAAGTCGGTCTCCCAGTCACCTTGGCTGAACTCGGTGCCGGAAACGTAACCGACGACCAGCTCATGGAAGTAGCCAAAACCGCATGCGCAGAGACCGACACCCTCCACAACATGCCATTCGAAGTAACCCCGGAGACCGTCTTCGCCGCCATTAAAGCAGCCGACGCCTACGGTAGATACTATCTCGACGAAGAAGAATAACCCGTATGAAAAAAGATCTCCTGCCAACCCCAGGAGATCTTTTTTCATACCCAAATTTAATCAATACAAAAAATAGAAGTTTCCAACTCCCTTTCTATATGTTAAAATAAACTCACCCCATTTCACAGAAAAAACATAAACCCATGTTAAAGTAAAATGGTAAAAATATCAAACATAAAAACATAACGAGATCAGGAAAAAGCACGAGCGGGCAGGCAGCCGGGCGTTTTCCGTCCGTCATATAAAGGAGACAAAACTCATGGAAAAATTAAAAATCCTAGTAGTAGACGACGAAAGCCGCATGCGCAAACTCGTCAAAGATTTCTTAGTAAAAGCCGGATACGACGTCATCGAAGCCGGTGACGGCGAACAGGCCGTAGACACCTTCTACGCCCAGAAAGACATCGCCCTCATCATCCTCGACGTTATGATGCCCAAAATGGACGGCTGGCAGGTCTGCCGCGAAATCCGCCAGAACTCCAAAGTCCCGATCATCATGCTCACCGCCAAAAGCGAAGAACGCGATGAACTCCTCGGCTTTGACCTCGGCGTAGACGAATACATCTCAAAACCATTCTCCCCGAAAATCCTCGTCGCCCGCGTCGAAGCCATCCTGCGCCGCAGCGGCAAAACCGGCGAAGACGACGTATTAGAAGCCGGCGGCATCCGCATCGACAAAGCCGCCCACATGGCATCCATCGACGGAAAACCGATGGAGTTAAGCTATAAAGAATTCGAACTCCTCACCTACTTCCTCGAAAACCAGGGAATCGCCCTCTCCAGAGAAAAAATCCTGAACAACGTCTGGAACTACGACTACTACGGCGACGCCCGCACCATCGACACCCACGTCAAAAAACTTCGCAGCAAAATGGGAGACAAAGGCGATTTAATCAAGACCATCTGGGGCATGGGCTATAAATTCGAGGCGGACGAATCATGAACGGAACAGAAAAACAAAATGAGACTTCCATGGAGATGCCTGCAGAAGATTCCCGTGTGACAATGGGAAACCAGACGGAGAAAAAGCACCGGTTTCACTTGAAAATGCCACAAAAGGGAAGAAAACACTCCGTCAAAAAACGAATTGCCTACACTTTTATTGCGACCATGGCAGCTACCCTGCTTATCATCGGCCTGATCAATTACTTCTTTCTCGGGTCCTTTTATATCCGGGATAAAGAACACATTCTGGCAGAGAGCTTTCAGAAACTGAATGCGACAGGCGGAGACAGCGACAATATCCCTGATACCTTCGAGCAGTTCTGCGCTACCAACAACCTGAAAGTCATTATTACCGGACCGGAGCTCAGCAGCTTCGTCTATTCCAACGCAACCGACCGCCAGAGCCTCCAGACCCTGATCTTCGGCCTGATCAGCGGAAATGAGCAGGCAAATACCAAAGTCGTTGACAGCAAAGACAACTATCAGATCCAGAAATTCTACGACAGCCACGCCGATGCCGAGTATCTGCAGATCATCGGCTGGTTTGACAATGGAAATTGCTACTTTGCAAGATGCCCGCTGGAGAGCATCACGGATGCGGTCGGCCTTTCCAACCAGTTTTACCTCTTTATCGGCATTCCGATCATCATCATCGGTGCCATTGTGATCTGGATCATCACCCGCCAGATCGTCCGTCCGGTGCAGGAGCTGACTGAAATTTCGAAAAAAATGGCAGCCCTTGACTTCGATGCCCGCTACGTGAGCGGCGGAAAAGACGAGATCGGCGAGCTTGGAAACAACTTCAATGTCATGTCCGAACAGCTTGAGCAGGCGATTTCCGAGCTGAAAAGTGCGAACGTTGAGCTGCAGAAAGATATTGACAAAAAAACGCAGATTGATGAAATGCGCCGCGAGTTCCTCTCAAATGTCACACATGAGCTGAAAACCCCGATCGCTCTGATTCAGGGTTATGCGGAAGGCCTGAAAGACAACATCAACGACGATGAGGAAAGCCGCGAGTTCTACTGTGATGTCATCATCGACGAGGCGGCAAAGATGAACGAGATGGTCAAAAAACTCCTGAACCTGAACCAACTCGAGTTCGGTGAGGATCAGGTCAATATGGAACGGTTCGATCTGAACGCCGTGATCATAGGTGTGCTGCAGTCCTCCGACATCCTGATCCGCCAGAAAGAGGCAAAAGTGCTCTTTACCGGCGGCGACCCGCTCTATGTCTGGGGCGATGAATTCAAAGTCGAGGAGGTTATCACCAACTATCTGACGAATGCCCTCAACCATCTGGACTACGACCACACGATTGAGATCACCTGCAAAAAAGAAGGGAATGTCGTAAAGACAACCGTTTTCAATACCGGGGACCCGATCCCGGAGGAGGATCTCGACAAGGTATGGGTGAAATTCTTCAAGGTGGACAAAGCGAGAACAAGGGAATACGGCGGAAGCGGCATCGGCCTTTCCATCGTAAAAGCCATTATGGATTCCTTCCAGCAGCAGTGCGGCTGCCAGAATTACGACAACGGTGTGGCATTCTGGTTCACACTGGAGGCAGATGGAAAAACGGAAGAAGCATGATTGCAAAAAGCGTGCCAGAAAAAGGAAATACAGCCTTTTCCTGGTGCGCTTTTCTTGCATAAAGGAAAAAGATGGTGTAGAATAATAGCACAAACGGTCGAAAAGAGAGGGAGAGAAGAGATGGCGGATTCCAACAGTACAAAGAGTGCGCTTGCAGATGCGATGAAAAAATTGATGGTACGCAAGTCTTTTGCGAAAATCAGTATTTCAGATCTCTGCGAGGAATGCGGTCTGAACCGGAAAAGCTTTTATTATCATTTTAAAGATAAATACGATCTGGTAAACTGGATCTTTTATGTGGACTTTCTGACAAACATGGGCGGAAAGAACTTTGAGAATGAATGGGATGTGCTGGTGGCGGTCTGCAATATTTTCTATCAGAATAAAGCATTTTACCAGAGTGCCCTGAGGATCGAAGGGCAGAACAGTTTTAAGGATTACTTTTACGAGATGCTCGAGCCGGTCATGGCGTTTTTTGTACAGGATCTCTTTCAGGTACAGAATCAGAAACTGTTTGTAACGTTCTTCTGTGATGCCTTCCTGACCGCGGTTCTGCGCTGGTTTTCCATGGAAAGCGAGCTGGAACCGGAAACGTTTGTCGAAGAACTGAAAGAAGTGATATACAGATCATCAGAAAAAATAGCAGCCAAAGCGGAACCAAAGAAATAAAATTCCGCTTTGGCTGTACTTTTATGCATCTGCGAGCAGTTCACGGTAAAATATATTCCGAAGAGACAACTCTTCAAAGGAAACGGTGGGCGTATCGAGTGTGCGGGCCATGTGATCCGGCAGAAGCAGCAGATACGCCGGATTGGCGGTGATAATCTGCTCAATTTTGCGGGAGTCTTCCTGCACTTCGATCGGGAAGAATGGCTGTATGGGGGTGAAACGGTACTGTTGAACAACATCGGAAACAGCCCGGATACTTTCTTTTGAGCACGAATCATCTGCGACCAGAAAGAAAAAGACACTCTGTTCCATCTGGGAATACAGGTGGTCAAAAGAGAGCAGATAAGCGGCAGCATCTGCATCCTGATAGACTTTGTGCATACCGAACAGCGTTTTCTGACGGCGCAGGGCTTTTGCCATGGAAACCGTTGAGGGGGCATCAATTGGAAGAGAAACCATCAGGTTCGGGCAGGATAAAAGCAGTTTCTGCTGTTTTTCGGTAAGCGGCGTATCGGAAAGAAACCAAAGAAACGCGCATTCCGGATGCGACTGGATGACGGCAAGGTAGGATTCCATATCCTCATGATGATCCATGGAGCGGAGCTGATAAGAGTAGATGCCGTATGTCAGACCGGTTCTGACCACGGATGCAAAAAACGAGGAATCGTAAGTGTCCGGGATGCGGCTGTCGAGACGGAGCTTGACAACCCAGGGAACAGCAAAGGAAAGTTCTTTCTGCTTCTGGCGCAGAATCTGCGCACCGTAGGTAAAACTGTTGTAGCCGATGTTGATGCCGAACTGACGAAGCGCTTCCGGATCGTTGCTGCGCAGCAGAAAGTCGATCGCCTGATAATACGGGCTTTCATCGTTGCGCAGAAGATCCTGAAAAATGGCAAAAATCTGATTCTGAAAGCGGCCGCGGGAAAACTGGCGGCCAAGATCGCAGAGCTTGCGGACGCTGCGTTTCGGATCTGCGTCCATCTCCACCATCGCGCGTGCAACTGTTGTGTCGATCAGTGCGCGGGTGATGTCCTGTGAATTCATAATGTGTTCCTCCGATCAAGTAAAATAAGCTGTTTTTATCATAGCAAAAAGAACACGGTAAAAACAGGGACAAAGAACAGGAATTGTCTAAAAACTGCATTCCTTAAGGAAAATTTACCAGATCTTCAGAAGAAATTTCTTTTTCTTTTGTGGAAAAAGTGGTAAAATAAAGTTAGATGGTACAAACTATCGATTCTGCCGCGCCAAAAACGCGGCGGAACCATCCGAAACGATTCCAGAAAAATAGGAAAAACGAAATGGTTTTCGAACATGGAAGATAAAAGGAGGCGTTTTGCATGAAATTTGATATGCACTGCCACACAAAAGAGGGTTCGATGGATGGAAAAGTCATGATTGAGGAGTACATCCGAACACTGAAACGAAAAGGATTTGGAGGAATGTTGGTATCCGACCACGATTCCTATGACGGATACCGCGAGTGGAAGAATGCCATCAAGGGAAGAGCACACCAGGATTTTGTGGTATTAAAAGGTGTTGAGTACGATACGTGCGACTGCGGCCACATTCTTGTGATTATGCCGTTCGGCGTAAAATTAAAAATTCTGGAGCTGCGCGGCCTGCCGGGATCGATCCTTGTCAAGATCGTCCATGCGTACGGCGGAATTTTAGGACCGGCGCATCCGTACGGCGAAAAATTTATGAGCATGATCAGCACGAATGAACGGAAGAAAAAGTATCAGCAGCGGATTGCCCAGCTTCTCCCGCAGTTCGATTTTGTTGAAATTTTCAATGCGTGTGAAAGCGCGGAGACGAACGCAAAAGCGAAACGGCTGGCGGAGAAATTCAATAAGCCCGGCTTTGGTGGAAGCGATGCGCACCGGCTGGACTGCATCGGAAAAGCGTACACCGAGCTGCCGGATACTATCAGAAGTGAGGATGATCTGATCGCCTACGTAAAAACGTGCCCGCAGATCGAATGCGGCGGCGAACATTACAACGGAACGACGAAAGACCGGATCGGCCGCCTGAACATGGTGCTTGTGGATTCGTTCTATTTCTACAACAAACTTGCAAATGGCTGGCGCTGGCGGAAGCGGAGACGTGAGCTGTTTGATATCATAGAGAAAAAACTCTGATGAATGCCTGGCAAAAAGCGTGCCGGAAACGTTTCGTTCGGCACGCTTTTTCCTGCCCTGTATTTGAATCGAAAAAGAGAGGAAACATACGTATGCTTGCAATATTTCTTGCGCCGGTCTACATACTGGCAAATGTATTTACCGCCTACTGGCTGCTGCGGTGGATGAAGGAGGTGCATCCTCTGTTCCGCCATCCGGCCGTGCTGGGTGTCATTTTGGTGCTGTATGCATTTTTTGCACTTTCCCTGCTGACGAGCTTTCTGATCAAAAGAGATCCCGTTCACCGGATTTTAAAGGTCATCAGCAACTGCTGGCTCGGCATGTATCTGTATTTTCTTGGCTTCACCGCGATTCTGGTGCTGCTGCGCTTCATTTTTGCGCATACGGTACTGACGAAAACTTGGCTGTATTCTCCGATGGGATTGAAAGCGGTCGGCCTTGGCGCGATCCTTTTTGTGACGGGAATGTGCATCTATGGAATGGTGCATGCAGTCCATATTTACACGACACGATATGAGGTTCCATCGAAAAAGGATGCACATCTGAAAATTGCGCTCGTCGCAGATCTTCATCTGGGGTACAGCATCGGCAGTCATCAGATGGAAGAGATGGTGGAAAAAATCAACGCTGAGGAGCCGGATGTCGTTGTGATTGCCGGGGATATTTTTGATAATGAGTACGATGCCATCTATGAGCCGGACCGCGTGGCGGATCTTCTGGCGGGCTTAAAGAGCCGGTACGGCACGTACGCCTGCTACGGCAACCACGATCTCGATGAGAAGATTCTCGCGGGCTTTACGTTTGAGACGAAGGAGGAGCGCGTCGCCGACCGCCGGTTCGGTGAGTTCCTGGACCGCGCGAAGATTCATCTGCTGGAGGATGATGTGGTTTGTATCGATGATGCCTTTTATCTGGCGGGCCGAAAAGATCCCGACCGGATCCGCAAAACGCAGGAGACACGCGACACGCCGTCCGAACTGCTTACCGGACTGGACCAGTCGCTTCCAGTTTTTGTGATTGACCACCAGCCGTCGGAGCTGACCGAGCTGGCAGAGGCAGGCGCAGACCTTGATCTTGGCGGCCATACGCATGACGGACAGCTCTTCCCAGGAAATATCCTTACCGGCCTGATGTGGGAGAATGCCTGCGGGATGAAGAAAGTCGGAGACATGTACAGCATCGTCACATCCGGCGTGGGTCTCTGGGGACCGCCGATGCGGATCGGGACGAAAGCGGAAGTGGTGATCATCAATTACGGAAAATAAGGGTTGACAAAACCGGAACGCAGAATTATAATACAACAAAACTACGAAACAGAGGTTATCAACGATGAACGAGATGCACAGCGTACAGATGCACAGGGACGACGATTGATAGCGCTTGTATCAAAGTGAAGACTACTATACTTCACAGGTACAGGCGCTGATTGTGTTGTACCTGTGTGGAAGATAAGGCAAAGGGAAACCACACTGGGAGAAAAAGAAATACCCCGTGTGGTTTTTCTTTGCCATTTTTTATCCATGCGGGAATGACTTGAAATTTACATCAGAGAAGGGTTGTGATCGTATGGGACATACAGATTATGTCCATATGGATTTTCTGCTGATTTTGCGGCGATAAAGAAAAATCAGAACAGAAAGGCAGAAAAGACTATGAAGACAGAAATGAATACCGTAAAAGTAAGAAAAACAGAGGAACTCGAAGCAGAGCAGTTAGGAGCACACATCGGCGAAATCGTGCGGCTGCATGGAAGCATTTACAAAATCCGAAAAATGAGCTCATTTGCATTTGTGCTGCTTCGGACGAAACGGCAGATGGTACAGTGCGTGTACGAGCCGGCGTATGCCCGGTTTGCATTGGAGGAATTAAAAGAAGAGGCGTGTGTCCGGTTTACCGCGGAGGTGATCCGTGAAGAGCGTTCCAGAAGCGGGTATGACCTGCATCTGTTAGACGTGGAAATCCTCTCCGAGCCGGAAGAAGTACCGCCGGTTGTCATCAACCAGAAGCGGGTCAACACTTCCATCGAGAACCTGCTGGACTATCGCCCAATTACGCTGCGCAACGAAAAAGAGCGCGCGATTTTCCAGATCCAGGCAAAGATCTGTCAGGCGTTCCGCGAATTTCTGGATGGACAGCACTTCACCGAAATCCACACACCGAAGCTCGTAGCGGCGGGAGCCGAGGGCGGAGCTAATATCTTCTCTTTGTCGTATTTCGGCGAACAGGCATATCTGGCGCAGAGCCCGCAGTTTTACAAGCAGATGATGGTCGGCGTCTTCGAGCGTGTCTACGAGATCGCACCGGTCTTCCGGGCGGAGAAGCACGACACGGCGCGTCATCTGAACGAATATACAAGCGTGGACTTTGAGATGGGCTATATCGAGAATTTTGAGGACATCATGGCGATGGAGCAGGAAATGCTGCGGTACACATTTGGACGGCTGCAGGAGACATGCGGAGCGGAGCTTTCGCTTTTAAAAGCAGAGGTGCCGGTGATCACGGAGATTCCGAGAATCCGTTTTTCCGAGGCGAAAGAGCTGGTGAGCCGCGTATACAAAAGAGCCTTTTCGGAGAAACTGGACTTTGAACCGGAGGAGGAAAAACTGCTGTGCGAATACGTGAAGAAAACGACAGGCAGTGACTTCGTATTTGTGACACATTATCCAAGCGCCAAGCGCCCGTTCTACGCGATGGACAGCAGAGAAAACCCGGCAGAGACGGAAAGCTTTGACCTTCTGTTCCGCGGCCTTGAAGTGACGACCGGCGGCCAGCGCATCCACAATTACCGGGAGCAGGTGGAAAAGATCGAAAGCCGCGGCATGCATGTGGAAGCGTTTGAGAGCTATCTAATGATGCACCGCTGCGGCATGCCTCCGCACGGCGGTCTCGGTCTTGGGCTGGAGCGGTTTACGGCACGGCTTCTCGGATTTGAAAATGTGCGGAACGCATCCCTGTTTCCAAGAGACATTCACCGTCTGATTCCGTAAACCAGAAGAGTGTAAAAAACTCCGGCGAAGCTGTGGCGCAGATCCACGGGCTTAGCCGGAGTTTCATAAGATTTCCCTCCCTTTTGAAAGATAGCGTAACCGTTTGGATATTTCTATTATACACCAGGGGAGTGAAAATGACAAATTGTTTATTGCAGATAGGATTGCTGTATAAAAGTCAGAATTTTTGCAGAAATGAGCCTTGTAAAGCGTCCGAAAATAGGCTATACTAAACAAGGTTTGGCTGCCGGCAGAATCTGGCAGTATCGGCAAATATTGGAAAAAAGAAAGACGGGAGTTTCCCGGTTTGAGGATAGGAAAATATGAAATTATATGACATTTCCGGAGAGCAGTTTTCCGCAATGGACGCGCCGCGTCATCTGATGACGGAGGAAGGAACGGCGCAGACGACGCTCGATCGGTCACTTGGCATCTGTCAGGTGGCGGAGCTTGAGGGAAAAGTGACAAGAGAAGTGCTCGAGGAGGTCATGGAAGAGGACTGTGAACGTCTTCTGATCCGCGGCGATGCGCAGATTACACGCGATGGGGCAGATTACCTGGCAGAGAAAAAATTGGTGCTGCTCGGTGTGGAGCAGGAAACTGTCGGAAATGAGACATCGGGGAATGATGTTCATCAGCAGCTGCTGAAAAAAGGTACGGTGATTGTCGAAAATCTGAATCTGGAGAAAGTGACCTCGGGTCATTATTTTCTTGTGGCTGCTCCGGTCAAAAAGAAACACCAGTACGGCGGACCGATCCGCGCGGTTCTGATCGAAAATTAGAAAATGCTTTGTGTGAATCTGAAAATGCAATGTAAAATATAACGGAAAGAGAAAAACAGGAAAAAGTGTTCCCTTGTGGGACACTTTTTTTGATGTGTCCAAAACGAGGGAATTTTGGGTTGTATTTTCCAAATATGGAGAATATAATGGGAAAAAGCCAGGATGTGGTATTCAAAACCAGATCAATTCCGGGCGAAAATATTAAACTATTACAAAGGAGATCGTGAACAATGGATGCAAAAATGAAAGTAGAAAGAGCCGCTGCAGGCGCTGCGATCGATGGTGTTTTAAAATATGTGAATCACGGAGACGACAGAACAAAAGCGCTGTTGAATCTGACGGATTTTGTACAGAAATTTACCGGAAATATGTTTGCGGAGAAAACCTTCGACAACATCCGCACCATGCTGCAGAATCCGGACAACAAATGGGTACAGTATGTCAACCGCGGACTGGACGAGCTGGATCCGCAGGTGATCAAAATGACTGCTTTGAACCTGGGATTCCAGGCAGCTTTCGTCGGAACGAAACAGATCCGTATGAACCGTGAAAAATACAACTGCAACATCCCATGGACGATGCTGATGGACCCGACAAGTGCCTGTAACCTGCACTGCACCGGATGCTGGGCAGCAGAATACGGCCACAAGCTGAATCTTTCCTATGAGAAACTTTCTGATATCATAAGCCAGGGAAAAGAGCTGGGAACCTACTTCTACATGTTCACCGGCGGCGAACCGCTTGTGCGCAAAAAAGACATCCTGCGTCTGGCAGAAGAGCATCATGACTGTGAATTCCACTGCTTCACCAATGGAACCCTGATCGACGAGGAGTTCTGTGAGGCGGTTCAGAAGCTCGGCAATATCTCCTTCTCCCTGTCTCTGGAAGGCTTCGAGGAGGTCAACGACGGACGCCGCGGCGAGGGTATTTTCGATAAAGTTCTGGCAGCCATGGATCTGATGAAAAAACACGGTCTGCTTTTTGGTACTTCCATCTGCTACACAAGAGCAAACCTCGAGACCGTTACAAGTGACGAGTTCCTGGATCTTTTGATCGAGCACGGATGCCGTTACAGCTGGTATTTCCACTTCATGCCGGTCGGCATGGACGCTGCACCGGAGCTGATGCCGACGGTTGAGCAGAGAAAATATATCTATCACAGACTGCGTGAGATCCGTTCCGATAAGAGCGACAAACAGATCTTTGTTATGGACTTCCAGAACGACGGTGAGTTCGTCGGAGGCTGTATCGCAGGAGGAAGAAACTACTGCCATATCAATGCAAACGGCGATGTGGAGCCGTGTGTTTTCATCCATTACTCCGGCGCCAACATCAACGAAGTTTCCCTGATCGAAGCACTGCAGCAGCCGCTGTTCCAGGCATACCGCGATGGACAGCCGTTCAACCGCAACCACCTGCGCCCATGTCCGATGCTCGAAAATCCGGAACTGCTGCGTGAGATGGTAGAGAAGACCGGCGCGAAGTCAACCGACCTGCAGTCTCCGGAGAGCGCAGAGCATCTGTGCGGAAAATGTGACCTGTATGCTGCTGAGTGGAAAAAAGCCGCAGACGAGCTGTGGGCAGAGAATCCGCATCACAAACAGAGATATGAGAACTATAAGAAAGAGAACCTGGACGAGGAGGCAAAAGCTTCCACAGAGGAAATTCTTTCCGGAATCCGCGGATAATGCGATGCATGAACTGAATCAATGACAGAAATAAGACGCCGGGAAACGGGATAAAGCCTGTTTTCCGGTGTCTTTATGTTTCAATTCAATTCAATCTATAGCAAGACCCGAAAATAATGCAAAAAAGGCAGTGCTGCAGAGCGCGAATTTTTTGCATTATTTTCGGGGATTACTATAAGTCCGACAGGTCTTGCAGAAAAAAGGCAGATCCCGTATACTGGTAGAAGCAAAAAGATATTTTAACGACAGAGAGGATTAAAAAATAGAAGATGAACGATTCATTTTTACAGGAACAGGGCGTGAGCGGGGCGTTAATTGAGAGTGTGCGGAAATTCCGCGAGAGCTATCCGGTGGCGGAGGGCTTAGAGAACCGCATGAGCACGCCGGAAATCCCGTTTTTCGGAAAAGAGATTCTGGAGATGGCAATTGCCGCGCTGCTGCAGGGCGAAAATCTGCTGCTGACCGGCGAGAAGGCAACGGGAAAAAACGTGCTGGCAGAGACACTGGCGTATGTTTTCGGAAGACCGACGTACAACGTTTCCTTCCATGTAAACACAGGAAGCGCCGAGCTGATCGGAACCGATACGTTCCAGAACCAGGAGGTCACACTCCGGAAAGGCAGCATTTACCGCTGTGCAGAGGAAGGCGGTTTTGGCATTCTCGATGAGATCAACATGGCGAAAAACGATGCGGTCAGTGTTCTTCACGCCGCGCTCGACTACCGCCGCATCATCGATGTGCCGGGCTACGATAAAATTCTGCTTCACCCGGCGGCGCGGATGATCGGAACGATGAATTACGGCTATGCGGGAACGAGGGAGCTGAATGAAGCGCTGGTGTCCCGCTTTCTGGTGATTGACATGCCGCCGCTTACAGAAGAGACACTGTTTTATTTGATGCAGTCAAAATTCCCGGATCTGAAACCGGCGGCACGCGAAGCGCTGGCCGGCCTTTACCTCGATCTGCAGAAAAAGGCAAAACAGGCGGAAATCACCACGCGCGCGCTCGACCTCCGCGGTCTGTTCGGAGCGATCGGCACGATGCGCCAGGGGCTGTCCCCGTATCTTGCGGTGCAGATCGGCATTGTCAATAAATGCTTTGACCTGTTTGAAAAAGAGATCGTGCGGGATGTCGTGCGCACGCGGATTCCGGAAGAGTGGACGCCGCAGGATATTTTTTAGAGGAAATACGTATGGTGACAGAGGAAACATTAAAAACGCATGAGATGGAGCTGGAAAGCCGGATCCGCAATCTCGTCTGGACTGTCAGCGGCGACTACACGCTGAAGCTGAGACCGGATGTGGAGCGGTATGCGAAGGAGCCGGATACGGTACTGTACGACACAATCCGCCAGGGCGCCTTTTCGTGTTACTTTGATCGGGAAGCCTACAGCCTGTATCTGGTGAAGAAGGTTTACAGCGGCGCAGCGGAGGGAGAACTGATGATGCTCGCCCAGCTGGTGACGGAGGAGGCCGTATCGAAGCGGCTCGAAAGCGAGCGCCCCGGTGTCAAGGGCTTTCGAAGGAGAGCAGCGGAGGAAATACTGGACCACTCGTTTGAATCTTTATCCAAAAATGAGACAGGCCGCCTGAAACTGGAGTATCTGCGCGGAAGAAGAGAGGAGGACGAGGGGAAAAGCCCTTCATACTCGGGAAAAACGCGGGAGTGGATGAAACTGCTGAAGCACGCATCCGAAACAGCGGATACAATGGAACTGATCCGGGTGACGGACGAGCTGTACAATAAGGTCGTCGATCCCGCATTTGTGAAAAAGCACGGTGATCTTGCCTCGGTTCTTGCGGTAACGATCGAGGAGCTCACCGAGTATTCCTGGAAGGATTTCCTTTCGGAAGAGCTGTATGAGGACGGGCTCGAGACATATCTGGAGCGAGTTTCGCTTGATATGACAAATTTCACATCAAAAGAGGCGGAAGAGAAGAAAGAAAAAACAGCGGGAAGCGATACCAAAAAGGTCGTTGTCGTCGATGAGAAAGCGCTGGCACGGATGTATCAGTACATTCAGCGCAATTACGGAAAAACGTGGCTCTCGGAGAGTGAGGAGAAAAGCCGGAATTACCAGCTCTGCCGCGGCATCCACAGCGACTGCAGCCTCTATTACACGGAGGGTGTGCTGAAAAATCCGGTCGGAAAGTATTATCAGCTCTCCTACGCGCAGAAGCAGAAGGATAAAAACCTTCATGCCTATTACGACCAGCACCGCGCGGTGCGGCAGAACATTTCGCTGCTGTATCAGGAACTGAAAAAAGCGATGCTGCTGCAGGAGGATCAGTCGTTTGCGGATGCAGACCACGGAATTTTACAGCCCGCGCGGATGTGGAAGGTGGGACGGAGCCAGAATGCGGATCTGTTCCGGCTGGAGCAGCGGCGGAATTCGCTGGATTTTGTCGTGGATATTCTCGTAGATGCGAGCGGTTCCCAGCGGCCGCGCCAGGAGAATGTGACACTGCAGACGTACATTCTGGCGGAGACCTTAAGCCGCCTGCACATCCCGTTCCGCGTGATGAGCTTCTGTACGTTCTGGGATTACACGATCCTGCACCGGATGCGCGATTACGACGATCCGCGGGAGAAGAACAGCAATATTTTTGAGTATATCACATCCTCAAACAACCGCGACGGGCTTGCTGTCAAGGCGGCGGGGATGGATCTTTTAAAACGCCAGGAGGACCGGAAGCTGCTGATCCTCTTAAGCGACGGAAAGCCGTACGATGTGCTGGTGAACCGGCCGAATGCGAGAAATCCAAAGCCGTACCGGGATGACTATGCACTGCATGACACGGCAACTGAGGTGCGGCGCCTCAGGCAGCAGGGTGTCTCGGTGCTTGGGGTCTTTGTAGGCGAGGAGACGGAGCTTATGGCGGAGCAGAAGATTTTCGGCAAGGATTTCGCGTATGCGCGCGATATCCGCAACTTTTCCCATATGGTGGGAAGCTATTTAAGAAGAAAAATCGAAGAATAAACGAGCGGAATGCTCCGGGCGGAAAGTGAAAAACTTTTATCCGGAGCATTTTTTTCGATTTTTTTACGCAAACAGGTTGACATTTCCCACAAAATCTCCTAGAATGTTCTATAGCGAACTGTTTAATATGAAACAGTCATCTATAGAACAGTTGCTTATGGAACAGTCCTTATTCAAACAGTTTTATAACGAACAGATGGGGACGGCAGCAAAGGGGAAAGGAGGAAAAAAGCAGCGTGTGTTGTAAAAAAAGAAAAATCGGCCACGAACTGCGGACGCTGGACAATATGATGTCACGGAACCTGATGGCAGCCGCCAGAGAGCGGGGCGTCGATGAACTGACGGCCATGCACGGGTGGATTTTGGACTATCTGTGCAGGAACGAGCACAAAGATATTTTCCAGAAAGATATTGAAGCGGAATTTAAGATCTGCCGCTCTACCGTGACCAACATTTTAAAGCTCATGGAGAAAAAGGGCTACATCAAACGGGAGTCCGTTCCCTATGACGCGCGGCTGAAAAAACTGGTGCTGACCGATACCGGAAGAGAGCTTCACGAGAAGACGAAAGATATGATCGATATGCTGGAAGAACAGACGGTTGCGGGAATTTCAAAAGAAGATCTTGACACTTTCTACCGTGTCATCGATCAGGTCAAAAACAACGTAAAAAATATGTTAGGAGAGACATCATGTTAAAAACACTTGGAGCACAGGTAAAAGAGTTTAAAAAAGCCTCCATTGCCACTCCGATTTTCATGATTCTGGAGGTTATCATGGAGATGATCATTCCTCTTATGATGGCATCCATTATCGATAACGGTGTAGAAAAAGGCGATCTCCATCACATTTACGTGGTGGGAGCATTCATGGTAGTGGCAGCAGCCATCGGTCTGTTTGCAGGTATCATGGGCGGAAAATATGGAGCAAAGGCATCTGCCGGATTTGCAAAAAATCTGCGTCAGGCCATGTTTGAAAATATCCAGGAATATTCTTTTTCCAATATTGACAAATTCAGTACAGCAGGTCTTGTCACCCGTCTGACCACAGATGTGACGAATCTGCAGAATGCATATCAGATGATCCTTCGTATGTGCATGCGTGCACCGGCGAGTATGATCATTGCAATGATTATGTCGTTTTACATCAATGCACGCCTTGCGAGCATTTATCTGGTGGCCGTTATTCTTCTTGGAACGTGTCTGTTTCTGATCATGCGGTCTGCAACCAAATATTTCGAGCAGGCATTTCCAAAATATGATGAATTAAATGCGAGTGTGCAGGAAAACGTATCCGCAATCCGTGTGGTAAAAGCGTATGTGCGCGAAGATTATGAGACAGGAAAATTTCACAAAGCGTCCGAAAATATTTATAAAATTTTCTGTAAAGCAGAAGAAAATCTTTCCTTTAATGCACCGCTGATGCAGCTGACCGTGTACAGCTGTATTCTTCTGATCAGCTGGCTCGGCGCCAAAATGATTGTCGGAAGCAGTCTTTCGACCGGAGAACTGATGAGCCTTCTGACCTATTGCATGAACATTCTGATGAGCCTTATGATGCTTTCCATGGTATTCGTTATGATCACAATGAGCCTTGCAAGTGCGCGCCGTATTTCAGAAGTCCTGAATGAGAAGAGTGATCTCGATAATCCGGAGAATCCGGACTTTTCGATTCCGGATGGAAGCATTACCTTCGATCATGTCTATTTCAACTACAAAAAAGGAGCCGGCGAGCCGGTTCTTTCGGATATCAATCTTTCCATCCAATCGGGTGAGACAATCGGTATTATTGGCGGAACCGGAAGTGCGAAGACAAGTCTTGTCAACCTGATCAGCCGTCTGTATGATGTAACAGATGGATCCGTTAAGGTCGGCGGAAAGGATGTCCGCTCCTACGATATGGAAACGCTGCGAAATGAAGTAGCCGTTGTTTTACAGAAAAATGTGCTGTTTTCCGGTACTATTCTCGACAACCTCCGATGGGGTGATAAAAATGCTTCGGAAGAAGAGTGCAAGCGTGTCTGCCGTCTTGCCTGCGCCGATGAATTTATCGATCGGATGCCGGAGGGCTATAACACCTACATCGAGCAGGGCGGATCCAACGTATCCGGCGGTCAGAAACAGCGCCTCTGTATCGCAAGAGCACTGCTGAAGAAACCAAAGGTGCTGATTCTGGATGACAGTACAAGTGCTGTCGATACCGCAACCGACGCGAAAATCCGGAAGGCATTCCTGACTGAGATTCCTGAAACGACAAAGCTGATCATTGCACAGCGTATTTCCAGTGTGCAGGACGCAGACCGCATCATTGTCATGGAGAACGGAAAAGTAAATGGTTTTGGAAGCCATGAGGAATTACTGAAAACCAATGAAATTTACCGCGAAGTATATGAGTCTCAGACCGGTGGCGGCGGAGACTTTGACGAAAAGAGAGGTGAGTAAGGAATGGCAGAGAGAGTACAGCAGGTAAAGGGGCCGGGAGCAAGACCTCCAAGAGGGGTGAAACCGCAGGTCAAGAATCCGATGAAGATCTTTACCAGAATTATGAAATATGCATTAAAGGATTATACCGTACATTGCATCGCTGTTGTCATTGCGATTTTTGTCAACGTCCTGGCAAATGTACAGGGAACGATGTTTATGAAAACGCTGATTGACGGCTATATCACGCCGATGCTGACCCAGCCGGATCCGGATTTTGGCCCGCTGCTCCACGCAATTTTGCGGGTGGCCGGATTTTACGGAATCGGTATTGTGGCTGCGTTCGTTCAGAACCGTACCATGATTTATGTATCCCAGGGAACCCTGCGGAATCTGAGAAATGATCTGTTCGGCAATATGGAAAAGCTGCCGATCAAATATTTTGATACCCATGCGCACGGCGACATCATGTCGATTTATACAAATGATATTGATACCCTGCGTCAGATGATCAGTCAGAGTATCCCGCAGATCATCAACAGTGCAATCACGATTGTCAGTGTCTTTGTCAGTATGCTGATTCTGAACATCCCGCTGACGATTACAACGCTGGTTATGGTATCTATCATGCTGGGAGTGACAAAAAAGGTGGCCGGATTTTCCGGAAATTTCTTTGTAAAACAGCAGAGGGATCTTGGTAAAGTCAACGGCTTTATCGAAGAGATGATGGATGGCCAGAAGGTTGTCAAGGTATTCTGTCATGAAGAGGAGAATATCGAAAAATTCAAAGAAATTAATAACAATCTGTATGAGAGTGCTTACAATGCCAATGCGTTTGCAAATGTTATCGGACCGATCAATGCACAGCTTGGAAATATGAGCTATGTTGTCTGTGCAATTGTAGGCGGTGCACTTGCCCTTGGCAGCGTCGGTGGCTTTACGCTCGGTGGTCTGGCAAGCTTTCTGACCTTCAACAAGAGTTTTAACATGCCGATCAACCAGGTCAGCCAGCAGCTGAACGCAATTGTTATGGCACTTGCAGGAGCGGAACGTATTTTCCGACTGATGGATGAAGAGCCGGAGCTGGACGAGGGGTATGTAACGCTTGTCAATGCGAAGGAAGAAAACGGAAAACTCACCGAGACGAAAGAGCGTACCGGAAAATGGGCATGGAAGCATACGCACCAGGCAGATGGATCTGTGGATTACCGCGAGCTGCAGGGCCGTGTGGTATTCGAACATGTTGATTTCGGCTACAACCCGGATAAAATTGTTTTGCACGATGTATCGCTGTTTGCAGAGCCGGGTCAGAAGATCGCGTTTGTCGGTTCTACCGGAGCCGGAAAGACAACCATTACCAATCTGATCAACCGCTTCTATGATATTCAGAAAGGTAAGATCCGTTACGATGAGATCAACATTGGAAAGATCAAAAAAGATGACCTGAGAAGATCGCTTGGCATTGTTTTGCAGGATACACATCTGTTTACGGGAACGGTAAGAGAAAATATTGCCTTCGGAAAGCTCGATGCGACGGAGGATGAGGTTGTAGCAGCAGCAAAACTGGCGAATGCGCACGGATTCATTATGCGTCTGCCGCAGGGCTATGACACAATGCTGACCGGAGACGGTGCGAATCTGTCCCAGGGTCAGCGGCAGCTTCTTGCGATCGCGCGTGCAGCCATTGCAGATCCGCCGGTACTGATTCTCGATGAGGCGACAAGCTCCATCGATACCCGTACCGAGCGCATTGTTCAGGATGGTATGGATAAGCTGATGAGCGGAAGAACAACCTTTGTTATCGCACATCGTCTGTCTACCGTACGAAACGCCGATTGTATCATGGTTCTTGAGCAGGGACAAATTATTGAACGCGGTACCCATGATCAGCTGATGGAACAGAAAGGAAAATATTACCAGCTGTATACCGGAAATCAGGTTTCCGCATAGCAGAAAAAACGGAAAAAGTAAGTCCCGCACGACAGAAAATAAAAATCTGTCTGTGCGGGATTTTTTTGCGAAGCAGCGGCTGGTTTTATGTGCGAGTAGCGAAGCGGATTGCGAATATCCGCTTCGAAATGATGATTGCGAGTGATACAGTAAGTTCCCACAGGTTTTTGGGTCTTGAAAAAGACAGCGGGATTTTATAAAATAGAAGAAGCGTTTGAATATATGCAAAGGAGAAAAACTATGGAATACCTGAATACAGCGCAGGAGCTGCTCGATTTTATCATGCGGTGCAAAAGCCCGTTTCATGTGGTAAAAGAAGCCGGCGATCTGCTGAACGAAAATGGATATACAAAACTGGAGGAGACAAAAGAATGGAGTCTCGTTCCGGGCGGAAAATATTATGTGACGAGAAATGAATCCTCGGTGATTGCGTTCCAGATCCCTGAGAGCGCATTTTCCAGCTACCAGATCATCGCAAGCCACAGCGACTGTCCGACGTTTAAAGTAAAGGGAGAGGACCCATTCGTGACGGATGGTCATTACACCCGCCTGAACGTGGAGGGCTACGGCGGAATGATCCGTTCCCCATGGTTTGACCGTCCGCTTTCCCTGGCGGGCCGCATGGTGGTACGTGACGGAAACAGCGTGAAATCCGTGCTGGTTGATGCCGGACGAGATCTGGTGACGATCCCGAATCTGCCGATTCATCTGAATCGTGACATCAACAACGGAATCAAATACAGTGTGCAGACCGACATGCTCCCGATTCTCGGTGATGAGACAGCGAAAGATCATTTTTATGAGCTGTTTCTGCCGGATACCGCAAAAGAGGATATTCTCTCCATGGAGCTTTATCTGTATAACCGAGTGGAAGGATCCATCTGGGGTGCCGGCAGGGAGTTTTTATCCAGTGGGCGTCTGGATGACCTGCAGAGCGCGTTTGGCTCCTTAAAGGGCTTTCTTGCTGCAAAGGCAACAGGCCAGGTCAATGTCTGCGCAATCTTTGACAATGAGGAGGTAGGAAGCCTCACAAAGCAGGGTGCGGATTCTTCGTTCCTGACAGAGACACTGCAGCATATCAATGCAGCCTGTGGAAAAGACACGATTGCATATCACAGAGATCTTGCGGGAAGCTTCCTTGTTTCTGCTGACAATGCACATGCCTTCCACCCGGCACATGCGGAGAAATACGATCCGAAGAGCCGCGTATACATGAATGGGGGCGTTGTCATTAAACAGAGCGCAAACCAGAAATATACAACGGATGCCGTTTCCGAGGCAGTAACAAAGATGCTCTGCGAGAAGGCCGGCGTACCGTGCCAGGTATTCGCAAACCACGCCGACATTCCGGGCGGAAGCACGCTTGGCGCAATTCTGAACTCTCTTGTCTCGGTGACAAGCGTGGATATCGGAATGGCTCAGCTTGCGATGCATTCCCCGTATGAGACGGCAGGCGCCAAAGATACTGCTTATCTGGTGCAGTTCGCAAAGACCTTCTATGAGACGACACTGGTGCGGACAGAGCATGGATTTTCTCTGGAAGAAAAATAAAAGTTTAAGATAGAAAAAAGCGGCCGGCGGGACTTTTGAAAAGCCTCTGCCGGCCGCTTTTTGCGTACTTGCAAAGTGTGTTTTAAGGATCAGATTATTCTGTCCGGAGTGCCGTAACCGGATCGCTTTTTGCCGCTTTCTTCGACGGAATCAGACCGCCGATCAGGGTCAGAACGACGCTGAGTGCAATCAGAACAAGCGCCGGGACGAGTGGAAGAGAAGCACTGACCTTCGTCGTATCCGCCAGATGGTGGATCAGAAGGTTGCCCGGAATCATCAGAAGCAGCGAGAGCCCGATGCCGATCAGTCCTGCACAGAGTCCGATGATGAAGGTTTCGGCATTGAAGACCTGCGAAATATTGCGTTTCGAAGCACCGATCGCGCGCAGGATACCGATCTCTTTCTTACGTTCCAGAACACTGATATAGGTGATGACGCCGATCATAATCGAGGAAACCACAAGGGAAATGCCGACAAAAGCGATCAGCACGTAGCTGATGATGTTGACGATATCCGTGACGGAGGACATCAGAGTGCCGACCACATCGGTGTACGAGATTACCTGCTCGTTTTTGCCTTCTTTTTCCATCGTGTCATTGTAGCCGTCGAGGATGGAGACAACGTGTTCCTTGCTCTCAAAGTTTTTCGGGTAAATGCTGATCGAAGAGGGTTCGTCAAAATCAGCGTAGCCCAGTTTCTGCAGATTGCCCTCATAGGTGGAAGAGCCGGAAGAACTAAGAGAAGCGAAGAGCTCCTTCATATCATCCTCAGTCATATTCATCTGGAAGGCACTTGCAAAGGCATCGGTGTCAATCTTCATGGCATCGCCCATCGAATCCTGCAGAGAATTACCGACCTGCGTCATGGCGCGCTCCATCTCGGACTGAATTGCAGAGGCCATCTGCGTCATCATCTGTTCCATCGCGGAAGTGATCTGTGTCTGCAGAACCGAGGCGACAGAAGCGGAGTAGCTTCCCATAACGCCTGCCATGTAGTTTGTGAGCGCAGAAGAAACCTGGGACTGCAGTCCGTCGAGATCGACGATTTTTGTGATACCGCTGTTCAGCCGCTGCTGGCCGTCCGCCGTGTTCAGGTAGGCGATAAAGTGCTGGCCCATCTCCGTCGGATCCGGCAGGCCGTTCTCCTTCACGTAAGCGAGATAACCGTTAGAAAGCTCCGTCGCAAGCGCAGTGAGCTGGTCGGATGTAATTTCGATATTGCCGTTGTTCTGCATCACCTCGGAAATCCAGTCGTTGATGATCTGAACAGCTTCTTCGGTCTGCAGATACTCCGCAAGATAAGCATCAAACTGTTCCGGATCGGTGTAGCCCATCTTGATCAGGTATGCCTGATACCCTTTGAAGATCCGCTGAATGAGTTCCTGGATCTGTTCCTGTGTAATGGAAACACCGCCGCCGTCTGCAATGATGGTCTGGATGTGGCGCCGCAGGATTTCCTGTGCTTCCGTGGAATTGATGTAGGAGACGAAATCCTCCTGTAAATGGGAATAATCCGCCTCCGGGTGCTCCGAGGCGTAGCCCTGATAGCCCTCCATGAGGCTGGAAGCCAGTTCCTGCATGCCGTCTTCACTGACATTGAGAGTAAGCCCGGATAAAATCTGGCCAAGATCAAGCTGCGGCAGTCCGTCGAAATTAAGAGAGATCTGACTGAGGTCAATCGCACCCGCGAGATCCATGCTGCTTCCGGCGTCCGCAAAGGCGCTGGAAAAATCAAGGTTCATGGAATCACCGGAAAAAGCACCGGAGAGTGCGGAATCGTCGAACTGGAAAGCGTTCTGCAGCTTGTCCTCATCGACAGTGATAAAGGAATCCATATCAAGACCGCTGTTCTGATCCACGGTGCCGAATTCCTGATTCGTAAAGACATCGATGGAGGAGTCCGCCATCTGCTGTTTCACAATCTCGGATTTCTTTGCTTCCTCCACAACGTGGCGGGTCAGCGATGCCGGGTAATTGATGCCGGCGGTCAGGGCAGAGGCGGCAGAGTCAGGGGACGGCTGGACAATACCGGTGATTGTGAGCTTTTCGCCGTTGGCAACGAGTTTTTTCATATAGTCTTCATTGTCGCTTTTATCTTTCCAGACCTGATACTGACTGTCGTATTCGTAGCAGTCTGCGCTGTTCACAAGACGGAACGTGGTGCCGAGAATATCATCGTAGGAATACGTGCCGATGGAGGAAGGGGTCTCGACGGTTTCTTCATTTAAAAACTGGCGGACCATCTCATCCAGCTCGAGTGCATCGCGGAGCCCCAGGGTGTAGAGCAGAAAATCACTCATTCCGCCGTCGGAAGTGAGGACAAGCACACATTCGTTATAGTTTTCCGGCCAGTGTCCGGCTTTTAAGTCGTACTGGTTCTCGTACAGGGAAGCGGTGTCCGGCATCTCGTAAAAGACGTTGGTGCTCATCATGGATGACATGATGCTGTTGGAGCTTGCGCCAAGGCCGAGCGAGCGGAACGACTGGTCCGGGTGCACCTGGCGGATGGAATCGCCGTCTTCGCGGTAGATCTGCGGCGTGACGGAGTAGGAATATTCGATGGCATTTGTGTAGTCGGAAATGCCGTCCGCACCGCCGTCAAGGTACTTTTTCAGGGAAGCGAGATCGTTGGAGTTCATGGTGGAGAACATGTTGGTCACGACTTCCTGGACTTTGATTTCATTCTTTTTGCCGGAATCTTTTGAGTCTTTGCCGGCATTCTGTGAGCCGACCATCATCGAAGTGAGGTCAAAGCCGGTGCGCTGGATCTGAAGCGGATATTCGGAGAGAGTTTCCTCTTCCATATTCTGAATATACTCGTTGACACCAGAGGAGAGTGCCAGAATCAGTGCAATGCCGATGATGCCGATCGAGCCGGCAAACGAGGTGAGCAAGGTCCGCGCTTTCTTGGTGCGCAGGTTATTAAAACTTAAGGAGAGCGCCGTCAGAAAGGACATCGACGATTTGCCCATGTTTTTGTGCTTGGGAGGAAGCAGGGTTTCGGAATCCGGCTCAAACGGGTTCGTGTCGGAGCAGATCACACCGTCGCGCAGGGTGACGATCCGGTTGGCGTAAAGCTCGGCGAGCTCTGGATTGTGTGTGACCATGACGACAAGGCGTTCTTTGGCAACTTCCTGCAGCAGGTCCATGACCTGAATACTGGTGTCGGAATCGAGCGCGCCGGTCGGCTCATCGGCAAGCAGAATTTCCGGGTCATTGACAAGAGCGCGGGCGATGGCGACACGCTGCATCTGACCGCCGGACATCTGGCTCGGCCGCTTGTGGAGCTGTTTTCCAAGACCGACCTTTTCAAGTGCCGCGATTGCTTTTTTGCGCCGCACTTCTTTGGAAACACCGGAAATGGTAAGCGCCAGCTCTACGTTTGCAAGGACGGTCTGGTGCGGGATCAGGTTGTAGCTCTGGAAGACAAAGCCGATCGTGTGGTTCCGGTAGGAATCCCAGTCGCGGTCCTTATACTTTTTCGTGGAAATGCCGTTGATGATCAGATCGCCGCTGTCGTAGCGGTCGAGGCCGCCGATGATATTCAGAAGCGTCGTCTTTCCGGAACCGCTCGGCCCTAAAATAGCGACAAACTCGTTGTCGCGCAAATTTAAGGACACATCGTCGAGCGCTTTCTGTACCAGCGTCCCGGTCCGGTATTCTTTTTTGATATGCTGAATCTGTAGCATAAAAGGGTAACTCCTTCTGTGATTAATATGTGAACAGTTGTCCTTTATTCTACAACGAAATACGGGAAAAGTCCCGGGCTTTAGAAAAATTTAAGAAAAGTTTATCGACAGAAAAAAAGTTCCGCCTCTGTTTCAGAAAAACAAAAAACGGAACTTTCTTTATCTGTGATACTTATGATGCCGGAAAAGTCAGACTTCCATCAGAAGACCTTTCATATAAGCCTTTAAGATTTTCTTTTTCTCCAGCGAAAGATTATTGTAAAGCGTAATGATTTCCTGTTGTCCTTCGGTAAGCTGCAGGGCATCCGGCTCGTCGAGAAAGAAATCGGCAAGTGTGATGCCGAAAGCGTCGCAGAGCTTCTGCAGGGTAGGGATGGTTGGAATATTGGTGCGGTTTACCATATTATTTAAGGTAGAATAGGGAATGTCCGCCTCTTTTGCAAGACGGTAATAAGTCCAGGAACGCTCTTTGCATAAATCCTGAATGTGCTGTATCACATCTTTATCTCTCATAAAAAGATACCTCGTATTCCTATGTAATGTAGCGGCATGAAAATTGCTACTCACATATATTATACGTCTGTAAAAGAATAGAAACAGATCTTAAAGAGAGATGCAGAAAAGCTGTACAAATAAGAAATAATGGGAATTTGAGAGAAAAAGAGAGAAAAACCCGGCAGGAAAATAAGGTCTCCCGCCGGGTTCTGCAATCGTTTCAAAGTCTGTGATTCTTACTCTTCGGTGGAATTTTCTTCCATCTCGTTGAACTGCTCGGTATCCATCAGCTCGTCGAATGCGTCTGCTGCAATTTCGTACTCTTCATCGGAATCGATGTTGTCGAGGTTCGGCTGGCCGTTCTCTTCGTAGTAACGATACAGATAAACTTCGCCGTCTTCGTTCTCGCCGTTTTCATCGAGCGGCAGAAGAGCGATGTACTCTTTCTGGTTCGGAGCTGGGAAAATGGTCAGTACGGCACATTTTACTTCGGTATCGTCGTCCAGTGTCAGGGTAACAGTCGGCTGATCCAGATCCTGGCAGTCGCTGCCGCAGTCTGCGCAGTCTCCGCTGCAGGATGCGCTGTTGAATAATTCTTCACTCATTTGTATTACCTTCCTTTTTCGTGTTCAAGTCTTATCAGGTTCTTGTCTGCCATTCTAACAGATAATAGAAAAAAACACAATGGCTGTGCCGGGAAAGCAGAAAAAATGCGGCTGATACAGGAAAATACGGAAAAGATACAATAAATAAGAACGAAAAAATGAAAAATTAGTCGTATTTTCTATTGACTGTTTTCGGGTACAGTTTTATACTATCACTATTGAATCTAAATATACAGGCAGCTGAACAAACTTATCCTCAACTGCCGGGGAGGCAAAAAATGGATATCAGATTTGAAAAAAGAGAACATTTACAGGAAAAACCGGATCAGAAAAATCTTGGATTCGGAAAACACTTTACAGACTATATGTTTGTCATGGACTGGGACAAAGAGCAGGGATGGCATGATGCAGCAATCGTACCGTACGGCGGAATCCCGATGGATCCTGCAACCATGGTACTTCACTATGCACAGGAAACGTTCGAGGGACTGAAAGCCTACAGAACAGCAGAAGGAAAGATCCAGCTGTTCCGTCCGGAAATGAACGCACGCCGTATGATTAAATCCAACGAGAGACTCTGCATGCCGGGCGTACCGGAGGAGATGTTTGTAGAGGCTGTCAAAGCACTGGTTAAAGCACAGGAAGACTGGGTACCGTCTGAGCCAGGTACATCTCTTTACATCCGTCCGTTCATGTTCGCTACTGAGGCAAGCCTTGGCGTACATATGGCAAAATCCTACAAATTCGTTATCATCACCACTCCGGTTGGAGCATACTATGCAGAGGGCATCAACCCGGTTAAGATCCTGGTTGAGGATGAATATGTTCGTGCAGTCAAAGGTGGCACAGGATTTACAAAATGCGGCGGTAACTATGCAAGTTCCATCGCAGGCCAGGTAAAAGCAGAGAAGATGGGATGCACCCAGGTTCTGTGGCTGGACGGCGTACATCGTAAATATGTAGAGGAAGTTGGAACCATGAACATCATGTTCAAGATTGCCGGCGAAATCTACACCGCACCGCTGGAAGGAACTGTTCTTCCGGGCGTAACCCGTGATTCCCTGATCCATATCTTAAGAGACTGGGGATATAAAGTAAACGAAACACATCTGTCGGTTGACGATCTGATGAAAGCAGGTCATGACGGCACACTGGAAGAAGCATTTGGTACTGGTACAGCAGCAGTTGTATCTCCGGTTGGTGAATTTGTATACAAGGACGATTCTGTTGTTGTAAATGACTTCAAGATCGGTGAGCTGACCCAGAAACTGTACGATACCCTGACCGGTATCCAGTGGGGTAAACTGGAAGATAAATATGGCTGGACTACTCCGGTAGAATAAACCATATAAAACAGAAAAATGCAGATAAGGGGGTCCTTCCCGCACAGCGGTGCGGGGAGGATTCTTTCGCTTCAGAAAAAGATTCAGAAATCGTTTGAAAGGAAACAAAGCAGAATGGATCAGAATCGAATGCCTCTTGTGGAGGCGTTACAACAGTTCCGGGAGGAAGCACCGGCCTATTTCCGTATTCCGGGACACCGGTTTGAGCGCGGGCTGGATGAGACGTTAAACGGAGCGTCGCTTGCGGCGTATGACCTCTCGGAGGCAGAAGGGCTTGACGATCTGCATCACGCGGAGGGCGTGATTGCAGAGGCGCAGAAACTGGCGGCGGAAACGTGGAAGGCAAAAAAAACTTTTTTTCTTGTCAACGGCACAACATGCGGCAACGAGGCGATGGTGCTTTCGTCTGTGAAAGAGGGCGAAAAAATCATTGTTCCGCGAAACGTGCACAAATCGGTGCTGATGGGCCTGATTTTAAGCGGAGCCACACCGGTTTATGTGATGCCGGAGTACAGCACGAAATGGCAGATGTGGGGCGGCGTAACGCCGGAGACGATCGAAAAAGCCTTCGCGGAAACGCCGGATGCGAAAGCCGTACTGCTGGTCAGCCCGACGTACTACGGTCTTTGCAGTGATCTGCAGGCGATCGCAGAAATCTGTCACTGCCACAACGCAGCGCTTCTTGTCGATGAAGCACATGGATCGCACCTCTATTTTTCCGAACAGCTTCCTCTCGGCGCACTGGAAAGTGGTGCGGATGCCTGCGCGCAGAGTATCCACAAAACGGCGGGTTCCTTTACACAGAGCTCCTTCTTATCACTCGGTTCTGGCCGTCTCGATGAGGCAAGAGTGGCCGCCAATCTGCAGATGGTACAGAGTACATCACCGTCCTACCTTCTGATGGCATCCCTCGATGCGGCGCGGCGCGGGATGGCGCTGCACGGAAAAGAGCGAATGGAACGCGCGCTGGAACTCGGCCAGAGGGCGCGGCAGGAGCTTGCAAAGATCAAAGGAATTGAAGTTCTTGGGACCGAGATGGAAGGAACGTGCGGCGTATGGAAGATCGACCCGACGCGTCTTGTATTCTCGGCAAGAGAACTTGGTATTTCCGGCTACGATCTGCAGGTGCGTCTGTACGAGGAATACCGCGTCAGTACAGAGCTTGCCGACGAGGAGAACGTGGTCTGCGTTATTACCTGGGCAAACAGCGAGGAAGATATCACACGGCTGATCGATGCGCTGGCAGGAATTTCGGCAGCAGAGAGCGGGAAAACGACGGGGCGGACGAAGTTTACAGAAAAGCAGTGGCTGTTCCGCAGCCTGCCGGAGATGGTAAAGACACCGCGCGAGGCATATTTTGCAGAGAAGGAAGCCGTTCCGTTTGCAGAAGCGGAAGGACGAATTGCAGCCGAGATGGCAGCCCCATATCCGCCGGGAATCCCGCTCATCTGCCCGGGCGAGCGGTACAGCAGAGAAATGTTGGAACTGATGCGCCAGTATAAAGCAGACGGCTGCGAATTTCACGGACCGTCGGATGCGTCGCTGGAAGTGCTGTATGTTCTGAAAGAGGAATAAAAGAAAACGGAAGTCGGTTCCCGGCGTTTTGCAACAGAAACCGCAGAGAACAGACTGTCAGGAAAAGGAGATGAATTGCGTATGAAAAAAATGATATCCTGGAACGTAAATGGACTGAGAGCCTGCATGAAGAAAGGCTTTCAGGAATACTTTGAGTCGGCAGATGCCGATATTTTCTGCCTGCAGGAGACGAAGCTGCAGGAAGGACAGATCGACCTTGAGCTGCCCGGCTATCATCAGTATTGGAATTATGCGGAAAAGAAAGGATATTCCGGTACGGCCCTGTTTACCAAAGAGGAGCCGATTTCTGTTCGCTATGGTATCGGAATCGAAGAACATGATACGGAAGGCCGTGTGATTACGGCAGAGTTTCCGGAATACTTTGTTGTAACCGTCTACACACCGAATTCGCAGGATGAATTAAAACGCCTTGCCTACCGGATGGAGTGGGAGGATGCGTTTCTTTCTTACTTAAAAGGACTGGAGCAGGAAAAACCGGTGATTTTCTGCGGAGATCTGAACGTCGCAGCGACCGAGATGGATATCAAAAATGCAAAGGCAAATGAGAAAAACGCCGGCTTTACGAAAGAGGAGCGCGAAAAATTTGCTGTGATCAAAGAAAAAGGCTTTGTTGATTCCTTCCGTATGCTGTATCCGGACACCGTGACGTATTCCTGGTGGTCATACCGCTTTCAGGCACGCCAGCGGAATGCAGGATGGCGGCTTGATTACTTTATGGTATCAGAGTCCTTAAAAGATGCAGTTGCAGATGCCAAAATCCATACCGAAATTCTCGGTTCCGACCATTGCCCGGTGGAACTGGATTTAGAGGTATAACAATTGGTAACATTGGTCAATTGACAATTTTATTCAAATGATTTACATTAATAGTATGACAATTGCAACAAATTATAAAAAATAAGGGCGGGAATTATGATACAGACAAAAAACAGAGGAAAATATCGAATTTTACCGGGAAATCCGGAGAAAATGGGCGCATCGGCGACGAAAGACGGATACAATTTTGCCGTAGAAGTATCAGATGGAAAAAAAGCAGAGCTTCTGCTGTACCGGAAAGGTCACCAGAAACCGTTTCTTACCGTGCCGCTTCCGGAAGAGGAGCGCACTGGCGTGATCAGTTCCGTGGAAATCACAGGCCTGACGGTAGGAAAGTTTTCGTATGCCTACCGGATGGACGAAGCTTTCTGCTTGGATCCGTATGCGGGAGCAGTAGAAGGAAGAGAAACCTTCGGTGCACCGATGGAAAAAGAAGAGGGCGCCTGCTGCTGCCTTCTCCCGGAGTACCCGGTAATGCGCACCACCTCACTGCACCGGCCGTATGAGGAGACAATTCTGTATAAGCTCCATGTGCGCGGCTTCACCAAAGACGGAAGCTCCCGTGTAAAGAACAAGGGAACGTTCCGCGGCGTGATCGAAAAAATTCCATACTTAAAAGAACTCGGTATCAATGCAGTAGAGCTGATGCCGTCCTACGAGTTTTTTGAGTGGACCTCCCTTACGGAGCCGGCCTATGTATATCCGGCGCCGGCGGAAGAGAAGCGCGTGAATTATTGGGGATATGGCACAAAGGCCCTGTATTTTGCTCCGAAAGCTTCGTATGCTGCATCCGCAGATGCCGTCGCAGAGTTCGCAGAGATGGTCGATGCCCTGCATGAGAATGGTATCGAATGTCTGATGGAATTCTGTTTTGCCCCGGGAACGCCTTCTGGTTTTGCCCTGCAGGTTCTGCACCACTGGCAGCTCCGCTATCAGATCGACGGTTTCCATCTGGTCGGCGATGCATCGCTGGCAGAAGAAGCGTCCAAAGATGCACTCCTTCGGAAGACGAAACTGATTTTCCTCGGTTTTGACGGCGCACGGATCTATCAGGGAAAACGCCCGTGGTTCCGGAATTTAGGGGAACACAATCAGGGCTACCAGTACCATATCCGCCGCTTCTTAAAAGGCGATGAGGGCAGCCTTTCCGACTTCACCTATTATCTGAGAAGAAGCCCGGAGACACACGGTGTGATCAATTATCTTGCGGATCACGACGGTTTTACCCTGTATGACAGCGTTTCCTACGAACAGAAACACAATCTGGACAACGGCGAAGACAATATGGATGGTTCCAACGAAAACCTGACCTGGAACTGCGGCGCAGAAGGCGTGACCCGGAAACCGGCTGTGCGCGCGCTGCGTCTCCGCCAGCTGAAAAATGCCGTTCTCATGCTGATGACAAGCCAGGGAACACCGCTGATTTACGGCGGCGATGAATTCGGCAACAGCCAGAAGGGCAACAACAACGCCTGGTGCCAGGACAACAAAACCGGCTGGATCGACTGGAAAGCAGCCGCTCGGAATCCGGAGTTTGCCGCCTTTGTAAAAGCAGCAATCGCCTTCCGAAAGGCGCATCCGGCGCTGCACGGCGAACGCGAGCCGCGCCTCATCGACTACAAATCCTACGGCTGCCCGGATATGTCCTTCCACAGCCAGAGAGCCTGGTTCTCCCAGATGGAAAACACATGCCGTTTTATCGGCGTCATGTACTGCGGAAGCTATTTCCAGGATAAAGACGGCAACAAGGACGACGACCTCTATATTGCCTACAACATGCACTGGAATCCGCATGAGCTGGCACTGCCGTCCCTCCCGGAGCAGAAGGTCTGGTATCTGACGGCCGACACCAACACACCGGAAGTCTTCCTGACAGAAGAAAATCAGAAAAAAGTCAGCGCAAAAACGGTCATCGTGCCGCCGCGCAGTATCATAATTTTAACAGGAAAGCAGGAGAAGAGGCAGAATGATGAAAGCATGGCAGCACTTTAAAACCATTACCACACACAAAATGTGGGTCATGCGGTACTGCTTCAAAATAGGACTGTACTGGCAGGGACTGACCCACGACCTCTCGAAATATTCGCCGACGGAATTTCTGGTCGGCATGAAATACTATCAGGGCGACCGGAGTCCCAATAACGCCGAGCGCGAAGACACCGGCATGTCAAAATCCTGGATGCACCATAAAGGGCGCAACAAACATCATTTTGAATACTGGATTGATTACGGTATCAATTGTGACACCATCATCAAAGGCGTCCCAATGCCGCGCCGTTACGTCGCCGAGATGATTATGGACCGCATCAGCGCGTCCCGCGTCTACCTCGGAGACGCTTATACCGATCAGGCGCCGTACCAGTATCTCAAAAAAGGAATCGGCCACCTCTGGTTCGTCCATCCCGAGACACTCTCGCAGCTCGAATTTCTGCTGCGCATGCTCTCGGAACGCGGCGAAGACGATACCCTCTATTACATCCGCTACCATTTCCTAAAAGGTGACCCCGTCCCGCGAATGCACTGTCCTCAAGAATGCACCGTCTACGAAGAGGCCATCCGCAAGAAAGTGTCCCCGTCCACTCATTAAGGTATTGGACCCACCCGCCCTCCCGATACTCCTGAGCGTCCCTTTCCCACAACAAAAATACAACTTGTTACAACAACCGTACAAGTTGTATTATAAATTCCAGAAAGGGGAATCACCAATCACATGGAACCAACCACCGGCAAAGCCAAATACTACACCCTGATGGAAGCCCTAAAAGAGCAGATTCTCTCCGGAACCATAAAACCCGGCCAGAAGCTTCCCTCCGAAAACGAACTGACCCGGGAATACGCCCTCTCACGCCACACTGTCCGAAAGGCCCTCGCTCTTCTCGAAAATGAAGGCTATATCACCGCCCAGCACGGCAAAGGAACCTTCTGCTCCGAGCGCGTAATCCAGCGTCATAATTCAAAAAACATCGCCGTTACCACCACCTACCTGTCCGACTACATCTTCCCCCGCCTCATCCAGGGAATGGATCGAGTGCTGAGCGAAAACGGCTACAGCATTATCTTAAAGAACACCTGCAACAGCCGCTCCAAAGAAGAAAAAGTCTTAAAAGAACTCCTCGACAAGCCCATCGACGGCCTCATCATCGAGCCGAGCAAAAGCCAGATCCTCTGCCGCCACATCAACTTGTACGAAATGCTGGACAAGTACCAGATCCCGTATGTCTTCATCCAGGGCTGCTACCCCCAGATGGCAGACAAGCCCTGCATTCTGATGGATGACTGCAAAGGCGGCTATCTGCTGACCCGGCACCTTTTAGAGACCGGCCGACGAAACATCATCGGCATCTTCAAGGCCGACGACAGCCAGGGCGCCCAGCGCCATAAAGGCTACGTGCAGGCGCTGCAGGAAAGCGGAATCCCATATGATCCCGAAAACGTCATCTGGTTTCACACCGAGGACCGGAAAACCAAACCGTCCCTGATGCTTTCCATGCTGCTCGACAGCAAAAAGTCCGTCGATGCCGCCGTCTGCTACAACGACCAGATCGCGCTCGCCGTCATCTCCATGCTGGAAGAAAAGGGAATCTCCGTGCCGGAAGACATCGCCGTCACCGGATACGACAACTCGCTGATCGGCCAGAGCAGTCCGATCGGGATCACGACCATTGCCCATCCGCAGGAAAAACTCGGTGAGATGGCAGCAGAGCTCATTCTCGAAAAAATCAGAAAAGTCCCGGAAGAAGAAAGCAGCGTCAAACGCCTGATTTCCCCGGAACTCATCGTAAGAGAATCCACTGCAGGAAAAAATCTGTCAACAGAGACGAAAAAATAGAAAAGAACCCAAGGGAGGAAAAAACAATGGGAATGGATGCAAAAACAGCAATCCTCGAACAGAAAACAGCACTTGGTATTGAGTTCGGCTCAACCAGAATCAAAGCCGTCCTGATCGGCGCAGACAACGCCCCGATCGCATCTGGAGATCACGAGTGGGAAAACCGCTACGACAACGGCGTGTGGACCTACACCCTCGAGGACATCTGGACGGGCCTGCAGGATGCATATACCAAAATGGCAGCTGATGTCAAAGAAAAATACGACATCACCCTGACCCGCGTCGGAGCCATCGGCTTCAGTGCCATGATGCACGGCTATATGGCATTTGACAAAGCAGGAAACCTCCTCGTGCCGTTCCGCACCTGGAGAAATAATATCACAGAAGAAGCAAGCGAGAAGCTGACCGATCTTTTCGGATTCCACATCCCGCAGAGATGGACTATCGCCCATCTGTATCAGGCAATCTTAAACGGTGAGCCGCATGTGGCAGATATCGACTATGTGACAACCCTTGCCGGATACATTCAGTGGAAAATGACCGGCGAGCGTGTCGTTGGTGTCGGCGAGGCATCTGGAATCTTTCCAATCGATTCTGAAACCAACACTTACTTTGCCGACATGATTGCCAAATTTGACGAGGCAGTCGCAGATAAAGCATATTCATGGAAAGCACTCGATGTTCTGCCGCACGTTCTGACCGCAGGTGACAATGCCGGTGTTCTGACAAAAGAAGGTGCCGCACTTCTCGACATGTCCGGAAATCTGGAAGCAGGCATTCCGCTCTGCCCGCCGGAGGGAGATGCCGGAACAGGTATGGCAGCAACAAACAGCGTCCGCGTCAGAACCGGAAACGTGTCTGCCGGAACTTCCGTTTTTGCTATGATCGTTCTGGAGAAGAACCTCTCCAAAGTATACCCGGAGATCGATATGGTAACAACCCCGTCCGGTCATCCGGTTGCCATGGTGCACTGCCAGAACTGTACTTCTGATCTGAATGCATGGGTCAATCTCTTCCGTGAATTTGCGCAGACCTTCGGCATGGAAATCAGCACGAATGATCTGTTCGGCAAGCTGTACAACAAAGCCCTGGAGGGCGACGCAGACTGCGGCGGACTCCTTGCCTACAACTACTTCTCCGGCGAGCACGTAACCGGCTTCAACGAGGGCCGTCCTGTCTTCGCACGTACTCCGGATGCGAAATTCAATCTGGCAAACTTTATGAGAGTCAACCTGTTTACTTCCCTTGGCGCCCTGAAAGTCGGCCTTGATATCCTGATGAAAGAGGAGCATGTGCAGGTCGACCAGATTCTCGGCCACGGCGGTCTCTTCAAGACAAAAGGTGTCGGCCAGAAGATCCTCGCAGGTGCCATCGACGCACCGGTTTCCGTTATGGAGACAGCAGGAGAGGGCGGAGCCTGGGGCATCGCACTGCTGGCTTCTTATATGATCAACAAAGAAGAGAATGAAACACTCGAGGATTACCTCGATGCAAAAGTCTTCGCAGGAAATGCCGGAACCAAGATGGATCCGGACCCGGCAGACGTCGCTGGATTTGAAGTATTCACCGAGCGCTACAAAAAAGGCCTGCCGATTGAGCGTGCAGCAGTAGAGAGCTTAAAATGAACCATCGTTTGGGAAAGACAGAAAGGACAACACAATGTTAGAAGAACTGAAAAAAAGAGTATACGAAGCCAACATGCTTCTTCCAAAATACGGACTGGTTACCTTTACCTGGGGGAATGTCAGCGAGATTGACCGGGAAAGCGGTCTGTTCGTCATCAAACCAAGCGGCGTGGATTACGACCTGCTGACACCGGACGATATGGTTGTCATGGATCTGAACGGAAACAAAGTAGAAGGACGCTACCGTCCGTCTTCTGACACCCCGACCCATCTGGAGCTGTACAAAGCATTTCCGGAGATCGGCGGCATTGTTCACACCCATTCCTCCTATGCGACAAGCTGGGCACAGGCGGGAAGAAGCATTCCGTGCTACGGAACAACCCATGCAGACTACATCTACGGTGAAGTACCGTGCCTGCGCTGCCTGACAAAAGAAGAGATTGACGAGGCATACGAGGAAAACACCGGCCATCTGATCGTCAATGAGTTCAAACGGATGGGAAAAGATGTAAAAGCCGTTCCGGCCGTTCTTTGCAAGAACCACGGACCGTTCACCTGGGGCAAAGATGCGCATGAGGCTGTTCACAATGCTGTTGTCCTCGAAGAGGTTGCCAAAATGGCATACCGTGCCGAGACCATCAACCCGAGAATCCAGCCGGCACCGCAGGAGCTGCAGGATAAACACTATTACCGTAAGCATGGTGCAAATGCTTATTACGGACAGAACTAAAAAAGAGTAAGAAGATAAGAAAAGTGTCATCCACAAGCTGCAGGGCACACAGCCCGCAGGTGGATGACACTTTTTTGATAAAAACATTTTTATGATAGAAATCTGCTTTTAAAATCAAGTGGTCGTCTGACGCCGGATCAGAAGCGGCGGAACGGTCTTGTGAACCGGCTCGGCAAGCGGCACCGGGTGGCGTTTTTTCCGTTCCTGCATCTGGGAGACCAGAAGGGAAACAGCCTCGTCTGCAATCTGGTCAATCTGCTGGCCGACAGTGCTGATCGGATAGATAGCCTGCTCGGAAATCGGCGCACCGTCGAAGCCGATGAGTTCGTAATCGTCCGGCAGGGTATGGTACTTGCGGATCAGAAGATTTAAAAGAATATTGGCATGATCATCGTTGGAGAGGAAGATGCCCTTTTTCTGACCGGCATATTTTTGTTCGATGTTGTCAAAGATTTCCTGCAGCGGTGCTGCGGCTTCCTGATAGGAGAGTCCAAAATCCCGAATGATAACCTTGTGCGGTACACCGGCCTTTACACAGGCATCCTGGAAACCGGCGAGACGGCGGTAGGCAGGAACATTTTCTTTGGTCGGTGAGTTCAGATGAATCAGGACATCACAGTGGTTATGAATCAGAAGCGAAGTCGCTTCGTACGCGCCGAGGTAGTTGTCTGTATTGACACTGCTGACGAACTGGTCTTCGCGCTCAATTGCAACGACCGGGATTTGCAGATCGGAGAGTTCGCGGGAGGAGAGTGTATGGGAGAGGACGATGAGGCCCTCGATTTTGTACGACATCAGCTCCTGAATGTAGCGGTGCTCCGTCTCATCGTGGCCGTTTCCGGCGAAGACGAGGAATTTATAGCCATATTTCTCATAAGAAGCAAGAATCTGATTCAGCATCTCGGAATAGTAGTTCATGGAGAGACTCGGGATCAGGACGCCGACAAATTCGGTCTGTCCGTTCGCGAGAATTTTTGCCACTTTGTTTTCTTTATAGTTCAGTTTATCCAGTGCATCGGAAATGATCTGCTGATTTTCCGGTGTCAGGGAATCCGGGTTGTTGAAATACCGGGAAATGGTTGTTTTGGAAAAATGCGTGTACTGTGCAATATCATTAAAGGTTACATTTTTTTTTCGTGCCATAAGTTCAAGTGTCCTTCCCTTCAAAAGTGTTGCGTGAATCATGTAAGCTTTCAGAAAAAAACAAATAATATATGAATATAGTATAACATTTCTCGCCCGCCGGAACAAGCGGGAATCGGTTAAGTAACCGGTTTTGTAAAAGTTCCACAAAAGCCAAAAACAAAATTATGGAAAATCACGAAAAGTAAAGAAAATATTGACGAAACCCACTGTCAATGCTATGATAAAGACAACGAAAGTAACCGGTTACTTGACCGGTTACACAAAACGAAGGACAGGACCAGCTGTCCAGAGATAACAGGAGGAATTGTGATGAGAAAGAAATTTAGTGCCAGGGCGGCAGCTCTTGGAATGTCCGGCGTGCTTCTTACTTCTGCACTGACCGGATGCACCTTCGGCTTCGCAAGCGATCCGGATGACCCGAACGCAGTAAAAGAAGAAGTGCCGATCGACATGACCACCGATACCTTCCAGTACGATACGTCGCTTTCCGGAACGAGTATCGTCATCATGAACACAAAAGCAGAAATCCAGACAGCACTGGAAGAGATTGCAAAAGTGTTCGAGGAGAAAGCAGGCGTACATATTGAGATCATGCCGGTAACGGACGGCGATTCTCCTTATACCAAAGTAGTCAGCCTCTACAACTCCGGAAACCCGCCGACACTTTCCATTCTGGATACGACCGATGTCATTGCACTGGCAGAAGAAAAAGCAGCCGACTTAAGCAATGAAGCATGGACCGGTGAGGCAGAAGAGTACCTGACCAAAATCAACGGAAAGGTTTACAGCTTCCCGCTCTGTATCGAGGGCCGCGGTATTATCTACAACAAGAGCGTGATTGAAGATACCTTAGGTACCGAGTTCGATCCATCCGATATCAAAACCCAGGACGATTTCGCAGCACTTCTCCAGAGCCTGCGGGACAACGGAATGAAGAATCCGATCTCCATGGCAAAAGAAGACTGGTCCCTTGGAGCACACCAGCTGCAGTACATCTACGAGACATACAACGGAACCTCCGACGGTGCAGCAGAAGTCATCAACGAGCTGAAGGACGGAACCTTATATCTGCCGGACTACACCCGCATGAACGAGTTCCTGAATACCTTTGACCTGTTAAAAGAGTACAACGTAGCAAAGGGCGATCCACTCGGCGCAGATTACGATGAGATGGCAATTGACCTGGCAGACGGAAAAACCGCTTTCTGGTTCAACGGAAACTGGGCATGGCCGAACCTTGAGGAGGCAGGAGCCGAGACGACCGACGAGTACGGTTTCCTTCCATACTTCCTGAACAATGATCCGGACGACTTCGTCAACAGCAAAATCCAGGCATCCCCGTCCAAACAGATCATGCTGGATGATATCGTGGCTACCGACGAGCAGAAAGCAGCAGCAAAAGAGTTCCTGAACTGGCTGGTTTACAGTGAGATCGGACAGCAGATGGTTGTAAAGACCTGCAGCCTGATCCCTCCGTTTAAAAACAACCCGAACGAGCCAAGCGATCCGTTAAGCCGCGACATTTACGAAAAAGTACAGAACGGCGGAGCATTCAACGCATCTGCGATCGTGCCGAACGATCACTGGTCTGTCCTTGGTGCGGCAATGCAGAAATATCTGGCCGGAAGAAGTGACCGCGAGGAACTGATAGATTCCATCCAGGCATACTGGGATGAGCAGTAAGCCGGAGGATATGAAGGAGGAACGAAAATGAAATCAAGCAACAAGGGAAAAGATTTCTGTGTATTTGCGCTGCCGGGCCTGTTCTGCTTCCTGGCAGTCGTCATGGTACCGTTTATCTACGGTATTTACCTGACCTTAACCGACTGGAACGGTGTTTCCAGCGTGAAAAACTTTGTAGGACTTTCCAACTTCGCAGCCGTTATGCGCGACGCGCAGTTCTGGAAATCCCTGCTGTTAACCTTTAAATATGTCATTGCGGTTGTTGTTCTCGTCAATGTGATCGCCTTTTTACTGGCTTATATCCTGACCCGCGGCATCAAAGGTCAGAACTTCTTCCGCGCCGGATTTTTCACCCCGAACCTGATCGGCGGTATCGTACTTGGATACATCTGGCAGTTCGTATTCTCCCGTGTTTTCGTCAGCATCGGTGAGACCACAGGATGGAGCCTGTTTGAAATTTCCTGGCTTTCTACCCCGAACAAAGCATTTGCAGCGCTGGTGCTCGTTTCAGTATGGCAGCTGGCAGGCTATATGATCCTGATCTACGTTGCCGGCTTTATGGGACTTTCCGAGGACGTGCTCGAGGCGGCAAGCATCGACGGTGCATCCGGCTGGGTAAAAATGAAAAACATTATCCTTCCGCTGATGATGTCCTCCGTTACTATCTGCCTCTTCCTGACCCTGTCCCGTGCGTTCATGGTATACGATGTCAATCTGTCCTTAACCGGCGGTGCTCCGTACGGAACCACCGAGATGGCGGCCATGCACGTATATGAGAAAGCATTCACATCGAGACAGTTCGGTGTCGGCCAGGCAGAAGCCTTTATCCTGTTTATCATTGTAGCCTGCATCAGCGGTATTCAGGTATACACCACCAAGAAGAGGGAGGTTGAAGCATAATGAATCAGAAGAAAATTGGCGGAACAAAGAAAAAAGTAACGGACGCGCTGGCTATGCTCCTTATGATCATCGTTTTCTGTGCGTTCATGTTCCCGTTTGTCATGGTTATCATCAACTCCTTAAAACAGAAACGTGATATCATCAAGAGCCCGTTCTCCTGGCTGTTTACGATCAAAGGTCTTTCGTTTGACAACTTTGTAAAAGCATTCAATCAGATGAACTTCCTGAATGCCTTCAAGAACTCTCTGGTTGTAACCGTAACAGCAACCGTGCTGGTTACGGTACTCGCAGCCATGCTGGCTTACTACATCGTGCGTAATGTCAACGTATTTTCCAATATCATCTTTGCACTGATGGTTGCATCCATGATCATTCCATTCCAGGCAATCATGATCCCGCTTGTCAGTGTATACGGCGGAACCTTAAACATTCTGAACCACAGACTGACCCTGATCTTCATGCACACCGGATTTTCCATGGCGATGTCCGTGTTCATGTTCCACGGATTCATCCGCGGAAGTATCCCGCTGGCGCTGGAGGAGGCCGCTTACATCGACGGCTGTACCCACACCCAGACCTTCTTCCGCATCGTGTTCCCGCTGTTAAAGCCGATCATTTCCACCATGGTAATCATGAATGCGATGGCATTCTGGAATGACTTCCTGCTGCCGTCCCTGGTGCTGACCGACAAAAAGCTGCTGACTCTGCCGCTTTCCACCTACAGCTTCTACGGAACTTACTCCGCAGATTACGGAACCATCATGGCAGGTCTTCTGCTCTGCGTCATCCCGATCCTGATTCTGTACGTGGCACTGCAGAAACAGATCATCAACGGTGTCGTAGCCGGAGCAGTCAAATAAGTAAATCATAGAAATCAAGAACAAGCCGGGCAAAGGAGGGCGGAATTAAAAATGCTTTCTTTTTCCGGCTTTTCTTATCGGAGACAACAAGAAAGAGACAGAAAGGAAATCAAACACATGAAAAACAGATTACACGTAAAAGCGCCGGGCAACTGGGTGAATGACCCGAACGGCATGATTTATTATAAGGGACAGTATCATCTTTTTTATCAGCATTTTCCGTACGCGCCGCGCTGGGGTACCATGCACTGGGGCCATGCGGTGAGTCCGGATCTGATTCACTGGGAGCATGTCGGCGTTGCCCTGTTCCCGAGTCTTTCCGAGGACCAGAACGGCTGCTTTTCCGGAAGCGCAGTAGAAGAGAACGGCGTGATGCATCTCTTTTACACGGGTGTTCACTATAATCAGGTAAATCCGAAGGATATTCATCAGTGCCTTGATCAGGATTTTACCTCGGCGCAGCTTCACCTTACTTCGAAGGACGGTATGCATTTTGATGTCTTCGGGGATAAGGAGGTTGTTATCCCGGCACTCACCGATCCGGAAATCGGCGACAATACGCACACGCGTGACCCGAAAGTCTGGAAGGAAAGCGACGCATGGTATATGGTGCTTGGAAGCACGACGAAGGATCACAAGGGCGAGGCATTATTCTATAAGAGTGAGGATCTTTCCCACTGGCATCTGGCCGGACAGGCGACGACGAAACAGAAGCTCGGCTGGATGTGGGAGTGCCCGGATCTCTTTAACGTAAACGGACGCAGCGTCTTTGTATTCTCCCCGATGGAACTGATCGAGGACACCGACGGCTATGCGGATCGGGCGATCTGTATGCTGCCTGAGTTTGATGAAAAAACCTGCACAATGAAATTTCCGGAGAACTGGCAGCTTCTGGACTGCGGCGGTGACCTCTATGCACCGCAGACCATGACGGATGCGGACGGAAACCGGATTTCCATCGCATGGCTTCGGATGCCGGAACCGGTAGATGGTATATGGCAAGGCATGTTCTGCCTGCCGCGTGTGGTGGATGTACAGAACGATCATATTTACTTCCGTGTTCTGCCTGCCATCCGCGACGGATTCTGCAAAAAGACGGATTCCCTCGTTTCGGCATGCGGAGAGTGTGCCATGATCCGCGCCGAATTAAAAGAGGGTGAAAGCCTGGAAATCGGCGGCTATAAGATCTGGCGGCAGAGCGGAAAAGTCTGCGCAGACCGCACGGATGTCTATCCATCCGGTGCAAAAGGATGGCTTCATGCCGAGACGCCGCAGTTAAAAGAGGGCGATCTTCTTGAGATTTTCGTGGATCCGAATATGATCGAAATTTATGCAAACAACGGCGAGTACGTATTAAGCCAGGCGGTTTACGGGCTTGGAGAGACATTCTCCTATAAAATGGAGAAAAAACCGGAAATTTATCTGTGGAATGAATGAATCAGCCAAAAAAGTTCTTGACGCATACGGGATTTTGTTCTAATCTAGTACGTAACAGCTTTCTAACGTTAAAGTGACGGGCTGAAAAACGAGATTTCGAAAGATATCCGAAAAGAACGCAAGGAGAGATTATTATGAAGAAAGTAGTAAAATTCGGCGGCAGCTCCCTCGCGAGCGCAGAGCAGTTTAAGAAGGTCGGAGACATCATCCGCGCAGATGAGGGAAGAAGATACGTGGTACCTTCCGCTCCTGGAAAACGAAATTCTGCTGATACGAAAGTAACCGATATGCTGTATGACTGCTATCGCACTGCAGTTGCCGGAAGAGATTTCAAGAAGAAACTGCAGAACATCAAAGCGAGATATCAGGAGATCATCGACGGTCTGAACCTCAGCCTGGATCTTTCCCCGGAATTTGAAAAAATCGCAGAAAACTTTGCCGCAGCAGCCGGAGAGGACTACGCCGCATCCCGCGGAGAGTACCTGAACGGTATCGTGATGGCAAATTATCTGGGATATACGTATATTGATTCTGCAGAAGTGATCTGCTTCGACGAGAACGGAAACTTCCTTGCAGACAAGACTGACGAAGTGCTCTCCGAGCGTTTAAAAGATCTGGATAACGCAGTCGTTCCTGGATTCTACGGCGCAAAACCGGACGGAAGCGTAAAAACCTTCTCCCGCGGCGGATCCGATATCACTGGTTCCATCGTGGCAAAGGCCGTACACGCTGACATCTACGAGAACTGGACCGATGTTTCCGGTTTCCTGGTAACCGATCCGCGTATCGTCAAGGATCCGGAAGTCATTTCCACCATTACCTATCGTGAGCTGCGTGAGCTTTCCTACATGGGAGCTACCGTCCTTCATGAGGACTCCATCTTCCCACTCCGTCAGGAGGGAATCCCGATCCACGTGCTGAACACCAACGCACCACAGGATCCGGGAACCATGATCGTGGAGAATACCTGCAGTAAACCGAAATTTACAATCACCGGTATCGCAGGAAAGAAAGGCTTCGCATCCATCACGATTGAGAAGAGCATGATGAATACCGAGATTGGCTTTGGCAGAAAAGTACTTGGCGTCTTTGAGGATAACAATCTTTCCTTTGAGCATATGCCGTCCGGCATCGATACCATGACGGTATTTGTTCATCAGAGTGAGTTTGCAGCAAAAGAACAGCAGGTTATCGCAGGACTGCATCGTGCCGTACAGCCGGATTCTATTGATCTTGAATCCGATCTGGCGCTGATCGCTGTTGTAGGCCGCGGCATGAGAAGAACGAGAGGCACTGCCGGAAGAATCTTCTCCGCACTGGCACACGCACACGTCAACGTTAAGATGATCGATCAGGGTTCCAGTGAGCTTAACATCATCATCGGCGTGGAGAATCGCGATTTTGAGACGGCAATCAAAGCAATCTATGATATCTTTGTCGTAGCACAGATCTAAAATGAATCTATAAAAAATCTCTGTCAGGAGTCTGAACTTCCGACAGAGATTTTTTTATGGTTTTTATGCCGCCGTATCGCGGGATTCTTTTCGAATGGTGAATGTAAAAATACAGATTACCACACAGCAGATGATCCAGGTCGTCGGTTCGCAGAAGCAGACGGCGCGGTATCCGATCGACGGGACGAGAAACAGGGCGAAGAGTATAAATGCACATCAAAGAGATGATGTCCTGGGTGGAAAGCCATCTGACGGAGCCGCTCACTTTAAAAGAAATCGCCGCAAGCGTTCACCTCTCTCCACGGGAATGTCAGCGGATTTTCAAAGCGTATCTGCACCGGACGCCGATGGAATATCTGCAGTGGAGACGGATTCTCGCAGCGGCAGACAATCTGCGGAACACAAACGAATTTTGCCCTTGTCGTTTTTGGGAACAGATGGTATAATCATTTCATAAATGCAAGACATTTGTGAAAAAATATCATAAAGGAACGAGGATGCAAGATGAAACGACGAGTATTACTGAAATTGAGCGGAGAAGCTCTTGCAGGAGAGAAACACACCGGTTTTGACGAGCCGACCGTCACAAAAGTGGCAAAACAGGTAAAAACTCTGGTAGACCAGGGGATTGAAGTCGGCATCGTAATCGGAGGAGGAAACTTCTGGAGAGGACGCAGTTCCGAAAATATCGACCGTACCAAAGCAGACCAGATCGGTATGCTGGCAACCGTTATGAACTGTATCTATGTATCAGAAATCTTCCGTTCCCAGGGAATGATGACCGCAGTTCTGACTCCATTCCCATGCGGAGAGTTCACAAAAGGATTTTCCAAAGACCGTGCAAACAAATATTTCCAGCACAACATGGTTGTATTCTTTGCCGGCGGTACAGGCCATCCATATTTCTCAACCGATACGGCAACCGTACTTCGCGCGATTGAGATCGAGGCAGACGAGATTCTGCTTGCAAAAGCAGTAGACGGTGTCTACGACAGCGATCCGAAAACAAACCCGGATGCAAAGAAATTTGACGAGATTTCCATTCAGGAAGTCATTGAAAAGGATCTGAAAGTGGTAGATATGACCGCATCCATCCTTTGCAAGGAAAACAAAATGCCGATGCTGGTATTTGGTTTAAATGAAGAGAACAGCATTGTAAATGCTGCAAACGGAAAAATTAACGGCACAAGAGTAACGGTATAATTAATAAAAATTCAGCAGTAAAACACTTGCTGTTTTACTGCGTAAGAAAATGATTCAGGTGTGAGCAGCTCTCCTTTTGCGAAGCAAAACTTTAAATGAGAGCTGCGAATGTCACAGTTCGCAGAACTGTGACCGTATAAGAGATAGCAGGAGGACAAATTTAATATGGCAAATCAGATTGACGAGAGAGTAAAACCGTTTGAGGTAAAAATGGGCAAATCCATTGCAAGCCTCGATTCCGAATTCGGAACCATCCGCGCAGGCCGTGCAAACCCGCACGTACTGGACCGCATTACTGTAGATTACTATGGAACACCGACTCCGCTGCAGCAGGTGGCAAACATCTCTGTTCCGGAAGCACGTATGATCCAGATCCAGCCGTGGGAAGCATCCCTGGTAAAAGAGATCGAGAAAGCGATCATGATGTCTGACCTTGGCATCAACCCGTCCGATGACGGAAGAGTCATCCGTCTGGTATTCCCGGAGCTTACCGAGGACCGTCGTAAAGAGCTGGTAAAAGAGGTAAAGAAAAAAGCAGAGGGCGCAAAGGTAGCCATCCGCAACATCCGCCGCGATGCCAATGATGCGTTCAAGAAACTTGCCAAAGAGGACGTTTCCGAGGACGAAATCAAAGAGCTCGAGGAGCAGACCCAGAAATTAACAGACAAATATATCAAAGAAGTAGATCAGATGGTGGACGTAAAATCCAAAGAAATTATGACCGTGTAATACAAAGAAAACGAGGGGCTGCCTGTCATTTGCAGGCAGCCTGTTATCGTTTACGGAGGAAAAAAGTATGGATAATGAATTAAAAGTGCCGAATCACATCGCCATCATCCTGGACGGAAACGGCAGATGGGCGAAAAAACGCAATATGCCGCGCGGCTACGGCCATATCGTCGGATGCGACAATCTGGAAAAAATGTGTGACGTGATTAAAGACATGGGTGTCAAATATCTGACCGTCTATGCGTTCTCAACCGAGAACTGGAAACGCTCCCGCGCCGAGGTGGAGGGCCTCTTAAAGCTGTTCCGCCAGTATCTGAAACGATGCATCAAAAAAGCACATAAAAATCAGATGCGCGTCAAAATCATCGGAGATCCGAGCGCATTCCCGCAGGATATTCAGGACAGCATTCATGAACTGGAGGAGTGCTCCAAAGATTACGATCACATGTACTTCCAGATCGCAATGAACTACGGTTCCCGCGATGAGATTCTGCGCGGCATGACCCGCATGATCGAGGATGTGAAAAACGGAACTCTCGCAGAGAATGCGTTTGATGAGAACGGAAAACTGACGGAGCAGTGTTTTGAGAGCTACCTCGACACCGCCGGAATCCCGGATCCAGATCTTCTGATCCGTACAAGCGGCGAGCAGCGCCTTTCCAACTACCTGATGTGGCAGCTGGCCTACACGGAATTTTACTTTACCGAGGTTCCGTGGCCGGATTTCCACGAAGAGGAATTGAGAAAAGCCATCGAACAATATAATAACAGAGACCGGCGTTACGGCGGCGTGAAGGAGGAATAAAAAAGATGTTTAAGACAAGACTGTTAAGCGGCATCGTGCTCGTCCTTGTGGCGCTGCTTACGATCTGCAGCGGCGGAACTGTGCTCTATATGACGGTTCTGTGCCTGTCGCTGATCGGTGCAGGAGAGCTGTTCCGCGTGATGAAGGTAAGAGAAGATAAATGGAATCTGTTGGAAATTACGGGCTATGCGGGCGTTGTGATTTTCTATCTGTCCCTGCTGCTTCATGACCCGATGTACCAGATGCTCGCGCTGATCCTGGATCTCGTGCTTCTGATGGCAGTATACGTATTTACTTATCCGAAATACAACGCCAATCAGGTGATGCCGGCGTTCTTTGCGATTGTCTATGTCGGCGTAATGCTTTCCTATGTATATCAGACCCGTATGCTGGACGGCGGAAAATTCCATGTATGGCTGATTTTCCTGTGCTCCTGGGGCTGCGATACGTGTGCATACTGTGTCGGCGTACTCTTTGGAAAACATAAAATGGCGCCGGTTTTAAGCCCGAAAAAATCCGTAGAAGGAGCTGTCGGCGGTGTCGTCGGAGCGATTCTGCTCGGCATCATCTATGCGGCTGCGACAAAGGGCGGCATGGTGGAATACGCCATCATCTGCGGTGTCGGCGCGCTGATCTCCATGGTCGGAGACCTTGCGGCATCCGCAATCAAACGAAATCAGGGCATCAAGGATTACGGAAAGCTGATTCCGGGCCACGGCGGTATTCTTGACCGCTTCGACAGCGTGATCTTTACCGCACCGATCATCTATTTCCTGTCGGTGCTTCTGATTCATTAAAAAAGCTTCCCCTACAGCATAAACGGGAAGCAGATGGGAGAAACTGGAATATGAAGAAAATAGCAATTCTTGGTTCAACCGGTTCGATCGGAACCCAGACCCTCGATGTCGTGCGTGCCAACGGCGATCTTGAGGTGGTCGGCATCAGCGCCGGAAGTAATATTACACTGCTCGAGCAGCAGATCCGGGAATTTCATCCGAAGTTTGCGGCAGTCGGCGATGAGGCGAAAGCGGCAGAACTCCGTGACAGAGTGAAGGATCTTCCTGTAAAAATCGGCAGCGGCATGGACGGCATGATCGAGCTTGCCACGATGCCGGAGAGCGAAATCCTTGTGACAGCGATCGTCGGCATGATCGGCATTCGCCCGACGGTTGCGGCGATGAAGGCAGGAAAAGACATTGCACTGGCAAACAAAGAGACACTGGTAACGGCGGGACACATTATTATGCCGCTGGCAGAGGAATGCGGTGTGCAGATCCTTCCGGTGGACAGTGAGCACTCGGCGATTTTTCAGTGCCTGCACGGGGAAAACAGAAAAGAAATTGAAAAACTTCTGATTACTGCATCCGGCGGTCCGTTCCGCGGAAAAACAAGAGCGGAGCTCGAAAACGTAACGGTAGAGCAGGCGCTCCGTCATCCGAACTGGTCGATGGGGCACAAGATCACGATTGATTCCGCGACACTCGTTAACAAAGGACTGGAAGTCATGGAAGCAAAATGGCTGTTCGGTGTTGATCTCGACCACATCCAGGTTGTGGTACAGCCAAAGAGCATTATCCATTCCATGGTAGAATTTAAAGACGGCGCTGTCATGGCACAGCTTGGCACACCGGATATGAAACTGCCGATCCAGTACGCACTGTATTACCCGGAGCGCCGCTTCCTTGCAGGCGACCGCCTCGACTTTGCGGCGCTGACACAGATCACGTTTGAAGAACCGAATATGGATACCTTCCTCGGCCTTCCGATGGCAATGCAGGCGTCCCGGACGGGTGGCTCCATGCCGACGGTCTTCAATGCGGCAAATGAACGCGCCGTTGCACTGTTCCTCGCGAAGAAGATCCGTTTCCTCGAGATTTACGACGTGATCGCCGGTGCAATGGAAGCACACAAAACGATTGCCGATCCGACGCTGGAGCAGATTCTCGCGGCGGAGCAGGAGACGTATGAATGGATTGCGAACAGATATAAGATGGGAGAATAAGACAGCATGATTGTAAAAATCCTGATAGCCGTACTCATTTTCGGAATCACCGTCATTATCCATGAGCTGGGGCATTTTCTTTTGGCGAAAGCGAATGGTATTACCGTGACGGAATTTTCGATCGGCTTTGGCCCGACGGTGGTAAAGACAGAAAAAGGAGGAACGGTCTATTCCTTAAAACTTCTGCCTTTCGGCGGTGCGTGCCAGATGCTCGGCGAGGACGGTGAAGAGGAGGGGGAAGGAACCTTTAACAGCAAATCCGTGTGGGCAAGAATTTCCGTCGTTGCGGCGGGACCGGTGTTCAACATGATTCTGGCATTTTTCTGCGCAATCTTTGTGATCAGTTACGCGGGAAGTTCCCCGGCGCGCGTCACAGAAGTGGCAGACGGTTCGCCGGAGGCAGAGGCAGGCCTGGAAGCGGGAGATATCATCACTTCCTATGAAGGAAGACATATTTCCATCGGAAAAGAGCTGAACTCTGTGATGACGGTACGGGGTGTGCCGACGGATGAGATTACGCTGGAGGTTAAAAAGGCCGACGGGGAAAAGAAAACGATCACATATGAACCGACGGTGACAACGCGGTATATGATGGGCTTTAACTACGATGACTGTGACCGCGGCATGGAATTCACGTATGTGCAGCAGAATATGCCGCTTGCCGCTGCGGGTGTTGTCGCGGGCGACCTGCTCGTATCGATCAACGGAGCGCCGATCACCTGTGTGGCAGATTTTACTGCTTACCAGACAGAGCATCCTTTCGATGGAAGCGCTGTGACGCTGGAGTATGAGCACAGCGGAAAGACGAAAGAGATTACGGTGACACCGGTTGAAAATACGTATGCGAATGTACAGTTTTCGTATCAGCTCCGGGAGAAACAGTCCCCGATCGGCGTGCTGAAATACAGCGTGCTGGAGATCAAATACTGGGTGCGCACCGTCATTGACAGCGTCAGTATGCTGATCACCGGACAGTATTCTGTGAACGATCTTTCCGGCCCGGTCGGCGTGGTGGATGCGATCGGAACCGCCTATGATGATGTAAAATCGCAGGGCGTTCTGGTTACGGTGATGACGATGCTGAACATGGTGATTCTGCTGTCATCAAACCTTGGCGTCATGAACCTGCTGCCGCTCCCGGCACTCGACGGCGGACGGCTTGTCTTTCTGATCATAGAAGCCATCCGCAGAAAACCAATCCGGCGAGACCTGGAGGGTATGGTTCACTTCGCGGGCCTGGTGCTTCTGATGGCGTTGATGGTCTACGTCATGATCCACGACGTCCAGCGGATCCTGTAAATCGAAAAATGAAAAGCAACAAAGCCTCATATTCTGCATACCATAAAAGGAGTGCAGGATATGGGGCTTTTTTATGAAAAATTTGCGTATGCAGCAGGAAATGACTGACCGCGGGCGGCTGGAAATCCGGGTAAATACAAGAATCCAGGCGCGGCCTGTTTCCGGGGCGCGGGTGACGGTTTCGTATACGGGAGATCCGCAGAATGTGATCGAGGAGCTGATTACCGACGGGGACGGCAGAACGGAGACGCTGGATCTGGCGACGCCGCCGCTCGAGTACAGTCTGGAACCGAATGTGAATCAGCCGTATTCCGAATATACGGTGAAAGTGGAGGCGGAAGGGTATGAACTGGTTGAAGTGACGGGCTCCGAGCTTCTTTCAGGAGAACAGTCCGTCCAGCAGGTGGACCTCAAACTGGCAGAGGGCGCAGCGTTTGCGGATGTGACGATCCCGGACCATACGTTGTTCGGCGAATATCCGGCGAAAATTCCGGAAAGTGAGATCAAGCCGACGAGGGAGAGCGGTGAGATTGTGCTGTCCCGTGTCGTGATCCCGGAGTATATCATCGTCCACGACGGAGCGCCGACCGACAGCACGGCACGCGACTATTATGTGCGGTACCGCGACTACATCAAAAACGTGGCGTGCTCGGAAATCTATGCAACATGGCCGGATGCGGCGATCCGGGCGAATATCCTCGCAATCATGTCATTTACGCTGAACCGTGTCTATACAGAATGGTACCGCAACAAGGGATACGATTTTACGATCACTTCGTCGACGGCCTACGATCACAAATGGATTTACGGCAGGAATATTTTCGACAGCATTTCCCTTGTGGTCGATGAGATTTTTGCTGATTACCTGTCGCGCCCGAATGTGAAACAGCCGATTCTGACGCAGTACTGTGACGGAAACCGTGTGAGCTGCCCGAACTGGATGAGCCAGTGGGGGTCCAAAAACCTGGCGGACCAAGGGTATTCAACGATTCAGATTCTCCGCAATTATTATGGAGACAATATGTATATCAACACGGCGGAGGAGATTTCCGGCATCCCGTCCTCCTGGCCGGGGTATGACCTCACCATCGGCTCGTCCGGGAACAAGGTACTGCAGATGCAGGAGCAGCTGAACGTGATTGCGGAGGTGTATTCATCGATTCCGACGGTCTATGAAAATGGCTATTTCGATGAAGAGACGCAGGACGCCGTCGAAGCGTTCCAGCGGCTGTTCGGCCTGCCGGTTTCCGGCATTGTGGATTATCCGACATGGTACAAAATTCAGTCGATTTATGTGGCTGTGACGAGGATTGCGGAGCTGCAGTAGGTATACAAAAGTCTTTATAAGGGGCGTGTTTTCTGCGAAAAAACGCGGAAAATGCGCCCTTTCTGCGGCTTTTGAAACGGATCAGAAAAATTTTAAAACTGTCAAGAAAAAATACTTGACACCCTGCGCCTTTTCGTGTATGATAACCAAGGTGATCGCAATGGAAAAAATATTGGAACAGACATTACTGTATGATTTTTACGGCGAACTTCTGACTGAACATCAGCGTCAGGTATATGAGGACGTGGTGCTCAACGATTTTTCCCTGAGCGAGGTTGCGGCAGCGCGGGGCATTTCCCGCCAGGGAGTTCACGATCTGGTCAGACGCTGCAACAAGACACTGGAAGAGTATGAAGAAAAGCTTCATCTGGTACAACGCTTTGTGCAGATCCGGGAGAATGTAAACGAGATCCGAAAGCTGACAGACCCATCCGGTGATACCCCGAAAGAAGATGTGATGCAGCGGATTGCAGCAATTGCATCGGATATATTAGAGGAGCTTTGAGCATGGCATTTGAAAGTTTAACCGAGAAACTCCAGAATGTTTTCAAAAATCTCAGAAGCAAGGGCCGCCTGACCGAGGCGGATGTAAAGACTGCGCTGAAGGAAGTAAAAATGGCACTTCTCGAGGCGGATGTCAGCTTCAAAGTAGTAAAACAGTTTATCAAATCCGTACAGGAGCAGGCAGTCGGACAGGACGTCATGAACGGACTGAATCCGGGTCAGATGGTCATTAAAATCGTAAATGACGAGCTGGTCAAGCTGATGGGTTCCGAGACAACGGAAATCGCACTGCGCCCGGCGAGTGAAGTTACCATTATTATGATGGCAGGTCTTCAGGGAGCCGGTAAAACAACCACAACCGCAAAGATTGCAGGAAAGTTAAAAGCCAAGGGAAGAAAACCTCTCCTTGCAGCCTGCGACGTATACCGCCCGGCAGCGATCAAACAGCTGCAGGTCAACGGAGAAAAGCAGGGCGTGGAAGTGTTCGCTATGGGAGATAAAAACCGTCCGGTGGATATCGCAAAGGCAGCGCTGGTGCATGCAAAGACAAACGGCTTTAACGTATTGATTCTGGATACGGCAGGCCGTCTGCACATCGACGAAGAGATGATGCAGGAATTACAGGATATCAAAGCGGCTGTTCCTGTGGATCAGACCCTTTTGGTAGTAGATGCTATGACCGGACAGGACGCAGTCAATGTGGCCGAGATGTTCAGCAATAAAGTCGGCATCGACGGTGTAGTACTTACAAAATTAGATGGTGACACCAGAGGCGGTGCGGCACTTTCAATCCGTGCAGTTTCCGGCAAACCAATTCTCTATGTCGGCATGGGCGAAAAGCTTTCGGATCTGGAGCAGTTTTATCCGGACCGTATGGCGTCCCGTATCCTCGGCATGGGCGATGTGATGAGCCTGATTGAAAAAGCGCAGGCAAACATCGACGAAGAAAAAGCAAAAGCCATGGAACAGAAGATGAAGAAGGCGCAGTTCGACTTCAACGATTATCTGGATTCCATGGAGCAGATGCGCAATATGGGCGGCATCTCCAGCATCCTGAATATGCTTCCGGGCGTCGGCGCGAAAATGAAGGGCCAGGATCTTGAGAGCATGGTGGATGAAAAAGACATGGCAAGAAAGGAAGCTATTGTACTTTCTATGACGCCAAAGGAAAGAGAAAACCCGGATCTCATCAATCCGTCGAGAAAGCAGAGAATTGCAAAAGGCGCCGGTGTTGACATCGCGGAGGTAAACCGTTTCATCAAACAGTTTGAACAGTCAAGAAAAATGATGAAACAGATGACCGGAATGGTCGGTAAGGGTGGTAAAAGAGGAGGATTCAAACTTCCCTTTTAGCATAAAAGAAAAAATATAAATAAATACATGAATTTACAATGGAGGTAAAGAAAAATGGCAGTAAAAATGAGATTAAGAAGAATGGGACAGAAGAAAGCTCCTTTTTATAGAATCGTTGTAGCAGATTCCAGATCCCCAAGAGACGGACGTTTCATCGAGGAGATCGGAACTTACGATCCGAACCGCGAGCCGAGCGCAATCAGCTTCAACGAGGAGGCTGCTAAAAAATGGCTGGCTAACGGCGCACAGCCGACCGAAATCGTTGCCAAACTCTTAAAACAGGCTGGTATCGAGAAATAATTCATACGGGGGTATCTTGTAATGAAAGAACTTATCGAAGTAATTGCAAAATCTCTGGTTGATCATCCATCTGAGGTAGTTGTGACAGAAACCGTCAGCGGTGATGACCTTCTGCTGGAACTCAAAGTAGATCCGTCAGATATGGGAAAAGTCATCGGACGTCAGGGACGCATTGCGAAAGCAATCCGTACGGTTGTAAAAGCAGCTTCCTCAAAGAGCGACAGAAAAGTTGTCGTAGAAATTTTACAGTAAGTAAAAGATAGGAAAAGGAACCGACAGTTGTTGCCGGTTCCTTTCTTTACGCGGGCAACGAGACAAAGTCCGTGCTTGCACGGGACCTTGGCGACTGCCGCGATAACTTGAGAAACTCGCAAAGCGTGTTTCTCGAGTCGCAATACACAGTAGAACTGGTTGGAAAGGGTTTTTGAATGGAAGAATATTTGCAGATTGGCGTAATTACCACAACCCACGGCGTACGCGGTGAGGTAAAGGTATACCCGACGACAGATCCGGAGCGTTTTCTTTCTCTGGACCGCGTTTTTCTCGATACAGGAAAAGAAAAAAAAGAACTCCATGTAACTGGCGTGCGTTTTTTCAAACAGCTTGCCATTGTAAAATTCAAAGGAATTGACAACATCAACGATATCGAACGGTATAAAGGCTGCAGCCTCTATGTGACGAGAGAGGATGCCATTCCGCTGGAAGAGGACGAATACTATATCGCAGACCTGCAGGGAATGCAGATGTACACCGAGGACGGCGAACTGTTCGGCACGCTCCGCGATGTGATGGAGACCGGTGCGAACGACGTCTATATTGTAGATTCGAAAGAGCACGGAGAGGTTCTGATTCCGGCGATCCATGACTGCATTCTGGATGTGGACCTGGATGAACAGAAGATGACGATTCACCTTCTTCCGGGCCTGATTGACTGATAAAGAGAGTAAAGAACGATGAAATATCATATTCTGACGCTGTTTCCGGAGATGATCGAGCAGGGGCTGCACACCAGCATCCTCGGAAGAGCCATCAACAACGGCTATATTTCCCTCGAGACGACGAATATCCGGGATTTTTCAGCAAATAAATTCAACCGCGTGGACGATTACCCGTACGGCGGCGGTGCGGGCATGGTCATGGAGGCGGAGCCGGTGTTCCGCGCCTACCAGTCGGTAGCCGAAAAGATCGGGAAAAAGCCGCGCACGGTCTATCTGACACCGCAGGGAAAAGTACTGAACCAGACGATGGTGGAAGAGCTGGCGCTTGAGGACGATCTTGTGCTGCTCTGTGGCCACTATGAGGGCATCGATGACCGCGTACTGCAGGAAGTGGTAACGGACTATATCTCGATCGGGGATTATGTTTTAACAGGCGGAGAACTCGGTGCAATGGTGCTGGTGGATGCGGTATCGCGGTTTGTGCCGGGTGTCTTAAGCAACGAGGAATCTTCGCAGTTTGAGTCGCTGCAGGACAATCTGCTTGAGTATCCGCATTACACAAGACCGGAGACATGGCACGAGAAAAAAGTTCCGGAGGTGCTTCTTTCCGGTGACCACAAAAAGATCGAAGCGTGGCGTCATGAGGCATCCCTGGTGCGGACAGCCGAGCGGCGGCCGGACCTTCTGGAAAATGCATTCCAGATTTCCTGCGCATGCAATGAAAAAGAGGAATCGTCTGCCTGGGCGCACGATCTTTTGGCAGGCATGACACGCTATGGTGTAAGCCTTGATCTCGGACGAAAGAAGATCCGGAAACAGAAAAATCTGTTTGATGACCATGATCTGCTGATTCTGCAGCTTCCGGGAACGCTTGAGGAGGGTATGAAAGCAAAGAGCGAGTATATCCGCAGCTTTGCCGGAAAAGAAACACCGCTGGTGTTTTTGTGCCCGGACGGATTCTCAGAAGAGGAAGAAAAACTCGAAGAGCAGCTGGAAAAAAACGGTTTCCGTCTGGTCGCACGGCTTACCGGCATACCGTCCGCGGACGGCCTGCAGCGGTTTTCTTTCGCGCTTCGCAGTCTGCTGTACAGCGGCGAATGGAAAGTGAAAAAAATACTTGCATCTGCGGATGCATTATAGTATAATATATCTTGTTGTGAGTAAAGAGATGGTCCGCTGTTGCAAAAAGGCATTAAGAACATCCAGGGTAAAAAAAGGAGATAAAGAAATGAACGACATTATTAAGAAAATCGAAGATGCACAGTTAAAAGCAGAAGCACCGGAGTTCCGCGTTGGTGATACCGTTAAAGTTTACGGTAAAATCAAAGAGGGTAACCGCGAGCGTATCCAGGTATTCGAAGGCGTTGTCCTGAAAAGACAGGGCGGCGGAAGCAAAGAGACCTTCACTGTTCGTAAGAGCTCTAACGGCGTAGGCGTTGAGAAAACATGGCCGGTACACTCTCCGAACGTTGAAAAAGTAGAAGTTATCAGACGTGGTAAAGTAAGACGTGCGAAACTGAACTACTTAAGAGACCGTGTTGGTAAAGCAGCGAAAGTGAAAGAGCTGGTAAAATAATAAGTCGTTAAAAGGATGGCCGGAGGAACATGAGCAATTGTGTTTCTCCGGTTTTGTCTTACGGAGAATTACACTATGGGTATGAATACCAGATATGTAAAAGAATATTTCTACAAGAAAAAGATCCGTTCCATGTTTGTATGGAATCTGGAAATCATCGCAGTGATTCTTCTTGCGGCGGCATTTTCCTGGTTTTTCTGCAGAAGTGTCGTGGTGCAGGAGGGCTCGATGGAGCCGACTCTCGTGCCGGGGGAGCGTGTGCTGATGGACTCCGCCTGGTACCGCTTAAGTTCTCCGAAACGCGGGGATATCATCGCGTTCCGGACGAGTGAGGACAAGAAGGCGAGCATCCACATCAAGCGTGTGATTGCGTTGCCGGGCGAGACGGTACAGATCAAAGACGGACAGATCCTCATCAACGGGGAAGTCTATAATGAAAAAGATGAATTTCCGGCCATCACAAACGCGGGACTTGCCTCCGAGCCGATCACGGTCGGGAAGGGACAGTACTTTGTGCTCGGCGACAACCGGAACAACAGCGAGGACAGCCGCCACAACGGCATGGGACTCGTGGATTCGGACCGCATTGTCGGAAAGCTCTGGTTTACGATTTCGCCGTGGAAGAAAATCGGTTTCGTGTAAACGCAGCATAGAAGGAGAAGAAACATGAATTATCAGTGGTACCCGGGTCATATGACGAAGGCCCGCAGACAGATGCAGGAAGACTTAAAGCTCATCGACCTGATGATTGAGCTGGTCGATGCGAGAGTTCCTGCAGCGAGCCGCAACCCGGATATAGATGAACTTGGAAAGAACAAAGCACGGCTGATCCTGCTGAACAAATCGGACCTTGCCGATGAGCGCGGAAACGATGCCTGGATGGAATATTTCAAGGGAAAGGGATATTCTGTTGTGAAGGTCAATTCCCGTTCCGGAGCCGGCATGAAAGCGATTAACAGCGCCGTACAGGAGGCCTGCAAAGAGAAAATCGAGCGCGACCGCAAACGCGGCATCCTGAACCGTCCGGTCCGCGCGATGGTTGTCGGTATTCCGAACGTCGGAAAATCGACATTTATCAATGCGTATGCGGGCAGAGCCTGTGCGAAAACCGGAAACAAACCGGGCGTCACGAAGGGAAAACAATGGATCCGTCTGAGCAAACAGCTGGAGCTTCTGGACACACCTGGTATCCTGTGGCCGAAGTTTGAGGACCAGCAGGTGGGACTGCATCTTGCGATGATCGGTTCCATCAACGATGAGATCCTGAACGTGGAGGAGCTGGCGCTGTCCGTCATCGATTATCTGACGGCAGAGTATCCGGGAACGCTGGAGAAACGCTTTGGCTTTGAAGGCATGACGGATCGTGTGGAAATCCTGGGTGAGATTGCGCGTGTGCGCGGCTGCCTGAAAAAGGGAAATGAGCTCGATTACGAAAAAGCAGCACGGCTTCTGATGGATGATTTCCGGAGCGGAAAGCTCGGCAGAATCACGCTGGAAAAACCGGAATAAATGGATTTATCAAAATAAAAAATGCGGAGAACAACGATGACAGAGAAAAAACAATCGATATCCGCCATACGGGAAATTTTTGCGGCAGCTTCGGAGACGGAGCTGCCCGCCCTTTATCTGGAATATGAAGAGGATTCCCGTGCCGGCGTACAAAATCTGATTCAAAAATACCAGAAACAGGAAGAGGCCTTAAAAAAAGAGCGCGAGCGCACGGAACAGATGAAGATCTACGAGCACAAATATGAGGATCTTGGCTGGATCTGCGGCATCGACGAGGTCGGAAGAGGCCCTCTGGCGGGCCCTGTGGTCGCAGGTGCGGTCATTCTGCCGCGCGACAGTAAAATCCTGTATCTGAACGATTCCAAGCAGCTGACGGCCAAAAAACGCGACGAGCTGTACGATGTGATCATGCGCGAGGCAGTGGCCGTCGGCATCGGCTATGCCTCCCCGGCGCGGATCGACGAGATCAATATTTTACAGGCAACGTACGAGGCGATGCGGGAGGCGATCAGCAAGCTTTCCGTGAAGCCGGATGTGCTCTTAAACGATGCGGTGAAAATCCCGCAGGTGGACATCCGCCAGGTGCCGATCATCAAGGGAGATGCCAAGAGTGTTTCGATTGCGGCGGCAAGTATTGTTGCGAAGGTGACAAGGGACCGCCTGATGGAAGAGTACGACAAGGTGCTTCCGGGCTACGGTTTTGCATCGAACAAGGGCTACGGTTCGGCAGAGCATATCGCTGCTTTAAAAGAAATCGGCCCGTCACCGATCCACCGGCAGTCGTTTATCGGCCATTTCGTGTAAAGGCACCGCATCAAAAAAGGAGAGGGTATCGCATTTGAATCAGCGGGAAGTAGGAACGAGACAGGAGAGCCGTGCGGCAGAATATCTGGAAAGCCTGGGATATCACATCCTGGTGCGGAATTTCCGGTGCCGCTTCGGTGAGATCGACCTGATCGCAAAACAGGACGACACATACATTTTTATCGAAGTAAAATACCGCACCGGCCGGACAGCCGGAGACCCGACAAGCGCCGTGGATGGAAAGAAACAGAAGAAAATTTCAAAAACAGCAGATTACTACCGCATGCTCCACCAGATCCCGATGGATGTGCCCTGCCGCTTCGACGTCGTGGCAGAGACACCGGAGGAGATCCGCGTCTATGCGAACGCGTTTTATTATCAGGGGAGCGGCTGGTAGGAAAGGAGTTTTTATGATACCAATTCAATGGAAACAAAACGATAAAAAAACGATGCATGTCAACGAGGCGGAAAACGGCGTGGTCTATCTGACCTGGCCGGCGATTGAGAAAATTGAGGGCATCCGCCATGCATTTTCCACACGGATCGGCGGGGTGAGTAAGGAACATCTTTCCAGCATGAATCTCAGCTTTTCGCGCGGCGACGATCCGGCGAATGTGCGGGAGAATTACAGAAGATTCTGTGAGGCGGCGGGGTTTGAAGTGGAAAACATTGTTACCTCCGATCAGGCACACACAACGAAGGTCCGTTATGTGACGAAAGCAGACTGCGGCAGCGGCGTGACAAGAGACCGCGATTTTCATGATATTGACGGTATGATCACTGACGAGCCGGGCGTCGTACTTGCGACATTCTATGCGGACTGCGTGCCGCTCTACTTTGTCGACCCGGTGCACCGTGCAATTGGACTTTCACATTCCGGCTGGCGTGGAACGGTCCACAAGATGGGACAGGCAACGCTCGATGCGATGCACGAACGGTTTGGAACAGAAGCAAAAGATGTGATCGCAGCCGTCGGCCCGTCGATCTGCCAGGAATGCTACGAGGTGAGCGGTGACGTGATCGAAGAGTTCCGGGCAGCATTCCCGGAAACACTGCATGAGAAACTGTTCTGCGGAAAACCAGATGGAAAATACCAGTTAAATCTTTGGGAGGCGAATCATCAGATCCTTCTTGCGGCAGGAGTGCCGGAGAAGCAGATTCATCTGCCGAACCTCTGCACCTGCTGCAACCCGGATTTCCTGTATTCCCACCGTGCATCGAAGGGAAAAAGAGGAAACCTCGCGGCATTCCTTTCCCTGGTCTGAAAACAGGATCGAAAACAGAATAGAAAGCATCAAAAAACGGACCTGGAAAAAACAGATCCGTTTTTTTGCTGTATGCATCCGGCGGACACAAAATCGATTATCTGTGTTTTGCCAGCAGCTTATTGATTTTCTCTGTCGTAGACTGTACTTTTGCAACGGATACGTCGTGGTTAAGCGTATCGATAATGCTTGCCATATATTTGCTCATCTCAGCCGGCTCATACCAAGGACGGGAAACGAGTTCCGGTGTACGGTAGGTCAGGTCGGTGGTGATGACTTTGCTGATATAGCCTTTCTCATAGTAAGCATCGAATTTCTCCAGACCATCGGTGAAGAGGCCGAAGGTGGTGCAGACAAAGACGTGGTCAGCGCCGCGCTCTTTGACCTGTTTTGCAACGTCAAGCATACTCTCACCGGAGGAGATCATATCGTCGATGATGACAACATCTTTTCCTGCTACGGAATCGCCGAGGAACTCATGTGCCACGATCGGGTTTTTTCCGTTTACGATGGTGGAGTAATCTCTTCTCTTATAGAACATACCCATATCGACGCCGAGCACGTTGGAGAAGTATACGGCACGCGCCATCGCTCCCTCGTCCGGGCTGATGATCATCAGATGATCGTTGTCGATCGTCAGATCCGGAACGGAACGAAGAAGGGCTTTTAAAAACTGGTAGGTTGGCATGAAGTTGTCAAAGCCGCCGAGCGGAATTGCGTTCATGACACGAGGATCGTGTGCGTCGAAGGTGATAAAGTTGGAAACACCCATGTTCATCAGCTCCTGCAGAGCAAGTGCGCAGTCGAGAGACTCACGTTTGGTGCGCTTATGCTGTCTTCCTTCATAAATGAAAGGCATGATTACGTTGATCCGGTGTGCTTTTCCCGTTGCAGCAGCGATGATACGTTTCAGATCCTGATAATGGTCATCCGGTGACATGTGGTTCTCGTAGCCGCAGACCTTGTAGGTGATGCTGTAGTTGCAGACATCAACCAGGATGTAAAGATCGGCACCGCGGACGGATTCGTTGATCTTTCCTTTTGCTTCGCCGGAACCGAAACGCGGGCACTCGCAGTCAATCAGAAAAGAATCCTCGGAATATCCGGAAAAGGAAACCCCGTTGCGGCGCTCGGCGAGCTCTTTACGGAACTGAACCAGATACGAATCGACTTTTTTTGCCATTTCCATACTGCCCGGCAGAGCTGCGAGCTTTAACGGGGCGACCGGAATGGAATTTTCAAGTAAATCTAAATTAGCCATACAAACCTCCAGTAATCGACATATTTTACAAAGCTTTTTCTTCCTATTTATATCATCGAAACAAAGGGCGCGTCAAGCAAAAAACGAAAGAATCCTTGCTTTTTGTGCAGGTTGTTGTTATTATAATGAATGAATGTCCGCTGGCTATGCAGAGTTCTGCTGCCTTTCGGACAGAAAATGAAGGAAAAGGAAAGGCCATAACATAATATCTGTGAAAAACAAAACGAAACACATCATAAAGAAAATAGAACCGGGCAGTATTGCCGAAGAGCTTGAACTGGAACCGGGAGACGAACTGCTTCGTGTCAACGGGGAAGAAATCGAGGACGTTTTTGATTACCATTTCCAGACCAACGACTCCTATCTGGAACTCACGATCCGGAAGAAAAACGGGGAAGAATGGGATCTGGAGATTGAAAAAGAGTATGACGAGGAAATCGGCATCACATTCGAGAACGAGTTCATGGATCAGTACCGTTCCTGCAGCAACAACTGCATTTTCTGCTTCATCGATCAGATGCCGCCGGGAATGCGTCCCACCTTGTATTTTAAGGATGACGATTCGCGTCTGTCCTTCCTGCAGGGAAACTATATTACACTGACCAACATGAGCGACCACGATATCGACCGGATTATCCGCTACCATCTGGCACCGATCAATATTTCGTTCCAGACAACGAACCCGGAGCTCCGCTGCAAAATGCTGCACAACCGTTTTGCGGGCAATATCTTTCCGAAGGTCCAGCGCCTTTACGAGGCGGGAATCGAGATGAATGGACAGATTGTGCTCTGCAAGGGATACAACGACGGCGCAGAGCTGGAGCGCAGTATTTCGGATCTGTCAAAATATCTGCCGCATCTGAAAAGTGTTTCGGTTGTCCCGGTCGGACTTTCGAAATACCGCGACGGACTGGCGCCTCTGGAACCGTTTACCAGGGAGGATGCAAAAGAAGTTCTTGCCACGATTCACAAATGGCAGAAAAAGCTGTATGAACAGTGGGGACTTCACTTTATCCATGCTGGTGATGAATGGTATCTGCTGGCGGGAGAGCCGATCCCGGAGGAGGAAAATTACGATGGCTATATCCAGCTGGAAAACGGAGTGGGAATGCTCCGGCTTCTGGAGGACGAGGTTGCGGAAGAACTTTCGAAACGAGAAGGGGACGACCGTCACCGCCATGTAACGATTGCGACCGGAAAAGCTGCGGCGCCGTCGTTGGAAAAACACATGCAGAAAATTCGTGAAAAATATCCGAATGTACAGGCGGAGGTTATCACGATTATCAACTATTTCTTTGGAGAATCCATTACCGTATCCGGTCTGATTACCGGAAAGGATCTGATGGAGCAGTTAGAGGGAAGAGATCTTGGCGACTGCCTGCTGCTTCCGTGCAACATGCTCCGTTCGGGAAAAAACGTCTTTCTCGACGATGTGACGGTGGAAGAGGTGGAAGAGCGCCTGAAAACACCGGTACAGATTATCGATGAGCCGGGCAGCGACCTGGTGAAAGCCGTTGTGGAGGAAAACCAGGAGACGATACACAGAAGGAGAACAATGTATGAGCAAGCCGATTGTAGCAATTGTGGGCCGGCCGAACGTGGGTAAATCCACCCTGTTTAATGTATTAGCCGGAGACAATATTTCGATTGTAAAAGACACACCGGGTGTAACCCGTGACCGTATTTATGCCGACGTGGAGTGGCTGAACCACAAATTTACGCTGGTAGACACCGGCGGTATTGAGCCGGAATCCAAAGATATCATTCTCTCCCAGATGAGAGACCAGGCGCAGATCGCCATTGATACCGCAAATGTCATCATCTTCATCACTGACGTCCGTCAGGGCCTTGTAGATGCCGATGCAAAAGTAGCTGATATGCTCAGAAGAAGCCGCAAGCCGGTTGTGCTGGTGGTCAACAAAGTCGACAACTTCGACCGTCAGATGATGGATGTTTATGAATTCTATAACCTCGGCATCGGAGAGCCGCACGCCATTTCCGCATCCGGAAAGCTCGGCATCGGCGATATGCTCGATGAGGTGACAGGATACTTTGATCCGGAGATGGAAAACGAGGAGGAGAGCGAGATTCCGCGCATCGCCATTGTCGGAAAACCGAACGTCGGAAAATCCTCCCTGGTCAACAAACTGCTGGGCTCGAACCGTGTCATCGTATCCGATATCGCCGGAACGACGCGCGATGCGATCGATACCACGATCATGCACAATGGAAATGAATATATTTTCATCGATACCGCAGGTCTTCGAAAGAAAAACAAGATCAAAGAGGAGCTGGAGCGGTACAGCATCATCCGTACAGTATCTGCCGTAGAGCGCGCAGATGTCGTCGTTCTTCTGATCAATGCAACCGAGGGTGTCACCGAGCAGGATGCCAAAATTGCCGGTATCGCCCATGAGCGTGGAAAAGGTATGATCATTGCGGTAAATAAATGGGATGCCTTGGAAAAAGATGACAAGACGATCTACCGCTTTACCGAAAAAGTAAGAAATACATTGGCTTACATGCCGTATGCAGAGCTTCTTTTCATCTCTGCGAAGACAGGACAGCGTCTTCCGAAGCTGTTCGAGACGATCGACATGGTTCTGCAGTACCAGAACCTGCGCGTACAGACCGGTGTCCTGAACGAGATTCTGACCGAGGCAATGGCAATGCAGCAGCCGCCGTCAGACCGTGGAAAACGACTGAAAATCTACTACATGACACAGGTTTCGGTCAAACCGCCGACATTTGTTATTTTCGTCAACGACAAAGAACTGATGCATTTCTCCTATGTTCGATATCTGGAGAATAAAATCAGAGAGTCGTTCGGCTTCCGCGGCACACCGCTGAAATTCATCATCAGAGAACGAAAAGAGAAGGAGCAGTAAAGAGTTATGGTACGGATCATATGCCTTTTGATCGGATACGCATTTGGCCTTTTTCAGACCTCATATATTTATGGAAGGACGAAGGGAATTGATATCCGGGAACACGGCAGCGGAAACGCAGGAACGACCAACGCGCTCCGGACTTTAGGGAAAAAAGCAGGCGCCATCACGCTTGCCGGCGACTGCATCAAATGCATTCTGGCGGTCCTGACGGTACGGCTGATCTTCGGTGCATCGCACCCGGAAATACTGAAACTGCTGACGGTGTATGCTGCGGCCGGAACGATTCTCGGCCACAACTTCCCGTTTTACTTAGGCTTCCGCGGCGGAAAAGGAATCGCTGCGACCGCGGGTCTGATTATCTCATTTGACTGGAGAATCACGCTGGTCTGTGCAGCGCTGTTTTTCCTGAATCTTGCAGTAACACACTATGTTTCCCTCGGTTCCATGATGGTTTACGTTGTCTTTTTTGCAATGGCCGTTATCATGGGACAGGCGGGCTGCTTTGCGCTGGAACCGCCGTATCTTTATGAGATGTACGTGGTGATCGCACTTCTTGCCGTGCTTGCCTTCTGGGAGCACCGTGCAAACATCAAGCGTCTCATCGCGGGAACAGAGCGGAAAACGTATTTATCCAAAAAGTCGGAGAAATAAAATATGGCAAAGATTAGCATCATCGGAGCAGGAAGCTGGGGAACCGCCCTCGGCCTCCTGCTCTGCAACAACGGGCATGACGTGACGATCTGCTCGGAAAATGAAAAGGAAATTGAGAGCTTAAAGGAACACAGAGAGCATCTGACGAAGCTTCCGGGCGTAAGACTGCCGGATGAAATGAAGTTCACCTGCGATGTGCGCGGCTCCCTTTCCGGACAGGACATCCTTGTGATGGCAAAAGCATCCCCGTACGTGCGAACCACATGTAAAAAGTATGCGGCGGATATTCCGGACGGCCAGCTCATCGTCAATGTGGCAAAAGGCGTGGAAGCCGATACCCTGATGACGATGTCTCAGATCATCGAGGAGGAAGTGCCGGGAGCGAATGTCGTTGTTCTCTCCGGACCGAGCCACGCAGAGGAAGTCGGCCGCGGCCTGCCGACCACGATCGTTGTCGGCGCGCATGACCGCGAGAGCGCACTGTATGTGCAGAATGTGTTCATGAGTCCGGTCTTCCGCGTTTACACAAGCCCGGACATCACGGGAATTGAACTTGGCGGAGCTCTGAAAAATGTCATCGCACTGGCAGCCGGAACGGCGGATGGTCTTGGCTACGGCGACAATACGAAAGCGGCTCTGATTACCCGCGGGATCGCGGAAATTGCACGGCTCGGCACGGCGATGGGTGCCCATGCGGAAACCTTCTATGGCCTTTCCGGCATCGGTGACCTGATTGTAACGTGTGCGTCCGTACACAGCCGGAACAGGAAAGCAGGATATCTGATCGGCCAGGGAAGAACAATGCAGCAGGCGATGGATGAGGTTCAAATGATTGTTGAAGGTGTCTATTCCGCAAAAGCGGGGCTTACCTTGTCAGAAAAATTCGGAATCGAAACGCCGATCATTCAGGCAGTCAATCAGGTTCTGTTTGAAAACAAAAACCCGAAACAGGCTGTGGATGAACTGATGCAGCGTATGAAAAAAGACGAACTCGCCCCGGATCTCTGGGAGCGGTAAAAATAAGAAACCTGTCACTTCTGTGAAATGATACAGAGACGGCAGGTTCTTTTTTTTGTGCAGACCGAAATTTTTCAGCAAAAATACGGGAAAAAGATGACAATACTTTCGAAATCAAGTATAGTAATAGAAAGCGGAATAATTTTAACTGAAAAGATGCGGAGGAAAATACAGCAGGAGGAAGAAAGAATGAGAGGAGTAGAAACAAGAATTCAGGAAATCCGCCATGCCATTTTTACGGAAGTTGCAAAAATGGCGTATGACGTGGACTCCCCGGTGGAAAAGACGATCGAGGAAATTCCTTACCGTGTAATTCCCGGTGAGGTCGGAAATTTTAGAAATGATGTGTTTCTGGAGCGGGCGATTGTAGGAGAGCGGCTTCGCCTTGCAATGGGACTTCCGTGCAGAAGCGCGGCAGAGCACGCCCCGATCTCGGACAATATCAAACTGGCGGACCAGGCGGAGACGTATTATACACCGCCGCTCATTAATGTCATCAAATTTGCATGCAACGCCTGTCATGAAAAACGGGTTCTGATCACGGAGGGATGTCAGGGATGTCTTGCACATCCGTGCGTGGAAGTCTGTCCGAAAAAGGCCATTACGCTGGACCGCACCAATGGACGATCCTATATTGATCAGGATAAATGCGTCAAATGTGGTCAGTGTGCCAAGGTATGCGGATACCAGGCTATTATCATTCAGGAGCGTCCGTGTGCGAGAGCCTGCGGAATGGATGCCATCGGTTCAGATGAGAACGGAAAAGCGGATATCGATTACGAGAAATGTGTATCCTGCGGCCAGTGTCTCGTCAACTGCCCGTTCGGCGCTATTTCGGACAAATCCCAGATCTTCCAGGTAATCCGTGCGATCCAGTCGGGAGAGCGCGTCTATGCAGCGCTGGCACCGGCGTTTGTCGGCCAGTTCGGACCGAAAGTAACGCCTGGAAAACTGCGTGCGGCGATGAAAAAGCTCGGCTTTGCGGATGTCTTTGAAGTTGCGATCGGAGCGGATCTCTGTGCGGCACAGGAGGCAGAGGATTTTGTGAACGAAGTTCCGGAGAAACTGCCGTTTATGGCGACATCCTGCTGTCCGGCCTGGTCTGTAATGGCGAAGAAACTGTTCCCGGATTACGCTAACTGTATCTCGATGGCACTGACCCCGATGACGCTGACGGCGCGTCTGATCAAGAAACACAATCCGAATGCGAAGGTTGTCTTTGTCGGACCGTGTGCGGCGAAAAAACTGGAGGCCATGCGCCGGTCTGTCCGCAGTGAGGTGGACTTCGTTCTGACGTTTGAAGAGATGTCGGGCATTTTCGATGCGCGCCAGGTAGATGTGAGTGCACTTGAGGAAGATCCGGACGGCGTCAGCGATGCATCGGTGGACGGAAGAAACTTTGCTGTCTCCGGCGGCGTTGCAAAATCTGTGGAAAATGTAATCCGTGAAAAATACCCGGACCGCGAAATCAAGATGGCAAATGCAGAAGGTCTGAAGGAATGCCGGAAACTGCTGACAATGGCAAAGGCCGGAAAGTACAACGGTTATCTTCTCGAAGGCATGGCCTGTCCGGGCGGATGCGTGGCAGGAGCCGGCACGATGCAGTCAATCAAAAAGTCGCAGGCGGCAGTCAACAAATATGCGGCGCAGGCAAAACACAAGATTTCCAGCCAGACAGAATATGTAAAAGAACTGGACAAGCTGGTAGACTAAAAAGAACAGCAAGGTGGAGAAAAAAGTGAAAAAGAAAAGAAAGATGGGCTTTGCGGCAGCGATTCTTGCAATGGTACTTCTGTTTGCAGGATGCGGCCAGACAGAGACAAAGTCGGAGAGCAGCGGGACAAAAAGCACAGGATCAGAAAGTACAGTATCAGAAAGTACGCAGACAGAGAGCAGCACAGTGGCATCGGAAACAGAAGATGAGACACTGGTCCATGTGCTTGCATTAAAAGGACCGACCAGCATGGGAATGGTAAAAATGATGAGCGATAACGACAGCAAAGAGTCACCTGCGGACACGTTTGAACTTGCCGCTGCCCCGGATGAGGTCAGCGCAAAACTGGTACAGGGAGAGGTGGATATCGCCGCGGTTCCTGCGAACCTTGCAAGCGTACTCTACAACAAGACAAACGGCGGCGTGCAGGTGCTCGCAGTCAATACGCTCGGTGTCCTTTATATCGTCGAGGACGGCGATACCGTACATTCCATTGCGGATCTGAAAGGCAGAACCATTTATGCGGGCGGCAAAGGTGCAACTCCGGAGTATGCTTTGAATTATATCCTCGAAAAGAACGGCCTCGTACCGGGTGAGGACGTAACGATCGAGTGGAAGAGCGAACACGCCGAGTGCGTGGCAGCACTTGCAGAAGATGCCGATGGAATCGCCATGCTGCCGCAGCCGTTTGTAACGACGGCACAGACGAAAAAAGAAACGCTGCGCACCGCACTTGACCTGACCGAAGAATGGAACAAAATCCAGGAGTCCGAAGGAACAGTGAGCACACTGGTGACAGGTGTTACCGTTGTGCGCACTGCCTTTGCCAAGGAGCATCCGGAAGCAGTTGCAGACTTCATGGAAGCTTACCAGGCATCCGTATCCTACGTAACCGAAAACACGGATGAGGCGGCAAAACTGATCGGGGATTATGACATTGTTCCGGAGGCAGTCGCAAAGAAAGCGCTTCCGGCGTGCAACATTGTCTGCATCACCGGTGATGAGATGAAAGAGAAGCTTTCCGGTTATCTCGGTGTACTCAAAGACCAGAACCCGGAGGCAGTCGGAGGAGAACTTCCAGGAGATGACTTCTATTATTCCGAATAAAGACAAAAAAGAGAAACAGAGAAAAACGAAGCGCTGGCCGATCGTGTTCTGGCTTATGATCTGGCAGGCGGCAAGTGTTTTTGTCGGGCAGGAGATCCTTCTGGCATCTCCTGCCGCTGTTTTGAAACGCCTTTTTACGCTTGTAACAGAACCGTTCTTCTGGCAGTCCCTGCTGTTTTCCGGAGCACGCATCGGAGCCGGATTCCTTCTTGGTGCGGCGGCGGGAATTGCAGGAGCTGCACTTGCCGGTCGGTTTTCCATTGCAGAAGAACTCCTGACGCCGCTGGTTGCAGCAGTGAAAGCAGTGCCGGTCGCTTCTTTTGTGATTCTGATCCTGATATGGGTTTCGTCGAAGAATCTTTCGGTTGTGATTTCGTTTCTGATGGTATTTCCGATCCTGTATACAAACACGCGGAACGGCCTGCGGGAACTGGACACAGCGCTTTTGGAGATGACAGACGTTTTTCAGGTTCCGCGGCCGGTGCGGCTGCGCTGGGTGATCCTGCCGCAGCTGTACCCATATATCCGGACGGGATGTTCACTTTCCCTCGGCCTTTGCTGGAAGGCCGGAACGGCAGCAGAAGTAATCGGCATTCCGAACCGATCCATCGGAGAGCATCTGTATCAGGCAAAAATATATCTCGACACACCGGGACTCTTTGCCTGGACGGCAGCGATCGTGTACGTCAGCTTCTGTCTCGAAAAAGCTGTTTTAAAAGGAATGGATCTTGCGGAAAAAAGAATGCTGGTGATGAAATGAGAGAAGATACGATTGAAATCTGCCATCTGAAAAAAGCGTATGGAGAACACGTTATTTTTTCGAATCTTACGATGGAACTGAAAAAAGGAGCAGTGACCTGTCTGATGGCTCCTTCCGGGGCGGGAAAGACAACCCTGCTGCGGATTCTGGCAGGCCTGGAGCAGGCGGACGGCGGAAAAATCGGGGGACTGGAAGCCTTAAGAAAAAGTATGGTTTTTCAGGAACCGCGGCTGGCAGAAGAACTGACAGCTGCAGCCAATATCCAGCTCTCGGTAAGGCGCCGCATGTTTGGAAAAGAAAAAAGAAGCTTCCGTCATCTTGTGGAGGAGATGGAGGAACTCGGCCTTTCGGGCTGTGAAAACCAGGCTGTATCGGAACTGTCGGGCGGCATGCGCCAGCGGGTGGCGGTTCTGCGGGCCATGCGCATGGACGCAGATTTCCTCCTTTTGGATGAGCCGTTCCGGGGACTGGATGCGGGGACGAAAAAGAAAACGATGAACTATATCCGCAGAAAAGGAAAAGAAAAAACGATACTTCTGGTCACGCATGATTTAGAAGAAGCCGAAGCAATGGGGGACTGGATCTGCACCTGCAGCAGACTGGATGGTATCCTCGAAATAAAGAGAAACAGAAAAAGCAGCACAGAAATCTGAAACGGAAAGAAACAGATTTTCTGTGCTGCTTTTTCTGTGAATCCGCAGTTACAGCAGGTCATCCGGTATGGAAGCGGAGCGGAGCTGTTCGTCCATCGTGTCGATGAGCGCCATGTCGGCTTCAGAAAGTTCGAAGTCGAAGACATCCGCGTTGGCAAAAATGCGGTCCGGCTGTGTCGATTTCGGGATGACACTGATGCCCTGCTGGACGAGGTAGCGGAGGCCGATCTGCGCTTCAGTGCGTACATACTTTTCTGCCAGCTGCTGCATAATCTCACGGTTCAGATAAAGACCTCTTGCGAGCGGCGCATACGCTTGAACGGCGATTCCATGTGAACGGCAGAAAGCGATGAGCGGTTTCCGGTTCCAGAGCGGATGGCATTCGATCTGGTTGACGGCCGGGATGATGCCGGAAAATTCAAAGAGGGCGGTAAGGTGCGGCTCCTCGAAGTTGCTGACGCCGATCGATTTTGCACGCCCGGATTCGCGGATTTTTTCGAGTGCGCGCCATGTCTCCGGGTAGCAGCCCGGCACCGGCCAGTGAATCAGGTAAAGATCAACGTAGTCGAGACGGAGACGGTCGAGGCTGCGGTTGAAGGCACCTTCGATATCACCGACCCGCTGCGCGGTATTCCATACCTTTGTGGTAATAAAAAAGTTTTCCCGCGGAATCCCGCTTGCGCGGATCCCGCGGCCGATGCTGTCCTCATTTTTATAGGAGGAGGCGGTATCGATCAGACGGTAGCCGTATTTTGCCGCGGTGACAATTGCTTTTTCTGCCTCTTTTTCTGTCGATTTGTAAGTGCCAAGCCCCAGAAGCGGCATCGCTCTGCCGTCGTTCAATGTGATGGTTGGAATAGAAAGTGCCATAAAAACCCTCCGTATCTTGAATCAAAAAAAGATTCTGCCGTATTTCTCTCATAATTATGTTTAGTATAACATGAAAATTTAAAGAAATCAGACCAAATATATTAAAAAAGTTTAACACAATCGGGAAATGAAAAAAATAACAAGCCACGCAAGAAAAAAGAAGGATGCCAGGACGGCCTGTACGGCGAATTGTACAGAAATTTTGTGGAGGCCGTATTGATTTTGTGCATGAAATAGAGTATAATAAGTTTGAATTGATATTTATTTATCATTCCCTGTACAATCTGCAGGACGTTTCAGGAAAACAAAAGCGGACGAAACGGACGGCAGAGCAGAAAAACGGGGACAGAGGAGGCCATATTATGCATTTATTATATGACGAGAATGGAAATCCCATTCCGCACGGAGCTCACGACGAGCACCATCATCACCATGACCATCATCACGAGGGAGAAGACTGCGGACATGCCTGCAATGCATGCGGTTCCGAAGAAAAATGCAAGGACGAGAATCTTGCCCTTTTAACCTATATGCTGCAGCACAATGAACATCACGCAGCAGAACTCGACGAGATGGCCGACAAACTGGAAAAAGCCGGAATGGCGGACGCCGCAAAACAGATCAGGGAGGGAGTATCCGATTTCCAGAAAGGCAATATGCGCCTGTCCCTTGCACTGACGCTTGTAAAAGAGCATTTGAAAGAAGTTAAGTAGAGGAGGCGTAAGCTATGTGCCTTGCAACGGTATACAAAAATCCGGAGAACACAGTTGTCTGTAAAAATGTAAGCCGCATCGATGTCGATGGAGAATACGTTCTGATCCGCGACATCCTGGGCGAAGAGATCAGACTGCAGGGTAAGATCAAAATGGTAGATCTTGCAAACAGCATCGTAGAGCTGGACTGTGAATGATAATTGGTTGACGGAACCAGTTATTCTATAAAAGCGGTTTTAAGACCCCGGGGTCTGCGAATCGGAACAAACAGAACAGGCGAACCGGGACTTAGAATAGGAATATATTATATTAAAGCGGAGGTAAATTGAATTATGAAACTTTCAGAAGAGATGAAAAACAAGACCCTTCTGTCTTTTGAGCTGTTCCCGCCAAAGACAGAGAAGGGACTGCAGAATCTGCCGGGTACCATCGACCACCTGATGAAGTACAACCCGTCTTACATTTCCTGTACATACGGAGCAGGCGGCGGAAACGTCGGAGCAAACCGTGAAGTATGTCAGATGATCAAAAATGCCGGAACCACACCGGTTACTCATTTCACCGTTATCAAAAACACAAAAGAAGGAATTAAAGAACAGCTGGATCAGTATCTGGCTGACGGCGTAGACCACATGCTGGCACTGCGCGGTGATATTCCGCTTGGCGAGACCACAACCTGCGGTGACTTTGACTACGCTACGGATCTTGTAAAATTCGTACGTGATACCTACGGCGACAAATTTGAAATCGCTGTTGCAGGTTCACCGGAAGGCCACATCTCCTGCAGAAGTCTGGAGTCTGATATCGCAGTTCTGAAACAGAAACAGGACAACGGAGCTGACTACATCATGACACAGCTCTGCTGGGATATGGAGCAGTTCAAATACTGGCTCGATGCAATCCGTAAAGCAGGAATCACCATGCCGGTAGACGTTGGAGTTATGCCGATCCTGGATCAGGCAGCTACCATCAACATGGCACTTTCCAGAAACGGCTGTGTTATGGACAGAGAGCTTTCCAGAATGATCTCCAGACACTGGCTGTTCCCGAACCCATTTGCAGCAAAAGATGCAGAGGGCAAACCGTTCGACGTATTCTACGACAAGAAAGTTGCAGAGTTCAAAGAAGAGGGTATCGAATATACCGTAAAACAGATTGATGCATACCGTGCACTTGGTGTCAATGGAATTCATCTGTATGCACTGAATAAATGGAAAGACGTATCTGAAATCATCGACAGATCCGGCCTTTGCACACTGGTTTAATGAATTAATTACTTGAATTTGGGAGGCATCCGATTTTTATGGCACACGTAATAGCTGTCGCCGGAAAAGGCGGCGTTGGAAAAACAACATTATGCGGCTTGCTGATCCAGTATCTCTGCGAGTCAGGAAAAGGTCCTGTTCTTGCAGTTGATGCGGACGCAAACTCAAACCTGAATGAGGTACTCGGTGTAGAAGTAGAAGCTACCCTTGGAGATATCCGGGAGGAGATTGCCCGTGCAGAGATGGCATCCAAAAACCCGATTCCGGCAGGTATGAGCAAGGCAGATTATGCGGAATTTAAATTTGCAGGCGCTCTGACTGAGGAAGATGATTTTGACCTGCTTGTGATGGGAAGAACACAGGGAAAAGGCTGCTACTGCTTCGTCAATGGACTTCTGCAGAATCAGCTTGCAAAGCTGTATCCGAATTACCCCTTCATGGTTGTGGATAACGAGGCAGGCATGGAGCATATCAGCCGTGGTATACTTCCGGGAATGGATACAGCTATTTTGGTCAGTGACTGCTCAAGAAGAGGAGTACAGGCCGCTGCGAGAATCGCGGAGCTGATCAAAGAATGCGATATGAAGCCGAAGCAGGTAGGACTGATCGTAAACCGTGCGCCGAATGGCGTGTTAAATGAGGGAACCCGTGAGGAAATTGAAAAACAGGGATTAACTCTCCTTGGCGTTGTTCCGCACGATGATCAGGTTTATGAATATGACTGTGACGGAAAACCAACCGTACGTCTGCCGGAAGACTCTCCGGTACGCGCGGCATTAAAGAAAATCGTAGAAAACCTTGATTTATAAAAACAGAGAATCTGCCCTCCGCTTTGTACACGCTGCAGACGGAGGGATATTTCAAAAGTAAAATATCCCCCATGGGAGGATGTTTTTACCATAAAAATATTAAAATACAATCTTGAGGAGGACAAGATGAGCGAATTCAAATTAACAAGCGTAGAAGAATTCGAACAGGCCACGAATGAGCTCCTGGAAAATGGTGCAAAGGTTGGCGCTGACGCATGGCAGTTTCGTGTAAAAAACCAGACCCCGCACTGTAAATTCGGTGAGCAGGGAACCTGCTGTCGTATCTGTACGATGGGACCTTGCCGTATTACACCAAAGGCACCGAGAGGAATCTGCGGATGCGATGTACACGGTATTGTAGGACGTAACTTCCTGCGCTTTACAGCAGGCGGTTCCGCAACACATTCCGATCATGGCCGTGAGATCTGCCACACACTGCATGAGGCTGATCCAAACGGAAACTACAAAGTAAAAGATCCGGAGAAACTGATCCGTATCGCAAAAGAGTGGGGCGTAGAGACAGAAGGAAAAGATATTTACGATCTGGCACATGAGATGTCCGAGCTGGCTCTTTTAGAGTATGGTAAACCGTTTGGAACACAGAGATTCCTGAAACGTGCTCCGCAGCACACACAGGAAATCTGGGAGAGAGAAGAAATCGCACCGCGTGCGATTGACCGTGAGGTTGCATGTTCTCTTCATATGACTCATATGGGATGTTCTTCCCTTCCGGAAGCACTCGTTCGCCAGTCCCTTCGTTCCGGACTTTCCGATGGATGGGGCGGCTCCATGATGGGTACCGAGTTCTCTGACGTACTGTTCGGAACTCCAAAGCCGATCGAAACCGAGGCAAACCTTGGTGTTATGAAAGAAGATGAAGTAAATATCATCGTTCATGGCCATGATCCGTCACTTTCCGAGATGATCTGCGAATACGCAGACGATCCGGAGATGATCGCATATGCAAAAGAAATGGGAGCAAAGGGAATCAACGTGGCAGGTGTCTGCTGTACTTCCAATGAAGTAGCAATGCGCCGCGGCGTGCCGATGGCAGGTAACTTCCTGCAGCAGGAAAACGTGGTACTGACCGGTGCCTGCGAGGCCATCGTTGTTGACGTACAGTGTATTTTCCCGGCCCTTGGACCTTTAAGCAAATGTTTCCATACTAAATTCGTTACCACCAGCCCGATTGCGCAGATGCCGGATGCAGAATACATTCGTTTCAACGCAAAAACAGCAGGTGAGAATGCAAAAGCCATCGTAAAAATGGCAATTGAAAACTTTAAAAACCGGAAACCGGAGCTGGTACATATCCCGCATATGAAGCAGAAAGCAACCGTTGGATACTCTTTTGAGTCCATCATCAAGACTCTGGATAAAGTAACCAATTCCCAGGTTGACCAGACCGGAACTCTGATGCCGCTGTGGCAGTGTGTGGCATCCGGCGTTATCCGCGGTGCAGTTGCCATGGTAGGATGCAACAACCCGAAAGTCCGTCCGGACACCGCTCACATCGAGCTGATGAAGAAGCTGATCGCGCACGACGTTATCATCGTTGCTTCCGGATGCTCTGCACAGGCAGCAGCAAGAGCAGGTCTGATGGACAAACGTGCTAAAGATCTCTGCGGTGCAGGTCTGAAACGTGTCTGCGAGCTGGCTGATATCCCGCCGGTACTCCACATGGGATCCTGCGTTGATATCTCCCGTATGATGGTTCTTGTAGCAGAACTTGCTAAAATCGGTAATGTCAATATTTCCCAGCTTCCGGTTGTCGGATGTGCTCCGGAGTGGATGTCTGAGAAAGCAGTTTCCATCGGAAACTATGTTGTAGCAACCGGTATCGATACTTACCTTGGCGTAGAGCCGTATGTATCCGGATCCACTGAGGTAACAGGACTTCTGACCAACGGTGTCCGCGACTGGGTTGAGGCAGCTTACACAGTAGAAAAAGACATCGACAAGCTGGGCGATGCAATGCTCGCACGAATCGAAGAGAAACGTGCCGCACTCGGCGTATAAAAAGGACAGGGCGGTCCCTGACGTAAAAAGAGACCGCCCTTTTTGAAGTGAAAAGGTGTAAAATGAAAATAGCAGTAACTGGAAAGGGTGGCGTAGGAAAAACAACCATCGCAGCGACCCTTGCAAGACTTTATGCAGAAGAAGGCCATCCGGTTCTGGCTGCAGATGTCGATCCGGATGCCAATCTGGGCCTTGCGCTTGGATTTCCGGAAGAAATCCTCGATTCGATCGTTCCGATTACCAAAATGAGAAAACTGATCGAAGAGCGCACCGAGGCAAGTGCAGACAACCGGTTTTACAAGATAAATCCGAGAGTAAGTGATATCCCCGATAAATACAGCAAAGAGTACAATGGAGTCAAACTCCTGACGCTTGGCACCGTGGAGACGGCCGGAAGCGGCTGTGTCTGCCCGGAGCATGTGATGCTGCGGAGAATCATCAACAGCCTGGTCCTTCACAGAGGGGATGTTGTCATCCTCGACATGGAAGCAGGCCTTGAGCATCTGGGAAGAGGAACGACGGAGGGCATGGATATGTTCATCGTAGTCATCGAGCCGGGTGCAAGAAGTATTCAGACCTATAAGAATGTCAAACGTCTGGCCGAAGAGCTTGGCGTTCATCAGGTTCATGTCGTGGCAAACAAAGTACGCGACGAAAAAGATGAGGCATTCATACAGGACCGTATCCCCCCGGAGGATCTTCTGGGCATGGTCCACTACAACCCGGAAATTATGGAAGCGGACAGGGAAGGTTCGTCTCCATATGATTACAGCGCGGCTGCAGTAGAAGAGATACGGAAAATAAAAACAAAAATCGATAAGTCAAACATGCCTGGCATGGAAAAAGTGTGATAGGAGGAAAAACACATGACATTATTCGAGAGAGTATTTGGCGGAAATGATGCAGTATACGGTCTTACCGAAGCTGCCATTGATGCCGCAATCGCAGCAAACGGAGAGGAAAAAGCAGTCAGCTTCCCGGACACTGCTTACGCACTTCCGTGTTACTATGCTGTAACAGGAGTAAAGGTTACCAACTTAAAAGAGATGAAAGAGGCTCTTGGCGTGGTAAAATCTCTGATGACAAGAGAAAATCAGCTGAATGATGTATTTATGTCCGGTGTTGCAACTGCACTCTGCGCAGAGTTCATCGAGGCAATTAAATACATCGACGGTGCAAAACCATATGATGAGCCGTGCTACGGCCATTTAAGCGATGCCATCATCCGTGAGCTTGGTGTGCCGCTTGTAACAGGCGATATCCCGGGCGTAGCTGTTATCCTTGGAAGCGCTCCGACCGCACAGGAAGGCGTGGATCTGGTTAAGAGCTATCAGGCACAGGGTATTCTTGTAACACTGGTTGGCGGAATCATTGATCAGTGTCAGGAATTAGGATACAAGACCGGCGCAAACGTACGTGTCATCCCGCTTGGAAAAGACGTAACATCTGTAATCCACGTTGTATCCGTAGCAATCCGTGCAGCCCTGATCTTCGGTAACGTAACTGCAGGCGATGCAGGCGCACTGATGACCTACACCAAAGACCGTGTACCGGCATTCGTAAATGCTTTTGCTCCTCTGGATGATGTGATCGTTGCATGCGGCGCTGGTGCGATTGCACTTGGTTTCCCGGTTATCACAAACGATGACAAAGACGTTCCGGCTATTCCGAAGAGTCTCATTATCCAGAAGGACGTTTCCAAATTCAACGCAACTTCTCTGGAAGCCCGCGACATCAAGATTAAAATTACAAACATCGATATCCCGGTTGCATTCGCATCTGCATTTGAGGGCGAAATCATCCGCCGCGGTGATATGCAGGTTGAGTTTGACGGTTCCCGTGTAGACTGCTGCGAGCTGGTTCAGACAAAAGATGCTTCCGAAGTAGAAGATCACAAGATCGAGCTGATCGGACCGGACATCGACGAGTTCGAGGTAGGTTCCAAGCACAGCATTGCATACGTGGTTGAGGTTGCCGGAAAGAGCATGCAGCCGGATTTCGAGCCTGTATTTGAGCGTAAATTCCACAGCTACCTGAACTGCATCGAAGGTGTGATGCATACCGGACAGCGTGATATGATCCGTATCCGTGTCAGCAAAGAAGCTTTCAACGCTGGTTTCCGTGCAAAACACTTCGGAGAAGTTCTGTACGCACAGGTGAAGAACGAGTTCGAGGCTGTTGTTGACAAATGCCAGGTTAAGATCTACACCAATCCGGAAGACTGTACCAAGATCCGTCACGAAATTGCAATTCCAGTATTCGACAAACGTGATGAGCGTCTGTCTACCATGACAGATGAATCTGTACCGGTATACTACAGCTGTATCATGTGCCAGGCATTCTCCCCGAGCCATGTATGTGTTGTTACACCAGAGCGTCTCGGACTTTGCGGTGCTGTTTCATGGCTGGATGCAAAAGCTACCAACGAGCTGGATCCGAACGGACCTTGCCAGGTTATCACAAAAGAAAAAGTAATCGATGAGAGAATCGGTGAGTATGAGGATGTTAACGAGGCTGTTCGTAAGCTTTCCCAGGGTGCTCTTGATGACGTATCCCTGTACTCCATCATGGAAAAACCAATGACATCCTGCGGATGCTTCGAGTGTATCTGTGGTATCGAACCATTCTCCAACGGTGTCTGCATCGCAAACCGTGAGTACGCAGGCATGACTCCTTTGGGAATGACCTTCTCCGAGCTGGCTTCCATGACAGGCGGCGGTGTTCAGACTCCTGGATTCATGGGACACGGCAAACACTTCATCGCTTCCAAGAAGTTTATGAAAGCAGAAGGCGGTGTTGCCCGTATCGTATGGATGCCGAAAGAGCTGAAAGAGCAGGTTGCAGAGAAACTGAATGAAACAGCAAAAGAGCTGTACGGTATCGACAACTTTACCGATATGATCGGTGATGAGACCATCGCAGAAGATCCGGAGACACTGGTTGCATTCCTGACCGAGAAAGGTCATCCGGCACTTGGCATGGATCCAATGATGTAATTCGTATTTTACAGGCTTATCCTGTGAAAGAATAAGCAGACCGGCATGGCTTGGGAGGGGATTCCAAAGCGGAGGAGGAAGCCCTTTCCGGCACATGCCGGCAGCTGTAAAGTGATTTTCTGGAAAAAAACGGCTGACGAAGAGAAAACGGATACTTTTTGTCAGAAAATCTTGGAAAATATCCTGGTAAATCTTGCATTCTCTGGGAAAAAACGTTAAAATGATAACAGGTGTGTCCATGAAGCGGAATCATGGAGATATGCCTGTATGGAATTTATTTTTAAGGAGGCTTTTTTTATGCCGTTTAATCGCAAACCACAAAAGTTTAATGCAGCAATTAAATCCGTTGTAATCGGCAGCGGAGACAAAACCGTAACTCTTGGCGGAGAAAACGTATTACCATTCTATGCTTTCGATGGTGAAATCAAAAACGGACCGAAGGTCGGCGTTGAAATCACAGATCTTGGTATGGAAGGAGAACCGGAAAGCGTAAAAGCATACTATGAAGGTGCAGCTACCATGGGCGAGATTGCAAAAAAAGCAGCAGCTATGGAAGGTGCAGATTTCCTCTGCCTTCGTCTGGCAGGCGGAGACCCGAACGGTCTGAACAAATCGGTAGAAGAACTCATTGAGACAGTCAAAGAGGTTGCTGATGCCGTTGACGTGCCGCTTGTTGTAGAAGGATGTAAAAACGTTGAGAAGGATTCCGAACTGCTCACAAAAGTAGCAGAGGTCCTTCAGGGAAGAAACGTTCTTGTTATGTCCGCAAGAGAAGAAGATTACAAGGCAGTTGGTGCTGCCGCAGGTCTGGCATACAGCCAGAAAGTCGGCGCTGAGTCCGCTGTAGATATCAACCTTGCAAAACAGCTGAATGTTGTTATGACCCAGCTTGGTGTCAGCGCAGACAGCATTGTTATGAACGTAGGTTCTGCAGCAGTCGGATACGGATATGAGTACGTAGTATCTACACTGGACCGTATCAAAGCAGCAGCATTATCCCAGGACGATAAAATGCTGCAGATGCCAATTATTACTCCAATCGCTTCTGAGACATGGAATGTAAAAGAGGCAATGGCAACAGAAGAGGAATCTCCGGAATGGGGAAATCAGGAAGTACGAGGAGTCTCTATGGAGATTCAGACAGCAGCCGCATCTCTGGCTTCTGGTTCTGATGCAGTTATCCTCAAACATCCACAGTCTGTTGCAACCATTTCCAAAATGATTCAGGAACTGATGTAATCAGTACGTAAGGAAGAGATTAGGAGGATAAAGAATTATGGCATTATCAGGTATTCAGATTTTTAAAATGACCCCAAAGAAAAACTGTAAGGAGTGCGGATGTCCGACCTGTATGGCATTCTCCATGAAGGTTGCACAGGGCGCTATGGATATTTCAGCGTGCCCATATATGTCTGACGACGCTATGGCACAGCTTTCCGAAGCTACCGCACCGCCAATGAAGACGATCAAAGTCGGAACCGGCGACAGTGAGTACACTCTTGGCGGAGAGACGGTCCTCTATCGTCATGAGAAAACATTTGTAAGCAAAACCCGTTATGCGGTATCTCTCTGCAGCTGCATGTCTGACGAAGAGATCGATGCAAAACTGGAAGAAGACAAAAAAGTTGATTACGACCGTATCGGTGAGCGTATGTGCGCAGAGATGCTGTATGTAAACTATGCCGGAAATGGCGTAGACAAATACGTATCTCTTGTAACGAAAGCAGCAGCAACCGGAAAAGTTCTGGTACTTGGCTGTGAGGACGCAGACGCTGCAAAAGCTGCTCTGGAAGTATGCAAAGCAGGCAAACCGATCCTGAATGGTGCAAATGCATCCAACTATGAAGAGATGAGCAAACTTGCCACAGAGGCAGGCGTTGTTCTCGGCGTTAGTGGCGCAAACATTGATGAGCTTCACGACACCGTAGAAGCAATCGAGAAACTCGGCAACAAGAATCTTGTTCTTGATACCACAGAAGCGACCATCAAAGAGACCTTTGCTACTACCGTACAGGTAAGACGTGCATCCTTAAAGGATACAGACCGTACCTTCGGTTATCCGTCTATTGTAAATCTGGCAAAAATCGCACAGGGCGACAGATATATGCAGCAGGCACTGCTTTCCCTGTTCACCATGAAATACGGTTCCATCATCGTTCTTGAGGAGATGGGATACGCAGAGGCACTTCCGGTATTCGGACTTCGCCAGAACGTATTTACCGATCCGCAGAAACCGATGAAAGTAGAGCCGGGCATCTACCCGCTGAACGGCGCAGATGAAAATTCGATCTGCCTGACCACAGTAGACTTTGCTCTGACCTATTTTCTGGTATCCGGAGAGCTCGAGAGATCCGGAGTTCCGGTTAACCTTGTAATCAACGACGCCGGCGGACTTTCTGTACTGACATCTTGGGCAGCAGGTAAATTCTCCGGTAACTCTATCTCCAAATTCTTTAAAGAGAATGTAGAAGATAAAGTAAAATCCAGAAAAGTTATTATTCCTGGTAAAGTAGCCGTATTAAAGGGCGACATTGAGTCCAAACTTCCTGGATGGGAAGTAATCGTTGCTCCGCTTGAGGCAGTTCAGCTTGTGAAATTCATGAAAGATCTGCAGGCAAACGGAGAACTGTAATACATAAAAAATCCGGGAGGAACTCCGGTATCCGGAAGTTTCTCCCGTGAAAAAATAATTATGGGGGATTCCCAAAAGAAAAGGAGAAGAGATATGGCAAAATTTGTAACCATCGGCGAAAGACTTTCTGTTACAGCTCCTACTGTAAACAAAGCATTCGCAGCAAGAGATGAAGAGCCAATTTTAAAGAGAGCAAAACAGCAGCTGGATGCTGGTGCCGTTTACCTTGATGTAAACATCGGACCGGCTGAGAATGATGGAGAGGACATCATGAAGTGGGCTGTTGAGCTGCTGCAGAGCAATTTTGACAATGTTCCGCTGGCTCTGGATACATCCAACAAAAAAGCAATTGAGGCTGGTATCTCTGTATACAACCGTTCCAAAGGAAAACCGATCGTAAACTCTGCAGATGCTGCAGGAAGAATCGAGTACGTTGACCTTGCAGCTGCAAACGATGCAATCGTTATTGCACTTTGCAACGGTGAAGGAATTGCAAAAGATAACGACGAGCGTATGATGTACTGCCAGACCCTTCTGGAAAGAGGTATGGAGCATGGCATGGAGCCGACAGATCTGTGGTTTGACCCGCTGTTCCTGGTTGTAAAAGGAATGCAGGACAAACAGATGGAAGTTCTTGAGTGCATCAAGATGTTCAGCGATATGGGACTGAATTCTACCGGCGGACTTTCCAACAACTCCAACGGTATGCCGAAAAACATCCGTCCGATCATGGATTCCGCACTTGTAGCTATGGCTATGATGCAGGGTCTGACCAGTGCCATCGTTAACCCGAATGACCTGAGACTGATGGAGACCATTAAATCCTGTGACGTATTCAAAGGCAACACTCTGTATGCAGATTCTTATCTGGAGCTTTAATCTTTAAATCTCGCAGGTTTTCCCCTGATGGTGCCGCAGCGTTTGCGAAAACCTGAGGCACCATCAGGGGTTTTTCTATCTAAAAGCGGAAAAAAAACAGCGGAGAATATATACGACTGGGGGATTTACAGATTATGGCAAAAGTAACCTTTCGATTTGAAGAAGGAGAACCGGTAGTCACCTACGCAACCGAGGGCGAGCGCCTTCTTGAAGTAGCGCAGAAGAGCAATGTGCCGATCGATGCACCGTGTTCCGGAAACGCATCGTGCGGTAAATGCCGCGTTCGTCTTGTGAGCGGTGAGCTGGATTCCAAAATAACCCGCCATATTTCTGAGGAAGAATATCAGAATGGCTGGAGACTGGCGTGCGTCAGCACCGTCAAAGGCGATGTTGAAGTGGAAGTGCCGGACATTGCATCCGCTTACCGGAGCCGCATGAAAGTGGCAGACCTTAGTTCACCGAGTGAAATTGCAATTTTTGAAGATACGAAAAAGAAAATTACAGACGCCGGTCTGGAATTGAAAAACAGCATGCAGGTGATTACAATCTCAATGGAAGAGCCTACTCTGGATGATACGATGCCGGATAACGAGAGAGTAACCTGGGCTGTACAGGCAGCGACGGGGCTTGACCGGGTACGGATTCCGTACTCTGTACTGAAAAAAATGCCGGATGTCCTTCGGGAATCCCATTTTCAGGCACAGTGTGTCGTCCGGGTTACGCCAAATGACGTCTTTTTATACGATATGCTTCCAATGGAAGCAAAAGCAGTTGTCGGCGGTCTCGTTGTCGACATTGGAACAACGACAGTTTCTGCACTGATCGTGGATATGCTGAGCGGAGAAATCCTGGCAAAAGCCTCTTCCGGAAACGGACAGATCCGGTATGGTGCGGATGTTATCAACCGTATCATTGAATCCCAGAAACCGGGAGGCCATGAAAGACTGCAGAATGCAATCATCAAAGAAACCTTAAACCCGATGATCTCCAACATGTGCCGTGCAGCGAAAATCAGCAGTCAGCAGATTTACCGTGCGGCGATTGCCGGAAACACTACCATGGAGCATCTGATGATGGGCATCAATGCAGATCCGCTTCGGATGGAGCCGTATATTCCGGCCTTCTTTAAGACAAACTCACTGTTTGCATCGGATGTCAATCTTGCGATTCATCCGGACGCCCATATCATTCTGGCACCGAACATCGGAAGCTATGTGGGCGGAGATATTACTGCCGGCGCGTTGGTCAGCATGATCTGGAACCGGCCGGAGATGAGTCTCTTTATTGACCTTGGTACCAATGGCGAGCTTGCATTTGGAAACTCTGACTTTATGGTAAGCTGTGCCTGCTCGGCCGGACCGGCCTTTGAGGGCGGCGATATCAGCTGTGGCATGCGTGCGACCGACGGTGCGATTGAAAAATGTACGATTGATCCGGAGACGATGGAACCTTCGTACCATGTTATCGGAGATGAGGGTACGAAACCGATCGGCCTTTGCGGTTCCGGTATCATCGATGTGATTGCGGCGCTGTTCCGCGCGAAGATGGTCAATCCGAAGGGTAAATTTATCCGTGAGGGAAAACGGATCCGCCACGACAAATATGGCATGGGAAGCTATGTCATTGCGTTCGAGGAGGAGGCTGGAAGTGTCCGCGATGTTGAGATTACCGAGGTCGATATCGACAACTTTATCCGCGCCAAGGGCGCGATTTTCTCAGCGATCCGTACGATGCTGAACTATCTGGATATGGATGTTTCCATGATCGAGGAGGTTTACGTAGCGGGCGGTATCGGAAGCGGCATCAACATGAAAAATGCCGTTACCATCGGTATGTTCCCGGACATCCCGCTGGAAAAATTCCATTACATCGGCAACTCTTCCCTGACTGGCGCGTATTCGATGCTCTTATCGACAGCGGCAGAGAAGAAGACGTACGAGGTTGCCCGGAACATGACGTATCTGGAGCTCTCGACCGTACCGACGTATATGGATGAATTTGTAGCGGCCTGCTTCCTGCCGCACACGGACACAGCGATGTTCCCGTCTGTAGAAGTATAAAAACGGAAGTGAGAACCTTTTTTTGAGAGGAATTGGATTCACATGGCAGTAGACTTGAATTACGAAAAAGACAGCAAAGAACGGATTCCCTATGAACATTACCTGGAAGTATACCAGAACGCGGATCCGGCGGAGATTTCCAGCCGGTGTAATGTACCATATGACGCCGAAAAACACGAGTTTACGGTATCCCTGATGGGTGTTTCCTACCGGATTTCCTGGCCGGAGTACCGCGTGCAGCATCTTGGAGATGACGGCACAGACGGTCCGGTGATCGGCTGGTATCCGCTCGAGGAGAAGCCGAATGCAAAAATTCTGGTGCTGCGCTATCTGACCGAGGGCGGAGCTGCCCCATCCACCGGAAAATTTCTGACATACCGGGAGATTCCGTGGGGAGAAGTTTATTTTAAACAGTTCCAGGGAAGATGCCTGTTCCGTCTTGCGTTTGGCTTTGGCGGAAAGCTGGATGCATTCCGTGAGATCATGGAACGTGTCGGCGCTCAGGCGATTTCATCCGGTGATGTCGGATATGAGCTGGAGTTTATGAAAGGGCTTTTTGTACGACTGATTTTATGGGCAGGAGATGATGAGTTTCCGCCGTCCGCGCAGATCCTCTTTTCGGACAATTTCCCGGCTGCATTTACGCAGGGAGAGGATATGGCGGTTGTGGGAGATGTCACAATTGATATGCTGAAGGCTCTGGCTGCAAAATAGTTATGGTTTGAGGCCATCAGGATGGCTTCTGGATCGAAAAAAATAAGCGGAGGAAAATAACATGGGATTTTCAACAGTACCTTGCAATGAGTTTGTAGACGTGCTCGGTTCCAAAGCACCGGTTCCGGGCGGCGGCGGAGCTTCTGCACTGGTTGGCGCTGTCGGCACAGCGCTTGGCAACATGGTTGGTGCGCTGACAGTAGGTAAAAAGAAATATGCGGATGTCGAAGAGGAAATGAAAGAGCTGATGGCGAAAGCAACCACGCTTCAGGACGAACTGCTTCACCTGATCGAGCGCGATGCAGAAGTGTTCGAACCGCTCTCCAAAGCATACGGCATGCCGCGCGAGACAGAGGAGGAGAAGGCAGAAAAAGCAAGAGTCATGGAGATTGTGCTGAAGGATGCCTGCTCTGTTCCAATGGAAATTATGGAAAAATGCTGCGAAGCAATCGACCTGATCGTAGAATTTGCAGCAAAAGGTTCTGCACTTGCGATCAGTGACGCAGGTGTTGGCGCAGCATTCTGCAAAGCAGCCTTAGAGGGTGCTTCCCTGAATGTATATATCAACACGAAATCTATGAAAAACCGGGAATATGCAGAAGAACTAAATCGAAAATGTGATGAAATGCTTGCGGTCTATACCGTAAAAGCAGACGAGATTTTCCGGAACGTACTGGGAAGACTGAAAGCCTGAAAACAAACGGCCAGAGAAACTTCCCGGCAGCAAGCGGGTTGCAAAAGGAGTTCTCTTTGACCGAAAAGAAAAGCGGAGGATAAAAAAATGGCAAAACAGTTATTAGGAAAAGAAGTAACAGCAGCATTAAATGAGAAGATCAAAGCAAATGTAGCAGAGCTGGAAGCAAAAGGAGTAAAACCGACTCTCGGAATCATCCGTGTCGGAGAGAGAGAGGATGACCTTTCCTACGAAAGAGGAGCAACCAAACGCTGTGAGACCTTAGGCGTTGCATACGAGAAATTCCTTCTCCCGGCAGACGTTACCCAGGAAGAGCTGATGGCTACCATCGATAAAGTAAACAAAGACGATTCCATCCACGGCGTTCTGATTTTCCGTCCGCTTCCGAAACATCTCGATGAGGCAGCAGTCATCAAAGCACTCTCCCCGGAGAAGGACGTAGACGGTATCACAGACGGTTCCATGGTAGGCGTATTCGCCGGAACAAAACAGGGCTTCCCGCCATGTACTCCGCAGGCCTGCATGGAGATCCTCGACCACTACGGTATCGACTGCACCGGCAAAAAAGCTGTTGTCGTAGGCCGCAGCCTCGTTGTAGGAAAACCGGCAGCCATGATGCTGTTAAAGAAAAACGCAACCGTAACCATCTGCCATACCAGAACGAAAGACATGCCGTCTGTAGTCAAAGAGGCAGATATCGTGATCGTAGCAGCAGGCCGTGCAGGTGTTGTGGATGATACCTACCTGCGTGCAGGCCAGACCGTTATTGATGTCGGAATCAACGTAAACGAAGAAGGAAAACTCTGCGGAGACGTTGCATACGCAAAAGCTGAGCCGATCGTTGAGGCAATCACACCGGTTCCAGGCGGTGTAGGATCCGTTACCACATCTGTTCTGGTCGGCCATGTGGTAGAGGCTGCCATGAGAAAAAACAGCTGATCATAGGCTGAAGATAAGAATGTGACAGAAAAAAGGCACTGTGCGTCCGAAAAAAGGGCGGCGGTGCCTTTTTTGCGTGCGCGGCAGTGCAGTTTTGGTGATAGGAGAGGGGACCGGCTCATAGAATATAACAGTACATAGCAACAAAGATCAAAAGGGGGACAACAGCGCATGGATGCATATTCAGTATACCGCGATATTCAGAAACGAACGAAGGGCCAGTTCCTGATCGGAGTGGTGGGGCCTGTACGGACGGGAAAGTCCACCCTGATCCGCCGTTTCCTGGAGGTGCTGGCACTGCCGTATCTTTCGGAAAAGGAACAGGCGGAGGTACGGGATGCCCTGCCTTTAAGCGGGGAGGGAAAGACGATCACAACGGTGGAGCCGAAATTTGTGCCGAAAGACGCCGTGGAGCTGCAGCTTGGGGAGGGCGATCCGATCCGGCTGCGACTGATCGACTGCGTCGGTTTTCTGGTGCCGGACGCGGCGGGAAATCTGGAAAATGAGAAGGAGCGGATGGTGAAAACACCGTGGTCCGAGCAGGCGATTCCGTTCCGGGAGGCGGCGGAGATCGGTACGAAGAAGGTGATCGCAGAACATTCCACGATCGGTCTTATGGTGACGTGCGACGGATCGTTCGGCGAGCTGCCGCGGGAGAATTTTCTGCAGGCGGAGGAACGAACCGTTGCGGAGCTCAAAAAGCAGGGAAAGCCCTTCCTGATTCTTGTGAATGCGAAAAAACCGTACCGGGAGGAGACACAGCGGCAGGTAAAGGAGCTTGAAACAAAATTCGGCGTGGCAGCGATGGCGGTGAACTGCGACCAGCTCCGCAAAGAAGATATTCTGCATATGCTCGAAAAGGTGCTGTATGAGTTCCCGCTTCAGCAGATGGAATTTTATATTCCCAAATGGGTGGAGCTTCTTGCCGATGACCATCCGCTGAAGGCAGAGCTGCTGCAGAAGATCCGTGAGATGTGCAGGGAAAAGACGCGCCTGAAGGATGCAGTGGGCGGAAAAACAGCGATTGCCAGTCAGTATGTCAGCCAGACACTGCTGCAGTCGATGGATCTTGCGAGCGGTACGGTGAAGGTGCGGATTGAGGTAAAAGAGCAGTATTATTATGAAATGCTGAGTGTACTTGCCGGCGTGGAGATCAAAGGCGAGTATGATCTGGTGCAGACGATCCGCGAGCTGTCGGCACAGCGGGAAGAGTACCGCAAGGTAGAGGACGCGATTCATGCGGTGCGCGGATGCGGCTACGGCGTTGTGATTCCGGGGAGGGAGGAGATTCAGCTGGAGGAGCCAGCCGTGATCCATCAGGGAAACAAATACGGCGTGAAAATTAAATCGGTGAGCCCGTCGATTCATATGATCAAGGCCAACATCGAGACGGAGATTGCGCCGATCGTCGGAAGTGAGCAGCAGGCGGAGGATCTGATCGCCTATATCAAAGAGAGCGCAAAGAGCCCGGAGGGAATCTGGAATACCAACATTTTCGGCAAATCCGTCGAGCAGCTCGTTGACGACGGCATCCGCAGCAAAATCGCCCAGATCACCGAGGACGGCCAGGCAAAACTCCAGGATTCCATGCAGAAAATTGTCAACGACAGCCGGGGCGGAATGGTGTGTATTATCATTTAATACAAAAGCTGTTCGAATATTTTTGAGTAATTGTGCAATAATACTTGAAAAGCGAACCAAAATAGCGTATAATCCGAATTGTGAAAAGAAAAGAAGAAAAATGTAACTTCCTGGAATGTTCGATGATCTCATTATTTTGAACCTACATTTACTTTAAACGGGAGGCTTATTATTGTCATGTGGATGTCAGGCCACCCTGGAAACAGACGTCAGTGGAAGGCAGAAATGATGACTGCGGCTACCCACCTAGCTTGCGTTGCTAGGAGTCAAAGTATGGGAAACGGCATTCCGGGGTTACAAAAGAGAAAAAAGAGAATCATGAAAATGGTTCTCTTTTATACGTTACATACAACCAAAAGGAGAAGGAACATGAAAAAACAGGGTTTTGGAACAACAAAAGACGGAAAAGAAGCATTGCTCTACACGCTCTCCAATAAAAACGGAATGGAAATCAGTGTAACCGATTACGGCGCACATCTGGTATCGGTTCTCGTTCCGGATAAGGATGGAAAGAAGAGAGACGTTGTCCTTGGATTTGACTCCGTAACCGGCTATGAGACCGACGGAAGCCATTTTGGAGCCACCATCGGAAGAAACGGAAACCGTATTGCGGGAGCAGCATTTGAACTGCACGGAAAAACATACCAGCTGGCAAAAAATGAGAACAACAACAACCTGCACAGCGGCCCGGACGGATACGATTACCGCCTCTGGAACGTAGAAGAGGCGGATGACAGCGCCGTTACCTTCGTTCTGATGAGCCCGGACGGAGACCAGGGATTCCCGGGAAACTTTGAAGTGTCCGTTACGTATACCCTGACCGATGAGAACGCCGTAGAAATCCACTATGAGGGAAGCTGCGATCAGGATACCGTTGTCAACATGACAAACCACAGCTACTTCAACCTGGCAGGCCACGATGCCGGATCTATTGAGAACCAGACACTTGTCTTAAAAGCGGAGCAGTTCAGCCCGGTGATCGATTCTGCATCCATCCCGACCGGCGAGCATGCACCGGTACAGGGAACCCCGATGGATTTCACCAGCGAGAAAGCAATCGGAGCAGAGATCGAAGCAGATTTCGAACAGCTCAAACTGACCGGCGGCTACGACCACAACTTTATCCTGGACAAGGCTGTCGAGGGAAGCATTGAGCTGATGGCAGTCGCATCCTGCAAAGAGAGCGGCATCACCATGGAAGCCTTCACGGATCTGCCATGCGTTCAGTTCTACGCCGGAAATTTCATTGCTCCGGTTACCGGAAAGAATGGGGTATTCTATGACAAACGCAACGGCTTCTGCCTGGAATCTCAGTATGTGCCGAATGCCGTCAACCAGGAGGGTGAGGAGAAACCGATCCTCGAGGCAGGCGATACTTACGACACCACAACCGTATACAAATTCATTTTCTAAGATCCTATTTTATAGCAATCCTCGAAAATAATGCAAAAAATTCAGCACCGCAGAGCGTGAATTACTGCGTCACAGATTTTCGTCGTACCTCGGTACGCCTTCAAATCTGTTCCTTGCAATTCGCGCTCTGCAGCACTGCCTTTTTTGCATTATTTTCGGGTCTTGCTATAGAAACAGCATAAAAAAGCTCCCTTCCTGCAGCGTCCTGTGAAAACAGGAGCGCAGGCGGGGAGCCTTTTTATGGGAAAATATGCAGAAAACGAATTCTGAAAAAACAGAAAAAGAAAAGACCCTGTTTTCGAATCCAACAGAATCTTACCAGTTATGTCATATTCTTTTCAGAGGTGGGTAACCGCTTCGCCATCTGAATCAACCTGCAAGCGGAATAGCAGACACCTTTAAGCGGAGGATGGCGCCTGACTAAGAACAGGCGAAACCAGAATCTGAAACGGTTTACCCGGCCGTTTAATGCAATGCATAAATCTCGCTCGAAGGTTTCTAAAAATCTAATCGAAAATTTTCAGACATTCCATATCCCATAATAGTCTTTGAATGGAAGCTTTCATCGGAAGCATCAACCCTATGCATACAGAGCAGGTTTCCTGACTTACAGATCATCGTTCCACATTCCTTCTCATATGTTGCGGACATACAATGGATTTGTTATGCTTCACTCCCTGATTACAGTGACCGGATCGCCCAGGAATCTCACCTGAATTCCCTCTCTCACCAAAAGACGGATCTTCTTTTGATGCACTCTGGATGTTGATATGAAATTTATACACAACCATACTATATACCATAGGGCGGTATTTGTCAAGGAAAAATCGCAAAAAGAAAAGGAATCAGACAAAAAGCCGTGTGCATAGAATGAGATATGAAGAGAAAAAATGATAAATTGGAACTGATACTGTTAGGAGTGGGGATTCTCCTGCTGCTGTTATTGTTTGTTGTGAAGCGCCGTCTGGATGCGCCGGAAGAGACAGCGACAGCAGAAAGCAGGACGGAGACGATGGAAGGCAAAAAGCAGGAGGAGACGATACAGAACATGGAACAGGAAAACGCGGCTTTTCTGAACAGTAAAAAGGAAGAACAAAAAGAAACAACGGCAGCCGGACCGGTGCAGATCCGTGTCCTTCTGACAGACTGCGGAAAGCTGGGATACGCACAGAAACAGGTGTCCCTGCGTGGAAACGCAAGCCTTTCCATGAACGACGGCGCATACATAGCTTCCCCGCAGGAGACGATCTGTGTGACGGAACAGGAATGCGGGGAAGTTGTGCATGTGGTGCCGGCCGATGAGACGGCGGGAACGGCGGTTTCCCTTACGGGAAAGCCGGAGGACGAGACGGTTTATCCGGGAAGTTTTGTCATCTATAAAAGCGAAGAGGGACTTCTCGTTGTAAATGAACTTGATCTGGAAATGTATCTTCGGTATGTCGTGCCGAGTGAGATGCCGTCCTCCTATGAAAAGGAGGCATTAAAAGCACAGGCGGTCTGTGCGAGAACGTATGCGTGTGCCAGGATTCGTGAAAAAACGTGGGAGAACTACCACGCGGATGTAGACGACAGCGTGGAAAGCCAGGTCTACCACAATATGGAAGCGCAGCCGGAGACAGACGCTGCGGTGGCGGAGACAGAAGGAAAAATCATCACCTGCGGCGGGGAACCAATTCAGGCGTATTTTTTCTCAACCTCCTGCGGGAAGACGAGTACGGATGAAGTGTGGAATACGGCGGAGACGGCAGAATATCTGAAGAGCGTGACGGTAGGCGGGGAGAAGCAGGAACCGGAGACGGAGGAGGCGTTTGCATCGTTTATCACCAAAAGGGACAGCACAAGTCTGGAAGTGGAGGACGGCTGGTACCGCTGGCAGGTGACGATTCCGGCGGATGTGCTGTCAGAACGGGCAGCGGATCAGAAAATCGGGGAGATCACGGGGATTGAGGTGCGGCGGCGGTCAGAGGGAGGTGCGGCAGAAACCGTCCTTATCGAGGGGGAAAAAGGATCCATGGAAATCGAGGGAGAGTATCAGATCCGAAAGTTCCTCTCGGCGAAAGGCTGGCCGATTCAGAAAAATGACGGAACTGTAAGCTGTGAGATGGAGCTGCTTCCGAGTGCCTGCTTTATCGTGGTTCCGGAAAAAGAAGGGGAAACGGTTGTCTCCTTTACATTTTACGGCGGCGGCTACGGCCACGGCGTCGGCATGTCACAGAACGGTGCGAAACATCTGGCGGAGCAGGGAAAATCGTATGAGGAGATTCTCCGCTATTTTTACCAGAACATCGAAATCGGCGACTGCCGTTCCCTTTTTTAAAAAAATCACCGAAAACAGATTTTTTGTGCTATAATGGGCGAAAGTGAAAAACAGTTAGAAAATGACGAGGAGAGAAACATGGCGACAATCAAGGACATAGCGGCACGCGCCGGCGTTACGGCGACGACGGTTTCCCGTGTGATCAACAACCGCGGATACATCAGTGAAGAGACAAGAAAAAAAGTAACGCAGGCGATGCAGGAGATGAATTACCAGCCGAATGAGCTGGCGCGTTCCCTGGCAAAAGCGCATTCCAATACGATCGGGGTTATCGTTCCGCACATCTCGCACCCGTTTTTCAGTAAAATGATCAGTGCACTCGAGAGCGCGGCGGCAAAGCGGGGCTACAAGATTCTGCTCTGCAACTCGAAAGATCAGCCGGAGAAAGAAACCGAATATCTCGATATGTTCATCTCCAACCGTGTAACCGGCGTTGTGATGGCAAGCCGCGATGTGCAGATTGAAAAGTTTCATGATCTGAAAATTCCGATCGTCAATTTCGAGCGAGAGGAAAATACGGAGGCCATTACAATCCAGTGTGACAACGAGCAGGGAGGAGCGCTTGCAGCATCGCATCTTGCGGACTGCGGCTGCCGCCATCTGCTTCATTTCGGCGGAATCGTCGGAAGAGATATGCCGGCGGACCGGCGTGCGGATGGATTCCTGCGCGTCTGCCGGGAGCGGGGGATTGAAGGGGAAGTTCTTTTGAGTGACCGCTTAAGCTACGGCTCCATGCACTATGAATCCTATATTGAAAAGGGCCTTCTGGAGCACCCGGAGACGGACGGCATTTTTGCAAGCAGTGACCTGATTGCCGCACAGGTACTCCAGCGCCTTTACGCCATGGGAAAACGGGTGCCGGAGGATATTAAAGTTGTCGGGTTTGATGACACTGTGATCGCCGGGATTACCACGCCTTCCATCACGACGATCCATCAGCCGATTGAGGAAATGTCGGAGCTTTCCATTGCGTATATCGACCGGAGAAGAAAGGGAGAGATGGTGCCGAATGTGACGACCATGCCGGTGAGCCTTGTGGTGCGTGGTTCGGCGTGAAACAGAAAAAAAGAGAGAGACTCCGCGGAAAAAATAAGCTGCGGAGTCTTTTTCTGTTCCAGAAAGTAAACGATAGACAGAAAATGGTAAAAAAAGACAAAGAAAAAGGCTGAAATTTGTTGAAAAATACAGTATGTAAACGGTTGACATATAATTGCGGCAACGGTATACTGCAAGTGAAAGAAACGTAACACAGATTTTCCGTTGCCGGAACGCTGTGACAGGATAAAGAATAAGATAAAGGAGAACGAACAACATGACAGTGGAATATCAGAGAAGACTCGAGAAACACTATGATGAGCTGAAATGGCTCTACTGCGAGCTGTATCCAAACGGACAGGGAAGATTTGAAGAGCTCTGTGCGAGCATGGAGCAGTGGTACAAAGAGCGGAATAAAAAATGGAAAGCACTCGACCGTAAGAGAGAAAAACAGAAGAACTGGTATAAGAGCCAGAAAATGCTCGGCATGATGCTGTACATCGATGCATTCGCAGACAACATCAGCGGCCTTGAGGAGAAGCTGGATTACTTAAAAGCGTGCAACGTGAATTATCTGCACCTGATGCCGTTCCTTGCCACTCCGAAAGGAAAGAGTGACGGCGGCTATGCCGTTGCCGATTACCGTACCGTACAGCCGTCCCTTGGAACGATGGAGGATCTGGCTGCACTCTCTGAAAAATGCCACGACCAGGGCATGAGTCTCTGCATGGATTTCGTTATGAACCACACTTCCGAGGATCATGAGTGGGCCAGACGTGCACTTGCCGGAGAAAAAGAGTATCAGGACCGCTACTTCTTTTTCGATAACTACGACATTCCGTCCGAATATGAGAAAACCTGCCCGCAGGTATTCCCGACAACGGCACCGGGCAACTTTACATGGAGAGAGGACTGTCACAAATTTGTCATGACAACATTCTACCCGTACCAGTGGGATCTGAACTATGCGAACCCGGTTGTCTTCAATGAGATGGTCAACAACATGCTCTATCTCGTCAACCAGGGAATCGATATCGTCCGCATCGATGCCGTTCCATACATCTGGAAACAGCTCGGCACCACCTGCCGTAACCTGCCGCAGGTACATACCATTGTCCGCATGATGCGTATGATCACCGAGATCGTCTGCCCGGGCGTTCTGCTGCTCGGCGAGGTTGTCATGGAGCCGGAAAAGGTTGTTCCGTACTTCGGAACTCTGGAAAAACCGGAGTGCCATATGCTGTACAACGTAACGACGATGGCATCCACCTGGCACACCATTGCAACGGCAGATACCCGCCTGCTGAAACATCAGATGGATATTGTGACGAGACTGCCGAAGGATTATGTCTTCCTGAACTATCTGAGATGCCACGATGATATCGGCTGGGGCCTCGATTACGAATGGCTGAAACAGTTCGGCATCGCCGAGGCACCGCATAAAAAATATCTGAATGATTACTTCCGCGGCTATGTGGAGGGAAGCGATGCAAGAGGAGAACTCTACAACGACGATCCTGTTCTGCAGGATGCGCGTCTCTGCGGAACGACGGCTTCTCTCTGCGGTCTTGAGGCGGCAGGCTTTGAGCAGAATGAGGCGAAGACCGAACAGGCGATCCAGAGAATTGAGATGCTGAACGCATACCTTTTCATCCAGTCTGGTATTCCGGTTATCTACAGCGGCGATGAGATCGGCCAGGTCAACGATTATTCCTACAAAGAGAGTGAAGATTCTGACCGCGCAGCCGACAGCCGTTATCTGCACCGCGGCCACTTCCGCTGGGATCTGGAGCCCCAGAAGGAGAAAAAAGGAACGGTTCAGAATCAGATTTTTGCTTCGATGAAAAAGATGGAGGAGCTGAAATTCAAATACCGTCCGTTTGAGGGTGAGGCGGATGTCTGGACTGAGGAAACGTATGATACGGCGCTTCTCTGTGTCTGCAGAAAATCCGGCAATGAGATGGTAACAGGTCTCTTTAACTTCAGCAATGAAGACCGCACGGCCTGGATCAATATGGGTGAGTTCACCTGGAAGGATCTGTTTACCGGCGAGAAACGTGTTCTGCGCGGCGTTCCGGTTCCGGCACGCGGTTACGCATGGTATTACCGGAAATGGAATTAAATCCCTTGCGAAGGAAAGAAAAGTATGATATGCTTTGTAGGCTATCCTGAAGTACGATATATGTGCAAGAATGGGACAGATTCACGAAAACAAAGAAAAGGCGGTTTTGCCAGATGATAAAAACAATCCGCGGTTTTATGAAGCGCCTGAATGAGGACCATGTCGGTGCTTATGCAGCGCAGAGTGCGTATTTCATTCTTCTTTCCTTTATTCCGTTTGTTCTTCTGGTCGTTACGCTTGTAAAATATACGCCGCTGACACGCGACGATGTTTACAGCGTTCTGATCAATATGCTGCCCACGGAGTTCCAGAGCTACGTGGGCGGTATTGTAAATGAGATCTTTTATCAGTCCGTTGCCTATATGCCGATTACGATCATCACAACGCTGTGGTCGGCGGGAAAGGGCATTGCGGCGCTGACAAACGGGCTGAACAGCATTTATCACGTAACAGAGACACGTAATTACATCATCAACCGGCTGCGGGGCATGGCATATACCTTGATATTTGCCGCTGCATTCCTCACCAGTCTGGTGCTTCTGGTCTTCGGAACCCGCATTCAGAATAAGCTGACGGAACATCTGCCGATGGTGGCGCGCGTGACATCCTCTATCATGGGCATGCGTACCCTGATTACGACAGGCGTGCTGGCGGTTCTGTTCCTGGTGCTGTATAAATGCATTCCGAACCGGAAGGCGAGCTTTAAGAGCCAGTGCCCGGGCGCACTGATCTCATCCCTTGCCTGGTCTATTTTTTCCCTTGCATTTTCCATGTACCTCGACATCGCGCTTGCAGCGTCCAATATGTACGGCAGTCTGACGATGATCGTGTTTATCATGATCTGGATGTATTTCTGCATGTGGATCCTTCTGATCGGCGCGGAGATCAACGCGTATTTTGAGGATAAACTGCGGAAACTGCAGAACGCGGCGATCGAGCATTTTATGGAAAATAAAGAGACAAATAAAGAAGCGGGAAAATAATGGCTTGACATCCGGGGGTCAAGACGGTACAATAAACATTGTTTATGAAAGTTTTATAGATAATCTAACAGGAAAAATGCTGTGAAGATGTTCAGAGAAATATTTTTTCCGCCAGAGAGAGGGAGTCATCGGCTGCAAGCTCCTTCAGGTTCAGGAATATTTCAAATTTCGCATTGGAGCAGATGTCCGGAACGCATAGCAGGATACTGGAAATGCAAGTAGGGACAGACGTTTGGTGTACGTTACAGCACCGGCTATGAGTGTCTGCAGGAAGTATCTGCAGAAATCAGGGTGGTACCGCGAAATTTCAGATCTCGTCCCTTTGTGGGGCGGGGTCTTTTTTTCGTGAGCAACGAGCCAGGCAGCCATGCTTGCATGGATATCTGGCGACTGCCACGAAAATCAGATGCTCCGCTGTTTGCAGCGGGGTATCTGATTGTTTTTCACATTTACCATCAAACAAGCAAGAAAAAGAAAGTAGGAGAGTCAAATGCAGGAAAAAAGTGTATTAACCGGCCATCTGTCTGAATTAAAACAGAAGATTGAAAATGGACTGGAAGAGCTGAAAAGCTCCAAAGAACTGTATGAATTTAAGAGCGAGTATCTGGAAGGAAAGAAAAGTAAGATCAGCGGGCTGATGAAAGAAATGAAAAACATTGCCCCGGAAGAGCGCGCAAACTACGGTAAATCCGTCAATGAGTTAAAAGAGTGGGCGCTTGGCCGTTTCCAGAAAGTGGAAGAGGAGATGAAAGAGCGCGAGCTGCAGAAGAAATATGAGTCCGAGAAAATCGACCTGACCCTTCCGGCAGAAGAGACAGCGATCGGAAACCTTCATCCGGTTACCCTGATCCGCAAACAGCTCATCGACATCTTTGCAGGCATGGGCTTTGAGGTATACGAGGGAAGAGAAATCGAGACCGATTACTACAACTTTACTGCACTGAATACACCACAGGATCACCCGGCAAGAGATATGCAGGATACCTTCTATCTCTCCCCGGAATTCCTGCTTCGTACCCAGACATCGGCAGGCCAGATTCATGTCATGGAAAACAAAAAGCCGCCGATCAAGATCCTTTCCCCGGGACGTGTTTTTCGGTCTGATGACGACGCAACCCATTCTCCGATGTTCCATCAGATGGAGGGACTCGTTGTCGACAAAAACATCACCCTCTGCGACCTGAAAGGAATGCTCGACGTACTCGTACAGAAGATCTACGGCGAGGGAACCACAACCCGTCTCCGTCCGTCTTACTTCCCGTTCACGGAGCCGTCCGTTGAGGTAGACTGCAGCTGCTTCGCCTGCGGCGGAAAAGGATGCAGCCTCTGCAAGGGAACCGGCTGGATCGAGGTCCTTGGAGCAGGTATCGTAAACAAACGCGTGCTGGAGAACTGCGGCATTGATTCAGAAGAGTACAGCGGCTTCGCTTTTGGCATCGGCCTGGAGCGTATCGCCATGCTGAAATACGGAATCAACAACATCAAACTGTTATTCGGTTCCGATCTGCGGGTTTTAAATCAGATTAACGAGAAATAAAGACGAAACAGTTTGAATTTGGAGGTTTAATATGTTAGTACCGTTAAGTTGGCTGAAAGAATATGTAGATATTGATGTTACCCCGGAAGAACTGGAGAAAAAACTGTTCGACGGCGGTTTTGAAGTAGAAGAGCGTTATCAGGTGGGAAAAGACATCAGCAATGTTGTTGTCGGGCTGGTGGAGAGCTGCGAGCCGATCCCGGAGACCCATCTTCATGTGTGCCAGGTAAATGCAGGAGAACACGGCACCATGCAGATCTGCTGCGGCGCCGACAACGTGCGCACCGGCGGAAAATTCCCGGTTGCCCTTCCTGGCGCTTCTGTTTATGCAACAGCAAAAGATCATAAGACCATCGAGGGTGTTATGACCATCAAAAAAGGAAAATTAAGAGGATATGAGTCCTGCGGAATGCTCTGCTCCGGCGTGGAGCTCGGCCTTACCGAGGATCTGTACCCGGGCGCAGGCTACAACGGACTGCTTGTTCTGCCGGAAGATGCCGAGCTTGGCGCAGATGTCAAAGAGCTGACAGGTCTTGACGACTGGATCTTTGATATCTCCCTGACTGCAAACAGACCGGACTGCCAGAGTATCCTCGGTATCGCAAGAGAAGTATCGGCGATGCTGGAAAAACCTTTAAAAATGCCGGCAACCGATTACAACGAGACGGATGTGGAAAAAGAAGGCTTCTCTGTCCGCGTGGAAGCTCCGGAACTCTGCCCGCGTTACAGCGCTCATTACGTATATGACGTAAAAATCGGAGAGTCCCCGGCATGGATGAAACGCCGTCTGGCACTCGTCGGCATGTCCGCGATCTCCAACGTGGTTGATATCACAAACTACGTCTTAAAAGAGATCGGTCAGCCGATGCATGCTTTTGACTGCTCTTATCTGGAAGGCAATGAAATCTGTGTCAGAAGAGCAAAAGAAAATGAAAAGATTGTGACCCTCGATGAGCAGGAATACACAATGAATGAGAACAACCTCGTGATCTGCGACGGCGTAAAACCGGTTGCACTTGCCGGTGTCATGGGAGGCTTAAACTCCGAGATCCGCGACACGACAGAGGCTGTTATGTTTGAGTCCGCAAAATTCGCACGCGACAACGTCAGAAAGACAGCCCGTGCGCTTGGAAAAGCGACGGATGCCAGTGCAAGATATGAGAAAGGCGTAGACGAGTATTCAACCGTACTTGGTATGAAACGTGCCCTGCATCTGATGGAAGAGCTTGGCTGCGGTAAAGTTTCCCGTACCCATTTCGATGTGAACACCGGAAACTCCATTGATCCGACTCCGATGACCGTCAGTGTCAGCAAAGTAAACGGCGTACTCGGTATCGAAGTTCCGGAAGCAGAGATTCTCCGCATTATGAAAAACCTGAACTTTGCACCGGAAATCAACGGCGATGAGCTGACCATCCAGGTTCCGGCTTATCGTGAGGATATGCTGCCGGAGGGAGAGAACGATGTCGAGCGCTATCCGGACGTGGCAGAGGAAGTCATCCGTATGTACGGCTACGATCACGTAACCGATACCTTCCTTTCCGCTGCACAGGTAACGATGGGCGGCTACAATGAAGAGCAGAAAGGCGAGCTGGCACTGAAGAATACCTTATGCACCATGGGTATCTACGAGTGCATGCATTACTCCTTCTTCTCCCCTGCAGATCTGGATCTTTTGAAACTGCCGGCAGATGCAAAAGAGAGAAATGCCATCGAGATCATCAACCCGATCAACCAGGATCTGTCCCTGATGCGTACCACACTGGCAGCTTCCATGCTGAATGCCATTTCCAGAAATGAGAAACAGGGCACCCTTGAAGGAAGACTGTTCGAGGTAGCAAGCATCTACATTCCGGAGTCCCTGCCGCTGACATCCTACCCGGATGAGAGAAAAGTTCTCTGCGTCGGAACCTTCGGAAACAACGAGAGCTTCTTCACTATGAAGGGCATCGCCAACACCATCGCCGAGAGCATGGACATTGAGTTCACCTACGAGCCGGTTCAGAAATCCTTCCTGCATCCGTATCAGGCAGTGAAAGTACTCTGCGAGGGTACAGAAATCGGATACTTCGGAAAAGCAGCATATGATATCCAGAACGAGCTGAGCATGCGTGCTTCCGCTTACATCATGGAGCTTGACTTAAAAGAGCTCTCCAGATGGTACGGCAAAAAACGCACCTTCCAGCCGATCTCCAAATTCCAGGAGGAGAAACGTGACCTGGCATTTGTCATGGACAAAAACATCAGCTGCGGCGATGTAGAGAACTGTATCCGCGAGGCAAACAAATACGTAAAAGAGATCCGTCTGTTCGATGTTTACGAGGGCGGCCAGATTCCGGAAGGCAAGAAGAGCATGGCGTTCACCGTCACCTTTGCACCGAAGGAAGAAGCATTTGACTTCGAAAAAGTACAGAAATTTGTCGAGAAGATCTGCAAGAAACTGCAGAATGAGTTCAACATCGAACTGAGAGGCTGATTTTTATGAAACTTTATATCATGCGCCACGGTGAAACCGCGTGGAACGTAGAAGGCAGACTGCAGGGCCAGACGGACACCGAGCTGAATGAGAACGGTGTCCGTCTGGCGAAAGTGACGGCGGAAGGACTGAAAAATATCCCGTTTGACCTTGGAATTTCCAGTCCACTGCGCCGCGCAAAGCACACGGCAGAGCTCGTCCTTGCGGGCAGAAATGTGCCGCTTACGACCGACGACCGCCTGATGGAGCTTTCCTTTGGCTCCTGGGAAGGGCTTGGATGCCGGGCAAACAATTTTGAGATTCCGTCTGAACACTTCGACGATTTTTACAGAGATCCGTTCCACTTCCGCCCGGCGGGAGACGGAGAGACAATCCAGGAGGTCTGCGACCGGGCAGAAGCGTTCTATCATGAGCTGACTGCGAAACCGGAGTTCCAGGACAAGACGATCCTGATCGCCACCCACGGCTGCTGCATGCGCGCGCTGCTGCGCAATGTCTATGAAGACAAGAACGACTTCTGGCACGGCGGCGTGCCGTACAACTGTGCGGTCAGCATCATCGAAGTACAGAACGGTGTTTCCACGCTGCTTGCGGATAATAAAATCTATTATGATCCGTCGGACTGCGTAAACTTTTATAAAGAAGTAAAATAAAAAATGATATTCAGAGGCAGACATAAAAGGAAAGTATTTCCCTTTGTGCCTGCCTCTTTAAATCGCGTTTGCCGTCTGACAGAAAGTGTGATACTATAGAAATAACGGATTTTAACACCAGTAGACAAGAAGTCCCCCGTTTCTGAAGCGGTGGGATGAATTGCTAAAAGAAACATAACGGCATTGGCGGGCGGAGAGAAATCGGTATCCTCCACTGACATGAGGCAAGTCACAGTCGAACTATTTTCGACATGTCAGACTCCGTGAAATACCGACTGTGAGTTGAAACAATGAAAGCGAAAAAGGAGGAACATAAGTATGTCCATGGTAACACTGGGAAGTACAGGAATCTGTGTAAACAAGAACGGCTTCGGCGCGCTGCCGGTACAGCGTGTCACGAAAGAAGACGCTGTTTATCTGCTGCGCAAAGCGTATGACGGAGGCATCCGCTTTTTTGATACCGCGCGTGCATACAGCGACAGCGAGGAAAAATTAGGCGCAGCGTTTGAGAAAATGCGTGAGAAGGTCTTTATCTCTACGAAGACGATGGCAAAGGATGTGGAGGGGTTCTGGAAGGATCTGGAGACAAGCCTTTCCCTTTTGAAGACGGATTACATCGATATCTATCAGTTCCACAATCCGTCCTTCTGTCCTAAGCCGGGAGATGGAACCGGCCTGTATGAGGCGATGCTGGAAGCAAAAGCACAGGGAAAAATCCGCCACATCGGTATCACGAACCACCGCATGAGCGTGGCAGAGGAGATCATCGAGTCCGGTCTTTACGAGACGCTGCAGTTCCCGTTCTGCTATCTGGCAACGGACCGTGAGAAAGCACTGGTACAGGGATGCAAAGAGAAAAATATCGGCTTTATCGCAATGAAAGCGCTCTCGGGCGGGCTGATCACAAACTCCGCGGCTGCATATGCTTTTGAAGACCAGTACGACAACGTGCTTCCGATCTGGGGCGTCCAGAGAGAAAAAGAGCTGGACGAGTTCTTAAGCTACATTGCCTGTCCGCCTGCCATGACGGATGAAATCAAGGCGATCATCGAGAAAGACCAGAAAGAGCTCTCCGGCAACTTCTGCCGCGGCTGCGGTTACTGTATGCCATGTCCGGCAGGCATTGAGATTAACACCTGCGCGCGCATGAGCCTGCTTCTGCGCCGTTCCCCGTCCGCCAACCAGCTCACCGAGCGCGGCCAGGCGATGATGAAGAAAATCGAAGGTTGTCTCCACTGCGGCGCCTGCATGAAGAAATGTCCCTACGGTCTGAATACGCCGAAGCTTCTCGAAGAGAACTACGAAGATTATAAAAATGTACTGGCAGGAAAAACGCTGGTATGAGTAATCTGATCTTCAGCCTGAACGCGACGATGCCGATCTTCCTGACAATGATTTTGGGACTTTTCTTTCGAAAGGTTGGTATTCTGGACGAATCGTTCACAAGCAAAATGAACAAATTTGTGTTTAAAATCGCACTCCCGGTGCTGCTGTTCCAGGACCTGTCGGATTCTGATTTCTCCGCTGTGTGGGATATCAAATTCGTTCTGTTCTGCTTCTTTGCAACACTGCTCTCAATTCTTGCGGTATGGGGACTTTCCCATCTCTTAAAAGAGAGAAGTGCAAGAGGCGAATTTATCCAGGCGGCGTACCGGAGCAGTGCGGCGATCCTTGGTATTGCCTTTATCCAGAATATCTACGGAAATTCCGGCATGGCGCCGCTGATGATCATCAGCAGTGTGCCGCTGTATAATATCATGGCGGTTGTCGTTCTTGCAGTATTCCGTCCGGAACGGGAGGAGATCACGGCAGATTTTGTGAAAAAGACGGCGAAAAATATCGTGACAAACCCGATTATCCTCGGGATCGCTGCAGGACTTCTCTGGTCGGTGCTTCGCATTCCAAAGCCGGTGATTCTGCAGAAAACGGTGCAGAATATTGCGGTACTTGCAACGCCGCTCGGCCTGATTGCGATGGGTGCGTCGTTTGAGGCAAAGAGCGCGGCAAAGAATATCCGGCCGTCGATTGCTGCAGCTGCGATTAAGCTGGTCGGTCTTGCAGCTGCCTTTCTGCCGATCGCCGTGATACTTGGCTTCCGTCAGGAAAAATTGGTGGCAATCCTTGTGATGCTGGGTTCCGCAACGACGGTGAGCAGTTTTATCATGGCGAAAAATATGGGTCATGAGGGAAGTCTGACGGCAAACACCGTTATGCTCACAACGTGCGGCAGTGCCTTTACGCTGACGTTCTGGCTGTATCTGATGAAAACGCTGGCGTTTATCTAACCGGATTGCGAATATCCGCTTTGATTTTCAGTACACCAAAAGCGTGTCCGGGATTTTGTCCGGGCACGCTTTTATCAATCATAAAAATCAGAAAAAGAGGGAAAAGAATGGACTTCAAAAATGCGGTCAAAGCATTACAGATTGGAAAAAAGGAAGGAAAAAAATTCCGCCTTTCTACGGAATTTGGGAAAAATCCGGAAGAAGAGCTCCCGTTTCCGGAATATCCGCGTCCGCAGATGCGCCGGGAAAACTGGACAAATCTGAACGGATGGTGGGAGTATGCGTTCACGGAAACGCAGAAAATGCCAGAACAGCGGGACGGAAAAATTCTCGTTCCGTTTTCCCCGGAGTGCGATGCGTCCGGCGTGAAGCGGCAGCTGCTTCCAAAAGAATATCTGTGGTACTTCCGTACGATTCAGCTTCCCAAAATTCCTGCCGGAAAACGGCTGCTGCTGCAGTTCGGCGCCGTGGATCAGGATGCGGTAATTTACTGCAACGGAAAGCGTGCCGGAGGCCATCTTGGCGGGTATCTTTCTTTTTCAGTGGATCTTACGCCGTATCTCAAAACGGGAGAGAACGAGCTTGCCGTCAAGGTGCGCGATGAGACGGACACGGACTGGAAGGGCCGCGGAAAGCAGAGCCTTACCCCGGGCGGCATGTTTTACACCGCGCAGAGCGGCATCTGGCAGAGCGTCTGGATGGAATGGGTGCCGGAGACGTATCTGGAACGCATCGTGATCACGCCGGAATATGATACGGCGAGCGTAAAAGTACGGGTTTTCCTCAACGGACCGGATGCGGGAATGACGAAAAAAATTACGGTGCGGGAGAGCGAAGCGCCGGATGCGAAGGTGATCTGCATCCGGGAGACGAGAGAAAACGAGGCGGAGCTGATTCTCGGTAATTTTGCAGGCTGGAGCCCGGAACATCCGCATCTCTATGGGGTTTCCATTGAAGCGGGAGAAGACTGCGTCGAGAGTTATTTCGGCATGCGCAAATTCGGCATTGGAAAAGATGAGAAAGGAATCACGCGTCTTCTCTTAAACGGAAAGCCGTATTTCCAGAACGGTGTCCTCGACCAGGGTTATTGGCCGGAAAGCCTCTACACGCCGCCGTCCGATGAGGCGATGGTTTATGACATTAAGACGGCCAAACGCCTCGGTTTCAATATGATCCGGAAACACCTGAAAGTTGAGTGCGCAAGATGGTATTCCCACTGCGACCATATCGGTATGCTGGTGTGGCAGGATATGATCAACGGCGGCGGCCGGTCGATCCAGACGTTCCTTTTGTACCTTCCGACCGTACTGCCGTTTGTGACAACGGAATTCAGGGATAACTGTTATCCGCTCTTTTCGCGGACCTCAAAAACGGGAAGAGAGTGGTGGAAGCGGGAGTGCCGCGAGACGGTTCATCAGCTTTACAATGCACCGTGCGTGTCGCTCTGGGTTCTGTTCAACGAGGGATGGGGACAGTTTGATGCCAGGGAGATGACAGAAATGGTGCGCGCTCTCGATCCGACGCGGCAGATCGACCACGCGAGCGGCTGGTACGATCAGGGAGCGGGGGACATCAAGAGCCTTCACAATTACTTTCGTCCGTTAAAAGTAAAACCGGAGGAGCGCGCGTTTGCTTTTTCTGAATACGGCGGCTATACGTATCCGGTACAGGAGCATCTCTACTCCGAAAAATCGTTCGGCTACCGCACATACCAGAACCAGGCACAGTACCAGAAAGCGATGGATGCACTGGCAGAAAAGATAAGAGAACTCACAGAACAGGGACTTGCCGCAGCAGTCTACACACAACTTACCGATGTCGAGGAGGAGTCGAACGGCATCCTTACGTATGACCGGAAGGTGCGCAAATGGGAACCACAGGAGGCAAAAGATTTTTGCCCAAAAGAATAATTTGGTAAAATTTTTGTTGACAAAGCGAGGATAAGTTGCTAATATATTGGATAAGGCGTTGGAAGTTGTAAGAAATTGCTGAAAATCCGCGGCGCCTGCGGATGGAGGAAAGTTGGTGTTTATGGAACAGAAAAGAACATTATCCCTGCTGGTGGATAATACGCCGGGACTTTTAAGCAGAGTAGCTGGTCTTTTCAGCCGACGCGGATACAATATCGAGACGATCACCGCCGGTGTGACAGCAGACCCGCGATACACAAGAATGACTGTTGTTCTGTACTGCAGTGATGAAATGATTCTGGAGCAGATCAAAAAACAGCTGGCAAAACTTGTCGATGTGCGGGACATCAAAGAGCTGAAGCCGGACGAGAGTGTCAGACGAGAGCTGATGCTGGTCAAAATCCGTGTGAATGAAAATGAACGCCGCAATGTCATCGCCATCTCCGATGTCTTCCGTGGAAGAATCGTGGATGTGGGACAGGAAAGCCTGATTGTAGAGCTGACCGGAAACCAGTCAAAGCTCGAAGGGTTCCTGAATCTGGTACAGGGATACGAAATCCTGGAACTGGCCAGAACAGGAGTGACAGGACTCTCCAGAGGAGTCCACGATGTGCGTTACCTCGATTAACGCAGATCACATTACATACGTTTGCTAGAGGAATGAAATTTTTGTATAGAAAAGTTCATTTCCCTGACAAACAGCAAAAGGCAGAAATGCTTTTCGCTGTATAAATTGACCGACCTGCCGCCGGTCAAGACATTCTATATATATGGAGGAAAATAAAATGGCAGCAAGACTTTTTTATCAGGAAGATTGTAATCTCTCTTTACTGGAAGGCAAAAAAATCGCAATTATCGGCTACGGAAGCCAGGGACATGCTCATGCACTGAACCTGAAAGATTCCGGCTGTGATGTTATTATTGGACTTTATGAAGGCAGCAAATCCTGGGCAAAAGCAGAGGCACAGGGATTCAAAGTATATACCGCTGCTGAGGCTGCAAAACAGGCTGATATCATCATGATCCTGATCAACGATGAGAAACAGGCTGCAATGTACAAAAAAGATATCGAGCCAAACCTGGAAGAGGGCAACATGCTGATGTTCGCTCATGGTTTCGCTATCCACTTCGGACAGATCGTACCTCCGAAGAACGTAGATGTAGCCATGATCGCTCCGAAAGCACCTGGCCACACAGTAAGAAGCGAGTATCAGGCTGGCAAAGGAACTCCTTGCCTGGTTGCTGTTGAGCAGGATTACACTGGAAAAGCTCTGGACAGAGCACTGGCTTACGGTCTTGGAATCGGCGGAGCAAGAGCTGGTCTTCTGGAGACAACCTTCAGAACTGAGACCGAAACAGACCTGTTCGGTGAGCAGGCAGTTCTCTGCGGCGGTGTATGCGCCCTGATGCAGGCTGGATTTGAGACTCTGTGCGAAGCCGGATACGACCCGAGAAATGCATATTTTGAGTGTATCCATGAGATGAAACTGATCGTAGATCTGATCTACCAGTCCGGATTCGCAGGAATGAGATACTCTATCTCCAATACAGCAGAGTATGGCGATTACATCACCGGACCGAAGCTGATTACAGAAGAGACGAAGAAGACCATGAAGAAAATCCTCTCCGATATTCAGGATGGTACTTTTGCAAAAGATTTCCTTCTGGATATGTCCCCAGCAGGCGGACAGGCTCACTTCCGTGCTATGAGAAGAAAAGCTGCAGAGCATCCGTCAGAGAAAGTCGGAGAAGAAATCAGAAAACTGTACAGCTGGAGCAACGAGGACAAACTGATCAACAACTAATCGGTTTGCTGTCAAATGATCCATATCGGGAGGCTGCCTTTGTGGGCAGTCTCCTTTTTGCTCTATCATGAAAAAAACACTTCCGCGCCATGCATATCCCCCAATATGATACGGCGCGGAAGTGTTTTTCTTTTGCATATTTGTTTTTTATGCCTCCTGACGACAGGCAGGAAAAGCGCGATAGTACTTGATATAAGAACTTAAAATATCAAAAAATTCGGAATTGGTCGGTTTTGTCAGAACCGGATGCACAGAAAGCGAAAAGAGCAGATCACGGTTTCCGCGGGTCCAGCAGACGGAAATAGCGGTGCGGATGTCTCGTTCGACGCAGGAGGACGATACCTGAAACGTTTGTGCGATCTTTGGGTACAGCGTTTTGCTGACCCGAAGGAGATAATCTTCGTCTTCCATGCATAAAGCGATACCATAGGCGAGATAGCGAAATCCGCGGTATTTTGCACCAATTCCTAAAGAGTGTAGTAGAAAGTAAATTTTAGTTTCCATTACGATGTCTCCTTTTATTCAGTTTTTACATAGTCTTTGCAGACGGGCATGCCAGAGGTGAAAGCTTGTATGGCATACGATTTTCCCCTTTCACTTATGATACGTGGAAAACGTCGAAAAATTACATATTTAGAAAGAAAAAGTGACGATACGGTAAAACAGAGGAAAACATGACACAAAATAAAGAAGTGAATGTAATGAAATGGACAAGGGAAAAATAGCATTGATTTTTCAGAAGTTCGCTGGTATAATAAAAGTGTGATTACGGGGTATGGCGTAGCTTGGTAGCGCGTACGGCTGGGGGCCGTGAGGTCGCAGGTTCAAATCCTGTTGCCCCGATCGGTAAGAGTGTCGTTTTACGGCACTTTTTTTCTTACGGACAAAGACGTGTGCGAGAGAAAAATGAATTGCGCAGAAAAAACAGGGAGGAAGTTATGGGGAAAGTAACGATACAGAGTATGGCAAAGGAGCTGGGACTGTCCCGGAATACGGTTGCCATGGCATTAAAGGATGATCCGAAGGTGGCTCCGGTGACACGGGAGAGAGTTCTTCGGATGGCGAAAAGGAATGGGTATCTGGGCGAAAATGTATACGTGGAAGAGGTTCGGGCACCACAGGAGAAGCATTACAATATTATGGTTCTGCGTACGCGGGATGCCGCTGTTTATTGGGACCGCGTCGTGAGCGGCATCTCTGAGGAGGCGAGCCTCAACAACTGTCAGACGCGCGTTGCGGTCGTGACGGAGCGTGAGGAAGAGAACGGTATTCTGCCGCTCGGACTGGATGAAAATATCGATGCAATCTTCTGCATTAAGATGCTGCCGCCGGAATATATGCAGAAACTGGTAAATCTGGGGTATCGCATTTTTCAGCTTGACCATTACTGCGGTATCGAACAGCGGCCGATGGGCGATATCGTGCGTGTGGACGGTGTGCAGCCGGTGAGTCTTCTGACGTCCCATCTGATCGAGCAGGGCATGATGCGGATCGGTTTCCTAAGTGAGCACAGCAGCACGTATGAGTCGATGCATGACCGGTATGTCGGTTTCCTTGCAGCGATGGAACAGGCGGGCATTCCGCTCGAGGAGGAGCTTGTGCGCCCCAATATGGAGAGCGATCATTTTTATTACCCGGAAAATTTTGACAAGATTGTGGCGAGCTATGATACCCTGCCGGAAGCGATTGTCTGCGGCAACGATATGATCGCCAAAAGATTGACAGAGTCCTTCCGGAAAATCGGTGTGCGCGTGCCGGAAGATGTGGCGCTGACCGGGTTTGATGATGACGAGGACCGGATGCTGTATCCGTTTTTCTCGACCGTTCACGTTGATACAAAGTGGCTTGGCCGCCGTATGGTACATGAATTTTTATGGCGGGAGGAGCACCCGGAAGCGCCGAAAGAGAGGATTCTCGTATCGGGTGAGGTTGTGGTACGCCGTTCCTCGTGCAAGCGCCAGGGATAGAAAGAAATAGAAAAAACAGGAAAAAATGAAAAAAGAAAGAGAGCCGGAAACGCCCCGGCGGACGAGAAGAAAAACCGTCTGCCGGGGCGTTTCCGGCTCCCTTTTTGCGATGATTCAAATTCGTGCATAAATGCCATGTAGAAAAACACTAATTAATAATGCAAAATAGTGCAATTAAGGAAAGCTAAACTGAACAAAAATGACAAAAACGCAAGAAATGCACAAAAAAATCTTGACTTTAGTCCGAAAACATTGTTTAATATGATTAACGGATGGCGAAAAAATGCAATATTAAAAAGTAACAAAACGCACGAATAAAAACCTCGTTAATATCACATATTAAAAATTAATAGTGCAAAATAATGCATTGTATCGCCGGAAGGAAAGGAGAGAGCGAAATGGCACAAGTAAAGACAGTTTCAGGCAAAAAAGAAACCTGGAAAGAAAGATGTGCGAGAACCGCACGCGAAGTTGTAAAAAGACGCTGGTTATTTTTCCTGTTGATTCCGGGAATCATTTTCTTCGCGGTTTTCAAGTATATCCCGATGTACGGCTTGAAAATTGCATTTCAGGATTACAACCAGTACGATCCGTCCAAAAGCCAGTGGGTCGGATTTCAGCAGTTTATGGATCTGTTTTCTAAAAACTCATTCTTACCGGTTCTACGGAACACGATTGTCATCAGTCTTTTAAAACTGATCCTGGGATTCCCGATTCCGGTTATCCTGGCACTGATGATGAATGAGATGAAAAATATGGCATTTAAGAAAGTTTCTCAGACACTGCTTTATCTGCCGCACTTTATCTCCTGGGTTATCCTCTCCGGTATCATCATGACATTACTTGATCCGGATAACGGTATGATCACCAACCTGATCCAGACGCTCACCAGACAGCATATCATGGTACTGACGGATTCAAGATACTTCGTTCCGATGCTGATCATCACGGATATTTACAAGGGTCTTGGATGGGGAACGATTATCTACTTTGCAGCAATCAGCGGTATTGACCCATCGCTTTATGAGGCGGCTGCGATCGACGGAGCCGGAAAATGGAAACAGGCCATCAACATTACACTGCCGTGTATTGTACCGACCATTATCATCCAGTTCATCCTGAGCAGCAGCAACATTCTGAACGCCGGTTTCGACCAGATCTTCATGCTGTACACTTCACACGTTTACGACGTAGCGGATATCATTGATACCTATGTATACCGTATGGGTATTATCAACAATGATTATTCCTTCTCGACAGCAGCCGGCATGTTCAAATCTGTTGTCGCACTGATCATGATTCTGTTCGTCAACCAGGTTGCCAAGAGAACCGGCAACGAAGGTCTGTTCTAAGAGAGAAAGGAAGGAATGAAAATGAAAGCATCCAAAAGCGGTGGTACCGTAATCAAACGTGGAAAAGCAGAGAAAGCTTTTACCGTATTCAACTACATCTTTTTTATTCTTTTGAGTATCGTGATGGTTTACCCGTTCTGGCATGTCATCATGATGTCCTTCAGCTCAGTGGAAGCAACGGCAAAAGGAGGCGTATTCCTCTATCCGCAGGGATTCAACCTGGACACCTACGCAAAAGTATTTAAAGATCCGTCCATCTGGACCGGATACGCTACAACAATCGGCGTTACCGTACTTGGAACCGTATTTGGAACCCTGTTTACCGCAACGACCGCATATCCGCTTTCCAAGGCAAACCTGCCGTTCCAGAAAACACTGAACTTTCTGATCCTGTTCACCATGCTGTTTTCCGGCGGTATGATCCCTGGATACCTGCTGATCAAAAACATGCATCTGATCGACAACCGCTGGTCTCTGATTCTGCCGGGACTCATCAGTGCATACAACGTAATCATTATGCGAAGCTTCTTCTCCACAATTCCGGAGAGCCTTGAGGAGTCCGCAAGACTGGACGGTGCGAACGATGTTACGATCTTTGCAAAAATCGTTCTTCCGCTTTCCAAGGCCAGCATCGCGACCATCGCGCTGTTCACCGCAGTCGGTTACTGGAATGATTACTTCTCCAGCGTTCTGTATATCAACACCAAGAGCAGATGGTCTCTGCAGGCGGTTCTCCGCTACATGCTGACCAACACCAACCAGGCAATGCAGTCTGCCGGTGTTACCGTAACAGCAACGACCAACGTAACGGCAGCTACGATCAAAGCAGCATCCGTTGTCGTTGCAACCGTACCGATTCTGTGCGTATATCCTTTCGTGCAGAAGTACTTTGTAAAAGGAGTTATGATCGGCGGCGTTAAGGGCTGATTTTAACGATAAAAAAGAGGAGGAAGAGAAATGAAGAGAAGAATGATGGCACTGCTCCTTGCAGGAGTAATGGGAGTGGGAATGATGTCGGGCTGCGGAAGCAGCAAATCCGCAGACAGCGGAAAAGTCGTAAGAGAAGAGTCGGATGAACCGATCGACGTGCTGAATCAGGATGAGAAAATGAAACTTTCCATCGTGTGCCTGCAGGGTTATACCCAGCCGGACAGCGAAATGCAGAAATGGATGGAGGACCGCTACAACCTGGATATCGATATCATCGCACTGCCGGGCTGGTCGGATGCAACATCCAAAATTTCCCTTCTGATGGGCGATGAGACACAGCGACCGGACATCATCTGGTGGTGGAACATGGAAGCTGACTATACGAAATGGGTAGACGCAGGCCTTCTGGTGGATATTTCTCCGTATATGAAGAAATATACCAACATGGTTGACTACTACAACAGCGTAGATCCTGGCGTTATGTTCTACGCATCCGGAGACAACGGAATTTACCGTATCCCGGGCGACGTTGCAGAGCCGGCATGTGAGACTCTGTGGATCCGGAAAGACTGGCTGGACAACTTAGGACTGGCTGTTCCGACTACACTGGATGAGCTGGAAGACTGCCTGTACAAATTTACCTTCGACGATCCGGACGGAAACGGTGTGGATGACACCTACGGATGGAATGGTGATGGATACGATTACCGTACTTTCTGGCCATGGATCCAGGGAAGCGGCGATGGAAACGGACGTATGGACTTCCTTCGTCTGGAAGACGGTTCCTACATCTACGGACCGACCACCGATGACTGCAAAGAGTGGCTGGGACGCGTAGCAAAACTGTACGCAGACGGCGTCATCGATCCGAGCATCATCACCGATACTGACCGTGATGAGGAGATGGCAAACGGCGGATTCGGCGCAACCTACAGCTGGGTATCCTGGAACAACCCGTCCAGCGGTACGATGCAGTCCTTCTATGCTTCCAACCCGGATGCAGAGTGGATTCCGATCGATATGGTAAGCGGCGACAACGGCAACCCGCAGGACGAGCCGGCAACCATCGCAGCATGGTGCTACTTCGGTATCACAAACGTTTGCTCCGATCCGGAAAGAGCGTATGCGATCTTTGATGACATGGCAACACCGGAGAACTGGATTCACAAGAAATTCGGCGTTGAGGGAAGAGACTACAAAGACAACGGCGACGGAACCTACGAAATCATCAACCCGGGCGATGGTGCAGTCAACACCGAGCAGAACCTTGGTATCAACCTGTTCCAGGATCTCTTCGCAAGAAAAGATGCTGCCAACATTGCCAATACAGAAGAGACGACCGAACTCTTTGAAAAAGTAAAAGAGAACAGCCGTGATGCTTATGCAAAGACCATCGAGAAGAAGAACCCGGATGCATATACCGTAAACAATGATCTCGGAACCGATATCGGTGACGCGATGAAAGAATACACCTGGGGTGTCATCGGCGGCGGAAAATCTCTGGATGACTGGGATTCTTACGTTGATAAAATCAATGGACTCGGTCTGCAGGATGTGCTGGATGAGCTCAAGGAAATCCACGGAAAACAGGTAGAGGATTACCAGAAATACCTGGAAGAGTACAACAAATAAAACAACGAAATCATGCGTTAGAGCACTCGCCGGAGCCTCCTTTCCGGCGGGTGTATTTTTACGGAATCCTGCGTTTTCCGCTTGACAGAGATGGAGAAAAATGGTAACATAAGAGCCAAGTTAGGAAAAAGGCAAAGAAGAGGAATACTACATGGAGCTTCCGAATCCAGAAAGCTGTTGGGTGATGTGAAACAGCAGACGAATTCCGTGGAACTGACCTCAGAGCCGCTGCTCCCAAATTTAGAATAAAAAGAGTAGGTGCAGACGGAAACCCACCGTTAGAAGGGCAGGATATGCAGATGTTTCATCCGTATCCGCAGAGTGTACAGAGAAAATCTCTGTAAAACAGGAGTGGTACCGCGTAAGATAGCAAGTCTTTCGTCTCTTGTGTCAGAAGCCGACACAGAAGATGAGAGATTTTTTTATGCTTTCATCCCGAATTTATGTCGGCAGAATAAATTGTATTTCACTTTCTGGGAGGAAAAAATCATGATGAATGTAAAGAAGTATCAGAAACAGTATTATATGCCGCCGGTTCCGTGCATGGACTGGGCAGAAAAAGACAGCATTGACAAAGCACCGGTATGGTGCAGCGTTGACCTTCGTGACGGAAACCAGGCACTTATAATTCCGATGAGCCTGGAGCAGAAGGTAGAATTCTTCAAACTCCTCGTCGAGGTTGGTTTCAAAGAGATCGAGGTCGGCTTCCCGGCAGCATCTGAGACCGAGTACGAATTCCTTCGCACCCTGATCGAGCAGGATCTGATCCCGGATGACGTAACCGTTCAGGTTCTGACCCAGGCGAGAGAGCATATCATCCGCAAGACCTTCGAGGCATTAAAGGGCTGCAAGAATGCCATCGTTCACGTTTACAATTCCACTTCCTATGCACAGCGTCAGCAGGTCTTCAAAAAATCGAAAGAAGACATCCTGAAAATCGCCGTTGAGGGAGCAAAGCTCTTAAAAGAGCTGACAGAAGAGGCCGGCGAGAAATACCGCTTCGAGTACAGCCCGGAGAGCTTTACCGGAACCGAGCCGGAATATGCGCTTGAGGTGTGCAACGCCGTTCTCGACGTATGGCAGCCGACTGCAGACCGCAAAGCCATCATCAACCTGCCGAGCACCGTGGAGCTTTCCATGCCGCACGTTTATGCAAGCCAGGTGGAATATATGAGCAAAAACCTGAAATACCGCGATAATGTCGTTCTTTCCCTTCATCCGCACAATGACCGCGGCTGCGGCGTTTCCGATGCAGAGATGGGTATCCTTGCCGGAGCAGACCGTATCGAGGGAACGCTGTTCGGAAACGGCGAGAGAACCGGAAACGTGGATATTATCACGGTCGGCATGAACATGTACATGCAGGGCGTCGATCCGGAGCTTGACTTCTCCGATATGCCGAAACTCTGCCATGCATTTGAATCCTTCACCGGTATGAGCATCAACCCGAGAAGCCCGTACTGCGGATCTCTCGTATTTGCAGCCTTCTCCGGTTCCCATCAGGATGCGATCGCAAAAGGCATGCACTGGATCGAGGAGAAAGCACCGGATACCTGGACCGTTCCGTATCTGCCGATCGATCCGACCGATATCGGAAGAAACTACGATGCAGACGTCATCCGCATCAACAGCCAGTCTGGAAAGGGCGGTGTCGGCTATATTCTGGAGACGAAATACGGCCTGAATCTGCCGGCGAAGATGCGCGAGGCTATGAGCTATACCGCAAAATCCGTTTCCGATCATCTGCATAAAGAGCTGCGTCCGGATGAGATCTTTGAACTCTTTAAAGATACCTTCGAGAACGTAACGACACCGTACAACATCAACGGCGTTCACTTTAAACAGCTCGATGAGGGCAGAATTGAAGCACAGGTTACCTCCAATTACGAGGGCGGTGAGTATGCAACTGTATATGCAGAAGGAAACGGCCGTCTGAATGCTGTCAGCAACGCGCTGAAACAGCAGTACAATCTGCAGTATGATCTGGTCAGCTATACGGAGCACGCGCTGGAGCAGAGCTCAAGTGCACAGGCAATTGCCTACGTCGGCATCAAAAAGCCGGACGGAATCCTTTCCTGGGGCGCAGGCGTAGATCCGGATATCATCCGCGCTTCCATCGACGCGCTGGTAACTGCAATCAACAACCGATAAGAAAAGAGAGAGCATATGCTGTTTAAAAACAAAATTGAATACACCAAAGGAATGTTTGTGGAGATTTACGGCACCGAGATAAAAAAAGTACGTCTGGTACTGCGGATCATTACAGGGATTGCTGTTGTGGCTGCGATCGCTTTTATGATCTACGGTGCAGCAGCGCGGGGATTTATCATGCCGGGAGACTTCTTCAATCTTGGAATCTCCATTCTGATGGCACTTCTGTGTACGTTTCTGCCGAATCTGATGGCACGTTCACAGATGAAAAAATGCAAAAAGAGAGGACTCCTTGGAGAACGTACCCTTCGTTTTACTGAGCAGGTGCTCACAATGACATACGAAAAAGAGGGCAGAAGCACTGATATTCCGCTCGAAGAGCTGACAAAGGTGACGGAGTTTGACAACTTTATCCGCATCACCATCGGAGGCAGAAGCACCTTTCTCGATAAGAAACGCTTTGAAATCGGAGACGCGGCAGCGTTTGTGACCTGGGCGGAAGATAAAATCGCAGAGAATGCGGAAAAAGAGGAAGAGGCACTCGCACTCGAGGAGACAGAAAGGGAAGCTCCGGCGTTAGAAGACGGCGAAGCAAAAACGGAGGAGTCCGACGAAAATTAAATCATACATTCTGACAAAAAATATTTTGGCAGAATGGTGGAAAATGGCTGTGCATTTTTGTGCACAGTCATTTTTTGTATATTTTTGTTGTTTTTTCATACTTCATCCATTATAATAAGAGGAAGCGTACAGGTAAAACTAATCTGAAACGTATCCGGCCGGGAGTTAGAGAGGCTCTGCCGGGAGTCAAAGTGAAGGAGAGAAAGAGCATGGAAGTATTATACAAAAGTACCAGAGGCAATGGAGAAACCGTAACTGCATCCCAGGCAATCTTAAAGGGTCTGTCCGACGACGGCGGATTATTTGTACCGACCTCCATTCCAGCACTGGATGTTCCCATGGAAAAACTTGCGGCTATGAGCTATCAGGAAGTGGCATACGAGGTAATGAGCCGTTTTCTTACCGACTTTACAGAAGATGAACTGAAAAACTGTATTGCAAACGCATACGATGCAAAATTTGACACAGAGGAAATTGCACCGCTGACAAAAGCAGACGGTGTTTACTATCTGGAGTTGTTCCACGGCGCAACGATCGCGTTCAAGGACATGGCACTTTCCATTCTGCCGCATCTGATGACGACCGCCGCAAAGAAAAACGGCGTGAAAAATGAGATCGTTATCTTAACTGCTACATCGGGAGATACCGGAAAAGCAGCAATGGCAGGCTTTGCAGATGTGCCGGGCACCAGAATTATTGTATTTTACCCGAAGAACGGCGTAAGCCCGATTCAGGAAAAACAGATGGTAACACAGAAGGGCAAAAATACCCACGTTGTTGCCATCCACGGAAACTTCGACGACGCACAGACCGGCGTGAAGAAAATGTTTAACGACAAAGAGCTTGGAAAAGAGCTGGCAGATAAAGGCTTCCAGTTCAGCTCTGCAAACTCGATCAACATCGGAAGACTCGTTCCGCAGGTCGTCTACTACGTATATGCTTACGCAAACCTGGTGAAAAACGGAGAGATTGCAGACGGAGAAAAGATCAATGTAACCGTTCCGACCGGAAACTTCGGAAATATTCTCGCTGCATTCTATGCAAAACAGATGGGACTGCCGATCGCAAAACTGATCTGCGCTTCCAATGAGAACAAAGTTCTGTTTGACTTCTTCCGCACCGGCGTTTACGACAGAAACAGAGACTTTATTCTGACAACATCACCGTCCATGGATATCCTGATCTCGAGCAATCTGGAGCGTCTGATCTACCGCATCGCCGGAAACAGCGAAGCAGCAGACCGCGAGCTGATGCAGGATCTTGCAAAGGACGGAAAATATGAGATCACCGATGCGATGAAAAAAGAGCTGGCAGACTTCTACGGCAATTATGCATCCGAACAGGAGACAGCAGACGCGATTGCAAAACTGTACAGCGATACCGGATATGTGATTGATACCCATACCGCGGTTGCAGCGGCTGTATACGGAAAATACCGCGAGGAAACCTATGACGAAACTAAGACCGTCATCGCATCTACCGCAAGCCCGTATAAATTTACAAGCAGCGTTCTTGCAGCGATTGCACCGGAGTATGACACCCTTCCAGTACTGGAGCAGGTAGACAAGCTGTCTGCACTTGCCAATACCGAGATTCCGCGTGCGATCGAAGAAATCCGTACTGCACCGGTGCTTCATACGACAGAGTGTGATGTAGATCAGATGCCGGAGACTGTTCGGGCGTTTTTGAAATAAGATAAAGCAGGAGCAGAATTTTAAAACAGGCAGAGCACACAGCAGGCTTTGCCTGTTTTTGCAGGGAGAGAAGAATAAATAATGAAAAATAAAGTAATCAGGGGAGTACTGGCGGCAGCCTGCGTGACAACCGCTGTCAGTGCTGCGAACGTATTTGGAGCAGGCACAGAGCAGAGTCTGGTAAATGAGGCTTCTGCTGTTACACAGGAAGAAACAGAAGAAACATCGGAGGCGGAAACCACAGACGAAAATACGCCGGAGATGACAGAAACGGAGACGCCGGATTCGACAGCGGAAAATGCCGCCTCGGATCTTCCGGCGGCAGAAGTACAGAGCGGAAAGCCCGAAGAGACGGCGGTATCCGTGCAGGCTGGAAGCTATTACCCATGGGTGAATGAGAACGGGATCTGGTATTTTAAGGATCCGGATGGTACCATTGTCAAAGGAGCCTGGAGAGAGTACGACAAGAACCGTTACTACCTGAATAATGACGGAAAAATGGCGGTCGGCTGGAAAAAACTTGATGGAGCCTGGTATTATTTCCAAAGCTGGGGCGGTGTTTACCGGGATGCCTTTTACACCGTGAAAAATGTACCGTATTATTCTGATGCGGACGGAAAAATGGCGACCGGCTGGAAACTGATCGATGATGTGTATTATTATTTTGATGATCAGGGCGCGATGTACCGGAATCGTTTTTTTGAGTATGACAAGAATACGTATTATGTTGATGCGGATGGAAAAATGGCATCCGGGTTCGAACAGATTGACGGGATCTGGTATTACTTCCGAAGCTGGGGCGGCATGGCACAAAACACCTTTCTGACGCATAAAAATAATATTTATCATGTTGATACGGATGGAAAGATGACGACCGGCTGGCTGCTGCAGGATGGAACCTGGTATTATTTCCGAAGCTGGGGCGGCATGTACCGCAGCACCTTTTTCAAAGCACCGACAGGAAGTGCACTTTACTATGCCGATGAGAACGGAAAGATGGCTGTCGGAAAAAAACAGATCGACGGTGACTGGTACTATTTCAAGGACTGGGGCGGCATGTATCAGAATGCATTCATCAAAAACGGAACGAGTGTCTGCCATGCGGCTGCAGATGGAAAACTGACCATCGGCTGGCTGCAGCAGGGCAGTACATATTACTATTTTGATGAAACCGGAGAGCAGTATTTTGACCGCTTTTTTGAATATGACAACAATACATATCGTGTGAATGCAGATGGAAAGATGGTAACCGGCTGGCAGAAAATCAATGGTACGTATTATTATTTCCGGGGCTGGGGCGGCATGTACCGTAGTACCTTTTTCCAGCTTGGCGGTGAAACGTATTATGCCGATGCGGATGGAAAGATGGTGACGGGCTGGCTTTCGAAAGAGAACCAGTGGTATTACTTCCGGGAAAATGGTGCGATGTACCGCAATACTTTCTTTACGCATTTAAACAACAGTTACTATGCCGATGCCAACGGCGTGATGGTGACGGGAGAGCGGACTATCAACGGCGCTTCCTATTACTTTAAAGACTGGGGAGGCATGGCAAAGAACCAGTGGCTCAATGCACAGAAACGGATGGTAAGCGGTGATCCGCAGACGGGCTGGTATTACTTTGGAAGCGACGGAAAGATGGTAAAATCGTATTACGCTCTGCTGAAAAAGAACAGCAGCAACTGGTACTACAGCTTTGACGAAAACGGAGTGTGCATTCTCGGCTCGAGCCAGTATGTGCGTGCAAAGGACAGCGTAAGCGGAAAATATTATACGATGGAGCATCAGTATTACACGGATCCGTCTGTGAGTGACCGTGATTTCTTTGCGGCTATCTGCAGTGCGGAGGCGGGTGTCCAGAGAAAAACCGGTATGACGGCAGTTGCGATGGTCATCCGGAACCGGATGGCGGCACAGAATATTTCGCTCCGCACCGCGATTTATAAACAGCAGCAGTTTGAACCGGCGCGGAACGGAAGTCTGACAAACTATCTGACGGGAATTGCGGAGCAGAGCAGTTCGATTATCAATCAGCTGAAAAATAATGGAGCCTACGGTGCAGTGGATGAATCCCAGTCGATCATGGATGCATATCTGAAGAACGGCACAAAGCGTGTGATCCCGGGCTTTGGCGATACGAGAGATGATTTTGATTATCTATATTTCATGACTCCGAAAGCATTTAAAAATCTGAATATGGATAAAGAAAAATGTGTGACATATACATACACCTATAAATGGACAACTTCCAGCGGAACAGCGCGGGAAGATTCCCATATTTTCTTTGTGAACTGGGTGAAAAAACAGAGCTGATCGGACGTCATATCGAAAGAAGGGGCGAACAAAAGATGACATTACAGGAAACAATCGAACAGATCCATCCGCTTTCGAAAGAGGCGATGGATCGTGCCAAGGCTCACTGGGACGGCATTGCAAAGCCGCTCCACAGCCTCGGAAAGCTGGAGGACGTGCTCATCCAGATTGCCGGAATCACCGGAAAAGAGGAGATTTCGATTGAAAAAAGAGCACTTCTGACGTTCTGTGCGGACAATGGCGTTGTGGAAGAAAACGTGACGCAGAGCGGTCAGGAAGTGACAGCGACAGTTGCGGAAAATTTTCTGCAGGAGAAGGCGACAGCAGCCATTCTCTGCCGCAGTGCGCATGCGGATCTGTTTCCGATTGATATCGGAATGGCGCGCGATACGAAGGTTCCGCGGTATAAAGTTGCGTATGGAACAAAAAATATGGCAAAAGGTCCGGCGATGACAAGGGAAGAGGCCGTTCGTGCGCTTGAAACAGGAATCGCCGTGGCGGAAGAAAAAATTGCGGCGGGCTATCAGCTGATGGCAACCGGTGAGATGGGCATTGGAAATACGACGACGAGCAGTGCAATGGCAGCCGTTTTCCTGAATCAGCCGGTTCCGGAACTGACGGGACGGGGCGCCGGGCTTTCGAGTGAAGGTCTTGCGCGGAAAATTGCAGCGATTGAAAAAGCAATTGCCATCAATCAGCCGGATCCGTCCGATCCCATCGATGTGCTGGCAAAGGTCGGCGGTTTTGACATTGCCGGCATGGCGGGTGTCTTTCTTGCAGGGGCTGCACATGGCGTTCCGGTTGTGATGGACGGCTTTATTTCCTGTGTGGCAGCGCTTCTTGCTGCACGGATTGCACCGTTTGCAAAGGACTATATGATCGCTTCGCACGTATCGAAGGAGCCGGCGGCGCATCTGCTGCTTGCAGAGCTTGGAAAAGAAGCCTTCCTGCACTGCGATATGTGTCTGGGCGAGGGAACGGGCGCCATCATGCTTTTCCCGATTCTGGATCAGGCAAATGCCGTATACCGCGGCATGGCGACATTTGACGAGGCACAGATCGAAACGTATGTGCCGCTGACTTAAAAAAGGCAGGTGAAACGATGATACATCTGGTTACAGGCGGCAGCGGCAGCGGAAAATCGGCGTATGCGGAGCAGTGTATTCTGGATTTTGGCGGAACACGGAGGGTTTATATCGCAACGATGCAGCCGTTCGGTGCGGAAGGGCAGGCGCGTATTGCACGCCACCGGAAGATGCGCGCGGCAAAGAAGTTTTCGACGATTGAGTGTTATACGAATTTAAAAGAAGTGGAGCTGGAACCGGGAAGCGATGTGCTGCTCGAATGTATGTCGAATCTCACGGCAAATGAAATATTTGATCCATCCGGGGCGGGAAAAGCGCGGACGGAGGAGGAAATTCTTGCGGGCGTTTCCCGTCTGGCCAATCAGGCGCGGAATCTGGTTCTGGTGACGAATGAAATTTTTTCGGACGGATACCGATATGAGGAGGAGACGATGGAATACCAGCGGATCCTGGGAAACATTAATGTACGTCTGGCAGAGATGGCGGACTGTGTGACCGAGGTTGTGTATGGGATTCCCGTCAGAATAAAAAAAGAATAAGATGAAAACGATATGGAATAATTTTAAAGTGGCGTTTGCCATGTACTCGAAAATCCCGATGCCGCCGGCAGACTGGGAAAAAGAGAACATGAAATATGCGTTGTGTTTCTTTCCGTGGGTCGGACTGGCTGTCGGTGCAGTTTCGGCGGTGCTTTTCTGGCTGCTGCAGCAGATTGGCGCGGGAAGCATGCTGCGGGCTGCAGTGCTGACGGCAGTTCCGGTTCTGGTGACGGGCGGCATTCACCTCGACGGCTATCTGGATACGATGGATGCGTTAAGTTCCTGGAGAGAAAAACAGCGCCGACTGGAAATCTTAAAAGACCCGCACGCCGGAGCATTTGCGATTATTATGGGATGTCTGTATTTTGTACTGTACGCGGGCGCAGCCGGAGAACTTGTCTGGAAGATTTTTCCGGCGTATGCATTTGGCTTCGCAGTTTCGAGATCGTTCAGCGGTCTTTCGATCGCGTTTTTTCCAAATGCCAATCCGAAAGGAACAGCGGCAGCGTTTGGCATGAGCGCAGAGAAAAAAAGAACGGCGGCGGTGCTTGTTGTGACGATTTTTGCCGTGACGGCGCTCTCAGCTTCGTTCTGCGTCTGGGCGGCACTGGATGTACTGGTTGTATCGGCACTGGTATTCTGTTATTATAAATGGAAAAGCAGTAAGTATTTTGGAGGAATTACAGGAGATCTCGCAGGCTATTTCCTTTCGCTCTGTGAGCTGGCACAGCTCCTGTCTCTTGTGGTACTTTCTCTTGGAATGGAGAACTGGAAATGAAATTAGTAATTGGAGGGGCTTTTCAGGGAAAGCTTGACTTTGCAAAGAAGATGACCGGAAAAGAAACAGGATGGGCCGATGGGGCAGCAGTTTCGAAAGAGGAGCTGTCGGCATGTTCCGGCGTATATGATTTTCAGGAACTGGTCCGCAGATGGCTCCTTCTGGAAGAGGAGACCGGGACTGCACCGGAAGCAGAACTGGAAGAACTGCTGCAGAAAAATCCGGAAATCTGCATTGTTACGAATGAACTCGGTTACGGAGTGGTTCCGATCGAACCCTTCGACCGGAAATGGCGGGAAAAGACGGGGCGCATCTGTACGGAGCTGGCAGCAAAGGCTGATTCGGTAACCCGTGTGGTGTGCGGAATCGGAATCCTGCTGAAAGGTGAGGAAAAACATGATTAAAATTGCAATGATCCGCCATGGAAAAACCTATGGCAATACATTAGGACGGTATATCGGCGTGACGGATGAACCACTGTGTGAGGAAGGGAAAAAAGAGCTGGAACAGCGGACGATGGATACCGTTGAGCTTCTGTTCGTCAGCCCGCTGAAACGGTGTCTGGAAACGGCAGACATTCTGTATCCGTATGCCAAACAGGTCAAAATCCCGGAATTTGCAGAGTGCAATTTTGGTGAGTTTGAGAACAAAAATTATCAGGAATTAAAAGATAATCCGAAATACCAGGAGTGGATTGATTCCATGGCGACGCTTGCCTTTCCGGGCGGTGAGAGCCCGCAGCAGTTCAAGGACCGCTGCATCGCCGGCTTTGACAAGATGGTGGATACGTGTATCCGCCGCCATTACCGTAACGTGGCGATGGTGGTGCACGGAGGCACGATCATGAGTATCCTTGAGCAGTACGGCGTGCCACAGAAGAGTTACTATGACTGGCGAGTAGAAAACGGCTGTGGATATCATCTGTATCTCTCGGAGCAGAACTGGAAAATGGGCCGCAGAGAAGCTGTGGTGGAATCGGAGATAAGGCGGTAAACAAAAATGGTGACAGCAGAATGCCATGCCCATATTTTTATGGACGGTGTGGATTACAAAAAGGCGGCGGCAGCGCATGAAAACGGCCCGCGGGAGGATCTGATCCGGGAACATCTGGCGGCGTATCAGAAGGCAGGGATTTCCTATGTGCGTGACGGCGGAGATCCGTACGGGGCGGGTGTTCTTGCACGGAGCCTTGCGCCGGAGTACGGGATCACATACCGCACACCGGTTTTTGCGATTCACAGGGCGGGCCGTTATGGAAAAATTGTCGGACGCGCATTTTCAGACGGGAAAGAGTATTGCGCGCTTGTGCGTGAAGTACGCCGTGCGGGCGGAGATTTTATCAAGATCATGACGACGGGAATCCTGGATTTCGCGACAAAGGGGCATGTGACCAGTGAGCCGCTTTCCAGGGAAGAGGTTTTTGCAATGACAGCTGCGGCGCATGATGCGGGGCTTTCTGTGATGGCGCATGTGAACGGCGCACAGGCTGTGATGGATGCGGCAGAGGCAGGCGTGGACTCGGTTGAGCACGGGAACTTTCAGAATGAAGAGAGCATCTGCTGTATGGCAGAGCATGCAACAATCTGGGTGCCGACAATTGTGACGGTTTCGAATCTTCTGGAGAACGGCAGATATCCGGCTGAAACGCTGGCGTGGATTTTTGAGACGCAGAAAAAAGGTCTGCAGCTCGCATTTGAAAAGGACGTTGTGCTTGCGGCGGGAAGTGATGCCGGCGCATACGGCGTACTTCACGGAAAAGGAATCCGGGAAGAAGAGAGTGTAATGCGAAAAATCCTTGGGGCAGAAAATGGGCAGGAGCTGGAAAAGCGGCTTGCGTTTGGAGAAAAAAAGATCCGGGAAAAGTTCTGAAAATTTTCTGCGTTTCAGGCTTTAGAAAAAATTTAGAATTAAACGGGCAGACAATGCTTGCGCTTTCGCCCGGACTATGGTAAGTTTAAATCACTTTTACAAGAACTTTAGAGAAAATGAAACAGGGATATTCTGAGACAGAGGGTAAATGCTATCCTCTGTTTTTTGCGTGCAAAAATGACAGTCTGGATGTCCGCATCGACGGAAGGGAGCAAATGAAAGCAAAAGGAAAACTGGGGCTGCAGGGCTTTCTTTCCTTCCTTTTTCTGGCGGCGGGATGGTATCTGATGCAGTATTTCTGCGCCTATGTCGTACTGTCCGGGTCCATGGAACCGGAGATCCCGACGGGATCTGTTGTGGTTGTGGATGGACGGAAGAAGGAATGGAATCCGGGGGATGTGATTACCTACCGGAGAGGAAATATGGTGGTGACACACCGGATCGTGGAAAAGAGCGAGGAAGGATACTGTACTAAGGGGGATGCCAACGCGGAGGAAGATGCAGGCATCGTTTTGGAAAAACAGGTGATCGGGAATGTGATCGTAGCTCTTCCCTGGCTTGGCTTTGGTATCGTCTGGCTCCGGCAGAGAGGAACACTCTTTTTTCTGGCCGTGGGAGCGGTGATGCTTTTTACAATCCGGCAGCTTTGGCACGGTAGAAAAATCATGCAGGAAAACAAGTTATAAAAAGAATTAGCAAAATTATTTAGGAAAACAGGAGGAATTGATCTATGAAAAAACAGCGGAAAATCGTATTCTGGGCAGCATCACTGCTTCTGACAGGAGCCCTGGCAGCGGGCGGAACACTGGCGTATCTGACGGATAAGGATTCTGTGACGAACCAGTTTGTTGTGGGAAAAGTAGATATCGAAGGAAATGAACCATCGTACGCACCAGATCCGGACGGAAAGACCAATCATATCGTGCCGACCCAGGTGATTCCGAAGGACCCGCGTATCAAAAATAAAGGTAAAAATGATTCTTACGTTTATATGGATGTTTCCATACCAATCGCAAAAGTGATCGTTGCAGATACATCCGGAAACCGTTTAAACGGCGGGGCAGCCGTCGATACGGAACTGTTTTCGATGAATCAGCTTTCGAAAAAATGGGTGCTGATGTACAAGAAAAAACAGAACAATTCGATGGTATATACATATCTCTACAATGAAGTGCTCGCAGCTGGCAAAGCGACGGATCCTTTATTTACGAGCGTGACAGCAGCTAATATCGTGGAAGGGCAGCTGGATGAAAAAGAGGTCGATATTCCGATCAATTATTATGCAATCCAGGCGCTGAATACCGGTGAGGGAAGTACGGCTGCCGAGCGGGCAGCAAAGGCCTGGGAGAAGTATGTAAATCAGAATAATGGGCAGAAGGGGCAGGTAACGGCACCGCAGTCGGAGCCGGAACAGACAGAAGCACCTGGAATTTAAGCAGTTTTCTGGGGGACAAAAGATGAAGAAAAAGACGAAACGGCTGTTTTTCCTTGCGGGTGCGGCCGGGTGTACGATGGCGGCAGCCATTTGGCTGCTGCCGGGAACTTCGGCGTATTTTACAGATCACGAGAGTGTCTGGAATCGTATGGTGTTCGGACATAATACAAGTACTATCGATGAAGAATTTCCGACACCGACGCCCGTACCGCCAGGGAAAAGTGTGGTAAAGAGAGTAAAAATCAGAAATGAAGGTTCCGTTGCCTGCTATATTCGAGCGGCACTTATATTCAGTGAACCAATTGAAGCGATTGAGGGACTTGATACGGAAAACTGGGTAAAAGGAGAAGATGACTACTATTATTACAAAAAACCGGTTTCAGAAGGCGAAAGCACGACGGAATTGTTTACCGGAATCCGCGTTGCAAAAGAAATGGAACAGAAAGAACTTGAGGTTTCGGTCTATGAGGAATCGGTGCAGATCCAGAAGGGGAATATGGTATTTCACGGCTATCGGGAGGCATGGGATGCTTATGAGAGAGGTGGTCAGACATGAAAGGAAAACGCGTCAGGATCGGATGTGCGGCGGCAAGTCTTCTGATGGGAATCAGCGGAACGTATGCATATTACCGGAGCAGTGTTGAGACCATTAACAAAATAGCTGTCGGAGATGTAAATATTGGAATCTGGGAATATGAGGAAGACGGGGATGGAGAAAAGAAGTATGAGGGACCGGAAAACGGCATTGTACTGCCTTCCCAGGTGATTTCAAAAATTCCGCGGATCACCAATTATGCTGAACCATGCTATGTCCGCGTAAAGCCTGTGTTTGATGAGGAAGAAACGCAGGATTACCGTCTGGGGGAAGAGGACCTTGGGGGAATCGAGGACGTCTGGCTGAAAGCAGGAGAGTATTATTATTATCCAAAAGTGCTGGGAAAGCAGGAATCTGTCGATTTTTTCCGTACAATCACCATTCCATCTGCGTGGACCAGTGAGGCGGAGGGACAGGTGCTGTCCGTTGAAATCCAGGCGGAGGCCGTACAGGCAGCGAATGTGACGCCGGATTTTACGGCAGAAGCTCCGTGGGGAGAAGAACTGGAAATAGAACAGTGTGTCCACGAGGCGGATAATACCGTTTCGGAGGTTTCGCAGCAGAGCTTCCTCACCGTTTCGTACGAAGGAGCAGCGCGGAATCTGATCTTGGCACCCGACAATTTCTTTCGGAACTTTCCAGTGCTGATGCCGGGAGATGAATGGGAAGATACGTTCACACTGGTGAACACGACAGCAAGCCGTGCAGAATTTTTTCTGCGGACGGAACTTCCGGAAGAACTCAGTGAAACAGAAAAAGAACTGCTTTCCAAGGTGAAACTGGAAATACGAGAGGGAGACAGCGTGATTTATGAAGGTGATTTAGAGAGTGAGGGACTATGGGCAGCAAAAAGTCTTGGAATATGCAGTCCAGATGAACGGAAAGAAATCTGTTTTTCAATCCGTGTGCCGTCAGAACTTGGAAATGAATGGGCACTTCGGAAAAGCGGGGTAAAATGGATTTTTTCTGTCGAAGGAGAAGATCTGCCGCAGGAAGAAGGCCCCTCTATCTGGCACAGCGCGCCAAAAACAGGTCTGCGCGATCCGTCAGCAGCGGTCCCCATTGGAATTGCCGTGACAGGAGCCTTCCTGTTTCTTACCGCGGGCCGGTCTGAAAGGAGGAAAGAATGAAAAGAGCAAAGAAAAGCTTCTGGTTTCTCGCAGGAATTCTGCTGTTGTTGGGATTTTGTTTTCGGGAAGATGTTCTGGCTTCGAGTCTTACGAGTCTTCCTTCTCTTTCGAAAGCCGGAATCGGAGAAGTTGTATCATCGGACTCTGTTATTGACGGCCGATATGATTTTACCCCGCTGATCGGAAGTGAGACAAAAATCCGTTTTGGAAGTACAGATGGAAGTACCTGGGACAATCTGTTCTGCAAAAACGGAGAGAGCCATTCGAAATGCTGTTCTACATGGTGGCCGGCGGCCGATGTAAAGGGATGGAGTAATCTCCGTTCCTTCACGCCGCTGGAGTCGAAAAAAGGAAAAATGTATGCGGAATATACGAATGTTGGAGAGTGCCACGGGGAAAATGTAACGATGCGGATCTGGCTGGAAGACTGGCAGAACACGGTTGTACCATCAGGGTATGAGGACGTGGATGCGGTAGTCGTGGCGATTGACCACAATAAGCCGGTCATTGATATTAAAGGTCTGCTCTGGATCAAGGTACGGTTTGCTTATTACGACAGTAAAGGAAATCCGCTGAATGTGAAAGGGTATTTTACACTTTCAGATCTGGACTTTAAGCAGGGCTTTTATCTGGCTGATGAGACAGAACATATCTATCTGACGAAGGAGGCAGATGCCAGAATCGTCTACGATGCCAGAACAAAAGCGATCTGGTCGGCAAGACGCGGCTCTGAGCCGGACGGTGGAACAACTCCGGAAAATTCGGAAGGCTGGGTTACATTTACCTTTGAAGGAAATTCCCAGACGATGATTTTCTATGATGGAGGCACTAACGACGCGGTAACTGGTCCCGGCGGCGGAGTGAAAGCACCGAAAAAATGGCCGGATAATTTTGTAAACGATACTTCCAGTACGTACAACAACTGGCATGGAGCATCCCGGGAAACGGGAATAACTGTTGTGCCGTGGAATACTTCGGAATTTGGTTACACAGCGAACGTTCCCTGTCATCTGTCGAAAGTAGGAGATCTTGTAGTGAAAAAAATGGATGCAGAGACAAAAGAAGCTCTTTCGGGTGCAGAATTTACCGTGTACCGCTGGAAAAACAACACCTGGAGTGAATTCAAAAAGATGAACTGGGTGAAAAAAACGGGTTCTTATCTGCTGGAGGGAATTCGGGATACAGACAGTGAAAATGGAAAATTCCGTGTTGTGGAGACAAAGAATCCAGCTGGTTATGCAGGAAGCTGGGAGCAGGAATTTTCCATTGACAAGGAAGGCATGCAGACGATCCATCTGGAGGCAGAAAACACAAGAAAAACAGGCTCACTGAAGATAAAAAAGACGGAAGAAAACTCAGGGAAAGCACTTTCTGGTGCAACATATCAGGTGATTGCGAGCGGAGCAATTACAACGGTAAACGGAACAGTGCTGTTTCCGGATCAGGCGGTAGCAGCTGTGCTGAAAACGGATGAAAATGGAGAGGCGTTCAAAAACGGGCTGGAGTACGGAACGTATCTTGTGCGGGAAACGGCGGCTCCAAATGGATATGTGCTGGATCCGACGGAAAAGAAAATAACGATCGGGGAACAAAACGCACAGATCACACTGACGTTTACAAACTGGAAGAACCGTTTTGTTCTGCAGAAAGTAAGTCAGGGAGACGGAAAAGTGCTTCAGGGAGCAGCCTTTCATATCTGGACGAAAGATGGAAGTTTTGATGAGACAAAAAAGACGGATGCAAATGGAAAAATTGAGCTGACGGGACTTTTGGACGGTGTCTGGTACTATCAGGAGACAGCATCTCCGGAGGGCTTTCTGCTGGACAGCACATGCCGGGAATTTGTGGTAGAAAACGGAAAAATTGACGGTAAATCGGAACTGTCGGTGACGGTCGAAAATGATGGAACACATCTGACAATTGAAAAAATAGATGCAGAGAGCGGAAAACGAATTTCCGGCGCAAAGCTGGTATTAAAAGATATGGATGGAAACCGTGTGGACAGCTGGATTTCAGGAGGAAGCGGCCCGCATGAACTGGAAAAATTAAAGCCGGGTTCTTATGTCCTTGTGGAGGAGGCCGCGCCGGATGGATACCTTGCGGCAGAACCGGTTTCGTTTGTGCTGGAGGCAAAACAGGAAGTGCAGACCGTGACGATGAAGGATCTTGCATGTGAAACCTTGACGATTACAAAGAAGATCAAGGCGGATGAGATTACATGGGCGCATGGAAATCCAACGTTTCTGTTTTCCGTGAAGGGAAAGGATCTGTATGGAAAAGAACATACATACCAATGCTATCTTACGTTTACAAAAACACAGGTGGAGAAAACGACAGATCAGGACGGCTACACGGAACAGTCGGTACAGATCCGGGGAATTCCGGCAGGAAACGATTACCGGGTACAGGAGAAGAAGGTGCTGCGGTATTCGCTTATGCAGGTGACAGGTACGAAGAATGTTACCGTGAAAAAACTAGAAGAGCCGGCATATGGAAAAGATCCTGCGCGCGTCTTTTCGGTATCGGTAAATCTTTGCGGACATCCCAAAGAAAGTGAGGTTGTATTTGAAAATCAGAAATACCGCTGGGATGATTATGGACACAACAGTATTGTAAAAAACCGGATTCCGGTTGAATAACAAAACGGAAAAACATTCCACCATCGGTTCGGGTGGTGGAATGAAAACAAAATGGAGAGAGAAAAAATCAGCAGAAAAAGAAGAGGGATTGCAGTTCTAACATTGGCGGCACTTTTTTTCTGGTATCTGCCGCAGATTCAGGTAAGCCGGCAGATTCGAAAAGAACAGGAAGAAGCGGTGGAGAGGTATGTCAGAGAAGAAAAAGAAGAGAACAAAGAGGAAAACGAAAAAAGCGAAGAAGTGCAGGAGCAGGAACCGGGCAGTACAGATCAAAATCTGTTTCGGACAATTGATTTTGCAGGACTTCGATCAAAAAATAGAGAAATCTGCGCGTGGCTCTGGATTCCGGGCTGCGCCTTAGATGTTCCGGTTGCGCACGGGCAGGATAACGCATATTATCTGACACACGATGCGTTTTGCAGGGAGCGGATTTACGGCAGTATTTTTGCACCGTGTGATACACCGGAGGATTTTTCTGAACGTCACACGATTTTATATGGGCATAATATGCGGGATGGAACGATGTTCGGAGGATTGAAAAAGTATCGTGAAGCGTCGTGGAAACAGGAATTTCCGTATCTGTACCTGTATTTGCCGGGTGAAGCATGGCAGTGCCGTATTTGGAGTGTGGAGGAGACGGATGCCAAAAGTGATGTTTACCGGCTGGGAGCATGGAGCGATGCGGACTGGAATGCATGGGTACAGGAAAGAAAAGAAAACAGCATGATCTTTGGCAGCGGTGAGGAAAAGGAAGTTCAAAAGATACTTACCCTTTCCACCTGCATTGGTGACGGCAGCAGTTCACAGAGACTGGCTGTACATGCGGCGGTGGAGATGATTTTTGCAACAAAATCTGGAAGGGAAGAGGGTTCTGTGCTAGAATAAGACAGAATCAAAAGACTTATGATACAGAGCAGGAAAAAGGATGGCGATAAGACATGAAAGAACTGTACACGGCAGCAGGAATTTTTGTGGTTCTGATACTGCTGGGAGTTTGGATGGTACAGAATAACAGAAATGAACAGGAAAAGAAGCTGGTACAACTGCGGAAGAAATGGGGAAAAAAGCAGGAGAAACGGACGGCACGGGAAAAGAAAGAAAAACTGGAAGCGTGTCTGAGACGAAAAGCAGGGGAAAACTTCTGCGTGGACGCGATTACCTGGAATGACCTGGATCTCGATGCGGTTTTTGACACAGTCGACCACACAGTGTCGGTGTGCGGGGAAGAATATCTGTACACGGCGCTTCGGATGCCGGTCACAACAACAGAAATCAGGGAAGAGCGGGAACGGCTGATGAAGCTTTTTGCAGAGAACCAAAAAGCCAGAGAAGCAGTGCAGAAAGCACTTCTTTTGATGGGAAAAGAAAAGATGAATCCGCCGACAGAAGAAATAGCCGTACTGATAGAGGCGGAGCCGGGAGAGAAGGGGAAATATCTTCTGATGGCCGGTATTGCTGTGCTTGGAATTGGACTGTTGTTTGTACTGCCTCCGCTGGGTGTGGCTGTTCTGTTTGCTTCTATGGTCGGCAACGGACTGATGCATGGAAGGGAGAGCAAAAAGCTGGAGAGTGCATTAAAAGCGTTTGGCTGTATCCTGCGGCTGCAGCGGACAGCCAGGGAACTTGGAAAAGAAAAAATTTCCGGACTGGAAATGTATCAGAAGCGTCTGGAAGAACAGGAAAAACAACTCCGTCCGATTACAAGAAAATGCAGAACACTTGTGAATACGAAAGAATCGCAGGGCGGTGCAGCAAACATGATTTTTGCATACTTTCACACGTTCTTTCTGCTGGATCTGATCGAGTATTCTTCGGTTGTTTCCGGAGTGAAATCGTATGAAAAAGCGATTCTGCAGATGGCAGAGGATCTTGGACTCCTGGACTTTGCACTGTCTGCAGCATCGTACCGGGAGAGCCTTTCGTATTACTGCCGGCCGGAATTCCTGGATGAGAAAAAGGCGGGCTGTCGGATCGATGTGGAGGAGCTTTATCATCCGCTTCTGACACATCCGGTGGCAAACAGTCTGTATGCGGAGGGCGGAATTCTGCTGACCGGCTCGAATGCGTCGGGAAAATCCACATTTATGAAAAACATGGCAGTGAATGCGATTCTGGCACAGACACTGAACACGAGTCTTTCGAAGCGGTACCGCGGTGTTGTGTGCCGGATCATGACATCCATGGCACTCCGCGATAATCTGGCACAGGGAGAGAGTTACTTTGTTGTGGAAGTAAAATCTTTAAAACGGATTCTGGAGGCAAGCCGTGAAAAAACACCGCTTCTGTGCGTCATTGATGAGGTGCTGCGGGGAACAAACACGACGGAGCGGATTGCAGCGTCAGAGAGTGTGCTTGCTGCCCTGCGCCGTGCAAATGTGCTCTGTCTTGCAGCAACACATGATACTGAACTGACGTATCTGCTGGAAGATCTCTACACCAATTATCATTTTGAAGAGCAGATTACCGCGCAGAGTATTTCCTTCCCGTATCGCTTGGAACAGGGGCCGGCAAGAGGAAAGAATGCGATTGCGCTGCTTGGAAATATGGGAATTGATGAAAAAATTGTAAAACAGGCAGAAAGAAGAGCTGCGGAGTTTGAAACAACAGGAAGCTGGGAAAAGAATAAGTTTCTGAGATAGAAAAACAGCCGGGAAAAATTGATCTTTTTTGAAAAAATATGCGAAAATGGTTCAGCATTTTTTCATTGTGTGTTATGATAAAATAGATCGCGTGGTCCGGCAGAAAAACCGCCGGATCTGTTAAGGAGAAAAACATGAGCAGGACAGGCTTGGAAGATGCATATATTATGCGCGGCAGCAAGAAACTCCGCATGGGATATACGACGGGTTCCTGCGCTGCAGCGGCAGCGCGGGGAGCGGCGTTTATGCTGCTTTCCGGGAAAGAAATACAGGAAGTGAAAATCCATACGCCAAAGGGCATTGTTCTGAATCTGGAATTGCTGGATATCCGGAGAAGTGCCGAAAAAGTAAGCTGTGCCGTCCGAAAAGACGGCGGGGATGATCCGGATGTGACAGATAAAGCATTGATTTACGCGGAAGTGACGTTTGGAACAGAAGAGGGAATTGTAATCGATGGAGGATTCGGCGTCGGGCGTGTGACAAAGCCGGGGCTGGATCAGCCGGTCGGAAACGCGGCGATCAACCATGTACCGCGCCAGATGATCCGCGAGAATGTGGAGGAGATTCAGAAAAAACTCGATGATTTCCGTGCACTGCAGGTTATCATCTCCGTACCGGAAGGGGAAGAACTGGCAAAGCATACATTCAATCCGAGACTTGGCATCACCGGCGGCATTTCAATCCTTGGAACGAGCGGGATTGTAGTGCCGATGAGCGAGGAGGCGCTGATTTCCACGATCCGCGTCGAGATGGAAATGCGGAAAGCACAGGGTGACCGCGTCCTTCTGGTGACACCGGGAAATTACGGACAGGACTTCTTAAAAACGTATCCGTGGGTCCGTGCAGACCATTCCGTTAAGTGCAGTAATTACGTCGGAAAAACACTGGAATTTGTAGCTGAGCTCGGCTTTGACGCCATCCTTTTTGTGGCACATCTTGGAAAATTTGTCAAGGTGTCCGGCGGAATTATGAATACCCATTCCCACGAGGCAGACTGCCGTGCGGAGCTTCTTACGGCGCAGGCGGTGCGTGCAGGGGCGGATCTTGCACTGGCAAAAAAACTGCTGGAGACCGGAACGACGGAAGAAGCGGTGCAGATTTTAAAGGAAGCAGGATGCCTGAAAGAGACCATGGAAAAAGTGACAGAAAAAATTGCTTTTTACATGAATTACCATATTGAGGGCAGAGTGCAGACGGAGGCGATTGTTTTTTCAAGCAATGAGGGCCTGCTCGGGGAAACCCCGGGAGCGGGAGAACTTCTGGAGCGCCTGCGGGAGCAGGAAGAAAAAGAAAACAGAAAAGAGTAAAAACAAAATGACAGGAATTTTATTTGGAACAGGAATCGGACCGGGAGACCCGGAGCTTATGACGTTAAAGGCCGTCCGTCTGATCCGGGAAAATGATACGATTGCAGTACCAGGAGAGAAACCGGAAGAGAGCATTGCCTACCAGATTGCTGTTCAGGCAGTGCCGGAACTGGCAGAAAAAGAGCTCGTTGCTATTCCAATGCCGATGACAAAGAATGCCAAAGAACTGGAGGAAAATCACCGGCGCGGTGCAGAAAAAATAGAGGAGCTGCTGGATGCAGGAAAAAACGTAGTATTTCTGACACTCGGAGATCCAACCGTGTATTCTACCTACCTTTATGTACACAGACGGGTACTGGAAGACGGTTACGATGCGAGAATTGTAAGCGGTGTTACATCGTTCTGCGCGGCAGCAGCATCTCTTTCCGAGGGACTGGTGGAAAATTCCGAAGAACTGCATGTGATTCCGGCGTCTTACCAGATTGAAGATGCACTGGAACTTTCAGGAACAAAGGTTCTGATGAAAGCGGGTAAAAAGATGCCGGCTGTGAAACAGTTCCTGAAGGAAAAGAACTGCCGGGCGGTGATGATAGAAAACTGCGGCATGGATACGGAACAGAAGTATTTCAGCGCGGAAGAAATCCCGGACCAGGCAAGTTACTATTCACTGATTATTGTAAAAGAAAAGAGGAAAAAATAGATGGTACATTTTATTGGAGCGGGCCCTGGAGCCCCGGATCTGATTACGGTAAGAGGACAGAAGCTGCTTGGTGAGGCGGATATTATCATTTATGCAGGTTCTCTTGTCAATCCGGCACTGCTGGATCTGAAAAAAGAGGGCTGTGTGGTATATAACAGTGCAACCATGACGCTGGAGCAGGTGATTGATGTTATGAAAGAGGCCGAAAGCAAAGGTCAGACTGTGGCAAGACTCCACACGGGAGATCCGTGCCTGTATGGTGCAATCCGCGAACAGATTGATGCGCTCGATGCCCTTGGAATCGCTCACGATGACTGTCCGGGTGTCAGCTCTTTCTGCGGAGCGGCTGCTGCCCTTGAAATGGAATATACGCTGCCGGATATCTCCCAGAGTGTTGTCATCACCAGAATGGCCGGAAGAACATCGGTTCCGGAGCGGGAGAGCATTGCGTCTTTTGCGGCACATCAGGCAACGATGGTTGTATTCTTAAGCACGGGACTCTTAGAGGAACTTTCCCGTGAGCTGATTGCAGGCGGCTATACGGCAGATACTCCGGCAGCGATCGTTTACAAAGCAACCTGGCCGGAGGAGAAGACGTTCGTCTGCACCGTTGGAACACTTGCCGAGACGGCGAAAAAGAACCAGATCACCAAGACAGCGCTGATGATCATCGGAAATGCCGTTTCCCAGGGAAATTACCGCAGAAGTGATCTGTACAATCCGGCGTTTACCACCGAATTCCGAGAGGCAGAAAAATAAGATGAAAATAGCCATAGCAAGTTTTACAAGAAACGGATGCGCCTGGAATCGAAAACTCTGTGCGGCACTGAAAAAACACAGCTGTGAAGGATATGCACTGGAAAAGTACGGGAAAGAAGCGGGAATTCCTGCGATTGCACCGTCGCTTCCTGCATGGACAGAGCGCATGTTTCAGAAAATGGATGCGATTTTGTTTATCGGGGCGTGCGGGATTGCGGTGCGCAGTATTGCACCGTACGTGAAAAGTAAAAAGACAGATCCGGCGGTTCTGTGTATGGATGAACAGGGAAAGTTTGTGATTTCATTACTTTCCGGCCATATCGGCGGAGCAAACGAGCTGACGGAAGAAGTTGCAGCTGTAACGGGTGCGGTTCCGGTCATTACAACGGCAACGGATGTCAATCACAAGTTTGCGGTCGATGTCTTTGCTGTAAAAAATCATTGTGAAATTTGTGAGATGGAGCTGGCAAAAGAGGCAGCGGCGCTTCTGGTGGACGGAAAAACGGTTGGATTCTGCAGCCGTTTTCCGGTGGATGGAACAAAACCGGAGGAACTGATCCCGGAAGAGGCGGCAAAACCGTCGATGGGAATCTGCATTACCACATCGGAAGAGGATTCGCCATATGAGAGAACACTTCACCTGATCCCGAAGGTGATCACCGTCGGCATCGGCTGTAAGAAGAATACACCGGCCGGCCGGATTGAAGAAAAGGTTCTTGCGGCACTTGCGGCGGCCGGGATTTCTCCAAAAGCAGTTCGACAGGCGGCAAGTATTGATCTGAAAGCGCAGGAGCCGGGAATTCTGCAGCTGGTGGAAAAGTATGGCTGGCAGTACCGGACCTTTTCTGCAGAAGAACTGGAAACGGCGGAGGGGGAATTTACGCCGTCTCCGTTTGTGAAGAAGATTACAGGAATTGACAATGTCTGTGAGCGCAGCGCAGTTCTCGCCGGCGGCAGACTGATAAAGAAAAAAAAGGCAGCGGACGGTGTAACAGTTGCACTGGCTGCGGCGGACTGGAGGGCAGTATTTTGAGTACAATTTTTGTCGTGGGCATCGGCCCCGGAGCATATGAAAAAATGACGATCGAGGCGGCGGATGCGCTGCGGAACTGCGATGTGATCATCGGCTATACCGTCTATGTGGATCTGGTAAAAGAACATTTTGCAGGAAAAGAATTTCTGACGACGCCGATGCGGAAAGAGGTGGAGCGCTGCCGTCTGGCATTTGAAACTGCGGCAGAGGGAAAACAGGTTGCTATGATCTGCAGCGGAGATGCCGGCGTTTACGGTATGGCAGGTCTGATGTATGAGCTTTCGGAAGAATGGCCTGATATTGAAATTAAGGTAATTCCAGGCGTGACCGCCGCAACGGGAGGCGCTGCCGTTCTTGGTGCACCGTTGATCCACGACTTCGCCCTGATCAGCCTGAGCGATCTTCTGACACCGTGGGAGAAAATTGAAAAACGTCTTCTGCTGGCATCGGAAGCGGATTTTGTCATCTGTCTTTATAACCCGGGAAGCCATAAGAGAGCGGATTATCTGGAAAAAGCGTGTGATCTGATGCTTCGTTACAAAGCGCCGGAAACCGTCTGCGGAATCGTAAGCCAGATCGGAAGAGACGGGGAGACGAGCCGGACCATGACGCTTGCAGAACTTCGCAATACAAAAGTGGATATGTTTACGACGGTATTTATCGGAAACAGTCAGACAAAGGAAATCCGGGATCACATGGTAACGCCGAGGGGATATCGCTATGAATAAAGTAATCGTCTTTGCCGGAACGACGGAAGGCCGGGAGATCTGCAGTTTTCTGAAAAAATATGAGATTGCATCCCTTGCCTGTACGGCGACAGAATACGGCAAGTGCCGGATCGAGGAGGGCGGTGCCCTGACGGTTCGAAGCGGAAGACTGACAGAAGAAGAGATGGAACAGCTTTTTGGCGAAGAACAGCCGGAAATGGTTATTGATGCAACCCATCCGTATGCCGATCTTGTGTCGGAAAATATCCGGTCTGCATGTGAAAAAGCAGGAAAAACGTATCTTCGGCTGCTGCGGCCGTCGCTTGCGGCAGATCCATCCTGCGTCATGGTCGATACGACAGAAGAAGCGGTATCGTATCTGGCGGGCACAGAGGGAAAGATTTTGGTGACAACAGGAAGCAAGGAACTCGCAAAATTTGCAGAGCTTCCGGATTATAAAAACCGTGTGTATGCCCGGGTGCTGCCGTTGCCAGGCGTAATTGCATCCTGCGCGGAACTTGGATTTGATGCCGCACATACCATAGGCATGCAGGGACCGTTTTCTATGGACATGAACGTTGCAATGCTGCAGTCGTTCCATGCCGAATGGATGGTAACGAAGGAATCCGGAAGAAACGGCGGCTTTGAAGAAAAAATTGAGGCAGCCAAAAAGGCCGGTGTCCGTGTCGTTCTGATCGGCCGTCCGAAAGAGGAAGAAGGACTCTCGGAGGACGAGGTCAAGCGGTATCTCGTTGAAAAATTTGATCTGTCCGTGAAACGGGACGTCGTGATCGCCGGAATCGGACCTGGTGCAGAAGCACAGATGACGCTGGCGCTCGTAGACGCGTGTGAGCAGGCGGATGTGCTGATCGGTGCGGGACGCATGACAAAAGCAGTAGAAAAATATCAGAAGCCAATGCTTGCAGAATACAGCCCGGAAAAGATTTACGAGTATCTGAAGGCGCACCCGGAATATGAAAAGATTGTTCTTCTGCAGTCGGGTGATGTCGGCTTTTACAGCGGAGCAAAGAAACTTCAGGCCGTCCTTGCGGAAGATGCGGATTTTTCTGTCCGTGTAGAGCCGGGAATTTCTTCGCTGGTTTATTTCTGTGCCAAAATCGGAGTGTCCTGGGAGGATGCAGCATTTGTGAGCCTGCACGGGCAGCACTGCAACTTTCTGGAGACGGTCCGCCGAAACCGGAAAACTCTGGCGATCGCCGGCGGAAAGGGCAGTGTCAGGGAAATCTGCCAGACGTTAAGTTCGTACGGCTGGGAGCAGATTGTGCTGCATGTGGGAACGGATCTGTCGTATCCGGAAGAACAGATTGTGACAGGAACCCCATTCGAACTTGCTAAAATGGAGTTTGCCCCGCTTGCGGTTCTTCTGTTTGAAAACCCGAATCCGGAACCAGAGTTTACAGCCGGCATGGCAGATGAAGTATTTCTGCGTGACAAAGTACCGATGACCAAGCGGGAAGTGCGCAATGCGTCTCTTTCTCATCTGCAGCTTTCTTTGAATTCTGTTGTCTATGATATTGGATCGGGCACAGGTTCTGTTTCGATTGAGATGGCGCTTCGTGCAGCACAGGGAAAGGTATATGCGATAGAAAAAAATCCGGCAGCCGTTGCACTTCTGCAGGAAAATAAAAAGAAATTTGCAGTGGATCATCTGGAAATTATTGAGGGAACTGCACCGGAAGCACTCGAAGCACTCCCGGTTCCGACGCATGCATTTATCGGCGGGTCTGCCGGAAACTTAAAAGAGATTCTGGAACTGCTCCTGCGGAAGAATCCGAACATCCGCGTGGTATTAAATACAGTAACCGTGGAAACATTAGCGGAGGCAGCATCGTGTTTCAAAAAACTTGCGTTTGAAGAGCCGGAAATCGTCTGCCTGCAGGCTTCCAATGCGAAAAAGGCCGGAAGAAGCCATCTGATGATTGCCCAGAATCCGGTTTATATCTTTACAGCCCAGGGAGGTGCCAAAGAATGAAAGCACCAAGAATCATGCTGGCAGCAGGAAGGAGCGGAAGCGGGAAAACGATGATCACCTGCGGACTGCTCCGTGCACTGCAGCAGATGGGAAAGCAGCCCGCAGCGTTTAAATGCGGCCCGGATTATATCGATCCGATGTTTCACGAACAGGTAATCGGCGCCCCGTCGTGTAATCTGGATCCGTTTTTCACAGAGGAAGAAACAACACAGTATCTGTTCTGCAAACATGCAGCGGGTCATGACATTTCCGTATTGGAAGGCGTTATGGGGTATTACGACGGTCTTGGCGGAATTTCTACCAAAGGCAGCGCCTACGATCTCGCCGGTATGACAAAAACGCCGGTTCTTCTGGTTGTCGATGCCAAAGGCATGAGCGTTTCAGCGCTTGCCTTTATCAAGGGATACCTGCAGTACAAAGAGGACAGCCGGATCGCCGGTGTAATCTTTAACCGGATGTCAGAGATGCTGTACCGGGAGATCGCGCCGATGGCGGAAAAAGAACTTGGCATTTTCTGTGTCGGCTTTGTGCCGGAACTGAAGGAATGCCACTTAGAAAGCCGCCACCTCGGCCTTGTGATGCCGGATGAGGTGGAAAATCTGCAGGAGCAGGTCAATCTGCTTGCAGAAACACTGCAGAAGACACTGGATTTTGAAAAAATTCTTGCGATTGCAGAAGGGGCAGAAGAGCTCTCGGGAAAAATGCCGGAAGTCCTGCGTAAGGTGACAGAAAGCGAAGCAGCCGCCAAGGTGCGTGCTGCGAAGCCGATTCTTGCCGTTGCAAAGGATGAAGCATTTTGTTTCTTTTATCGGGATAATCTGGAGCTTCTCGCGTCACTTGGAGCCAAAATCGAATATTTTTCGCCGCTTTCCGATGCGGAGCCGCCAAAGAATACAGACGGATTTCTGTTCTGCGGCGGCTACCCGGAGCTGCACGCAGAAGAGCTTTCGGAAAACCAGACCATGAGAACGAAGATCCGCGATAACATCCGTCAGGGAATGCCGGTTCTTGCAGAATGCGGCGGTTATATGTACCTGTCAGAATCCATGGAGGATATGGATGGAAATGTGTATCCTATGGTACAGGCTGTTCCGGGAAATGTTTACCGGACAAAAAAGCTGGGAAGATTCGGCTATATCACCCTCACGCCAAACACGAAAGATACCTTTCGGAACGGCGGAAATCCGGTGCGCGGCCATGAGTTCCATTACTTTGACAGCACAGACTGCGGAAGTGCATGGCATGCGGCAAAACCGCTGCGGAAGCGGAACTGGGAATGCATTCATGCGACAAAACGGATGATGGCGGGATTCCCGCATCTTTACTATATGGCAAGTCCGCACCTCGCACTGGAATTTCTGGAGCAGTGTGTCTCTTACCGGAAAGAACAGGAGAAAACAAGATGAAAACAGCATTAGCAGCCCTGATTGTGGGCTATGGATTGGACCTGCTGCTTGGAGATCCCTCCTTTTTGTACCATCCGATCCGTGTGATCGGAAATCTCATTGCCCTGCTGGAAAAATGGCTGCGGAAGGTATTTCCGAAAACGCCAAAGGGAGAGCTTGCCGGAGGAGTTTTTCTCGTGATCCTCGTCTGTCTGGCGGGATACGGTGTTCCGGCACTGCTGCTCTTTGCGGCATTTAAAATTCATCCGGTCATCGGCTTCCTTCTGGAGGTTCTCTGGTGCTGGCAGATTCCGGCAACGAAATGCCTGAAGGATGAGAGCATGAAGGTCTATCAGAAATTAAAAGAAAACGATCTTCCGGGGGCGCGCTATGCGGTTTCCATGATCGTAGGACGTGATACGAAAAATCTTTCGGAAACAGGAGTGACGAAAGCTGCCGTGGAAACGATCGCGGAGAATACGTCGGACGGTGTCATTGCACCGCTCCTCTTTCTTGCCCTCGGCGGACCGGCATTGGGCTTTCTGTATAAGTCCATCAATACCATGGATTCCATGGTGGGATACAAAAATGACAAATATCTGTATTTTGGACGGTGTGCGGCAAAGCTGGACGATGTCGTCAATTACATACCGGCGAGAATCAGCGCATGGCTGATGATTCTTGCGTCTGCATGCGAGCGCATGAACTGGAAAAATGCAGAAAAAATTTACAAACGCGACCGTTACTGCCACGCCAGCCCAAATTCTGCGCAGACAGAAGCAGTTATGGCAGGGGCGCTGGAAGTACAGCTTGCCGGAGATGCCGTGTATTTCGGCAAAGTCGTAAAGAAACCAACGATCGGCGATGATATCCGCCCGGTCGAGGCGGAAGATATCAAAAGAGCAAATCATCTGATGTATCTGACCTCGTTCCTCGGACTGGTGTTCTTTGCGGGAATCCGCGCGCTCTTTTTATTTCTGTAAAAAGAGAAGATAGAAACACAACGGAAAAGAGAAAGGAAGGCATATGGTATGAGACAAAATCCACATGGAGGAGACATTTACACGAAAAAATGCAGAGTCGATTTTTCTGTGAATGTCAATCCTCTTGGAGCTCCGGAAAGTGTGAAAGAGGCGGTGAGAAAGAGCGCGGAATCGGTGGAACAGTATCCTGACGCACTGTGCCGGGACCTGACCCGGGCACTGTCGGAAAAGGAGCAGCTTCCAGAAGAAAATATCCTGTTTGCAAACGGCGCCGCGGAGCTTATTTTTGCCCTGACACAGGCTCTCCGCCCGAAAAAAGCGCTGATTGCAGCGCCGGGATTTGCAGAGTATGAAGCAGCGCTTTCAGCGGCAGGGTGTTTTATCCGTATGTATCTGCTGCAAAAGGAAAAAGGCTTTCTTTTACAGGACGATTTCTGCGATGATCTGACCGACGATCTGGATCTTGTTTTTTTATGTAATCCAAATAATCCAACCGGCCTTACGATTCCGCAGGAACTTCTTTTAAAGATCCTGGATAACTGCCGGGAGCGTAACATCTATCTGGTGCTGGATGAGTGTTTCATAGAATTTCTGCCGGAGCCGGAAAAAGTGACGATGCAGGGAAAACTGGACGAATATCCGAATCTGCTGATTCTGCGTGCGTTCACAAAGATTTACGCAATGCCGGGCCTGCGTCTTGGCTATCTGCTCTGCAGCGACGAGGATCTGCTGGATCGGATCAGCCGCAGCATGCAGTCGTGGAATGTTTCGATTCCGGCGCAGATGGCAGGCCTTGCCGCCCTGAACGAGGATGCTTACGTCAAAGAAGCACGGGAACTGATCGGAAAAGAACGCGCCTGGATGAAAGCAGAACTGGAAAAAGCAGGTCTTACCGTATGGGATTCCTGTGCAAATTATTTGTTCTTTGAGGGACCGAAAGGACTTGCCGCACGGCTGGAAAAAGGCGGCATTCTGATCCGCGACTGTTCCAACTACTCGGGCCTTGCCGACGGATATTACCGTGCAGCCGTACGCACACATGAAGAAAACCAGATTCTGACAGAAGCCGTTTCACAGATTCTGCAGTGGTTTTAGGAGGAAAAACGATGGCGAAAGTAATTATGATACAGGGAACGATGTCAAATGCGGGAAAGAGTCTGCTTGCGGCGGGCTTATGCCGGATTTTCCATCAGGACGGATACCGTGTGGCGCCGTTCAAATCACAGAATATGGCGCTGAATTCGTTTATTACGAGAGAAGGCCTTGAGATGGGACGTGCACAGGTCATGCAGGCGGAAGCGGCCGGGATCGAACCGTCCGTTTTGATGAACCCGATTCTGTTAAAGCCGACGAATGACACCGGTTCGCAGGTGATTGTAAACGGTGAGGTACTGGGAAACATGAGTGCGCGGGAATATTTTTCCCACAAAAAAGAGCTGATCCCGGACATCATGAAAGCGTACCATGCACTGGAAGAACAGTATGATATCATTGTGATCGAGGGAGCCGGAAGTCCGGCGGAGATCAACCTGAAAGCCGATGATATCGTCAATATGGGAATGGCAAAGCTTGTGGATGCACCGGTGCTCCTCGTCGGAGATATTGACCGCGGCGGCGTTTTTGCTCAGCTTTACGGTACCGTAGAGCTTTTAGAGCCGGATGAGCGCGACCGCATCAAGGGTCTGATTATCAACAAATTCCGCGGGGACAAAACCATCCTGGACCCGGGCGTTGTGATGCTGGAAGAAAAAACACACATCCCGGTGGTCGGCGTGGCGCCGTATCTCCACATCGAAGTGGAAGACGAGGACAGTCTGACCGAGCGATTCACCAGAAAAGAGGAGATCGGTCTCATTGACCTTGCGGTCATCCGTCTCCCGCGTATTTCAAACTTCACCGATTTCAACCCGTTCGAGCGGATCGAAGGCGTATCACTCCGCTACGTAAGCTCTGTCTCCGAACTGAAAAATCCGGATATGATTCTGCTTCCGGGAACGAAAAACACGATGGAGGATCTGCTCTGGATGCGTCAGAATGGTCTGGAAGCGGCCGTACTGAAGGCGGCTGCGGCCGGAAAAGTAATTTTCGGTGTCTGCGGCGGCTTCCAGATGCTCGGAGATACGCTGAGCGATCCGCTGCATGTCGAAGCCGGCGGAACGATCAAAGGAATGGGACTCCTGCCGATGGATACCGTATTTGCCGGTGAGAAGACGAGAACCCGCGCGGAGGGCGCTTTTGGAAAAACAGAAGGCGTTCTTGCCGGGATCGAGGGAACCCGGATTGAGGGCTATGAAATCCATATGGGAGAAACGGTGCGGAAAGAAGAAACAGAAGCATTCACGTTCATCGATGATCAGAACCGTGCTGATTCGGATAAGCTGGACGGTGCACAGAAAGGAAATGTGTACGGTACGTATGTGCACGGCATTTTCGACAAAGAAGAAGTTGCCGAACGGATCGTGGAAGCACTTGCAAAGAATAAGGGAATTGCCATGGAGCAGATTCACGGTGTCGATTACCAGACATTCAAAGAGACACAGTACGATATTCTCGCAGATGCGCTGCGCGAGCATCTCGACATGAAGAAGATTTATCAAATTCTGGAAGAAGGGGCATAAAGATGAAGATAGAACTGGAGCAGGTAAGCCCGCACGAGATTGAAAAGAGAAGCTTTGAAATTATCACGGAAGAATTAAACGGAAGAACGTTTCCAGAGGATCAGGAACTGGTTGTAAAGCGGTGTATCCACACAAGTGCGGATTTTGATTATGCGGATAATCTCTGCTTTTCGGAGCATGCGGTGGCAAAAGGCATCGAGGCGATCCGGGAGGGAGCCTGCATTGTGACGGATACGCAGATGGCAAGATCCGGCATCAACAAAAAGGTGCTTGCGCGCCACGGCGGTGAAGCGCTCTGCTTTATGTCAGACGAAGATGTTGCGGCAAGAGCAAAAGAAACCGGAAGCACCCGCGCGGCAGCCTGCATGGAAAAAGCAGCGGAGCTGGATAAAAAGCTGATTATTGCGGTTGGAAATGCGCCGACGGCACTGGTCCGCCTCTATGAACTGATCGGGGAAGGAAAAATAAAACCGGCGCTGATCATCGGAGTTCCGGTCGGCTTTGTCAATGTGGTACAGTCCAAAGAACTGATTATGCAGACCAATATCCCGTATATCGTGGCACGCGGACGAAAAGGCGGCAGCAATATCGCGGCGTGCATCTGCAACGCACTCCTGTATATGATGGATCAGGACCGCGGATATTAAAAATAGATGAAAAAACGGAAAGCAGAAGTCTTGACAGATTTCGAATCACCGTTTATACTATGGAACATGGAAAAAGGCTTGGAAGGGAACAAGTAGACGTACAAAAACGCGGACAGAAAGCAGCCGGCAGATGAGAGGCGCATGCAGGTTCTGTACGATTCGAATACATCCCGGAGTTGCGCACCGAATAAAACGGGCGGCAGAAGAACTATGATGCACGTTTTTAGTAGGCTGCGACGTAAGAGACGAACGTTACAGCGTCAGGGTATTCAGAGGTTTTGGATACCGACAAAGGCAGCTGCCGTGAGACAGCTGTGAAGTAAGGTGGTAACACGGGAGATACGGGCTCTCGTCCTTTGAATCGGAAAGGACGGGAGTCTTTTTGTATAAAAAACTTTGGTCCCAGACGGTAACACATACCCGAAAGTCAACCGAAAAAAGGAGAAAAACAAAATGCAGATTTATGACGAACTGATCGCCAGAGGCCTTCTGGCACAGGTAACCGACGAAGATGAAATCAGAGACCTGGTAAACAATGGAAAAGCAACGTTCTATATCGGATTCGACTGCACCGCAGACAGTCTGACCGCAGGTCACTTCATGGCACTGACCCTGATGAAACGGATGCAGATGGCAGGAAACAAACCGATCGCCCTGATCGGCGGCGGCACCACCATGATCGGTGACCCGTCCGGAAGAACCGATATGAGAAAAATGCTGACCCGCGAGGAGATCGACCACAACGCAGAGTGCTTCAAACGTCAGATGGAGCGTTTCATCGAGTTCGGCGAGGGAAAAGCTATGATGCTCAACAACGCAGACTGGCTGCTGAACCTGAACTATGTAGAACTGCTCCGTGAGGTAGGTGCATGCTTCAGCGTCAACAACATGCTCCGTGCAGAGTGCTACAAACAGCGTATGGAAAAAGGTCTTTCCTTCCTGGAGTTCAACTATATGATTATGCAGAGCTACGACTTCTATCACATGTTCCAGAAATACGGCTGCAATATGCAGTTCGGCGGCGATGACCAGTGGTCCAACATGCTGGGAGGAACCGAACTGATCCGCCGTAAACTTGGAAAAGATGCCTATGCAATGACCATCACCCTTCTGACCGACTCTCAGGGCAAGAAGATGGGTAAAACCGCAGGAAACGCTGTATGGCTTGACCCGAACAAGACCAGCCCGTTCGATTTCTACCAGTACTGGAGAAACGTGGACGATGCCGATGTCTTAAAATGTATCCGTATGCTGACCTTCCTGCCGCTGGAGCAGATCGACGAGATGGATTCCTGGGAAGGAAGCAAGCTGAACGAGGCAAAAGAGATCCTGGCCTATGAGCTGACCTCCATGGTACACGGCGAGGAAGAAGCAAAGAAAGCGCAGGAAGGCGCACGTGCCGTATTCTCTACCGGAAGCTCCGAGCATATGCCGACCAGTGAAATTTCTGCAGAGGATTTCACGGACGATAAAATCGATATCGTAACCCTTCTTGTCAAAGCAGAGCTTGCAAAGACCAGAAACGAAGGACGCCGTGCCGTAGAGCAGGGCGGTGTATCCGTAGACGGTGAGAAAATCACAGATCCGAAATATGCCGTAGAAAAAGCAGCCTTCGGCGAGGACGGTATCGTTCTGAAAAAAGGAAAGAAGAATTTCAAAAAAATTTGCGTTAAATAATTAAGTGTGCTATTATAAAAGAATGGATTCCCGGAAGAAATTCCGGGACACACTGAATTATTTGGAGGACAAACAGTCATGGAAAAATATGGCGTAAACGAATTACGAAAGATGTTTCTTGAGTTCTTCGAGAGCAAAGGACATCTTGCTATGAAGAGTTTTTCGTTGATTCCACACAACGATAAAAGTCTTTTACTGATCAACTCCGGTATGGCTCCGCTGAAACCTTACTTCACAGGCGCAGAGATTCCGCCGAGAAGAAGAGTAACAACATGCCAGAAATGTATCCGTACCGGCGATATTGAAAATGTAGGAAAAACAGCCCGTCACGGCACCTTCTTTGAGATGCTCGGAAACTTTTCCTTCGGTGATTATTTCAAACACGAAGCAATCGCATGGTCCTGGGAGTTTTTAACACAGGTAGTAGGGCTCGATCCGAATCGTCTGTACCCATCCATCTATCAGGACGATGATGAAGCATTTGATATCTGGAACAAAGAGATCGGCATCCCGGCAGACCGTATTTTCCGTTTTGGAAAAGAGGACAACTTCTGGGAGCATGGTGCAGGTCCGTGCGGTCCGTGTTCTGAGATTTATTATGACCGCGGAGAAAAATACGGCTGCGGCAAACCGGGATGTACCGTTGGCTGCGAGTGTGACCGTTACATGGAAGTATGGAACAACGTATTCAGCCAGTTCAACAACGACGGCGAGGGCCACTACACCGACCTGATCCAGAAGAACATTGATACCGGTATGGGACTTGAGCGTCTGGCCGTTGTCGTACAGGATGTAGATTCCATCTTCGATGTCGACACCATTCAGGCACTCCGCAACAAAGTATGCGAAATCTCCGGAAAAGAGTATGATAAAGATCATGAGACCGATGTTTCCATCCGCCTTATCACAGACCATATCCGTTCCGCAACATTCATGATTTCCGATGGAATCATGCCAACCAACGAAGGAAGAGGCTACGTACTGCGCCGTCTGATCCGCCGTGCAGCACGTCATGGCCGTCTGCTTGGCATTGACGGACTGTTCCTTGCCCGCCTTTCCGCAAGCGTAATCGAAGGCTCTAAAGACGGATATCCGGAACTTGAAGAGAAAAAAGATTTCATCTTCAACGTTCTGAACAACGAGGAGACCCAGTTCAACAAAACCATCGACCAGGGACTTCGTATCCTCTCCGAGCTCGAAGAAAAAATGCAGAGCGAAGGCAAAAAAGTTCTGGACGGACAGGATGCATTCAAACTGTACGATACCTACGGATTCCCGCTGGATCTGACCAAAGAGATCCTCGAGGAGAAGGGCTACGGCATCGACGAGGACGGTTTCCATGCAGCAATGGAAGAGCAGAGAGAGCGTGCAAGATCGAGCCGTGAAGTAACAAACTACATGGGTGCTGATGCAACCGTTTACGATGAGATCGACCCGTCCGTAACAACTGAGTTTACCGGATACGATCATCTGGAGGATACCTCCAAAGTAACCGTTCTGACGACAGAGACTGAGATTGCAGAATCTCTGATGGAAGGCCAGAAGGGAACCATTTTCGTAGAGAAAACTCCGTTCTACGCTACCATGGGCGGTCAGGAAGGCGACTGCGGTATCATCAAAGGAGCAAATGGTGTATTCGAAGTAGAAGATACCATCAAACTCCGCGGCGGAAAATACGGCCACGTCGGTGTCATGAAATCCGGTATGATTTCAAACGGCGAGGAAGTTACACTTCAGGTCAACGAAGAGGCAAGAAAAAATATCGAGAAGAACCACAGCGCAACACACCTTCTGCAGAAGGCATTAAAGACTGTTCTCGGTGCACATGTAGAGCAGAAAGGTTCTCTCGTAACCCCGACCAGACTCCGTTTCGACTTTGCCCACTTCCAGGCTATGACACCGGAAGAACTGGAAAAAGTTGAGAATCTGGTAAATGAAAAGATTCAGGAGCAGATCCCGGTTGTAACCGACATCATGGATACTGAGGAAGCAAAGAAATCCGGCGCGATGGCTCTGTTCGGTGAGAAATACGGCGACAAAGTACGTGTCGTTTCCATGGGAGACTTCTCCAAAGAGCTCTGCGGCGGTACCCATGTAAAGAATACCGCTGAAATCGGACTGTTCAAACTTGTTTCTGAGGCAGGCGTCGCAGCAGGTGTCCGCAGAATCGAAGCTCTGACCGGACCGTCTGTTACTGCATACTATAAAGCACAGGAAGAGAAAATGCATGAGGCAGCAGCTCTCTTAAAGACAACACCGGCGGATCTCCTCGAGAAGATCGCTCATCTGCAGGCAGAGGCAAAAGCACTCCAGGCAGAGAATGAGTCCTTAAAGAGCAAACTGGCAAAAGAAGCGCTCGGCGATGTTATGGATAAAGTCACCGAAGTCAAAGGTGTAAAACTTCTCGCTGCATCCGTACCGGATGTCGATATGAACGGACTGCGTGACCTTGGCGACCAGCTGAAAGAAAAACTGGGAAGCGGCGTTGTTGTTCTGGCATCTGCAAAGGACGGCAAAGTAAGCCTTCTTGCCATGGTAACCGATGATGCGATGAAGAAAGGTGCACATGCCGGAAAACTGATCAAAGAAGTGGCAGCCGTTGTCGGCGGCGGCGGCGGTGGACGTCCGAACATGGCACAGGCCGGCGGAAAGAATCCGGAGAAGATCGACGAAGCAGTTGCAAAAGCTGCCGAGGTACTGGAAGGCCAGATCGCATAACAATAAGCAGGAAAAACAGCACAAAATCCTGCCGCCTGCAGGGCAGAAAAAGGAGCCAGGCAGGCGGCAGGGAAAAATTTTGCAAAAAAATGAAAAAACTTGTTGACGTACGAGATTTTTCTGGTATAATAAGAACAGTGCAAAAAATACCCATACAGTTGTATTATGCACAATCTACAACTGGAGGGAGGTTAGGTGTGAGACTATGTCAAATGTAATCGTTAAAGAAAACGAAACGTTGGACAGCGCTTTACGCAGATTTAAGCGTAGCTGTGCAAAAGCTGGCATTCAGCAGGAGATTCGTAAAAGAGAGCATTACGAGAAACCAAGTGTTCGTCGTAAAAAGAAATCTGAAGCTGCCAGAAAACGTAAGTATAATTAATGTGCAAAAAATCCCCGGCGATCTGTTTTGCCGGGGATTTTTATACTTGTAACTTAAAGTCGCAGGTTTTGACAAAACAGCAAGGCGGTGACAAATGAGAATTTTGTACAAAATAGCAAACAAGCTGTTTCGTATCGTGAAAAAGATTCTGAAGCTGCTTACCAGCCGTATGGTCATTATCGGTGTTGCACTTCTTCTGGAATTTTGCTGGCTGGCCGGAATTGTGATGCAGCTAAATGAAAAATCTGTCTACATCAACTATGCGGTCACGATTCTTTCCCTGATTGCAGTGCTTTCGATTATCAATAATCCGAAAATGAATCCCGGCTACAAACTGATGTGGGCAGTCTGTATCCTGGCGCTTCCGGTAACCGGAATCTGCCTGTACGGCATTCTCGGCCATTCCAGTGTGGCAAGAAAATTCCGTACACATTACGATACAGTTCTGCTTTCGCAGGGAGGCGTTCTTGGAGAGGAAGAAGAGACGCGTAAAAAGCTCGAGGAAGAAAATATCCTGGCAGCGGGGCAGTCTTCCTATCTGACCAATTATGCGCATTATCCTGTTTATGAAAATACAGAAACAGAGTATTACCCGCTGGGAGATGTATGGTTTGAGCACTTTATTGAGGAACTCAAAAAGGCAGAACACTACATTTTTATGGAATATTTCATCATCAGCGAGGGGTATCTGTGGGATACGGTGCTGGAGATTCTGAAGGAAAAAGCGGCCGCCGGTGTGGATGTGCGGCTGATTTACGATGATTTCGGCTGCGTGACGACACTGCCGTATCAGTATTATAAATCGCTGCAGCAGATGGGCATCAAGTGTGCGGCGTTCAATCAGTTCCGACCGGTGCTGAATGTCATTTTAAATAACCGTGACCACCGGAAAATTGCCGTGATCGACGGTCATACGGCTTTCACGGGCGGCATTAATCTTGCGGACGAATACATTAACCGCAAGGAGCGGTTCGGCCACTGGAAGGATTCCGGAATCTGTCTGCATGGTGAGGCGGTATGGAGTTTTACGGTGATGTTTCTGCAGATGTGGAGCACAATCACCGGTATGGAATGCGATTTCGAATCATACCGGCCGGAAATCTATCACGAGGAAGCGTTTAAAAAAGACGGTTTTGTGCAGCCGTACGGCGATTCCCCGCTGGATGGAGAGACAGTAGGCGAGCATGTTTATCTGAACATTATTTCACAGGCGAAAAAATATCTTTATATTTTTACCCCGTATCTGATTCCGGACAACGAGACGCTGACCGCTCTCTGCATGGCGGCAAAGCGCGGAGTCGATGTGCGGATTGTAACGCCGGGCATCCCGGATAAGAAGATTGTCTATATTCTGACGCAGGCCAATTACGAGATCCTGCTGGAATCCGGCGTTCAGATTTACCAGTATACGCCAGGCTTTATCCATTCCAAGAGCTTTGTCTGTGATGATGAAGTTGCGACGGTCGGAACGATCAACATGGATTACCGGAGCATGTACCTGCATTTTGAGTGCGGTGTCTGGATGTACGGCAGCAGTGCGGTTGCCCAGGTAAAAGAGGATGCGCTGATCACGTTTGAACAGTGTGAGCAGATCAATATGGACTACTGCCGAAAGAAAAATTTTGCAGTCCGTGCACTCCGCGGTGCGCTGAAGTTTCTGGCACCGCTGCTGTAAACGGAACAGACAGCATAGTTCTGCGGTCGTCTGCATAGCCTGTAGGGAAGAAAGAGCAGATGTTTCGGGGGAATATGAAGAGAAGAACACGAAATATCGTCTGGAGCCTGCTGATGATCCTGGCGCTTCTTGCAGCGCCCTTGAAAGTGACTGCGGCAGAGCAGAATGGAGAATCTTCCGACAAGCAGCAGAACGAAACAACGGAACAGAAAACAGAAGAGACGGAGGAGACGGAGGAGACAGCACCGGAGATGACAACGGACCTTGGGCTGGCTTCGCCGTCTGTTCTTTTGATGGAGGCACAGACCGGAACTGTTCTGTACGAGAAAAATGCGTCGGAACAGCGAAGCCCGGCGAGCATCACAAAAATCATGACGCTGCTGCTGATTTTTGAAGAGCTCGAAAAAGGGACGCTCCAGCTGACCGACGAAGTGACGACGAGTGCGCACGCCAGAAGTATGGGCGGGTCCCAGGTTTTTCTGGAAGAGGGCGAAAAGCAGACCGTTGAGACGATGATCAAGTGTATTGTCGTTGCTTCGGGAAACGATGCATCTGTAGCGATGGCAGAGCATATTGCGGGGACAGAAAGCGAGTTTGTCAGCCGGATGAACCAGAAAGCAAAAGAACTCGGCATGAACGACACGAAGTTTGAGGACTGCTGCGGCCTCACGGATTCCGACGGCCATTACACGACAGCGGCAGATGTGGCGAAAATGTCTCGGGAGCTGATCGAGCGCTTTCCGCAGATCCTGAACTATTCCTCTATCTGGATGGAAGAGATTACGCATGTCACACAGAAGGGAAGCAAACCATTCACCCTCACCAATACAAATAAGCTGATCCGCGGCTATGAGGGCTGTGTGGGACTGAAAACAGGAAGCACCTCGAAGGCGAAGTACTGCGTCTCGGCAGTGGCGAAGAAAAATGATCTGACGATGCTGGCAGTCGTGATGGGAGCACCGGACTACAAGGTGCGGTTTGCAGATGCAGCGTCACTGTTCCAGTATGGGTTTTCGTCCTGCAGCATCTACATAGACCGGGAACGCGATCCCCTGCCGGAACTTTCGGTTGTTTACGGAAAGCAGGATACGGCAGAACTGGAATATGCGGAAGAATTCCGCTATCTTACGACGGGCGGGACGGTGATTGGTGAAGTGGAAAAAACGATGGAACTGCCGGAAGAGGTGCAGGCCCCTATCCAGAAAGGCGAGTGTGCCGGAAGAGTTGTTTACAAAGCAGACGGTGAGGAACTTGGTTCCGTTGCGATTTTATATGGAGCAGACGTGGCAAGAGCCGGCATGTGGGAACTGTTCGGATGTACGATGAAACAATATTTTCTTGGGACGGCATAAAGCCGGAGTATCATGCGCGAAAAGGAGAAAAACATGGCAAAGAAAAATTACTATGCGGTAAAACAGGGAAAGGTTCCGGGCATCTACCGGACATGGGATGCGTGCAAAGCGCAGGTACACGGTTATCCTGGCGCAATTTACAAGGGATTTGAGCGTCTGGAGGAGGCAGAGGCCTTTCTGGGCGGCGGTAAAATGCCGGAACCATTGCTGCGGGAAACAAAAGGAACGTATTTCGCTGCCCCGGAACGAAAGGCAGTACAGAGCACGGCAGCACCCGATCCTTCTTCTTGGGACTGGGAACACCTGATTCTGGCGGAAAAACCATGCGAAGACCCGGAATACGCCGGTGTCGGCAGGAGCGCCGTCGCATACGTGGATGGAAGCTATCAGCATGCGCTCGGAAAGTTCTCCTGCGGTGTGGTCCTCTTCCTGGACGGAAAAGAGTTGAATCTTGCAGAAGAATACAGCGACCCGGATCTCGTCTCCATGCGGAATGTAGCAGGCGAGATCAAGGGCGCAGAGCTGGCCATGGCTTACTGCCTGACACATGATATTCCGGAGCTGGCCATCTATCACGATTACCAGGGAATCGCAAGCTGGTGTACGAGAGAATGGCAGGCGAAAAAACAGGGAACCATCGATTACCGGAATTTTTACGATCTGGCATCGGCCAAAGTTGCGATCCGTTTCTGCAAAGTAAAGGGCCACACCGGCGTCACCTACAACGAAAAAGCCGATCAGCTGGCAAAACAGGCACTGGGCTTATAAACAGCAGGGAAAACGGGTTGTCATACACCGAAAAATCAAGTATAATGAACGGTATGAGAAAATTTACAACGACCTATTACAAACTTTCGTCAAATGGAAAATTTCTGGAAGGAAACGGTTTTCGTCTGGCGTTTATCAGTGATCTTCACAATATGGAGTTTGGCCCGGATAACACGGTGTTAAAGGCAGTCATCGATGAGGCGGCTCCGGATCTTGTCATCATCGGCGGGGACCAGATTGTGGCAAAGCCGGGGGAGAACCTCGACCCGGGTCTGAGTTTCGCGGAACGTCTTGCGGAGGAATACCAGGTAATCTATGGCTGCGGAAACCACGAATACCGTCTGAAGCTGTATCCGGAACAGTACGGCGATCTGTATGAAAAGCTCCGGGAGCGCCTGAAAAAGGCAGGAATCTGCTATCTGGAAAATGAGACGGCGGATCTTACCATCAGCGGCTGTCCGGTCCGGATCTACGGCTATGCCATGGACCGCACCTATTACAACCGCTTTTACCGCGGACCGCTGCCGGTTTCGGAACTGACGGACCATCTTGGAAAACCGGATCCGGCGCGCTACGGCATTCTGCTGGCGCATCACCCTGCCTACCGCAGCTCCTATGCATCATATGGAGCCGATCTGACGCTTTCCGGCCATTATCACGGCGGCGTGGTGGGCCTTGGCGCGCACCGGGGGCTTGTGACGCCGGATTTCCGCCTTTTTTCGAAAAACTGCCGCGGGCTGTTCCTGACGGGCGGCACCTGCCAGATCATCAGTGCAGGAACGGGCGAACACACCATTCCGGTCCGCATCTGGAACAGAAGAGAATTGATTATTACAGATATCGGGAAAACGTAAGGGAGAACAGAGCACATGGCGATACCAGTAAAGCTTCCGGTGTTTGAAGGACCGCTGGACCTTCTTCTTCACCTGATCGATAAAAACAAAATAGATATTTACGATATCCCCATTGTAGAGATTACGGACCAGTATCTGGAATACATTCATCAGATGGAGCGGGAAGACCTCGACATCATGAGCGAGTTCATGGTCATGGCGGCGACGCTTCTGGATATCAAATGCCGCATGCTGCTTCCGAAAGAAGTGAATGAGGAAGGCGAGGAAGAGGACCCGAGAGCCGAGCTGGTGCAGCAGCTTTTAGAGTACAAAATGTACAAGTACATGTCGTACGAGCTGCGTGACCGCATGAACGAGGCGAGCCGTTCCGTGTACAAGGAGCCGACGCTTCCAAGAGAAGTGCTGGAGTACAGGACGCCGGTCGACACCTCCGAGCTTCTCTCGCAGATTTCTCTCGCGAAGCTCCATACGATCTATAAAATGATTTTAAAGCGCCAGGAGGACAAGATCGACCCGATCCGAAGCAAGTTCGGAAAGATCGAAAAAGAAGAGGTCAGCCTGCCGGACAAGATGACGTATGTCGAGCAGTTTGCTGTTAAAAAACGCCGCTTCAGCTTCCGCGACCTTTTGGAATCCCAGCCGGGCAAGGTGCATGTGATTGTCACCTTCCTTGCAATCCTGGAGCTGATGAAAACCGGCAAAATCCGGATCAGCCAGGAGGAGCTTTTCGGGGATATCCTGATTGAATCCCTGGAGGATGAAGACACCGTAGTTGTGCCGTATACAGACGAGACAGACAGTGAGGACAAGACAGATGGAAGAACAGAACAGGAATAAAGAAACTGCCCTGGGTGAGGCAAGACGCCCCTCTTCGGTCGAGGAGGCGGAAGCAGCCATCGAGGCAGTCCTTTTTGCGATGGGAGATTCCGTGGAGCTGGGAAGGATTGCAAAAGCGATCGGCCATGACACGGAGACGACCCGCAGGATTCTGAACCATATGATGGAAAAATATAATACGAAAGACCGCGGCATCCACATCGTGGAGCTTGAAAATGCGTATCAGATGTGCACGAAACAGGAATATTATGATTATCTTGTCAACATCGCCATGCAGCCGAAGAAGGCGGTTCTGACCGACGTCATGATGGAGACCCTCTCGATCATTGCCTACAAGCAGCCGGTCACGAAGCAGGAGATCGACAAGATCCGCGGCGTCAAGAGCGATCACGCGGTCAACAAACTGGTGGAGTACAATCTGGTGCAGGAGCTTGGCCGTCTCGACGCGCCGGGCCGCCCGATTGTGTTCGGCACGACCGAAGAATTCCTGCGGAACTTCGGCGTCGATTCCACCGACAATCTGCCGGAGATCAGTCCGGTCAAGATGGAGGACTTCCGCGCAGAAGTGGAAGAGGAAATGCAGATCAAGCTGGATGTCTGATCCGGCAGGAGAAAAAAGAAGGGAGATACCGATATGCCTACTACGTACGCACACGACAGGTTCGGAAGAGAAGTCTATGAACAGCTTCCGGCAAATTTGAAAAAGATCATTCGAGAAAACAAAAAATTGTATCTGATCGGACTGCACGGGCCGGATATCTTCTTTTATTACCATCCGTTCTCGAAAAACCGTGTGTCTGATTACGGAACGTTTCTGCATGAGCAGACGGCTTCCGTTCTGTTCGAGGATGAGGTGAAAAAGTATCAGCAGAGCCCGTCAGAGGCGATGGAAGCGTATCTGTTAGGCTTTGCCTGCCATTACCTTCTCGATTCGACGTGTCATCCGTATATCGGGAAATTTGTGGATCACACTGGAATTTCCCATGCAAAGATTGAGACGAGCCTTGACCAGTACTTCATGCTGGAGGACGGTCTCGATCCGCTCGTATACCGTCCGGCATCGCCGATCTGCCCGCACACCGACGGCAACAAGGTCATCCACCGCTGTTTTCCGGAAATCGGGGAAACAGAAATTGTCGAATGCCTGAAGGGCATGAAGCTCTGGACGAGAATCACGATCTGCCGCAGCAGTGCGGTAAGAAGCCTTCTTCTTGGAGCGATGAAACTGGTCGGCTGCTATGATTCGATGGGCGGCCGTGTGATGCCTGGAAGGCCTCAGAAGGAATGCGAAGCGGGCACACGGAATCTTGTCCACCTGTACGAAAGAGCGCTTGCAGAGGCGCCGCAGGAGCTTGTAAAGCTGGATGAAGTGCTCCATGGAAACGGAACGCTTTCCCCGCGCTTTGACCACAATTTTGATTAAAACAGACTTTTGAGAGCAACAGTAAGAATAGAAAAATCCCGGCAGGAATCTTTCCTAAGAATTCCTGACCGGGATCTTTTTTTGTCCGAAAGCAGATCTTTAATTTGATTTTACTTCACGCCACAGCTGGTTGTAAACCTCATCGGCATCATCGCCAAGATACGTAAAGGTTTCGCACCGTGCAAGCGTTTCCTCATCCGGGAAGGCGATTTCACTGTTTCGGATATCGTCATCCTCAATCAGTTCACGCGCCGCATCATTCGGCGTAGAGTAGGTAATATACTCAAAGTTTTTCAGTGCGATGTCCGGCCGGCAGAGGAAATTCAGGAATTTCTCTGCGTTCTCGACATGCTGCGCATCTTTTGGAATGCACCAGGAATCGATCCAGACGTTGGAGCCTTCTTTTGGAACAACGTATTCCAGATCCGGGTTTTCACGCTTCGTGTAGATAGCTTCACCGGAGTAAATAACGCCGATAGCCGCCTCATTTCCGATCATCTTGTCACGCACCTGATCCACAACGTACGCCTGCACGAGAGGTTTCTGTGTCACAAGCAGATCCTTCGCCTCCGTCAGCTCCTTGATATTGGTGGAGTTTAAGGAGTATCCCAGATCCTTTAAAGCAACAGCAAACGCATCGCGCACGCTGTCCTGCATCAGAATGCTGTCGCGGTAATTGGTATCCCACAGAACAGACCAGGAGTCGATCGGCTCGCTTACCATTTTTTTGTTGTACAGAATACCAACTGTTCCCCAGCAGTACGGGATCGAGTAGAGATTGCCCGGGTCGAACTGCTCGGAAGTCTCGTAGTACATATCTCCAATGTTGGAAGCGTTCGGAATATGGTCAAAGTTGATCGGCTGCAGCAGATCGTTCTGGATCATCTTCTGAATCATATAGTCGGACGGGCAGACAAGATCGTAGGAAATCGCACCGGATTTGATCTTCGGATACATGATTTCGTTCGTCTCATACTCCTCGTAAACAACGTGGATACCGGTTTCTTCCTCAAAGATATCGATGACATCAGAATCCATATATTCGCCCCAGTTGTACACAATCAGCTGCTGGGAGCCGCCGGCTGAAGCATTCTGGCTTCCGTAGTAAATACCGCCGCCGCCGATGACAAGCACCATGGCGATCGGAAGAATCCGGCGGAAGACCACCCGTTTCGTGATGCGGAAACGGATGCCCTTCTTCGCCATAGCCTCGCGCTCTTTTGCCTCCTCTTTTTCTTCCTTCGGAGAAGGATTCACATTCACAAGGAGCAGCAGAAGCAGTACGGTGACAAAAAGAATCGTGGAGAGCGAGTACATCTCCGGCTTGATTCCCTTGCGGACTTCGGCATAAATCTTTGTGGAGAGCGTATCAACGCCCGGTCCCTTGGTGAAGTAGGTGATAACGAAATCATCGAGGGACATCGTAAAGGAGAGCAGAAAGCCCGAAACAACGCCCGGCATGATGTCCGGGAAGATAACTTTCCAGAATGCATGCAGCGGAGAGGCACCAAGATCGAGAGCTGCCTCGTACGTCGATTTGTTCGTCTGCTTTAATTTCGGCATAACGCTCAAGATAACGTAAGGAACATTGAACGTAATATGTGCCATCAGAATGGTACCGAATCCAAGCTGAATGCGGCAGATGATAAAGAGCAGCATCAGCGAGATACCCATGACGATCTCACCGTTCAGCATCGGAATATTGGTGATGCCCATGAAAACCGTCCGGCTCTTTTTCGACATGCTGTTGATGCCGATGCACGCAAGCGTTCCAAGCACAGTCGCAATCGCAGAGGCAAGAAGCGCGATGATCAGTGTCGTATACAGCGCATTCATGATCTCTGTATTGGCAAACAGTGAGCGGTACCAGTGCAGGGTGAAGCCGCCCCATTTGGCACGCGTTTTTGAAGCGTTAAAGGAGAGCACCACAAGGGTGACAATCGGCGCATACAGAAGAATAAAAATGAGCGCCATGTAAATTTTTTCCAGTTTCTTTCTCAAAATGCCGTTCCCTCCCCGTCTTTATCGTATTTGTTCATCAGAACCATCGACAGGATGATGAAGATCATCAGGACTGTGGAGAGTGCACTTCCGGCATTCCAGTTGTTGGTCTGTTTGAACTCCTGCTCGATGACGTTTCCGATCAGAAGGATCTTGCTTCCGCCGAGCAGGTCGGAAATAACAAAGGTTGTAAGCGCCGGGATGAATACCATGGTAATACCGCTTACGATACCCGGCGTGGTGAGCGGCAGCGTTACTTTCAGAAACGTCTGCACACTGTTTGCTCCGAGGTCCCTTGCTGCGTTGATGACATCACGGTCGATCTTAATCAGAACATTGTAGATCGGCAGAACCATAAACGGCAGGAAGTTATACACCATACCGAGAATGATCGCTCCCGGCGTATTGATGATGGAAATGCCGGGCAGATGGAAAAACGCGAGGATGCTGTTGATGACGCCGTTTTTCTCAAGCAGTGTCTGCCATGCAAGCGTACGGAGCAGAAAATTCATCCACATCGGGAGAATGAAGATCAGCACAATAAAGCTGGTCTGATTGACATTCCGGTTTGCCAGAATCATGGCAAGCGGATAGGCAAGCAAAAGACAGAGCGCGGTGCTAAGAAGCGACAGCCACAGCGCCAGGCCGAGTGCCTTGATGTTTTCCTTCGTCGCAACGTAGGCGAAATTCGAAAGGGTAAAGCCGCCTTCTTCCCCGGTGAACGCATAGTAGAGAATCAGGATCAGCGGGATGATGATGAAACCGGCAGCCCAGACGGCATACGGTGCTGCCAGCCATTTCTTTAATTTATTACTCTTCAATGGCTGCCGCCTCCTCATCTTCGGATTCCGGTTTGTTCATAATCTGGATATCGAACGGATCGACGTGAATGCCGACTTCCTGTCCGACCGGGAACAGATCGGTAGAGTGAACGAGAAGCTCAAAGCCGTTCACCGTAACCTCCATCTCATAGTGAACACCTTTGAAAATCAGATGGGTGACACGTCCGCGGATGGTACCTTCCTCCGGCTTCACAAGATCAATATCCTCCGGGCGGATCACAACGTCGATCGGTTTGTTTTTGCCGAATCCGACATCAACGCACTCGAACTTCGCACCGAGAATCTCGACGAGACGGTCCTCAATCATGATGCCGTCGAGAATGTTGCTGTCACCGATGAAGTCTGCAACGAATGCGTTCTGCGGCTCATTGTAGATGTCTTCCGGTGTGCCGATCTGCTGGATATAACCCTGGTTCATGACAACAATCGTGTCCGACATAGTAAGCGCCTCTTCCTGATCATGGGTGACATAGACAAAGGTGATACCAAGCTCGTTTTTCAGACGGATCAACTCGTACTGCATATCCTGACGGAGCTTTAAGTCAAGTGCGCCGAGCGGCTCATCCAGAAGCAGAACTTTTGGTTCGTTGACAATCGCGCGCGCAATGGCGATTCGCTGCTGCTGGCCGCCGGAGAGAAGCGCCGGGGAGCGGTTTTCGTAACCCTCAAGGTTAACAAGTTTTAATGCGTATTTGATTTTGTCATCGATATATGCTTTGGATTTTCCTTTGATTTTCAGCCCGAAAGCAATGTTTTCCGCAATTGTCATATGCGTGAAAAGAGCATATTTCTGGAACACCGTATTTAACTGGCGTTTGTTCGGCGGAAGCTGGGTGATATCCTGTCCGTTAAATAAAACCTTTCCGGCATCCGGTGTCTCAAAACCGCCGAGGATACGTAATGTGGTTGTTTTTCCGCAGCCGCTCGGGCCAAGGAGGGTAAGAAATTCGTTTTCACGGATATAAAGATTCAGATCATCCAGAATGGTAACTCCGTCGTACGATTTTGTGATGTTGACCAGATCAAGTAATTTGGTACTCATGTGTAATATGCTCCTTTCGGGTTGTGAAATTTGGAACACCGTTTCTCGTGAAAATCACGCGGTGTAAAAAATCTAAAAATAAGGCGGTGAACTGACCCAGAGAATGATGGCCGGTGTTTTACCCGGATTTTCCAGATAGTGATTACAGGAAGCGGGATAGTAGAAGCTTTCCCCTTTCTTCACTTTGTGGCATTCATCTCCAAGATGAAGGAGAATACGGCCGGAAAGTACATAGCCGAATTCCTCGCCTTCATGCGGTGAATCAATCTCGGTGCACGCGCCGCTTTGCAGCGTCAGCCGGATTGGCTCCATCCTGTTTTTCTGTGCATTCGGAACGATCCATGCGATCTCGTTGCCCTGCGCTTCAGCGGTCTTTACAAAGTAATCTTCTTCGCAAAAGACAACCTGATTGTCCTGCTCTTCGCCGAAAAACGTTTTTAGATCCGTTCCAAGGCAGGTAAGAACATCAACCAGCGTGGCGATCGAGGGAGAGGTCACATCGTTTTCAAGCTGGGAAATAAATCCCTTTGACAGCTCGCTCCGATCTGCCAGTTCCTCCTGCGTCAGCCCTTTCCACATCCGCAGTTCCCTGATTTTTTTTCCGATTTCCATAAAAAATCCTTTCTGCATCCAAAGTCTTTCCCGGGATCCTTTTGCTGAATACGGATTCTCAGGAAATCTCAGTAAAAATAAACAAAAAGTTTAGTAATTCTATACAAACACGGGGAATTATACATGATATGGATCGCAGTGTCAATAACTTTGTGAAATTTTACCATGATTTTGCAGGAAACCTCATATAATGAAGAAGAAGCAGACAAAAAGCCGGTCCCAAAAGAGCGTCCGGCTTTTCCATTTTTAAAGAGAAAAAACACAAGGGGGATCTGATTTTGAACAGAAAAAGAAGAAACAAGACAGGTTTTTTCCTGGGAATCCTGCTTCTGTTTTTGGGAAGTGTGTCCGTGACTGCGACAGAGCAGGAGAGCGAGCCGAATCAGCTGTTTGCAACGGCGGCATGCCTGATGGATGGCGATACCGGCCGTGTGCTGTTCGGAAAACGCGAGACAGATCCTATGGCAATGGCGAGCACAACGAAAATCATGACATGCATTCTGGCACTGGAAAACGGACAAGAGCAGACGGTCGCAACTGCATCGGCTAAAGCAGCCGCAGCGCCGAAAGTACATCTCGGTGTGCGGGAGGGAGAACAGTTTCTGCTTGGCGATCTTCTGTATTCCCTGATGCTGGAATCGCATAACGACGCGGCGGTAATGATTGCAGAGACCATCGGCGGAAGTGTAGAGGAATTTGCATCGCTTATGAATGAAAAAGCCGCAGCAATCGGCTGTACGGATACGCATTTTGTGACGCCGAACGGTCTCGATGCTTCTGACGCAGGCGGAGATCACCACACGACAGCAGCTGATCTGGCACGGATCATGCGATACTGTGTCTGGATTTCACCGAAAGCCGCCCAGTTTCTCGCAGTGACGCAGACGCGGTCCTATACCTTCTGGGATCTGGAAAAGAAAAACATGTTCAACTGCTATAATCACAACGCACTGCTGGATCAGATGGATGGAGCTGTTTCGGGAAAAACCGGCTTCACGGCAAAAGCCGGTTACTGTTATACCGGTGCGCTGGAGCGGGATGGAAAGCGTCTGATTGTGTCGTTGCTTGCATGCGGATGGCCCAGCCATAAAAACTATAAATGGGCGGATGCCGCAAAGCTTTTAAACTACGGGCTGGAATCGTATATGTATCGTGACGTGCTGGACCATAGCTGGAACCCAGGGCAGATTGAAGTAGCAGACGGTGTTTACGACGGGATGCTGCAGGTAAAAAGCAGCGCCCGCCTTACCCTTACAAGTCCGGCGCTTGATCCGGCGCGCTCGCTTCCCGCTCTTCTGAAAGAGACAGAAATACCGGAAAAAGACATTTTTTTACCGGAGCTTTTGAAAGCCCCGGTAAAGAAAGGAGAAAAGGTCGGTTCGGTTACGTATTCGATCGACGGGATTCTTCTCGCGGAATATCCCGTCTATGCAGCCGAAACGATCGAGAAAATTGATTATGGGTGGTGCATGGAAAAGGTCGCAGAGCGCCTCTTTTGTCACTCTTCGGTATGAGTTACTTTTGCAAGTGTTTCCGTTGAAAGAATTTTCCGGATATTGCAGAGAAACAGCGTAACGGCAGTGATAACAGAACATACATCAGCGATCGGTTCTGCATAGTAAACGCCCATGACACCGAAGAAATGCGGCAGAATGAGTGCAAGCGGAATCAGAAGGATGACTTTTCGAAGCAGTGCAATAAAAAGAGAAATCTTCGCCTGGCCAAGACCGAGGAAGGAACTCTGTACGCCGCTCTGCAGTCCGAAAATTGCCATGCCGGCAATGTAAACCGGAAGTACCTTCTCTACGATGACAATCAGTTCCGGGTCAGTCGTGAAAAGACCGGCAAAAAGAGCCGGACGAAGCATTGCGAATACAACGTAGACGAAAGCGGCAGTAAAAGTAATGGCGATCATGCGCCGGATTGTCTGGCGGACACGGTCAAACTGGCCTGCACCAAAGTTGTAGCTGATGATCGGCTGTACACCGTTCGTAAAGCCGTTGACCGGTACGAAAATCAGCTGCAGCACCGACTGGAGAATTGTCATCGAGCCGACATAGAGGTCGCCGCCGTACGTCTGCAGCCCGTGGTTCATGACGATTGTGATGGCACTTTCCGTTGCAGACATGATAAATGGTGAGATGCCGAGTGCCATGACAGAGCCTAAAATGGAAAAATCCGGTTTCATGGTGCGAAGAGAAAGGCGGACACCTGATTTTTTTGAGGTAAGAAACCGAAGAACCCATGCAGCACTTAAAGCCTGGGAGAGAATGGTAGCAAGTGCGGCCCCGGAAACACCCATATGAAGAACGAAGATGAAAACCGGGTCAAGACCAATGTTGATAACAGCGCCAATGAGAACGGAGCACATGGCCGTGCGTGCGTGTCCCTGACAGCTGATAAAAGTATTCAATCCGACAGCCAGCTCGACAAATACGGTTCCGACAAGATAAATGGAAATATACGTGGAAGCGTATCGGATTGTGTTGCTGCTTGCACCAAAGAGGTACAGAAGCGGTGTCTGAAAGAAAAAGAAAAACGCCATCAGACACACGGAGAAAAAGAGCAGCAGGGAAGTGGAGCTTCCAAGAATTTTTTCTGCGCGGTCCCGGTTTTTCTGTCCGAGTGCGATGGCGGCAAGAGGAGCACCGCCTCCACTTGCGAATCCGGCAAAGGCGGAGATGATTGTGATAATCGGAAACGTGACGCCGACACCGGTCAGTGCCAGGGAACCAACATCAGGAATCCGGCCGATATAAATGCGGTCTACAATGTTATATAGTACATTTACAATCTGTGCGAGGACAGAGGGAAGGGCCAGTTCGAGCATCAGTTTCCCGATTTTTTCGGTGCCGAGACGGCCATCTTGCTTGGTCTGCATGAAAAAAACCTCCAGTTTTTTTGTTGATGAAACGTATATTTTTCTGCGTCCTTTTCGTGGACATTGCTTCTATTATAGCTTTTTAAGGGCAATCCTGCAAGAAAAAAACGAAAAACTTTGCAATCCGTTGTGAAAGTCTACAGGCTTTTCCCGGAAACGCAAAACAGGGTGTACGGAAGAAAAAAAATATGGTACGCTATAGGACGAAGCGAAAGTGATTTCGTGAAAAACTTTTAGAAAGTAGTGGGAATAGATGGAGGAAAATCATATGCGAAATCTGTTAGTAGCGCAGTCTGGCGGACCGACCGCGGCGATCAATGCAACGGTGGCAGGAGTTGTTTCCTGTGCTGTACTGTCCGGAAAAGTAGATCATATTTATGGTGCGGTAAATGGAATTGAAGGCGTGCTTGCAGAAAAATTTCTTGATCTTGGAAAAAAACTGGATTCAGCAGAAAAAATCTCTCTTCTGATGCAGACCCCGGCAGCAGCGCTTGGCTCCTGTCGTTATAAACTGGGCGATCCGGAAGAAAACAAGGAGGATTTTGAAGAAATACTTCAAATTTTTCGCAGACATGAGATCCGTTATTTTATTTATATCGGCGGAAATGATTCGATGGATACCGTAGACAAGATGTCAAAGTACTGCAAAGAAAACGGTGTGGACGATGTGTTTGTTGTCGGGGCGCCAAAGACGATTGACAATGATCTTGTCGAAACGGATCACTGCCCGGGCTTTGGATCTGCGGCAAAATATCTGGCAGCAACCTTTGCAGAGCTGGAGAGAGACTGCCATGTATATGAAAAGAAGGCTGTGACCATCGTGGAGGTCATGGGAAGAAACGCAGGATGGCTGACGGCAGCGTCTGCACTGTCCCGTGTCAACGGCGGAGAAGGGCCGAGCCTGATCTATCTTTGCGAGCCGGTCTTTGACACCGAACAGTTTTTAAAGGATGTGCAGGAAAAACTGGAACAGAAGGACAGTGTTCTGGTTGCAATCAGCGAGGGCATCCATGACAGCGAGGGCCGCTATGTTTCTGAGCAGGTGCAGAGCGATGCACAGGATCAGTTTGGGCACAGCTACATTGCAGGTTCTGCAAAAGTACTCGAAGAGCTGGTGCGTGACCGTATCGGCTGTAAGGTAAGATCGATTGAACTGAACCTGATGCAGCGGTGCGCGGCTCATCTTGCGAGTGCGACCGATCTTGAGGAGTCCCGTATGCTCGGCATGAAAGCCTGCCAGTGTGCACTGGAAAAACAGGGAGGACAGATGGCATCGATCCGAAGAATCTCCGCGGATCCTTACCGCGTGGAGTATACCTCCGTTCCGGTATCGGAAGTGGCAAATAAAGAAAAGAAAGTGCCGCTTTCCTGGATTACAGAAGATGGTCATGATGTGACCGAGGAGATGATGGCGTATCTTCGTCCGCTGATTCTTGGCGAACCGGCGATGCAGTATGAGAATGGAATTCCGGTTCACATTGAACTATATTAAACCGAAGGAAAAACGTGTAAGAAAAGCCGCCGCCGGGCGGCTTTTTTGTACGATGCGGAAAGAAAACAGGACTTTTTGAAAAAGGAAAGGCCGGGAAAAATCAAGTTTGACCTTCCATTTATAATAGGAAAAATCTGAAATTTTTCTGTCTATTTTCTGTCAAAAAGGTGAGAAAAAGTATTGAAAAAAAACGAAAAAACAGATATGATAGACTTGTATAAAATTTGTTTAAAATTTTATAATGAAAATAGAAAGATGGAGGTTTGAAGAATGAGTAACACAGCACAAAGTTTAGCGAGCACAAGAATCGCCTCTTTGCTGGATGAAAACAGCTTTGTGGAAATCGGCGGACAGGTTACTGCCAGAAGCACAGATTTCAACATGGCCGGCATGGAGACACCATCCGATGGTGTAATTACTGGTTACGGTGTGATCAACGGCAGCCTGGTATACGTATACAGCCAGGATGCGTCTGTGATGGGCGGTACCATCGGCGAAATGCATGCAAAAAAAATCGCGAGACTGTATGAGTTTGCACAGAAAACAGGTGCTCCGGTCATCGGACTGGTAGACTGTGCCGGTATGCGTCTGCAGGAGGCAACTGATGCTCTGAACGGTTTCGGCGAAATCTATATGGCGCAGGCAATGGCATCCGGCGTGATTCCACAGATCACAGCAGTATTTGGTACCTGCGGCGGCGGTATGGCACTCATCCCGGCTATGACAGACTTCACGTTCATGGAGTCTAAAAACGGAAAACTTTTCGTAAACTCCCCGAACGCACTGGACGGAAACCACGTATCCAAATGTGATACCGCATCCGCAGATTTCCAGGGCGAAGAAGCAGGTCTTGTTGACTTTGCTGGAACCGAGGAAGAAATCCTCGGACAGATCAGAAACCTGGTATCTATGCTTCCGGCAAACAACGAGGACGAAGCATACACCGAGTGCGAGGATGATCTGAACCGTGCATGTGCAGACCTTGCAAACTGCGCAGGCGATACCGGAATCCTTCTTTCCCAGCTCAGCGACAACGGCATCTATTTTGAGACCAAAGCCGCTTACGGAAAAGATGTTGTAACCGCATTCATCCAGTTAAACGGAGCAACCGTAGGAGCAGTTGCAAACCGCTCTGAAATCTACGGCGAGGACGGAACTGTAAAAGAGAAAATGGATGGAACCTTAAGCGCAAGAGGAGCCAAAAAAGCAGCAGATTTCGTAAACTTCTGCGATGCTTTCTGCATCCCGGTACTTACCATCACAAACGTAACCGGATTCAAGGCAACCAAATGCTCTGAGAGAACCATGGCTAAGAACGCAGCAGCCCTGACCGCAGCTTTCGCAAACGCAACCGTTCCGAAAGTAAACGTTGTTGTCGGCAAAGCATACGGAAGCGCATACGTTGTCATGAACAGCAAATCCATCGGAGCAGACATGGTATTTGCATGGCCGAACGCAGAAATCGGAATGATGGATGCAAAATCTGCAGCAAAGATCATGTACGAAGGATCTGACGCTGCTACCATCAACGAGAAAGCAGCTGAATATGCAACCCTTCAGAACAATGTAACTTCCGCAGCCAGAAGAGGCTATGTGGACACCATCATCGAGCCGGAAGACACCAGAAAATATGTTATCGGCGCATTCGAGATGCTGTATACCAAGAGAGAAGACAGACCGGACAGAAAACACGGAACAGTCTAAGGAAGGTGGCATACGATGAGAAAGAACTGGAAAAAATTAGTAAGTCTCGTCCTTACCGCAGCCTGCACCATGGTTGTGACCGTAGCTCCTGTTTTTGCGGATGCGGCATCTACACCGGCTTATTCACCGGTTGAGGCATCTACGGTAGATTCTCTGCTCTCCTCCAGTGTTCAGTGGGTAGGACAGAGCCTGATGACCTACAGCGATGACGATCTTGCCAATATGGAAGCTTCCGACCAGCAGTTCTATGCAAGAGCAGCTGAGGCATGGGAAGAGGCAAAGGCTGACCTCGGAGAGGTAAAAAGCCTGGAAGACGGTACTCTCGAAGTAGACGGAGATTTTGTAACCTGCACAATTCCGGGTGAATTTGAAAAAAATCCTGGTATTGTCCGCGTATTCTGGAACATCAGCACCGGAACACCAGTTCCGACCGACCTCACCATCACCGTTGAGGAGTCAAAGGGCGTTCTGATCGGCCAGGCCGGCATGAACACCATCATCGGAATCGGTACCGTATTTGTTATGCTGATTTTCCTGATTTTCGTTATTTCTTCGTTTGATTACATTTTGGGAGACAAGAAGAAGAAAAAAGCACCGGCAGCACCTGTACAGGAAGCACCGAAGGCTGTCGCAGCACCGGTTGTTGAAGAGACAGCACCGCAAGCAGACGATATGGAGCTGCAGGCTGTTATTACAGCTGCAATCGCCATGTATGAAGAAGATATGGCTTCTGCATCCGGAGATGCTTATGTTGCACGTCCGATCCGCAGAAAAGGCAAAAGAGCTTAAGGAGGAAATTTTCAATGAAAAACTACACCATTACCGTAAACGGAAATGTATATAACGTAACTGTAGAAGAAGGAACCACAGCAGGCGCAGCTCCAGTTGTCAGCGCAGCAAAAGCAGCTCCGGCACCAAAAGCAGCACCGGCAGCACCGAAAGCAGCAGCTCCGGCAGGCGCAGCAGGCAGCGTAGAGGTTACTGCTTCTGTACCTGGTAAAATCTGCAAAATCGAAGCAAACGTAGGCGCAGCTGTAAAAGCAGGCGATACGGTTCTTGTACTGGAAGCCATGAAGATGGAAATCCCGGTTGTAGCACCGCAGGATGGCACAGTAGCAACCATCAATGTAGCAGTAGGCGATGCAGTAGAATCCGGTGACGTTCTTGCAACCATGAACTAATGCCCGTTGTAAGAAAAAACCGGAGGTGAAAAAATGATTACTGAAACTTTAAACAACCTGCTTCACCAGACGGCGTTTTTTAATCTGGACTGGGGCAATTACGTTATGATCGCAGTGGCTTGCTTCTTTTTGTATCTTGCGATTAAGCATGAATTTGAGCCGTTGCTTCTTGTACCGATCGCATTCGGTATGCTGCTTGTAAACATTTACCCGGACATCATGGCTGAGCCTTATACCGACGTACAGGGTCTTGAGCATGCGGGCGGTCTGTTCTACTATTTCTTTACTCTGGACGAGTGGAGTATCCTCCCATCCCTGATCTTCATGGGTGTAGGTGCGATGACAGACTTCGGTCCGCTGATTGCAAACCCGATCAGCTTCATCATGGGAGCTGCAGCACAGCTTGGTATCTATCTGGCATACTTCTTCGCTATTTTCATGGGATTCAACGGAAGAGAGGCAGCAGCTATCTCCATCATCGGCGGTGCCGACGGCCCGACTTCTATCTTCCTTCTGAATAAGCTCGGACAGCAGCACCTGATGGGACCGATTGCCGTAGCAGCATATTCCTATATGTCACTGGTGCCGATCATCCAGCCGCCGGTCATGAAGCTTCTGACTACAGAGAAAGAGCGTAAAATCAAAATGGAGCAGCTTCGTTCCGTATCCAAACTCGAGAAGATCCTGTTCCCGATTGTTATCACCATCGTTGTCTGCATGATCCTTCCATCTACCGCTCCGCTGGTAGGTATGCTGATGCTTGGTAACCTGTTCCGTGAGTGCGGCGTTGTAAAACAGCTCCAGGAGACAGCTTCCAATGCCATGATGTACATCGTAGTTATCCTTCTTGGTACTTCCGTTGGTGCATCCACAAGTGCTGAGGCATTCTTAAATGTCAGCACCTTAAAGATCGTTGCCCTGGGTCTGATCGCATTCGTATTCGGCACCGCAGGCGGTGTCCTGTTAGGAAAAATACTGTGCAAGGCAACACATGGAAGAATCAACCCGTTGATCGGTTCTGCAGGTGTATCTGCGGTTCCGATGGCAGCCCGTGTATCCCAGAAGGTTGGCGCTGAGGCAGATCCGACGAACTTCCTGCTGATGCATGCGATGGGACCGAACGTAGCCGGTGTTATCGGTACAGCAGTAGCGGCCGGTACCTTCATGGCGATCTTTGGTGTATAACTTCTTAAGACAAACAAAAGTGAAAAACACTTCATTTAGGAGGATAGAAATGGCAGTAGAAAAGAAACCTGTCAAGATTATGGAAACTGTTCTGCGTGATGCACATCAGTCCCTGATCGCGACGAGAATGACAACAGAACAGATGCTTCCGATCATCGATAAAATGGATAAAGTCGGATATCACGCAGTAGAGTGCTGGGGAGGTGCAACTTTCGATGCTTCCTTACGTTTTCTGCATGAAGATCCATGGATGAGACTGAGAAAACTCCGTGACGGATTCAAAAATACAAAACTGCAGATGCTGTTCCGTGGACAGAATATCCTGGGATATCGTCCGTACGCAGACGACGTAGTAGAGTATTTCGTACAGAAATCCATTGCAAACGGAATCGACATCATCCGTATTTTTGACTGTATGAACGATCTGCGCAACCTGCAGACCGCTGTCAGCGCAGCAAACAAAGAAAAAGGCCACGCACAGGTAGCACTTTCCTATACTTTAGGAGATGCTTACACCCTGGATTACTGGACCACCATGGCAAAGAGAATCGAAGAGATGGGTGCAGATTCCATCTGTATTAAAGATATGGCAGGCCTGCTCGTTCCGTACAAGGCAACTGAGCTGGTAACCGCGCTGAAAGAAGCAACCGATCTTCCGATTCAGCTGCACACCCACTATACTTCCGGTGTTGCATCCATGACGTACCTGAAAGCAGTAGAGGCTGGTGTTGATATCATCGATACCGCAATGTCTCCATTCGCTATGGGTACTTCACAGCCGGCAACTGAGGTTATGGTTGAAACCTTCAAAGGCACTCCATACGATACTGGTCTGGATCAGAACAAACTGGCTGAGATCGCAGATTACTTCCGTCCGATGAGAGACGAAGCGCTCGATACAGGCCTCTTAAATCCGAAGAACCTTGGCGTAAATATCAAGACTCTTCTGTATCAGGTACCGGGCGGTATGCTCTCCAACCTGACAAGCCAGTTAAAAGAGCAGCACGCAGAGGACAAATACTACGATGTACTCGAAGAAGTACCGCGCGTAAGAAAAGACCTCGGCGAGTGCCCGCTGGTTACTCCGTCTTCCCAGATCGTTGGTACCCAGGCTGTATTCAATGTCCTGATGGGCGAGCGTTACAAGATGGTAACGAAAGAGACAAAAGACGTTCTTGCCGGAAAATACGGTGCAACTGTAAAACCGTTCAATCCGGAAGTACAGAAGAAATGCATCGGCGATACCGAGCCGATCACCTGCCGCTACGCAGACCTGCTTGAGCCGGAGCTTCCAAAACTGGAGAAAGAGATCGAGCAGTGGAAACAGCAGGATGAGGATGTATTAACCTATGCTCTGTTCCCGCAGGTAGCTGTAGACTTCTTCAAATATCGTGAAGCACAGCAGACAAAAGTAGATCCGGCAGCCGCTGACAAAAAAGACGGCGCATATCCGGTCTAAATAAAATCTGAGTAAAAAAAATCAGCCGGTGTTCTGTGTTCCCCGTAAAAAGGGAATGCAGAACACCGGCTTTCCTTTTCAGCTTTTCAGCCATTGCGCCAGTAATTTATTCGTGTTATAATTCAAAAGATTGAGGTGTGTCCGAAAAAGAATCAGGATGCCCCCAAAAGAAGAAATGTGGATGCCGAACGGCATTTGCAGATCGGAAAAACAAATCAGGAAGAAAATAACATGAAAAAAGAAAAAGAACAGTCTTCTTCAGAAGAGCAGAAGGCAGCGAACGAGAATCTCCTCATTCGTCTGAATCAAAATTACGGAAAGTTGAGCAAAGGACAGAAGAGGCTGGCAGATTTTATTACGGCACATTATGACCAGGCCGTATCGATGACGGCAGCGCGCCTGGGACAGCAGGTCGGCGTCAGCGAATCGACAACGGTTCGCTTTGCGATGCAGCTTGGCTACGCGGGATATCCGGAGTTCCAGCGCGCACTGGAGGAGATGGTGATGAATCGTCTGAATTCAGTGCAGCGGATGCAGTTTACGTATGGCCGCGTGCCGCAGGGAGAAATTCTGGAGACCGTCCTGCAGTCGGATATTGAAAAAATCAAGATGACGCTGGAAGAAGTGGACCGGAGCGCCTTTGAGCGCGCTGCGGATACGATTCTTTCTGCGCGGACAATCTACATTGTCGGCATTCGGAGCTGCGCGCCGCTTGCGAGCTTTCTGGCGTTCTATCTCCATATGATTTTCCCGGATGTGCGCCAGGTACAGACAAACAGTTCCAGCGAGATTTTCGAGCAGATGATCCGCATCACGGAGGATGATGTGGTGATCGGCATCAGCTTCCCGCGGTATTCGATGCGTACGATGAAGGCACTGGAATTTGCGAACAGCCGCAAAGCGAAGGTAATTACGATCACAGACAGTGTGCATTCACCGATGAATGTTTATGCAGCCTGTACGCTGATTGCCAAGAGCGATATGGCATCGATCGTCGATTCTCTGGTGGCCCCTTTGAGTGTAATCAATGCGCTTGTCGTGGCGCTCTGCATGAAACGCCAGGCGGATGTGAAAAAGACACTTGAGAGCATGGAAAAACTGTGGGATGAGTACCAGGTTTACAGCAACGATGAAATCAACGGGCTGGACGATGCACGTCCCATGGGCGGAAAAAAGGCAGCTCTGCCGGTAAAGGAGAAAGCATGAGAAAAGCAGCAGTAATCGGCGGAGGCGCCGCCGGAATGATGACCGCCGTGCTTGCCGCCGGCGAAAAGACAGAGATTCATCTCTATGAAAAAAATGAAAAGCTGGGAAAGAAGCTGTTTATCACAGGAAAGGGCCGCTGCAATGTGACAAACGACTGCCCGACAGAAGAGTTCTTCACGAATGTGGTGACAAACCCGAAATTTCTGTACAGCTCCGCCTACAGCTTTGACAGCGCCCAGGTGCAGGAGTTTTTCGAAGCGGCAGGTGTCCGCTTAAAAGTGGAGCGCGGAAACCGTGTATTCCCGGAGTCAGATCACTCCTCGGATATTATCCGCGCGCTGGAGACGGAACTGAAACGGAAAAATGTGCAGGTGCATAAGAATACAAAAGTAAAAGAGCTTCTTTTCGAAGGAGACCGCGTGAAAGGAATCCGCCTGGAAAACGGGAAAGAGCTTTTTTACGATGATGTCGTTGTCGCAACCGGCGGTATGTCGTACCAGACGACGGGGTCGGATGGAGACGGCTACCGTTTCGCAGAAGAGGCAGGACTTGCCGTCACTCCGCTCCGCCCGGCGCTGGTGCCGCTGGAAACAGAGGAAGCGTACATCCGTGAGCTGCAGGGACTCTCCCTGAAAAATGTGACGATGACGATTAAAAACGGCAAAAAGACGCTGTTCGATGGATTCGGCGAGATGCTGTTTACACATTTTGGAATTTCCGGCCCGCTGGGGCTTTCTGCGAGCTCCTACATCGGAAAAGCACTGGAACAGCAGCCGCTGAAAGGATATCTGAACCTGAAGCCGGCACTCACGGAAGAACAGCTGGATGCGCGGATCCTGCGTGAATTTGAAGAAAACCGAAACAAACAGTTCCGCAACGTGATCAACAGTCTGTTCCCGGCGAAACTGCTTCCGGTGATGCTCTCTCTTGGCGGGATCGACCCGTACAAACAGGTCAATGCCGTATCGAAAGCGGAGCGTCAGCACTTTGAAGAGCTGATCACGCATTTCCCGTTTACAGTAACCGGAACACGGGGCTTCCGTGAAGCAATTATCACACAGGGTGGTGTTTCCGTGAAAGAGATCCGTCCGGGCACGATGGAGGCAAAGAAAAAAGAAGGTCTGTACTTCGTAGGAGAAGTGCTCGATCTCGATGCACTGACCGGCGGCTTCAATCTGCAGATTGCCTGGGCAAGTGCCCACGCTGCAGCCGAAGAGATCCGGGCAAAGGAAGAACAGGAATAAAATATGGATCACAGATTTTAGAATTTTCAGGAGGAAGAGAGAAGATGAGATTTAATCTTGCAATTGACGGACCGGCAGGCGCTGGCAAAAGTACAATCGCAAAACGTGTGGCAAAGGAGCTTTCGTTTGTCTACGTTGATACAGGAGCAATGTACCGTGCCATGGGCATCTATTTTTCGGATCTTGGCATTGCACCGGAAGAGCAGGAAAAAATTGAGGCAGCCTGCAAAGATGTGAAAATTTCCATTTCCTACGAAAACGGAGAGCAGCAGGTTTATTTAAACGGCGTCAATGTCACCGGAAGACTGCGCACCGAGGAGGCTGGAAAGATGGCATCCGCGACAAGCGCCTATCTGGAAGTACGAAAAAAACTCGTGGAGCTGCAGCAGGAGATGGCGGAGAATACGGATCTTGTGATGGACGGCCGCGATATCGGAACTGCCGTTCTGCCGAACGCACCGTTGAAAGTCTATCTGACAGCAAGTGCCCATGTCCGCGCACTGCGCCGCTGGAAAGAGCTGACCGAAAAGGGACAGACAGCCGATCTTGCGAAAATCGAGGAAGATATCAATGAGCGTGATTATCAGGACATGCACAGAGAGCATTCCCCGCTGGTACAGGCAGAAGACGCCGTACTCGTTGACAGCTCTGAAATGACGATCGATGAGGTTGTGGAAAAGATCTTAAGCCTTGCCCGCGAGCGCATGTAAACGCGGCAGAGAAAAGAGGAGAAGAAAAACAGATGGAAGTAACTGTTGCAAAAAGTGCAGGCTTCTGCTTCGGCGTCAAACGGGCGGTCGATACGGTATACCGTGAAATTGAGAGCGGTGAAAAGCCGGTCTACACCTTCGGGCCGATTATTCACAACGAACAGGTTGTGGAGGATCTCGAAAACCGCGGTGTGCAGGTGATCCTTTCGGAAGATGAACTAGAGGGGCTTTCTGGCGGAACCGTTGTGATCCGTTCCCATGGCGTATCGCGTGATGTCTGCGAAAAGATCGAAGCGCGCGGCATGAAAATTGTAGATGCGACATGTCCGTTCGTCAAGAAGATCCACCGGATTGTGGATGAAGAGGGAAGAAAAGGCCGCCATGTTGTTATCATCGGAAGCGCGGATCATCCGGAGGTGCAGGGCATCATGGGATGGGCGAGCGGCCCGGTTACCGTGATCCATACCTCCGAAGAAGCAGAGCAGTTTGTGCCGGAAAACGGAAAACCAATATCTATTGTGGCACAGACGACATTTAATTACAACAAATTTAAAGATTTAGTTGAAATTTTTTTGAAAAAGAGTTATGATAGTACTGTTTTAAAGACTATCTGCAACGCTACCGAGGAAAGACAGACGGAAGCGAGAGCAATTGCCAGGAAGGTTGATGCCATGTTTGTCGTGGGAGGCAGACATAGTTCAAACACGCAAAAGCTGTATGAGATATGTAAAGAAGAATGTAAAAATACTTACTTTATAGAGACACTCGTTGATTTGGAATCTAAGCCTTTTCAATCATTTGGTCGCGTAGGTATTACAGCTGGGGCATCCACCCCGAATAAAATAATTGAGGAGGTTCAAAAAATGTCAGAAATGAGTTTTGAACAAATGCTGGATGAATCATTTAAAACAATCAGAAACGGAGAAGTCGTTGAGGGTACTGTAATCGATGTCAAAGACGATCAGATTATCCTGAATATCGGATACAAAGCCGATGGTATTCTTACCAAAAACGAATATTCCAACGATTCTTCCATCGATCTTCACACCGTTGCACAGCCAGGTGACAAAATGGAAGTCAAAGTTCTGAAAGTAAATGATGGAGAGGGACAGGTCCTTCTTACTTACAAGAGACTTGCTGCTGAAAAAGGCAACAAGAGACTCGAGGAAGCATTCGAGAATCATGAAGTTCTGAAAGCAAAAGTAACACAGGTACTGAACGGAGGATTATCCGTAGTTGTTGAGGAGACCAGAGTATTCATTCCGGCCAGCCTTGTATCTGATGTATATGAAAAAGATCTGTCTAAATATGCAGATCAGGAAATTGAATTCGTTATTACCGAGTTCAACCCGAGAAGAAGACGCATCATCGGTGACCGCAAACAGCTCATCGTTGCTGAGAAGAAGAAACTGCAGGAAGAACTGTTCGCACGCATCGCAGTTGGCGATGTTGTAGAGGGAACTGTTAAGAATGTTACCGATTTCGGCGCATTCATCGATCTGGGCGGAGCTGACGGACTGCTTCACATCTCTGAGATGTCCTGGGGCCGCGTAGAGAACCCGAAAAAAGTATTCAAAGTTGGTGAGACTGTAAAAGTTCTGATCAAAGACATCAACGGCGACAAGATTGCTCTTTCCTTAAAATTCCCGGAAGAGAATCCGTGGCTGAACGCTGCTGACAAATACGCTGTAGGCAACGTAGTAGAAGGCTGTGTTGCCCGTATGACTGACTTTGGTGCATTCGTTGAGCTTGAGCCGGGCGTAGATGCTCTGCTTCATGTTTCCCAGATTTCCAGAGAGCATGTTGAGAAACCGTCTGATGCACTGAAAATCGGACAGGAAATCACTGCAAAAGTAGTTGATTTCAACGAGGAAGACAAAAAAATCTCTCTGAGCATGAAAGCTCTGGAAAACGAAGAGCCAGTAGAAGAGTAAGAATAATTTAACTTGCAGGTGCTGCAGTTGGATGATTAGAATGCCGTAGACAACCGGGTTTCCTGAACAGACAGGAAACCTGTTGCCTGCGGTATTTTCTTATCATCCTGTTTTTGGCACCAGAAAAGAAAAAGGGGATGAAAGTTTATGTGGGAGACGAAGATTCTGGGTGTGGATCTGTACCACGTTCTAGCATGGTTCTGGCTGTACAGCTTCTGCGGATGGATCTGGGAGAGTTCCTATGTATCGATCCGGCAGAAAAAACTGGTCAACCGCGGTTTTGTCAATGGTCCGCTGCTGACACTGTACGGCACCGGCGCTGTTATGGTATACTTGATCCTGCGCCCGTTTGAAGCGAACGTCTGGGCACTGTATTTCGGAGGTGTCATTGTAGCGACGGTTCTGGAATATGTAACCGGCGTGCTGATGGAGACCATTTTTCATGCGCACTGGTGGGACTACAGCAATCAGAAGTTTAATTTTCAGGGAAAGATCTGCCTCAGCAGTTCGATTGCCTGGGGATTCTTTACACTGGGGCTGTTCTATATTCTGCAGCCGATTGCCGTGAAAGTAGTGAATCTTGTTTCGGATACTACAGGAGAGATCATTGTTTCCGTTGTTACCGTCTGCTATCTGGTAGATTTTGGATTTTCCGCAGCCGCAGCATTCCAGCTGGGACAGAAGATGCGCAGTCTGGAGAAAACGTGGGGAGAATTTCTGAAATATCTGCAGAAATCCCGCTTTAACCAGCTTGCCGAGGAGATGAATGCGAAAGTACAGCAGTATCGTGCAGAGTATTCCAGAGATAAGATGAAAGAATATCTGGCCGAGAAGCGCCAGACACTGTCTGAGGCAATGGAGCAGATGCAGAAGCTGGAGAAGGAGCGGAAAGAAGCCGAGGGAAGAAGAAATCCGCTTTTCGAGTCGAAGAACCGCCTGATGGAGTTCGGAGCAGAGCAGAAGGAACGCCTGACCGAGTTCGGAGCAGAGCAGAAAGAACGGTTTGCGGCACTTGGATTTGATGTGCGCAGTGATAAGATGCCGGATCTTAAAGAGCTGCTGGAGCGCTTTGACCAGATGACAAAACCGCAGCTTCCGACCAACTGGCTGATGCGCCTGACAACGAAACGTTATCTGCGCGCCTATCCGCATCTGCAGGGAACGCATCATGCTTCTCTGAAAAAGGAAGAAAAAAAGGTAGAAGAGAAAGAAGAGAAAAAATAAAGGACTGCTTGGAAAGGACAGTCCCGGAAAAACGGCCGTGCATGCAAAAACGTGTACGGCTGTTTTATTTTCTGGTTTTGCTATCGCCTTTGAAAAAGAGCTGAAGCTCGGAGCAGAGATACTCTTTCAGGAGATCTTCCTGCGAAAGAAAGGCATCGGACCACTCAAAATAGTAAGGGCGGCTTTTGAAATCCTCGCGGAAGGCCGGGGTGAAAAACGCTTCCTGCTGCGGAAGAAATGTACCGGTCCGCCGCTGATAGCAGTTGGCAGCCTTTGCTTTCTGACGGTGTTCCGGATCGACAAACGCGCCAACGCTCTTGTGAACAGCCTGATCCTCCAGCGGAAGATAATAGTAATTCTTATAGTCCGGGAAGAAATATTTCAGCTCCGCCGTATGCGTCTGCAGGGAGAGAGAAACCCGTGAACCAAAGGCTGTAAGAGAACCATCCGCGCAGACACGGGAGAGGAAAACTGGAACTTCCCGCTCGGGCTGCAGTGAAACTTCCAGTGTCTGTCCGGTAAAACGACACGACTGGACAGAAAAATCGCCGTGAAACAGGGCAGGAAGCGCGAGCAGTTCCAGAACAGAACCCATGCCGAGGACATCCTCATAATTGTGAAGGAAAAGCAGTTCCAGTTTCTTTTCATCCAGTGTCTGAAGATAGTCGTGGTAAACCGAAATCAACTGTTTTCCGTTAAGCTGATCCTTCCGTGGGAATGAGAGATACTGTTCCACATTTTTCTGTTTCATTGAAGAAAGTCCCAGGATTGACTGAAACGGGCGGAGTGCCTGATAAAGATCCAGGGATGCGATTGACGAAAGCGGATCTTCCATCTGATAAAACAGTGCTTTGTGTGTGAGGTAAGGAAGATCAAATGCCGTTCCATTAAAATGCACCAGCCGCTTCACGTCGGAAAGAAACGTGAAAAAAGAGACAAGCATCTCTTTTTCTTCGGTCGGTCGATCAAGAAACCACTGGCGCAGTGTGAAAGTATCCGCGGCCGGGTCAAAGAACAGCGCACCAATCAGATAGAGATGCGAGGTACGCCAGGAAAGGCCGGTCGTCTCAATATCGAAAAAGACATCGCCGTTTCTCAGATACATCTGAAGAGCGGCAGAGAGAGCAGCGGGGGTAGAATCTATGATCTGCATAAGGTTTTTTGTCTCCTTTGAAAAACTTTTTTGAATCTAAAGATATTATAAGACGAAAAAATCTGACATGCAAGAAAGACAGCGACTAATCGTTGCGTGATGAGAAAAGTTCTGCTATAATAGAATGTGCGTTCGCTTTCGAAAAAAGAAAACGGCGCTTTGGAGGAAAAACATGATTGCATTTATCAAAGGAACTGTAGATTCTCTTTCGGAAGGAAAAATGATTCTCGAAAGCCATGGAATCGGCTACGAGCTGAATATTCCAGCGAGTATGTTCGACGCAGGCATCCGGGAGGGAGAAGAGTTAAAGATATATACTCATATGAGTGTGCGGGAAGACGGAATTTCCCTATTCGGCTTTCTGTCCCGCGAAGATCTTGAAATATACCGTATGCTGATCGGCGTAAGCGGCATCGGACCAAAAGCGGCGCTTGCGGTGCTGTCCACGCTTACTGCAGACAATCTGCGCTTTGCCGTCCTCTCGGAAGATGTCCAGGCAATTGCCAAAACACCGGGCATCGGAAAGAAGACCGCGCAGAAGCTGATTCTGGAATTAAAAGACAAATTCGACCTGCAGGAAGCGTTCGAGCAGAAGCTGGCAGGAAATCAGGCGGCTGCGGCGGTACGGCAGGCAGGCGAACCGGATGCCTTCCAGGATGCGGTACAGGCGCTGACTGCGCTTGGCTACTCCGGAACGGAAGCACTGCAGGCAGTAAAGAAAGTCGAAATCACCGAAGGCATGGACAGCGAGGCTGTGCTGAAAGCGGCATTGAAGCATATGTTTTAGCAGATGGTCCTAAATTGTGGAAGAAGGAAACCTTATAACGATGGAAAGAAGAATTATCACAACTGACGTTCTCGAGGAGGACGTGAAAATCGAAGGTTCGCTCCGTCCCCAGCGCCTGGACGACTACATCGGACAGGAAAAGACGAAAAAGAACCTGAAAGTATATATTGAAGCAGCAAAACAGCGAAGTGATGTTCTCGATCATGTGCTGTTTTACGGCCCTCCGGGACTTGGAAAAACAACGCTGGCGGGCATCATTGCAAATGAGATGGGAACCCATATGAAGGTAACGAGCGGCCCGGCGATCGAAAAACCGGGTGAGATGGCAGCGATCCTCAACAATCTGCAGGAGGGCGACGTCCTGTTTGTTGATGAGATCCACCGCCTGAACCGCCAGGTCGAGGAGGTTCTTTATCCAGCGATGGAGGATTTTGCGATTGATATCATGATCGGAAAAGGCTCTTCGGCGCGCTCGATCCGCCTGGATCTGCCGAAATTTACGCTGGTCGGCGCAACAACGCGTGCAGGTCTTTTGACTGCCCCGCTCCGCGACCGGTTCGGTGTCATCCACCATCTGGAATTTTACACGGAGGAAGAATTGGCCAATATTATCCTGCACTCCTCAAAAGTACTGAATGTGGAGGTGGACCCGCAGGGAGCGCTTGAGATGGCGCGCCGTTCCAGGGGAACACCGCGTCTGGCAAACCGGATTTTAAAGCGTGTCCGCGACTTTGCCCAGGTGAAATACGATGGAAGAATCACAAAAGAGGTCGCATCGTTTGCCCTCGATCTGCTGGAAGTAGACCGTTACGGACTGGATCAGACTGACCGGCTGCTTCTTACCACCATTATGGAAAAGTTCCAGGGCGGTCCGGTGGGACTCGATACCCTGGCAGCATCGATTGGAGAAGATGCCGGCACCATCGAGGATGTCTACGAGCCGTTCCTGATCAAATCCGGATTTATCAACCGCACTCCGCGCGGAAGAGTGGCAACGGAATTTGCCTGGCACCACCTGGGGCTGGAGGCACCGCGTAAGATCGAAGAGTAAAAGCCCTGAATCTTTCATTTTCTGTTGCTTTTTGCAGAAAAAGGTTGTTTTTCTTCCATTTTCGGTATATGATAGGTTATATTAGCCGGGAGTTTGGTCCGGTTAAATTCAGTGGAGGAAAAGCAAAAGAATGGCTGTAAAAAATACAACACAGGTTTTAATAGATGGAAAAATTATCACACTGGGAGGTTATGAGAGCCCGGAATATCTGCAGAAAGTAGCTGCTTATCTGAATCAGAAGATCAGCGAACTTTCCCAGTCAGCCGGATACAACCGCCTGTCGGTGGATACGAAGCACACACTGCTTGCACTGAACATTGCAGACGACTATTTCAAAGCAAAAAGCCAGGTCGATACCCTCGAAGAGGATATGGAAGCCAAAGACCGGGAAACCTATGATATGAAGCACGATCTGATCGCAGCGGAAATCCAGGCCGGCGATCTGAAAAAAGAACTGGAAGAGAAACGAATCGAGCTGGAACATGTGCGCGGCGAGAGGGAAGAACTGCAGCGGCAGCTTGATAAGGCAAATAAGGATCTGGAAGATTTATTAAAAGCGTAAAAGAAGGAAAAACGGGGGATTGCGGAACAGGTAATCGCCCGTTTTTAGGAGATAAAGATGAAGACAGAATTATTAGCACCAGCCGGTTCGATGGAAGCGTTAAAAGCAGCAGTTTCCGCCGGTGCGGATGCCGTCTATCTCGGCGGAGCCGCATTCGGCGCAAGAGCGTATGCAAAAAATCTGGATGAGCAGGAGATTCTCTCAGCCATCGATTACGTCCATCTGCGGAACCGGAAACTGTATCTGACGGTCAACACCCTCTTAAAAGAGGAGGAACTGGAAGAGAAACTGTATCCGTATCTGCGTCTGTACTATGAGCAGGGACTGGATGCCGTGATTGTCCAGGATATGGGCGTTTTAAAGGCGGTCCGCTCCTGGTTCCCGGATCTCGACATTCATGCGAGCACACAGATGACAGTGACAGGATCTGCGGGAGCGCGTTTCCTGGAGAGCCTTGGCGCAACGCGTGTGGTACCGGCCCGTGAGCTTTCGTTTGCGGAGATCCAGAAAATCCACCGGACGACCAACCTTGAAATTGAATGCTTCGTCCACGGGGCGCTCTGCTACTGCTATTCGGGACAGTGCCTTTTTTCCAGCCTGATCGGCGGAAGAAGCGGAAACCGCGGAAGATGCGCGCAGCCGTGCCGTCTGCCGTACGAAGCGTACGATAAAGACAACCACCGCATGGGGGAGCCGGGCGACCGCTATCCGTTAAGCCCGAAGGATATGTGTACGGTAGAACTGCTGCCGGAGATTGTAAAATCCGGAATTATGTCCCTCAAAATCGAAGGCAGAATGAAAAAGCCGGAGTATACAGCGGGCGTTGTCAGCATTTACCGCAAATACCTCGATCTGTACGAAAAAAAGCCGTCTCGTTTCCACGTTCTGCCGGAGGACATGAAAAAGCTGTATGAGCTGTATAACCGTGACGGTTTCAACAAAAGCTATTATACCGTAAGAAACGGACGCGATATGATGGCGCTGAAGAACGAAAAAGAGCAGGAAAATAAAAAGAAACAGCGCAGAAATGAGCAGCTCTTTTATGAGATCCAGAGAGATTATATCGAGACTGAGGCAAAAGAGCCGATTTCCGGCTTTCTGACCCTGTATCCGGGCCAGCCGGCGTTCTTAAGTGCAGAAAGCGGAAAATACAGCGTAACAGCAGAGGCGGGCATGGTAGAACCGGCAAAGAAGCAGCCGCTGACCGAGGAACGCGTAAAAACACAGCTGGAAAAGACAGGCGAGACACCATTCTATTTCAAAGAACTCGATGTCTGTATGGATGACAACTGTTTCGTGCCGATGCAGACGTTAAACGAGCTGCGGAGAGGCGTTTCAGACCAGCTGGTGAAAGAGATGACAGAGCCATACCGCAGAAAAGCAGCGGAAAAGCCGGAACAGGAAGCAAAAGCATCTGGAAAACCGGACCAGGAGAGCAGGGCAGAAAAGAAAATGGAGCTGACCGCATCTGCCGAGACGAGAGCCCAGTGGAATGCACTGCTCGAGATTCCGGAGATCACGACGATCTACGCCGGCATGGGATGCTTCAAACGGGAAATCTTCGAAGAGCAGGCGGAAAAAGGCATCCTGCAGGCGAAAGAACTGGGAAAACAGGTTTATCTGATGCTGCCGCACGTTGTGCGTGAAGGCGATCTGAAGGAATACCGCGACACGTTCCGCTGTCTGAAGGAGATCGGTCTTGGCGGTTTCCTGATCCGCAATCTCGAAAGCTTTTCGTTTTTGAAAGAGATGGGAATGGAAAAGGATATCCGGCTCGATTACAGCGTTTACACGTACAACAGCCGTGCGCAGGCATTCTGGCAGGAGCAGGGCGTGCAGCGTGATACCGTTCCGTATGAGCTGAACGAGCGGGAAATCGGAAAACGTGACAATACGAACAGCGAAATGGTGGTCTACGGCTACCTTCCGATGATGGTTTCCGCCCAGTGTGTCCAGAAGAACCTGAACGGCTGCAATCACAGTTATTCTCTGGTACGCTTAAAAGACCGGATGGGAAAATACTTCCCGGTGAAGAGTTACTGCACCTCGTGCTACAGTGTGATCTACAACAGCCTTCCGCTCGGCCTGGTAAAAGAAGCCGATGAGATCCGGTCCATGCATCCGGCTGCGGTGCGGCTGAATTTTACCATCGAGACACTGGAGGAGACAAAAGAAATCGCCGCTGCGTTTGCTGGAACGTACTGTAAAGGAATCGCAGTTCCGGCCGAACAGGAATATACCAAAGGCCATTTCCGCCGGAAAGTAGAGTAAACGGTGAGAAAAAAATAAGGGGAATTTATGGAAAATACCATTGTTCAGTTATCAAAATATGTGATTACCTTCCTCATGATCTGTTTTACCGTGCAGTCGTTTGCTGCACTCAAAGAGCGGGATGAGGATGAGCGCCATTACATTCTGATGCGGCAGATCATCATGATCATTCTGATGAATTTCATCTGTTTCTTCGTGATGTTCCTGCAGGAGGGCGAAGTATCAACGATTCAGATGTTTCTGCTCACGATGGCGTATATCCTGGGCGTACAGATCCTGTACCGCCTGATTTACCGGAAGGCATCGATGATCCTGGTAAACAACATGTGTATGCTGCTCTCGATCAGCATGATTATTCTGACGAGACTGAGCGTGTCAAAGGCGATGTCCCAGTACAAAATTCTGGCGGCATCCACACTGCTCTGCTTCATCATTCCGGTCATTGTCCGAAAGGGCAAGTTCCTGAAAAATCTGACCTGGATTTACGCTGTGCTCGGAATTGCCATGCTTTCCGTCGTTATGGTGCTTGGCTTTACTTCCGGCGGTGCGAAGCTGTCGATCGAAATCCACGGCATTACGTTCCAGCTCTCCGAGATTGCCAAGATCACACTCGTGTTCTTTATGGCAGGCATGCTGCGCGAGGATAATTCCTTTGGAAACGTTGTGAAAGCAACGGTCATTGCGGCAGTTCATGTGCTGATCCTTGTTGCATCCACCGACCTTGGAACTGCGTTTGTCTTCTTTATGGCGTACGTGGTTGTAATCTATGTGGCAACGAGAAAAGCCAGATATCCGCTTTTGGGACTTGCGGGAATGAGTGCCGCCTGCGTTGTGGCGTATTTCCTGTTTTCCCATGTACGGAACCGTGTGGCACTCTGGCAGGATCCGATCGGAAACTGGGATATCAGCAGCCAGTTAGCACAGGGCCTCTTCGGCATGTGCTCCGGCGGATGGTTCGGAACCGGCCTTTTCGAGGGACGGCCTGACATTATCCCGGTTGCAACGAAAGACTTTATTTTCTGTGCGATCTGTGAGGAGATGGGCATTATCTTCGGAATCTGCCTGATTCTGCTGTGCATGTCCACATTCCTTCTGATTATCAATATTTCCATGAAGATGAGCAAACGGTTCTACAAACTGATTGCCATGGGTCTTGGAACGGAATATGCGACACAGGTGTTCCTCACCATCGGAGGAACCATTAAATTTATTCCTATGACAGGTATCACGCTGCCGCTGGTCAGCTATGGAGGAAGCTCTATGTTCTCCACGGTGCTGATGCTGTCGATCATTCAGGGATTGTACATCTTAAGGGAAGACGAAGGTGAGGAGCTTGAGAAAAGACAAAACAAGAAGAAACGAAACCAGCAGAAAAACGACCCAGGCGCCAAGAAAAAACGACGCCCGGACGAAGAGACCGAAAGACGAAAGAAGAGCGGCAGCCGGAACGACGGACAGGGAACCCGCCAGAAGTACCGCGAGCAGCCGGATGAATTCGAACGGCGGATCGAAGAGCAGACCGAGAACAGCCTCCACTGGTAAGGCGGCAAACAACGGCGCAGGGCCGTATCTGATCGTTTCGTTCCTGTTCGTGGCAATGTTTCTTGGGCTGATCGCGTATCTCGTTTACTTTAATGTCGTGCGGAAAGAAGAATTTCTGAATAGTTCTTACAATACGAGACAGAATAACTATGCAGAGCGCGTGATCCGCGGAACAATCTATTCTGCGGACGGCCAGGAACTGGCAAAGACGACGACAGATGAAAACGGGGATGAGGTAAGAACGTATCCGTTCGGCAGCCTGTTTGCGCAGGTGGTTGGCTACACGGGAAAAGGAAACAGCGGCCTCGAATCTTCCTACAACTATATGCTGATGGAGTCCCATACAAGTAAGTTAAAGCAGGTAAAGAATGAATTCAGCGATGCGAAGAACCCGGGAGACAGTCTCTATACAACGCTGAATACAACACTCCAGCAGGCCGCGGCCGATGCACTGGACGGATACCGCGGTGCAGTTGTCGTGCTGGAGGCAAAAACGGGCCGTGTACTTGCCAATGTGAGCAATCCGGTTTTTAATCCTAATACGATTGATGAGGACTGGGAGGCACTGAACGCAGACGATGAGAGCGGCGTGTTTCTGAACCGCGGTCTGCAGGGAAGATATCCGCCGGGATCTACGTTCAAGATTGTTACTTCGCTTGCGTATCTCCGTCAGAACGGCACACTGGACGGTTTTTCGTTCGACTGTGACGGTGAGCTGACAGCAGGAAACTATACGATTCACTGCTCCGGTGGTGAAGTGCATGGACCGGAAGATTTTGCAGGTGCGTTTGCACATTCGTGCAACTCTGCCTTTGCACAGATTGGCCTTGGGCTGGATAAAGATGCCTTCCGCTCGCTGGCGGATTCCCTGTATCTGAACAGCCGTCTGGATCTGGAGCTTCCGACCAGCAAAAGTTCTTTCGATCTTGATTCGACAACGGCGGATGCTCTTGTGATGCAGACCTCCATTGGCCAGGGCGATACGCTGGTAACACCGATGGAGATGGCACTGATCGCCTCCGCGGTTGCAAATGACGGAGAAATGATCAAACCGCGTTATGTGGATAACATTGTGTCTGCGGACGGACAGGCAGTCAAAACCTTTTACAAAGAGTCTCTTGGCACGGTAATGTCCGAGAGCGAAGCCAATACGCTGACAGAGCTGATGAAAGGCGTTGTCCAGAACGGAACTGCAGTTTCACTTTCGGATCTGCCGTACAATATCGCCGGTAAAACAGGAACCGCAGAACACGGAAGCGACGGAGAGACACCGCATTCCTGGTTTGTCGGATTCTCCAATGCGGATGATCCTGATATTGTCATTGCTGTTGTGGCAGAAAACGGCGGATATTCGAGTGAAGTCGCTGTACCGATTGCAAGACAGGTAATTGAAGCATATTATGCACAGCAGTAAACGATGAAAAAAACGCGTTCGAACCGGAAAGGATGGGTTCGGGCGCGTTTTCTGAATTTTTAGAAAAATGTTAGAAAAAGGATGCGGTTTTAAGGTTGCGCGGGGGCGGGAAAAGAGGTATACTTTTTAACAGAAGATCTGGCGGCAAGCGGGAAGAAAAGAGCTGTCAGAGAATGGAAAAAGCCAGAAGGAGCTTAAAACGTATGATCGAAGCAGTAAGCTGCGGAGGTATCGTAATCTACCGTGGAAAAATATTGACGCTTTACAAAAGCTACCGCAACAAATATGAAGGCTGGGTTCTGCCGAAAGGAACCGTTGAGCCGGGAGAAACCCATGAACAGACTGCTGTCCGCGAGGTATATGAGGAGTCCGGCGTGCACGGCACCATCATCAAGTACGTGGGAAAAAGCCAGTACAGCTTCAGCATTCCGGAGGACACCGTGGAAAAAGAGGTGCACTGGTATCTGATGGTCTCATCCGGCTACTACAGCCGTCCACAGAGAGAAGAATACTTTGTGGATTCGGGCTATTACAAGTATCACGAAGCATATCATCTGCTGAAGTTTTCCAATGAACGGCAGATTCTGGAAAAGGCCTATCAGGAGTATCTGGAACTGAAGAGAGCAAATTTATGGAAGGTTCAGCCACAAGCTCAGGGAAAATATGGTAAACTGGTATAAAAATCTGTACGTCGGGGATACTGCAAAAAAGAAACAGAAAAAATGGATGCGCCGGATTGAGAACAAAAAAGCAGTTCCGGGAGTCTGGCTCCTCACACTGCCTTCCAATCAGCAGAACAATCTGGATGTAATTCCGGCGGATCTGCTTTTACAGCCGGCCGTGCGGAGAAACTGTCCGATGATTGTCGGACTTGCCGTGTCGCGCGAGGAAGCTTTTGAGCTTGTGGAGGCGATCGCATTGGAAACTTATCGGGAAACCGGAGAAGTAAAAATCCGGGAATGGCTGCTGAACCGGATTGAGGGATGTGAATGATACATATACTATTCATGATTTTGAAGGCACTGGGGATTTTACTCCTTGTTTTACTGTTTCTCGTGCTTCTTATCGTCTGCACCGTCCTGTTTCTTCCTTTTTGCTACCGGGCGCAGGTTCTGAAAGAAGAAGAGGGATTTGCCTGCGTAAAAGCGAGCGGAAGAGTATCGTGGCTTTTCGGAGCTGTCGCGCTGACGGCCTCGTATGAGGAACAGAAGTCGGAGGCGCAGATTCTGCTTTTCGGGGCATCACTGGAAACATGGAAACGGCGGCTGAAAAAGATCCGCCGGGGAGAAGCGTCCGTGCCCCGGACGGAGGAAAATGAGACAGAAAATGCGCTGGAAGCAGAAAAAACAGCAGAGCAGAAAGCACCGGACCAGAAAGAAAAGCAGCAGAAGGTGACAGCACAGAAGGAGCAGCCAGAGCAAGAGCAGGAACCGGATGCGCCGAAAAAAAGCATTCTGGAACGGTTTTTCGGAAGGATCGAATATCTTCCGGAAAAACTGCTGAATCTTGCCAGCCGTCTGCTGCAGACAGCTTTCCGGCTGTTGGAACTTCCGTTCCGTCTGCTTGAAAAACTGGAGCAGAAAATCCAGGCAGGCAGACGGTTAAAAAGAAAGTGGGAGAGTGTGAAAAAATTCTTCCGTTCGAAGATGTTCCGTGAGGCGCTGCTCCATGCAAAGAAAGAAGTGCTTTATTTCCTGAAGAAAGCAGCACCGAAAAAAGTAACCGGCACAGTCCGGTTCGGATTTAACGATCCGGCACTGACCGGAGAGACACTCGGCATTCTGGGTATGATTTATGGAAAACTGCCGAAAGACCTTTCCATCCAGCCGGATTTCGAACAGGAAATTCTCCAGGGCGATGTCCGGATGAAAGGAAGTTTTCAGGCTGTGACAGCAGCCGGCATTGCACTTCGATTATTCCGGGATCAGAATCTTCGGAAAACCATACGACATTTCAAACACAAGGAGGCCTAAAAGATGGCAGAAAAGGACAACACATTTCAGAATACCGTAGAAGCACTGTTCCGCGGAATGGACAGTTTTATCACAACAAAGACGGTCGTAGGTGAGGCGATCCACATTGAGGATACGATTCTTCTGCCGCTGGTAGACGTTTCCTTCGGCGTGGGAGCGGGCGCATTCGCAGAAAATGCAAAGAACAATGCAGGAGGCGGTATGGGCGGAAAAATTTCTCCGAGCGCCGTTCTTGTCATCAGCAAAAACGGAACGCGTCTGGTCAACATCAAAAACCAGGATGCTGTGACCAAAATCATTGACATGGCTCCGGATCTGATCAGCCGCTTTACCGGCAAAAAGGAAGAGGACGGGTATACCGCAGAGAAAGTAGAGCATATAATAAACCAAGAGGCGGATAAGGAGTAAGCTCGTTTGTGCAGAATTTTAGGTTTTCTGCTGTTTTGGATGGGGGTCGGGCTTCTCATCAGCCTGATGATCCGCAGCTCATTTCTTACGGTTCTTGCGGCCGCTCTGCTGCTGTGCGTGGGATATCATCTGTTCTGCAATACAGGGGAATAGTGAAAGATGCACAAAAAGATCGGAAATGAACTGGCTGATTTGTACAGAGAAATACTTGCAAAATGAAGAAAGCTGCGCTATAATAAGTCCATCTTAAATGAATCAGCCAACTATACTAATATCATAGATCAAGACGAGGGCGTCTTACCAGAATGAAAGTTTCGGTAGGATGCTCTTTTTCTTTTGCTAAGCATATGGATCGTTGGCAGGTTCAGCTTAAGAGACCACGCTATTTTTTTCTCCCTTTTAAAATATAAAAAATAGAGCACAACAGGGCATAAGCGAAAACTTATGTCCTGTTTGCTCTTCCCAGAACTTTTTTTAAAATCTTAATTCTATTTTTAAACAGCAAAAAAGCCTTCCCGGACTGGAAAGGCCTTTTAACCATTCAACTTATGCACGCTCTACTTTTCCGGATCTTAAGCAGGAAGTACATACGTACATTTTCTGCGGTACACCGTCAACTTTAACTTTGACAGATTTTACGTTAGATTTCCACATTTTATTGCTTCTTCTATGTGAATGACTTACGTTGTTTCCGAAATGAGCACCCTTCTCACAAATTGCACACTTTGCCATGATTGCACCTCCTTGACATACGTACTTGAGTCAAAACGCATTTTAGACTCACAACATAAGTCATTCTAACAGATCTATACCGGTTTTGCAAGTAAAAAATGAAAAAATTATATGAATTTTGAAGGTTTTTCATTTTAAACTTTCTTTTTTGCGGAAAAGCGGTTATAATGTATCGTAGAGTGGAGTCAGTTATTCCTGTCTCCATGTGTTTTGAATAGTATGATGGAATTGGAGGATACAAGGCATGAAAGGTCGTATGAATACAGGCTTGGGAGAAATCGTAATCAATCCGGATGTAATCGCCCTGTATGCGGGCAGCGTTGCTGTGGAGTGCTTCGGCATTGTCGGAATGGCAGCGGTAAACATGAAAGATGGACTGGTCAAACTTCTGAAAAAAGAGAGTCTGACACACGGAATCAATGTATCGATTTCGGAAAATAAAATTTCCCTGGATTTCCACGTGATTGTTTCTTACGGAGTCAGTATTTCTGCCGTAACAGATAACCTGATCAATAATGTGAAATACAAGGTGGAAGAGTTCACCGGAATGGAAATTGAAAAAATCAACATCCTGGTTGAAGGCGTTCGCGTCATCGACTGATGGTAATAGGAGGAAATGAAGAAAGTGGCTACAAATACAATTGATGCCGGCTTACTGGCAAAAATGTTTCTGGCTGGTGCAAAAAATCTGGAAGTAAAGAAAGAGTGGATCAATGAGCTGAACGTGTTCCCGGTACCGGACGGCGACACAGGTACCAACATGACGCTGACGATCATGTCCGCAGTCAAGGAAGTAAACTCGCTCACAGAAGTGAACATGTACAACCTTTCCAAGGCAATCTCTTCCGGTTCTCTGCGCGGTGCCAGAGGTAACTCTGGCGTTATTCTTTCCCAGCTCCTTCGTGGCTTTACCAAGAAGATCCGCGACTATCAAGAGCTGAATGCAGAGATTCTTGCAGAGGCAATGGAAAAAGCAGTCGAGACTGCATACAAAGCCGTTATGAAGCCAAAAGAAGGTACCATCCTGACCGTGGCAAAGGGAGCAGCAGAGAAAGCAGCAGAGCTTGCACCGGAAAGCGAAGATCTGAACGCATTCATCGAGGACGTTCTCGCGCATGCAGAGTACGTGCTCTCCCAGACACCAGAGATGCTTCCGGTATTAAAAGAGGCAGGCGTTGTGGATTCCGGCGGACAGGGTCTCTTAACCGTACTGCAGGGCGCATATGACGCGTTCCTCGGGAAAGAGATTGATCTGAATTTCGAGATGCCGGAAGCAAAGACAGAATTTGTCAGACCGTCCAAAGAGACAGAAAAAGAAATCAAATTCGGCTACTGCACCGAGTTTATCATTATGCTGGAAAACCCGCTTCCGGATGAAGAGGTTTATGCATTCAAAGATTTCCTGAATGGAATCGGAGATTCGATCGTTCTCGTTGCAGACGATGAGCTGGTTAAGGTACACGTACATACCAACGATCCTGGAAAAGCAATTTCCAAGGCGCTGACGTACGGACAGCTGACCAGAATGAAGATCGACAACATGCGTGAGGAGCATCAGGAGCGCCTGATCAAGAACGCAGAAAAGATCGCAGCACAGCAGGCAGAGGAAGATAAGAAGAGAAAAGAAGCAGCAAAACAGCCGCCGAAGGAGAACGGATTCATCGCCGTGTCCATCGGAGAGGGAATCAAAGAGATCTTCCAGGGACTCGGTGTTGATTACCTGATCGAGGGCGGTCAGACCATGAACCCGAGCACCGAGGATATGCTGACTGCAATTGAGAAGGTCAATGCAAAGAATATCTTTATTCTGCCGAACAACAAAAATATCATCCTCGCAGCAAATCAGGCAAAAGCCATGACTGAGGACAAAAATATCATCGTTGTTCCGACCAAAACCGTTCCGCAGGGCATCACAGCCATGATCAGCTATGTGCCGGAGAAATCTGCAGAAGAGAACGAGGAGGCCATGACAGAGGGCATCCAGATGGTAAAAACCGGTCAGGTAACGTACGCGGTACGTGATACCCACATCGATGAGAAAGAGATCCATCAGGGCGACATCATGGGACTTGGCGATCATGGACTTCTCGCTGTCGGACAGGATATTCTTACCGTTGCAGAAGAAACCATCCGCGCCATGGTCGATGAGGACAGCGAGCTGATCAGCATCTACTACGGTGAAGATATGAGTGAGGAAGATGCCGAAAGCCTTGGCGAAAAAATCGAGCAGGCATATCCGGACTGCGATGTGGAAGTAAACTATGGCGGACAGCCGATTTACTACTGTGTCGTTTCGGTTGAATAAGAGTAAGGAAAGAAAAATATGAATACGGAACCCCTGACAACACTGAAGGGGATCGGTGAAAAAACGGAGAAGCTGTTTGCAAAAGTAGGAATCTACAATTTGCAGCAGCTTCTGCATTATTATCCAAGAGATTATGACTGCTATGCAGAGCCGGTTCCCCTTCGCGAATGCAGACAAGAGGAAAAGAATGCGGTATACGGAAGAATTGTCCACAGTCCGTCGGTAAAAGGAAACCAGAGAAAGAGCGTCGTTGTCCTGGAACTCTACGAGGAGCCGGTGCGGCTGCAGCTTACCTGGTTTAATATGCCGTTTCTGCGGAGCACGCTGAAGAAAGGCAGTGTTTTTATCTTCCGCGGAAAGATACAGGAAAAATCAGGCCGTCTCGTGATGGAGCAGCCGGAAATCTTCACTCCTGCCGCATACCATGAGCTTCTGGCAAGTCTTCAGCCGGTTTATGGGCTGACAGCCGGTCTCACGAACAAGATGGTGAGCAAGGCCGTTGCACAGGTGCTGGAACGATGCGCACCTGCGCAGGACTATCTGCCGGAAAAAATCCGTGCCCGGTATGAACTCTGTGAAATCAATTATGCCCTCCATGAGGTTCATTTTCCAAAAGACCAGGAGCATCTGGAAACGGCGCGGCGCAGAATTGTGTTCGAAGAGTTTTTTCTCTTCATCCTGTCCCTGCGGCAGTTAAAAGAGCAGACGGAGGGAATTACCAATGTGTTCCCGATCCGCGCCGTCTGGAAGACGGAGGAAGTCATCGAAAATATGCCGTACCGTCTCACGAATGCACAGATGCGCGTGTGGGGCGAACTGGAGCGGGACTTAAAAGGCCATACCCGCATGGCGCGGCTGGTACAGGGAGATGTCGGAAGCGGAAAGACGATTCTGGCATTCCTTGCAATGATTATGACAGCTGAGAACGGCTACCAATCGGCGCTGATGGTTCCGACGGAGGTTCTGGCGCGGCAGCATTATGAATCGCTCTGCACTCTGTTGAAAGAAAACAATCTGACGGGATACAATCCCCGCCTTCTGACTGGATCCACGAAAGCAAAAGAACGCCGGGAATTCTATGCCAGTCTGGAAGACGGAAGCTGCAAAATGGTGATCGGCACACATGCACTGATTCAGGAAAAGGTACAGTACAAAAATCTGGCGCTTGTCATCACAGACGAACAGCACCGCTTCGGTGTCCGGCAGAGAACGGCACTTGCTGAAAAAGGGGAACCGCCGAATGTTCTCGTTATGAGTGCAACGCCGATTCCAAGAACCCTGGCTATCATTCTGTACGGAGATCTTTCGATTTCTGTGATTGATGAACTTCCGGCGAAGCGTCTGCCGATCAAAAACTGTGTGGTGGATACGTCTTACCGTCCAAAAGCTTACCGCTTTATCACGCGTCAGGTCGAACTGGGCCGTCAGGCGTATGTGATCTGCCCGATGGTGGAGGAGAGCGAGGGTCTGGAAGCGGAAAACGTCACCGACTATACACAGCTCCTGAAAAAAGAGCTGCTGGGCATCACAGTAGAGATGCTGCACGGACAGATGAAGGCGGCGCAGAAAAACGAGATCATGGAGCGGTTCGCCAGCGGAGAAATCCAGGTACTCGTCTCGACGACAGTCGTGGAGGTCGGTGTCAACGTGCCGAATGCGACGGTGATGATGGTGGAAAATGCCGAACGGTTCGGCCTTGCACAGCTCCATCAGCTCCGCGGACGTGTCGGAAGAGGAGAGCATCAGTCCTACTGTATTTTCATCCGCGGAAACAAAGATCAGGAGACCGCCAAACGTCTGGAAATCCTGAACCATTCGAACGACGGGTTTTATATTGCTTCGGAAGATTTGAAACTGCGCGGCAGCGGCGATCTGCTGGGAACGCGCCAGAGCGGGGATATGGAATTCCAGATGGCAGATATTTTCCGGGATGCCGATATCCTGCAGAAAGCGAGTGAGGCGGCTTCAGAACTGCTTGCCGACGATCCTTATTTTGAAAAACCGGAGCATGAACTGCTGAAAAAGGTAATGAAATCGTATCTTGATCTGGAAAACCACGACATTGGATTGTGAAAAATTACAAAAAAAATCCGGCTTTAAAATGCAAAATCGGATAAAAGTAACAGCCTGATTGGATAGTATGGAAAATGACTGTACAATTTCGTGGAAAATTCGTGCGAAATCAGATATTACTTGAAATGACAAAAAAATTCATGTATCATAAACAAGGAATCAAAAAATGTGCGGACCGTGAGTGTCAAGCGTTCGCCTGAATAATAGTTCGCAGGATGGCTCTTCCAAAATATACAGGGCCGGTCCAAATGGGAGGAAACAGATATGGTAAAGAAAAAACCAGCTGCCCAGGCTAAGACAGCAGAGAACGAGACAGTAAAAGTAGAGACCAAAGCAGCAGAAAAAACAACCGCAGCAGAGAAAGAAGCTGTAAAAGAAGTTGCAAAAGAAGTTGTAAAGGAAACTGCAGCAGCAGAGGAAGCACCTGCAAAAGCAGAAGAAAAACCGGCAGCAAAAGCTGCAAAAACAACCCGCACAACAGCAAAGAAAACAACGACAAAGAAAGCGGCTGCACCGAAAAAACCAGCAGCAGTGAAAAAGCCGGCAGAGAAAAAATCACCTGCAAAAGCAGCAAAGAAAGAAGCGGAGCAGGAGATGATTCTGCAGTTCGGCGGAAGAGAAATCAAGGAGAAAGATCTGTACGAGAGAATCCAGCAGATCTGGATCGAAGGATATGGCAAGAAAGCAGAGGAATTAAAGAGCCTGAAGGTTTATGTAAAACCGGAGGAATTTACTGCTTACTACGTAATCAATGATGATGTAACCGGAAGCATTGATCTGTAAGTATTATGTACCAGCTCTGCAGGAGCAAGAAAAAAGCGTGAGCTTTTCCGAAAAGAAAAGAGCTCACGCTTTTTGATGCCTGTTCCGGCATCAGGATGTTATACCGGGATGATTAGTACTGGCCAGAAGAACCGCCGGACATCTGGCGTTCCTGCTGCTCAATCATCTTTTTGACCATATAACCTCCGACAGAACCATTCTGTTTGGAAGTCAGGTTACCGTTGTAGCCATCACTGAGCGGCACGCCGAGTTCGCTTGCCACCTCAAATTTGAATTTGTCCAGAGCGCCTTTTGCTTCTGGTACTGCTGCGGTATTCGATGAACGATTCGCCATGTTCATTCCCTCCTTTATCTTTGTGCTTGTTAAAAGCTGCTGTGAAGCAGATCCGGATGTGTTTTTCATCTGTTCTGCTACGGTCATAGTATGTGGAAAGAAAACAAAAATAAACTTCCAGATTCTGTATTTTTTCCGGAAAAGCGGAGAAAGTAAAAGAAGAAGGAAAAATGGAACGTCAGAAAAAAATATAAAAACTGTGTAAAAAATTCACAAAAAGAATTGCGTATTGAAAATAAATTTGTTATAATTGCTGTACATGGTAGTAAAAACAGGAGAAGGGGCGGTTTGCAGTAATGAATATTGGAATCATAGCACACAACAGCAAGAAGAGTTTGATCGAGGATTTCTGTATTGCATACAAGGGAATCCTCATGAAACATGAGGTGTACGCCACCGGAACCACCGGACGGCGGATTGAAGAGGTGACGAACCTTCATGTACACAAGTTTCTGCCTGGAAGCGTAGGCGGAGACAAACAGTTTACCGAGATGATTGAACGCGGCGATATGGATATGGTAATTTTCTTTTACAATCCGACGATGATCAATCCGAAAGAGCCGGATGTCTACAAAATTATCCGTACCTGCGACCAGTACAATATCCCGATTGCAACAAATATCGGAACCGCGGAGTCTCTGATTTTGGGACTTGCAAGAGGAGATCTGGACTGGAGAGAGCAGTTGAAAGCCGACTGATCCATCAAACAAAAACAGTAAGGACGAAAATAAGACCAACATGAGAGTAATAGCAGGAAAATGCCGGAGTCTTCCATTAAAGACGGTTCCCGGCAGACAGACCCGGCCGACGACGGACCGGATCAAAGAAACCTTATTTAACATGCTTCAGCCGTATCTGCCGGATGCGCGTTTTCTCGATCTGTTCGCCGGAAGCGGGGCGATCGGAATCGAGGCGTTGAGCCGCGGCGCCGAGCGCGCGTGGTTCGTAGAGCAGAACAAAGCTGCAGCAGACTGTATCCGGCAGAATTTAAAATTTACGAAGCTGGAACAGCAGGCAGTGCTCCTGCCCATGGAAGCGCATGCAGCTCTGCAGTCGCTTCAGGGACAGGAGCCTTTTGACTGCATTTTTATGGACCCGCCATACGATAAGGGACTGGAAAAGGACGTGCTGTATGCGTTCCGCGACGCCTCTTTTATCGGTGAGGATACCTTAATTATTGTAGAAGCATCGCTGAATACTGATTTCGACTGGGCGGAGGATGCCGGATACGAAATTCTGAAGAAAAAAATCTATAAGACAAATGTCCATGTATTCCTTACCCCGAAAAGCAAACACGAAGGAGTAAAAGAATCATGAAGACAGCCGTATACCCGGGAACTTTTGACCCTGTAACGTATGGTCATCTGGATGTTATCTTGCGTGCATCCAAGCTTTTTGACCGCGTAATCGTGGGAGTTTTACATAATTCCTCAAAATCTCCGTTGTTTTCTGTGGAAGAACGTGTTAATATACTAAAGAAAGCGACCCAGGACATTCCAAATGTCGAAGTCCGTTCTTTCAGCGGGCTCGCTGTTGATTTTGCGAAGGAATGCCAGGCGCATACGATCGTCCGCGGACTCCGCGCGATCACAGACTTTGAATATGAACTGCAGATGGCACAGACGAACCGCGTTCTGGAACCGGAAGTAGATACCACGTTTCTGATTACCTCGCTGGAGTATGCGTACCTCAGCTCCACGGTAGTAAAAGAAGTAGCTGCTTTTGGCGGCGACATTCACAAATTTGTTCCGGATTTTGTGGAAAAAGAAATCCGCGCAAAGTATGCCGCCCGAAATTCAGAAGGAATGCCGCAGGATAAAAGATAAGGAGAATTAAAATGAGCAGCAGAATTGAACAGATCATCGAAGAAATTGAGGAGTATGTAGAGAGCTGTAAATATCAGCCGCTGTCTACCACCAAAATCGTTGTAAATAAAGAAGAATTAGAAGAGCTTCTCCGTGAGCTCCGTCTGAAAACACCGGACGAGATCAAACGGTACCAGAAGATCATCAGCAACAAAGATGCGATTCTGGCAGATGCACAGAACAAGGCAGATGCCATCATTGCAGAGGCACAGGCAAAGGCAAGAGAGATGGTAGAGCAGAGTGAAGTGATGCAGTCAGCATACGCACAGGCAAATGAGACCGTCAACAATGCAAACCAGCAGGCACAGGAAATCCTGGATGCTGCAACCAACGATGCCAACAGCATCCGTCTCGGTGCCATCGGATATACCGATGATATGCTTGCCAACTTAAGCAATATTATGACGACTGCATTAAACGATGCAGGAGAGAAATACAACAGCTTTGTAGAATCCCTGACAAGCTGCTACAATACCGTTGTTCAGAACAGAAGTGAGCTCTCCCCGCAGGGTGCTCCGGAAGAAGAGCAGCCAGAGGAAGAAGTTGTCGTACCGGAATATGATCCGGCATCAGAAGAGGAAAGCGAAGAGGAATAAACCAAGCGTTCCTGCGAAAGCAGCACAGCAGAGCTTCCCGGCAAGATAAGGCCAGAGGGGCAGACCGCTGTTATGGATCATACAGTTTGTCTGGGCAGCGACAGAGAGACCGCCGAAGGCGGCGCAGGTAAGGATAGCAGAGACTTTTCCGGCGTAAGGAAGAGAGGACGCGGCAAGCTGTGCGATTCCCGTCGTGATTTCCAGCACGCCGCAGAGCAGGGGCGAGGCGGAACCAAACGGATGCAGATCCATCAGAAGTCCGGACAGAATGGAAAACAGGATGATGTATCCGCCAAGCTGTGTAATGATTTCAAATCCGTTCATGATAGAGGTGTCCAGCAGGTTTCCTTTGGAAGTCTGTTTTGACATCTCTTTTTTTTCCACGGAATGTGTCCGATGGGCGGTGTGCCGGTGCAGGCGGAAGCGGCGGAAAACAAGCCGGAACAGAAAACCAGTTAGAAAATTGGAACCGTAGAGCACGCCGAAGACGAACCCGGGATGGATCTGTCCGGAAAACGCAGTTAAGATAACATAGGAAGACAGAAAAGCAGGACTCGGACTGCTGCAGAAGGTTAAAAGATAGCACGCTTCGTTCCGGTCAATTTCTTCTGCCTCATAGAGCTGGGCAGTGATGCGCGCTCCCATGGGAAAACCGCAGAAAAGACCGAGAAAAAGTGCATAAAACCCAGCCGGGGAAAGACCGAAAACCGTTTGAAAAAAAACTTCTGCACGGGCAGAGATCCGCCGCGCGGCTCCTGTTTCCAGAAGAAGAGATGTCAGAATCAGAAACGGCAGAAGTGACGGAAGAATGGTATGAAACCAGAGATTGACACCCTCGCAGGCATAGAAAAAAGTCCGCGCGGGAAAGATAAGAAGACAGAAAAAAAGAAGCAGGGAAGAGAGAAATAAAAGTGATTTTTTCATGACGTTCGAACCTCCTCCCGCTTTCTAAAATAGAGTATGACGAAGCTTTGAAAAAAAGAAGATGGGAGAAGAAAAAATGAGCGTATTAGCAGGATTAAAACCGGAACGTGTATTTTATTATTTTGAAGAGCTCTGCCGCATTCCGCACGGCTCCGGAAACACAAAAGAAGTGAGCGACTATCTGGTTCAGTTTGCAAGGGACCATGAATTATCCTGGTATCAGGATGCGTCCAACAACGTGATCATCCGCCGCCCGGCATCGAAGGGATGTGAATTGGCTCCGACCGTGATTCTGCAGGGCCACTGCGATATGGTCTGCGAGAAGAAGCCGGGCAGCAGCCACGATTTTACGAAGGACGGCCTTGAGCTTCACATCGACGGCGATGAGATTTATGCCAGGGACACGACGCTTGGCGGAGACGACGGAATTGCCGTTGCCTATATGCTGGCTGTGCTGGAATCGGATGATCTGCAGCTTCCGGCCATCGAGGCACTGATTACGACGGATGAAGAGATCGGACTGCTCGGCGCAGCAGCATTAAACGGGAATGAATTAAAGGGAAGAACACTGTTAAATATGGATTCTGAAGAGGAAGGCATTCTCACCGTATCGTGCGCAGGCGGTATGACAGCCATGATGGATCTGCCGGTGCGCAGAAGCGAAGTGATGGGTGAGCAGATGGAAGTGACGATTTCCGGTCTTGCCGGTGGCCATTCCGGTACGGAAATCCACAAAAACCGTGCCAACTCCAACATTCTGGCGGGCCGTTTCCTGTACGAACTGGCAGGAAAGATGGATTATGCCCTGATCGAGCTGGAGGGCGGTTTAAAAGACAACGCCATTCCGCGGACAACCCGCATGCTTCTTGCCATCGACGGCGGAGAGAAAGAGATCTTAAAAGAGGAAGCATCACGCTTCACCGAAAATCTTTGCAGAGAGTACAGCGGAACAGATGACGGTATTACCGTTACGGTAGAGAAAACAGGCGAGGGCGCTGCACCGGCGCTTCATCCGGTCAGCCTGCAGAAAACCGTCTTTTTCCTGATGAATCTTCCGAACGGGGTACAGAAGATGAGCGGCCAGATCCCGGGACTGGTGGAAACATCCCTGAACCTCGGTATTCTGAAATTAGAGCCGGATCACCTGCATGCGTGTGCAAGTGTGCGGAGCTCCGTGGGAAGTGCAAAGGAAGCCCTTTCCGACAAGCTGGAGTATCTGATCGGTTTCCTGGGCGGTGAGTTCCACGTAGAGGGCGCGTACCCGGCATGGGAGTATAAAGAGGATTCTGCCCTCCGCGATCTGATGGTGGCGGAATATGAAGCCATGTATGGACAGAAACCGGCAGTGGAAGCGATTCATGCCGGACTGGAATGCGGTCTGTTCTATGAAAAGCTTTCCGGTCTTGACTGTGTATCTTTCGGCCCGAACATGAAAGCAATCCACACGACCGAGGAGCGGCTTTCGATTTCCTCCGTGGAGAGAACGTATCAGTACCTGTGCCGCGTTCTGGAGCAGCTTTCGAAACGGCAGGCATAAAAAACTGCCCGTGTCTATTTCAAAAAAGTTTCTGAAAAACAGTCATAAAACAGAAAAGACAGGCATAAAGTAACAGGGTGGGGATTGAATTTCCAAAGCGTTTACCATCCGATAAGAAAAATGGCTGAAAGCAGGAGCAAAAAAGGAGATTAGGGGACATGGATATACTGTTATGGCATGAGATTCTGGAACCATACGAGCTGGCTGTCAAGGAATTACAGGTGAAATTCCGGCATCTGATCAAGGAGCACCACGGAAAAGGGCTGTACTCACCGATCGAGAGCGTGAGCGGCCGTGTGAAGAGTGTTTCCAGTATTCTGGAAAAAATGCAGAGAAAGGGCATTGTGCCCGAAGAGATGGAGGAGCAGGTGGAGGATATCGCGGGCATCCGCATCATCTGCCAGTTCGTTGAAGATATCGAAAAGGTTGCCGACCTGATCCAGAAGCGGTCGGATATTGAGATTAAGAGCGAGAAAGACTACATCCGCCACATGAAGGACAGCGGTTACCGGAGTTATCACCTCATTGTTTACTATACCGTGGAGACGATGAACGGCCCGAAGCGCATCCAGGTGGAAATCCAGATCCGCACGATGGCGATGGATTTCTGGGCGACGATTGAGCACTCGCTGCAGTACAAATATAAGGCAAACATTCCGGATCACATCCGGGAGCGCTTAAGCGCAGCTGCAAAGGCGATTATTGTGCTGGATAATGAGATGTCCTCTGTGCGGAGTGAGATTATGGATGCACAGAATTCCTCCCAGATACAGCGGAATCTGATCACGGATATCCTGAATAATATCGAGAATCTTTACAAGGTGACGAACAAACGCGAAGTAGAAAAAATTCAGGATGAGTTTTATCACATCTATGCGCAGAACGATCTGCAGGAGTTAAAACGGTTCCACAAAGAACTGGATCTGATTGCAGAGGGATACCGCGCACAGGCAATTACAGACGAACTTTAGAACAAAAGGGGATAAACGGATATGATCACACTGCCGGAAGCCTTTGAGCAGGAGATGAAACAGCTGCTCGGTGAGGAAGAATATGAGGCATACCGCAAGACATTTGACGAGGCGGTACATAGAGGACTGCGGGTAAACAACGGAAAAATTTCGACAGAAGAGTTTCTTAGGCGGACCGATATTCCGCTTAAGAAGGTTCCGTGGATCCCAAATGGATTTTATTACGATGAAGAGAGCTGCAATCCGGCAAAGGATGCCGATTACTATGCGGGCCTGTATTATCTGCAGGAGCCGAGTGCGATGACACCGGCATCCCGCCTTCCAATTGAGCCGGATGACCGTGTGCTCGATCTCTGTGCGGCACCGGGCGGAAAGGCAACGGAGCTGGGAAGCCGGATCGGTGAGGGCGGCATGCTGCTGGCAAACGATATCAGCAATTCGCGGGCGAAGGCGTTGCTGCGCAACCTGGAAATCCAGGGAGTGGGACGTCTTCTCGTGACGAGCGAGGATCCGGAAAAATTAGTAACCTTGTATCCGGCCTTTTTTGACAAGATCCTTCTTGACGCGCCGTGCTCTGGGGAGGGCATGTTCCGAAAAGAGAGCTCAATGCTGCGCTACTACAGTGAAAATGGGCCGGAGCATTATGTGCCGATCCAGAAAAAACTGATCGAGCAGGCGTATCAGATGCTTGCAGAGGGCGGAGAGCTGCTGTACTCTACCTGTACGTTTTCTGTAAAGGAGAACGAAGAGGTCATCGCAGGGCTGCTGGATGCGCATCCGGATATGGAAGTACAGGAGATTACCCCGGGTTACGAAGAGTTTGCGCCGGGAGTATCCGTGAATGGCCGCGATCTTTCCCGGTGCGTTCATATTTTCCCGCAGCGGATGGAGGGAGAAGGCCATTTCGTGGCGCTCCTGAAAAAGCAGGGAGAGAGCCGGAAACGGCAGCCGTCCCGCCTTTTGGAAACGACAAAGAAGCTGCCGAAAGAGGCGGAAGAGTTTCTTGCTGGCGTGCGCATGGACTGGAAGAATGGTTCGTTTGCCCTTGTGAAAGACCAGCTCTATTTTCTGCCGGAAGGTGTCTGTGCGGCAAAGGGTCTGCGCTATCTGCGGACCGGACTTTCGCTTGGCACCGTAAAGAAAAACCGCTTCGAGCCGTCCCAGGCGCTGGCGGCGTATCTGAAAAAAGAAGAATACGTTTCGTGTTTGACCATTCCCAAGGGAGATGACCGTGTCATGCGCTACTTAAAGGGTGAGACACTCTCGTTTTCCGAGGAAGAGTGTCAGGGGAAAAAGGGCTGGGTGCTTGTGTGCCTGGATGATTTCCCACTTGGCTGGGGAAAAATAAACAACGGAACGTTAAAGAATAAATATTATGCAGGATGGCGGATGGTATGAGTAAATTACGACTCGATAAATATCTGGCGGACATGGGTGTGGGAACACGCCAGGAAGTAAAGGCCCTGGTCCGGAAGGGACGGGTGGCCGTAGACGGAATTACGGCAAAAGCCCCGGAACTGAAAGTCGACCCGGATGAAGCGCAGGTGACTGTGGACGGAAACAGCATTTCCTATGTGAAAATGGAATACTGGATGCTCCACAAACCGGCGGGTGTCGTCTCTGCGACGGAGGACCGCCGTGACCGGACCGTACTCGATCTTTTAAGTGGTGCGGCAAGAAAAGACCTCTTTCCGGTCGGACGGCTCGACAAGGACACCGAAGGGCTGCTGCTGATTACGAACGACGGAGCCCTTTCCCACCGGCTGCTCTCTCCGAAATCGCATGTCTCGAAAGTGTATGAGGCCGTGATTGACGGAAAAGTGACAGAAGAAGATCGGCAGGCATTTGCCGAAGGGCTCGACATTGGGGACGACAAACCGACACTTCCGGCCGAGCTTACCATTCTGGAAACGACAGAAAAAGAGCCTGGCATTTTTGAAAGCCGGATCCGCATTACCATCTGTGAGGGCCGCTTCCACCAGATCAAGCGCATGTTTGAGAAGGTCGGAAAAACGGTCGTCTATTTGAAACGGCTGTCGATGGGGAGCCTGGAACTTGATCCGGCGCTGCCAAAGGGCAGTGCCCGTCTCCTGACGCAGGAAGAAAAAGCGGCGCTTGGCATAGCGGACGCCGAAACACAGAAAGGAAAGTAAAGCATGCCTTTTTTACCAATTACAAGAGAAGAGATGAAGGAACGGGGAATCGAACAGTTTGACTTTGTCTATGTCATCGGAGATGCCTACGTGGACCATTCCTCGTTCGGCCCGGCAATCATCAGCCGTGTGCTCGAGGCGAACGGCTATTCCGTCGGCATCATCTCACAGCCGGACTGGAAGGACGAGAACAGCATTTCGATTTTCGGTGAACCGCGTCTTGGCTTTCTTGTCTCTTCCGGAAATATGGATTCCATGGTCAACCATTATACCGTGGCGAAAAAGCACCGAAAAACAGATGCCTTTACGCCGGGCGGTGTCATGGGAAAACGGCCGGACCGCGCGGTTACCGTGTACGGCAATCTGATCCGGAGAACGTATAAACATACACCGATGATCCTCGGCGGCATCGAGGCATCGCTCCGGCGCCTTTCGCATTACGATTACTGGTCTGACCAGGTGCGCCGCTCCGTCCTTCTCGATTCCGGTGCGGATCTGATTTCGTACGGAATGGGAGAACTTTCGATCGTAGCGATTGCAGATGCACTTGCGGCTGGCATTGACGTTCATGATGTCACCTTTATTCCGGGAACCGTTTATCGGAGCAAAACGCTGGATCACCTGATTGACCCGGTGGTGCTGCCGTCATTCGAGGAGGTGCGGGAGAGCAAGCGGACGTATGCGGAGAGCTTTGCGATTCAGTATAAAAATACCGATGCCATCAATGCGAAGCCGATGGCAGAGCCGTATGAGGGCCAGGGCTACATTGTACAGAATCCGCCTTCCCGTCCTTTGACAGAGCAGGAGATGGATGATGTCTATGCGCTTCCATACATGCGCGCCTATCACCCAAGCTATGAAAAAGACGGCGGTGTGCCGGCGCTTGGGGAAATCAAATACAGTCTGACGAGCAACCGCGGCTGCTTTGGGTCCTGCAGTTTCTGCGCGCTGACGTTCCACGAGGGACGCGTTGTGCAGACGAGAAGCCACGAATCCATTCTGGCGGAAGCGCGGCAGATGGTTCAGGAAAAAGAATTTAAAGGCTATATTCACGATGTCGGCGGCCCGACGGCGGATTTCCGCGGTCCGGCATGCAAAAAGCAGCTCACCAAAGGCGCCTGCCCGAACCGGAACTGTCTCTTCCCGGAGCCGTGTAAAAATATGGTGGCAGATCACAGAGATTATGTGAAGCTGCTGCGGGAATTAAAAGACATTCCGGGCGTGAAGAAAGTCTTTATCCGCTCCGGCATCCGTTTTGACTATGTCCTGGCCGATAAAGACCAGACGTTCCTTTCCGAGCTGGTAAAGGATCACGTCAGCGGTCAGCTCCGCGTTGCGCCGGAGCACGTTTCGAACCGTGTGCTTTCCTATATGGGAAAACCGCGCCACGAAGTATATCAGGAATTTATCCGCCGCTTCGATGCGTGCAACAAAAAGACGGGGAAGCAGCAGTACGCACTTCCGTATTTTATGTCGTCCCATCCGGGGTGTGACTTGGAGGATGCGGTGGAGCTTGCCGAGTACATCCGCGATATGGGATTTATCCCGGAGCAGGCACAGGACTTCTATCCGACGCCTTCCACACTTTCCACCTGTATGTACTATACCGGTCTTGACCCGCGGACGATGGATCCGGTTTACGTGCCGAAATCGCCGCATGAGAAGGCGATGCAGCGTGCGCTGATTCAGTACCGGAATCCGGAGAACTATGAGCTCGTCTGCGAGGCACTGCGCCGGACACACCGGGAGGATCTGATCGGATTCGGACCGAAATGTCTCGTACGGCCGAGAAAGATGGCCGGGGAGGCAGGAAAACCGTCAAGAGGAAAAGGGTCCAACGGAAAAGGCTTTGGCCAGAAGACGGCGAATGACCGTTCCGGACAGGGAAAAGCCAAAACAGGCGGACGGCCGAAAAAGACGCTCCGCAACGTGCACAAAAAGAAATAAACACGCAGAAGATGAGCGGGGATCTTATCGAAGAAGGGAAATGACAGAAGAATGAAGATCAGAAAAGGGGATTACGGCTATATCCGCCGGGAAAAGAAAAAAAGACTGCTTGTGACACTGGGACTGTTCGTCCTTCCGGCCATCGTTTTTATTGTCGGGCTTGTGCTTGCAGACGGAAACAAGAGCAACATTTTTACGGTTGTCGCCGTAGTAGGCTGTCTGCCGGGCTGCCGCGCCGCCGTCGGTTTTATCATGATGGTTATGCAAAAGCCAGTGGACAAAGCAGTGTACGATGCCATTGAGGCAAAAAAAGGAAAACTGCTGATGGGATATGAAATGTATATCACACAGGAAAAATCGAGTCTGATGATCGAAGCAGCGGCGTTCTGCGGTGAGGAGATCGCCTGCTACACCACGCGCGCCAAAGACCAGAAACAGATCGAGGACTGCACTACGTATCTGAACAAGATCATCCGTGCCAACGGCTACAAATGCCATGTGAAGATTTTTGATCGGGAAAAAGCATTTCTGGAGCGCCTCGATTCCCTGAACCGCAACTACGATGAGCTGGAAAAGAGCGCCAGTGAAAACTTCAAACCGGATGAGCGGTACCCGGATCTGTCCCGCACGGAACTGGTGAAACACACGATGCTGGCGCTGGCACTGTAGGAGACCATTGCTATGAGAGAACTGACCGTGACAGAAAAAGACTGCGCGCAGCAGCTCATCAAATATCTGTCCAAATATATGGAGGAGGCGCCAAAGAGTTTCTTCTATAAAATGCTGCGAAAGAAAAACATTGTGCTGAACCAGAAAAAGGCGGACGGCAGTGAAAAGCTGAAAACAGGCGATACGATCCGGCTGTATCTGGCGGAAGAGACCATCGAAAAATTTCGGAAAACACCGGAAAAACCGGCGGCTGGAAAACAGGTAAAGTATCCGAAGCTGGATATCGTCTATGAAGACGAAAAAGTAATTTTCCTGAACAAGCCGGCAGGTGTCCTCTCACAGAAGGCGAAAGAGACGGATGTGAGCCTTACCGAAGCGCTCGGCGCCTATCTTTCGGAAAAAAATGCCGGGGAGGAGACCATGTTCCGCGCCGGACTCTGCAATCGTCTGGACCGGAACACCAGCGGTCTGATTCTTGCCGGAAAAACCGTTGCGGCGACGCAGCAGCTTTCAGAACTGATCGCAGAGCGGGCTGTTGGAAAATACTATCTGACGGTTGTAAAAGGAACCGTGACAGAGACAGAGCGGATACGCGGATATCTCACAAAAAATGAGAGGACAAACCGTGTTTCGATTCAGAGAGAGCAGCAGGGAGATGCTGTTTACATAGAAACCGCATACCGGCCGCTCTGTGCCGGAAGAGGCTGTACGCTGCTGGAGGTTGAGCTGGTGACCGGAAAGAGCCATCAGATCCGCAGCCATCTCGCGAGCATCGGTCATCCGCTTGCGGGAGATACGAAATACGGGGATGCGGAGTTTAACCGCCGCTTCCGGGAAAAATACGGACTGAAATACCAACTTCTCCATTCGTGGAAGGCGGTATTTCCAGAGCTTACGGGCACCTTATCGGATCTGTCCGGAAAAACCTTTACAGCGCCCCTGCCATCATCCGTGCGCCGGATTTTACAGGGAGAACATTTGACGGGAGAAGGATTATGAGCCGAAAAGACAACGAAAAGAAAGAAACAAAACCAAGAAAAACGGAGGAGACGAGCATCGGACGGGAAATCTGGGAATATGTAAAAATGATCGCTATTGTCGTGGCAGTCGTTGTTTTTGTGGAGCAGGTCATTGTCATCAACGCAAGAATCCCATCTCCTTCCATGGAAAACACGATTATGACCGGAGACCAGATCTTCGGTAACCGCCTTGCTTATGTAAAGAGCGATCCGCAGCGGTATGACATCGTTATTTTCTATTATCCGGACGACGAGAAGCAGAAGTTTATCAAGCGCGTCATCGGACTGCCGGGAGAGACGGTTACGATCCGCGACGGAAAGGTGTATATCAACGATTCCACCGATCCGCTGCGCGATGATTTCTGCCCGGAAACACCGGTCGGCGATTTCGGACCGTATGAGGTGCCGGAGGGCTGCTACTTTATGCTCGGCGACAACCGGAACGTATCAAAGGATTCCCGCTACTGGCTGAATCCGTACGTAGAGAAAGACAAGATCATCGGCAAGGCCTTTCTGCGCTACTGGCCGCTGAACAAAATTTCTCTGATTGAATAAGAACAGAACAAAGACGAGGACAGGAATTATGGCATGGACATCGAGGGGACTCCGCGGATCAACGCTGGAGGAAATGATCAACCGCACAAACGAGCAGTACCGTGACAAGCATCTGGCACTGATCCAGAAGGTGCCGACGCCGATCACCCCGATCAAAATAGATAAGGAGAGCAGACACATCACGCTGGCTTATTTTGAAAAGAAGAGTACCGTTGATTACATCGGCGCTGTACAGGGCATTCCCGTCTGCTTCGATGCCAAAGAGTGCAAAACGGATTCCTTTCCGCTCGCAAACATCCACGAGCACCAGGTCACGTTTATGAAAGATTTCGAGCAGCAGGGGGGGATTTCCTTCCTGCTGCTGTATTTTACGGCGCGGGACGAATATTATTACCTGCGGTATGAGACGATGAAAACCTTCTGGGACCGCGGACAGAACGGCGGAAAGAAGCATTTTTCCTACACCGAGCTTGAAACGTCATTCTTCCTTCCCAGAACGGGAAGCAGCGTTCTCGTCCCGTACCTGAACGGAATCCAGAAGGATCTGGAGATACGGGATTCGAAAGCGGATTAAAATTTTGAGTTGACAGGGAAAATGTTTTCCGATATACTAACCATAGTTTTAAATTCAATATGGTAATATGGTAGTGGACTAAAGCGAAAAAGTGAGGACAACAAAACATGGATCGATTAATTCATACCCCGGAAGGCGTCCGGGATGTCTACAATCAGGAATGTACGAAAAAATTATACATGGAGAATCAGATTGAGCAGGTATTTCATGCGTTTGGATATCAGGATATTGAAACACCGACGTTCGAGTTTTTTGATGTATTCGGAAGAGAAGTGGGAACAACACCGTCCCGCGAGCTCTACAAATTCTTTGACCGCGACGGCAACACCCTTGTGCTCCGTCCGGACTTTACCCCGTCGATTGCACGCGCAGCCTCCATGTATTTCATGGAAGAGACGATGCCGATCCGCCTTTGCTACAGAGGAAGCAGCTTCGTCAACAGCAGCAGCTATCAGGGCCGCTTAAAAGAGTCCACCCAGATGGGCGTCGAGCTCTTAAACGATGATTCCGCAATGGCAGACGCAGAGATCATTGCGATGACCGTAAAAGTTATGCTGGATGCCGGTCTTACCGATTTCCAGATCAGCATCGGCCACGTAGGTTTCTTCCAGGCGCTCGCCGAGGAAGCTGCGCTCGCCGAGGATGTTCTGAACGAATTAAAAGAACTGATTTCCATTAAAAATCATTTTGGCGCCGAGGAGCTGCTGGCAAAACAGAACCTTCGAAGTGATCTGTTTGAAGCACTCCGTGATGTTCCGCAACTGTTCGGAAATGCAGAGATTCTCGAAAAGGCAAAAGGCCTTACAAGAAATCCGGCGGCAAGAGAGGCACTCGATCGTCTGGCTACGATCTATGAGATCGTTAAAGATTACGGCTATGAAAAATACGTCTTCTTCGATCTCGGCCTTTTAAGCAAATTCCATTACTACACCGGTATTATTTTCCAGGCCTACACCTACGGCACCGGCGAGCCGATCGTAAAAGGCGGCCGCTACGATGCACTGCTGCAGCACTTCGGAAAGAAAGCGCCGGCGATCGGATTCTGTACTGTCATGGAATCTCTGATGAATGCACTGGAGCGCCAGAAAATTTCTCTTCCGATTGCCAATACGAAAACGATGCTACTCTACCCGGATTTTCTTCAGCCGCTGGCCGTAAAACTTGCTAACGAGCACAGAAGCAAGGGCATGGATGTCGCGCTGGTCTGCTTTGCAAGGGACAAGGTTCTTGCAGATTATGAAGAATACGGCAGAAAGAACCAGTTCGGCGGCATTGTCTATATTCAGAAGAGCGATTCGGTGCTTGCTATCGATTTGTCGACAGGAGAAGTACAGCCGGTGGAGCTGTAGGAGAGGAAGGGTACGAAAAAGATGAGATATTTGACCATTGCACTGACAAAAGGACGCCTGGCGTACCAGACGCTGGAGCTGCTGGAAAAAGTCGGCATCACCTGCGATGAAATGAAAAATAAAGATACGAGAAAGCTGATTTTCACGGACGAAGAGCATAAGCTCCGTTTCTTCCTCGCCAAAGGTCCGGATGTGCCGACCTATGTGGAGTACGGCGCAGCGGATATCGGAATCGTCGGAAAGGACACGATTCTGGAGGAAGGAAGACGCCTCTACGAGGTATTGGACCTTGGCTACGGCAAGTGCCGCATGTGTGTCTGCGGACCGGAATCCGCGCGTGAGCTGCTGCAGCACAACCAGCAGATCCGTGTGGCAACGAAGTACCCAAACATTGCCAAGGATTACTTCTACAACCGCAAGCACCAGACCGTTGAGATGATCAAGCTGAACGGCTCGATCGAGCTGGCACCGATTGTCGGACTTTCCGAAGTGATTGTGGATATTGTAGAGACAGGAAGCACTTTACGGGAAAACGGCCTGACCGTTCTCGAGGAGGTCTGCCCGCTGTCTGCGCGCATGGTTGTCAACCAGGTGAGCATGCGGATGGAAAATGAGAGAATTACCAAATTAATTCAGGATCTGAAAGGAGCACTGGTATGAGAATCGTAAAACTGACAAAAGAGACCACAGAAAATATTCTGGAGAATATGCTGAAACGAAGCCCGACACAGTACGGAACGTACGAGGCTTCCGTGCAGGAGATCATTGAGAATGTAAAAACAAGAAAAGACGCAGCCGTTTTCGAATATACCGAGAAATTCGACCACGCGGTACTCGATGCTTCTACCGTAGAAGTAACACAGGAAGAGATTGATGAGGCGTACAACATCGTAGATCCAGAGCTGATCGGTGTCATCCGCAGATCCATGAAAAATATCCGTGAGTTCCACGAAAAACAGAAACAGAACAGCTGGTTCACCTCTACCGAGAACGGAACGATGCTTGGCCAGAAGCTGACCGCCCTGAACCGTGTCGGCGTATACGTTCCGGGAGGAAAGGCAGCGTATCCGTCCTCTGTTCTGATGAACATTCTTCCGGCAAAAGTGGCAGGAGTCAAAGAAATCTGCATGACAACGCCGTGCGGCAGAGACGGAAAAGTCAACCCGGTTGTCCTTGCAGCAGCAAAAGAAGCCGGTGCGGACCGCGTCTTTAAAATCGGCGGTGCACAGGCAATTGCAGCCCTTGCTTACGGAACCGAGAGCATTCCAAAAGTCGATAAAATCGTAGGACCTGGAAACATCTACGTTGCCCTTGCAAAGAAAGCCGTATACGGAAATGTCAGCATCGACTCCATCGCAGGCCCAAGTGAGATTCTTGTCCTTGCTGATGAGACTGCAAATCCGCGGTTCGTGGCAGCCGATCTCTTAAGCCAGGCTGAGCATGATGAGCTTGCAAGTGCGATCCTCATTACCACCTCCCAGGAACTGGCAGAGAAGGTAAGTGAAGAGGTAGACGGTTTCTTAAAAGTCCTCTCCAGAAGCGACATCATCTCCAAATCACTGGACAACTTCGGCTACATCCTTGTCACCGATTCGCATCAGGAAGCGATCGACACCGTAGATGCCATCGCACCGGAGCACCTCGAGATCGTGACGAAGAACCCGTTTGAGGATATGATGAAGGTACATAACGCCGGTGCTATTTTCCTCGGCGAGAACTCCAGCGAGCCTCTCGGTGACTATTTTGCCGGCCCGAACCATATCCTGCCGACGAACGGAACCGCAAAATTCTTCTCCCCGCTGTCCGTAGACGATTTCGTGAAGAAATCCAGCATCATCTATTATTCCAGAGAAGCCCTTTCCGAGATCCACGAGGATATCGAGAGCTTTGCAAAATCAGAGAGCCTGACGGCACACGCCAATTCGATTGCCGTCCGTTTTGAGGGGGAAGAGTAAGTGGAGAACAGAACAGCCAGCGTAGAACGCGTGACAAAAGAAACAAAGATCCGCATGACATTAAATCTGGATGGAACGGGAAAGAGCGACATCCACACCGGCATCGGCTTTTTTGACCATATGCTCGACGGCTTTGCCCGCCACGGTCTTTTCGACCTTTCCGTTTCTGTAGATGGAGACCTTGATATAGACGGCCACCACACGATCGAGGACACCGGTATCGTGCTCGGAACTGCAATCCGCGAGGCAGTCGGCGACAAACAGGGCATCCGCCGCTACGGCGACAAAATCCTTCCGATGGACGAGACACTGGTGCTCTCGGCCGTTGACCTCTGCGGCAGACCGTATCTCTCTTTCCAGGCAGAATTTACGCGGGAGAAAGTAGGAGAGATGGAGACCGAGATGGTAAAAGAATTCTTCTACGCCGTTTCCTATGCGGCGCAGATGAATCTGCATATCAAAGTGCTTGACGGCGGAAATAACCACCACATCATCGAGGCGATGTTCAAAGCATTTGCGAAGGCACTCGATGAGGCAACTTCCTTCGATCCGAGAATTGCCGGCGTGCTCTCGACCAAGGGCAGCCTGTAAGAGCAGAAAAAGAGGAGAACAAGAGATGAAACAAGCATTAAAATGTGATTTTACCTGGGCGGATTTTAAGACAAACAGCGACGGCATGGTTCCGGTTGTTGTACAGGATGCGGAAAATGACGAAGTGCTGATGCTCGCCTACATGAATGAAGAAGCGTTTGAGACGACACTGCGCCTTGGAAAAATGACGTACTGGAGCAGAAGCCGCAATGAGCTCTGGACGAAAGGACTGAGCTCCGGCCATGTGCAGTATGTAAAACAGCTTCTGATCGACTGCGACAACGATACAATTCTTGCCAAAGTAGAACAGGTCGGCGCAGCGTGCCACACCGGAAACCGCACCTGCTTTTACCGGACCCTGGCAGAATAAAAATTTTTGATTCAGAGCATAAAAAGAGCTCCTGTTTCACAGAATAAAATCTGTGGGACAGGAGCCTTTTTATGCAGTTCTGTATCGTTAAAAAGCCATTACAGAAGAAGGTATTTTAAGATAAACAGAACAGCCAGGATGTACATGATCACGCTGATCTTTTTTTCTTTTGCTTTTCCGCTCAGGATCTGGATTGCAACGTAGGAGATAACTCCCATGGCAATACCTTCGGAAATGCTGTAGAAGAATGGCATTGCTCCGATGCAGATGTAGCACGGAATCGCCTCGGAAAGATCGCTGAAATCAATGTTGACTACGTTGGTCAGCATGTAGAAGCCTACCACGATCAGTGCCGGAGCCGTTGCAAAGGACGGGATGGCAAGGAAGATCGGGGAGAGGAACAGAGCGAGGCCGAAGAGGATTGCAGTGGTAACAGCGGTAAGACCGGTACGGCCGCCTTCGGAAACGCCGGAAGCACTCTCAACGAAAGTCGTTGTGGTAGAAGTACCAAGAACAGCACCTGCGCAGGTAGCAACAGCATCTGCCATCAGCGCGCCCTTGATGCGCGGAAGTTTTCCGTTTTTGTCGAGCATGTTTGCCTTGGAAGATACACCGATCAGAGTTCCGATGGTATCAAACATATCGACAAACAGGAATGCAAACATGATCACGAAGAACTCGCCTGTTTTCAGAATGGAGAAATCCAGTTTTCCGAAAATCGGGGCAAGGCTTGGAATGGAAAGTCCGTTGGAAAAATCCGGGAACAGGCTGTAGAAGCCGTTTGCCGGGTTCGGAACGTAGAGACCGCATGCCTGGCAGATCATGCCGAGGATCCAGGTTGCAAGAATTCCCCAGAGGATGTTTCCTTTTACATTGCGTACGACAAGAACAGCGGTGAGGATAACACCGATGACTGCGAGCAGAACGGTGATTCCGACATCGTTAAACGTTCCTGCCACATACTCCGTTCCGTTTAATGTGGCTGCAGACTGCAGGTTGGCATTGTAGGAAGACAGGGAATAGAGGCCTGCCACGGTTGAAGAGTTCGGCAGTACAATTTTTGCATTCTGAAGTCCGATGAATGCGATGAACAGACCGATGCCGACGCTGACTGCAGATTTCAGGCTGACCGGAATGGAGTTGAAGATCGCCTCACGGACGTTGGTCAGAGAAAGTACAATAAAGATGATACCTTCTGCAAAAACGGCGGTCAGGGCTGCCTGCCAGCTATATCCGTATCCGAGAACAACGGTGTAGGCGAAATAGGCGTTGAGGCCCATTCCAGGTGCCAGAGCGAATGGATAATTGGCAAAAAGTGCCATGAGCAGGGTGCCAAGGAAGGCTGCCAGAGCCGTTGCGGTAAAGACAGCGCCGTGGTCCATGCCGGTGGAGGAAAGGATGTTCGGGTTGACGGCAAGAATGTACGCCATCGTCATGAACGTGGTGACACCGGCGATGATCTCGGTTTTGACCGTTGTTCCATTTTCCCGCAGCTTGAATGTGTTTTCCATCAGCTTGCTAAACTTTTCCATAGTTTTCTCTCCTTTTGAATTTTGTAGGCGGAAATGTCGCCTCATAATATGGAAACATCCTAAATGTTACAATATTATCAAGTAGAATGCAAGAAAGAAACGAAAAGAATCTGAAAATTTCTTGTCGAAATTTTTAATTTTTCTATAGACAAATGTCATGATTTCTTTTATGATAAAAAAGGTGTCTTGTAAAATCTGCGTTAAGGAAATGTAAAATATTGAGACCAAAACATGAAAATGCTTTGACAGGGATTTTGAAAAGACATCAGAAAAAGACAAGGAAGAAAAAAGAATATGAGTGTAATAGTGTCTTTGATGGGCGGTCTGGGCTTCTTCTTATATGGAATGAAGCTGATGAGTGAAGGACTGCAGAAGGTTGCCGGATCCAAGATGAGAAGCATTCTGGAGGTATTTACGAAGAACCGTGTGATCGGTCTTCTGGTCGGTATTTTCTTTACCGCGCTGATTCAGTCCTCCAACGCTACAACCGTTATGGTGGTCAGCTTCGTAAACTCCGGTCTGATGAAACTGGCACAGGCTCCTGGAATTATCCTCGGAGCAAACATCGGTACGACAGTTACCGGACAGCTGATTGCGTTTGACCTTGCGGATATCGCGCCGCTGTTTGTCATCATCGGTGTTCTGATGGTTATGTTCGTAAAGAACAATCTGACGATCAGCCGTCTCGGCGAGGTTATCTTGGGATTTGGTATTCTGTTTATGGGTATCTCCGGTATCTCAGGAGCCCTGAACGAAGCAAAAGAGATCCCGGCAGTCGTTAACGCCCTCGGATCCCTGACGAATCCGTTTCTTGCGTTCTTAGTCGGCTGGGTGGCTACCGCGATTCTGCAGAGTAACTCTGCAACGGTCGGAATCATCATGCTTCTTGCAAGAGAGGGCTTGATGGGACTTCCGATCTGTCTGTTTATGATGCTTGGATGCAACATCGGATGTACGATGTCCGCTATTCTTGCCAGCTTCGGCTGCAAAAAAGATGCAAAACGTGCGGCATGTGTCCACCTGCTGTTCAACATCTCCGGAACGATTGTCTGCTCCATTATTTTCCTGCTGTTTGGAAATCAGGTAGTTGACTTCTTTATGGGTATTTCCGGAAACGAAGCAGGCCGTATGATCGCAAATGCAAACTCGATCATCAAAGTATGCCAGGTACTCCTGATGCTGCCGTTTACCCCGCTTCTGGTGAAGGCAACGTACTTTATCATCCGCGGAAATGACGAGGAAGACAAAAAGTTCGAGCTTGCCTACATCAGCTCGAAACACGCGATGTCCCCGACGACTGCAGTTCTGCAGGCTGTCCGTGAGATGGAGCGTATGGCACAGATGGCAGAGACCAACCTGATTCGCGCGATGAATACGCTGGTGACCCGCGATCAGAAAGAAATCGATGAGGTCTACCGTGTCGAGGAAAATATTAATTTCCTGAACAAAGAGATTACGAACTATCTGGTTCACTTAAATCAGGCATCGCTGCCGACATCAGACGTTATGCGCATCGGAGCGCTGTTCCATGTGGTCAATGATATCGAGCGGATTGGTGATCATGCCGAGAATGTCGCAGATTCTGCTGTGCAGATGACGAATGACAATGTGACCTTCAGCAAACAGGGCGAACTGGATCTTTCCGAGATGCTGGATATGGTATTAAAAATTCTCGATGAGTCGATCGAAATGTTTGCAAAGAATGATCTGCAGCACCTGCAGGAGATCATTGATATTGAAAATTCCATTGATCAGGAGGAGCGGGATCTGCAGCAGAAGCATGTAGAGCGTCTGACCCGCAACGAATGTACGCCGGAAGCCGGCATGATCTTCTCCGATCTTGTATCCGGACTCGAGCGTGTCGCGGACCATGCAACCAATATTGCATTCTCCATTCTGGATGAAGATCCGGAAGAGAAAGCAGCCCGCGAGGCAGTTGCAGGAGCAGAAAAATAAGAAATGGATTAAGAGAATAGGAGAAAGGCCCCGAAACATTGGAGTTATGTTTCGGGGCCTTTCTTTCATGCTTATGATGTTTTTTATTTATGGATTTCTTTCACGGGAGAGCGGGCAGTCAGATCGAAGGAGTAGCGGAGGTCAGGGTATTTCCACCCTCTGCAGAGCGGGATGAACCCGCATTCTGCTGGGAATCGCTCTGCTGATCATCTGAAGAGCTGGTGCTCGTTCCGAGGGTCAGTGAGAAGGTCTTTGTCTCATAGGATCCGTTGTCTGGAACCTGTACTTCCACCTCAACGGTTTCGCCGGCAGAGTAATACTGCAGCAGGGATTTCAGCTCGCTGGTGGAGGTGATGGAATGTCCGTCAAAGCTGGTCAGAACGTATCCGGATTTCAGACCTGCATTTTCAGCGGCACCGCCGGAGGTTACTTCGGAGATATAGATGCCGGCCGGCATATTGTATGCCTGCTGGATCTGGCTGCTGACATCGAGGCATTTGATGCCGATCGTTCCCTGATCTTCTGCGGCAACCTTTGTTCTGGTCTGCTCATTCATCAGATTTTCAATGATATCGGAAACACGGGAGACCGGGATTGCATAGCCCATGCCCTCTACCTCTGTAGAAGCAAGTTTTGCGGAGTTGATACCGATGACCTCTCCGTTCATGTTCAGAAGAGCGCCGCCGCTGTTGCCAGGGTTGATGGCTGCATCGGTCTGTAAGTAGGTCTTTCCGGTTGTATCAGTGGAAGAAGTATCTGCCGTTGTTCCATCGGAGCTTCCGTCAGAAGAGGAATCGCTGTCGATCACACGGTTTGCAGCACTGATGATACCGGTCGTAACGGACTGGCCGTAGCCGAGTGCGTTGCCGATCGCAACGACCTGCTCGCCGACCTCAACGGAATCAGAATCGCCCATCGTGGCAACAGCGATGCTGCTCATCGTGTCATCCGGGATCTCGGAGAGCGGAACGGCGATGACGGCAAGATCGTTATCGGCATCGGTACCTTTGATATTTGCCTTGCAGACCTGATTGTTTACAAAACTAACAGAAAGAGTATCGGCATCTTCTACTACATGGTTATTGGTGACGATCAGAAGCTCGGTGTCATTCTTTCCGATGATGATACCGGAACCGCAGCTTGTGGTCTCCTCGGTCTGCGGAGTCTGGGCACCGTAACCGAACATGCTGAAGTAGTTCTGTACTTCCTGTACGGACTGGTTTGTGATGGAGACGATCGACGGCATTGCGTTTTTCGCAATCGTGGAAACATCCATCGTTCCGGTGGAAGTGGAGCTTGAGGATGTGGCAGCGGCTTTTAAGAGGCTGCTGTTGGAAGTCGTCTGCTGTGCAGTGGTTGTTGTTGCAGTGGCTGTCGTGCTTCCGGCAAAGTGGTTGACTGCCTGGAAGGTACCGCCGGCAACACCGCCGAACAGAACTGCGCTTAAGGCGATGGCTCCGATTTTTTTTGCAAGCTTAGCAGCTTTTTTGTTTTTGGAAGAAGGTTTCTTTCCGTTGAAGCTGTTCTGCTCTGCTGCCATCATGTTCTCATTATTGGTTTCGTTTTCGTTATTGTAGTTGTTTCTGTAGTCCATCATAATAAATGCTTCCTTTCTGGTATCTGTATTTTAAACTGTGTTCCGGAATCGGCTTCCGGTTTTGTTTGCTTCCTTTTTTGTTTCTATGCTTTGCAGTATAATGGGAATCTGTGATGGAAATGTAGTAAAAATGTGAAAAAAATAAGTTCTCTGGAAAAGAGAAAAGTGCTACAATAAGAAACAGAAAAATGATCAGGAAATGAGGAAGTAATAATGAATAGAGGAATAACACAGAAACAGTATCTGGGGTTGGTCCCGCCGACGGAGGAGGACGCCCGCTCCAGCCAGATGCGGATACTGGATGCATTAAAAGAGAAAGGAATCACCGCATCATTTACCCTTCCAGCGCTGCAGAAACTGTATCCCATCTGCGATGAGGCAGACTATAACATAACGGTTTCCCTCGCATGGAATGGAAGCATCTGGCAGGTGGTTGATCTGGAAGCGGGCGATACAGCAGCAGAGCATTACGGCTATGCCGCTGATCTTGGAAGTACGACCGTCGTTGTGCGCCTGGTAAACTGCAGCGACGGTACTGTGCTTGCCGAGGAGAGCGAATACAACCGCCAGACTGCCTATGGAACCGATATTCTGACGAGAATCTTTGCCTGTAAGGATAAACCGGAGGTACTGCAGGACATCCGTGCGTGTACGATGGAGACATTTACACTGCTCTTTGAAAAACTTCGCCAAAAGACAGGAATTGCGCCGTCGGATGTTCTCTCAATGGTCGTATCCGGCAACACAACGATGATCCATTTCCTGCTGGGACTGGATCCGTTCTGCGTCTTTTCATCCCCGTACGCCGTGCGCGCAGACCGCGTCGGATTCCTTCCGGCGAAAGAGATGGGATTTCCCATGAAGGGATGTGTCTACTGCGTGCCGGGAAAATCCAATTACCTGGGCGGTGATATATTAAGCGGTATGATCGCAACGGAACTCTATAAAAAAGAAACGATCAGCGTTTTTTTTGATATCGGAACGAACGGCGAGCTTGTCGTCGGAAACCGGGAATTTCTGCTCTGCGGCGCAGGCGCTGCCGGTCCGGCGCTCGAGGGCGGCGTGGTCAAAACCGGCATGCGAGCTGCAGAAGGCGCTGTTGATACGGTAAAAATAGAAGACGGGAAAATCCAGTGCCATGTAATCGGAGAGGGTAAGCCAAAGGGCATCTGCGGTTCCGGCATTATCGATCTGCTCGCGGAATTATTCCTAAATGGCTGGATCAACCTGTTCGGTACCCTGCAGCCGGAGCGGTCCGAAAAGATCAAGGAAGACCCGGAGACGGGAGAGTGGTGCGTTGAATATAGTGAAGGGCTGTGCTTCTATCAGAGTGATATCGCCGAATTCCTTCGTACAAAGTCAGCGGCCTACACGATGGTTGAGTACATGATGCGTGAATCCGGCATTTCCATGGAAGAAATTGACCGGTTTTACGCGGCTGGTGCATTTGGAAAGCACGTTTCAAAGGAATCCGCCATCACGATCGGCATGTACCCGGATATGGACCGCAGCCGCCTGATCTGCGCCGGAAATACGTCGCTTGCGGGAGCAGAAAAAATCCTGCTGGATCGGACCTGCATCGACGATATTGACCGCATTCTGGACGAGATGGTCTACATCCAGTTCGGCCAGGTCGCCGCTTTCATCTCTATGATGAAAGCGGCCCAGGCAATCCCACACACGGATCTGGAGCTGTTTCCGAGTGTACAGAAGAAGCTCGAAGAAAAACAAAAAGAGAAATAATGGCAATTGCTTGACCGCAGTCGAATTGTGTCATATACTTACTATTGATAATGAGAATCAATAAGGAGTGAAATATATGACACTGAAAGAACTGCCGATCGGCAAAACAGCGACCGTCCGCACGGTAGGAGGAGAGGGCGCGCTGCGGCAGCACTTCCTAGATATGGGAATCATTCCGGGGGCGGAAGTGACGATGGTAAAGTATGCACCGATGGGAGACCCTGTGGAAGTGCGGATTCACAGCTATGAACTGACACTCCGCCTCGCCGATGCCGGACGGATTGCCATTGATGAGATGCGGGACGCTGTAAAAGAAAAAGAGCAGCCGGATGCGAAAGCAATTCCGCATCCCGGCTTTGGAGAGGGCGGAAAGTACCACAATAAGGCAGAGGAGCATCCGCTGCCGGAAGGAGAGCTGTTGTCCTTTGCGCTGGCCGGAAACCAGAACTGCGGCAAGACCACCCTGTTCAACCAATTAACGGGATCCAACCAGCACGTCGGAAACTTCCCCGGCGTGACCGTAGACCGGAAGGACGGTGAAATCCGCGGCCAGAAAAACACGCTGGTCACCGATCTTCCCGGCATTTATTCGATGTCGCCGTATTCAAGCGAAGAGATCGTCACCCGGAATTTCGTTCTGAACGAGCATCCGCGCGGCATCATCAATATTGTAGATGCGACAAATATCGAACGAAACCTGTATCTGACGATGCAGCTGATGGAACTCGACGTTCCGATGGTACTGGCCCTCAACATGATGGATGAGGTACGCGAAAACGGCGGTTCTGTGCTCGTGAACCAGATGGAAGAGAGACTTGGCATCCCGGTTATCCCGATTTCCGCTGCAAAAAACGAGGGAATCGATGAACTGGTTGCCCATGCTGTCCATGTGGCCAAATACCAGGAAAAACCGGGCAGAAAGGACTTCTGTGAGGCGAATGACCACGGCGGTGCCGTCCACCGTGCGTTGCATGCGATCATGCATCTGATCGAGGATCACGCCGCAAGGGCGGATATTCCGGTGCGGTTTGCGGCGAGCAAGCTGGCAGAGGGCGATGCGCTGATCCTGGAGCAGCTGGCCCTCGATGAAAACGAGAAAGAGATGCTCGAGCATATCGTCTGTCAGATGGAGACGGAGCGCGGCCTGGACCGCGCGGCGGCGATTGCGGATATGCGTTTTAATTTTATTGAAAAAGTCTGCCGTGAGACCGTGGTAAAACCAAAAGAGAGCCGCGAGCATGTGCGGAGCACAAAAATTGACCGTGTGCTGACCGGAAAATATACGGCTCTGCCATGTTTTGCCGGGATTATGGCGGCTGTCTTTTTCCTGACCTTCCATGTGATCGGAGCATCGCTGCAGAGTGTGCTGGAGGTTCTGATCGGAAAACTGACCGAGCTCGTGGACAGCGCCATGACAGCATGGGGCGTCAATCCGGTGCTTCATTCCCTTGTGATTGACGGTATTTTTAACGGCGTCGGAAGTGTCTTAAGCTTCCTTCCGATCATCGTCACCCTGTTTTTCTTCCTGTCCATTCTGGAAGACAGCGGCTATATGGCGCGCGTGGCATTTGTGATGGATAAGCTGCTCCGGAAAATCGGCCTCTCCGGCCGCAGTATCGTGCCGATGCTGGTCGGTTTTGGCTGTACCGTGCCGGGCGTCATGGCGAGCCGCACCCTGCCTTCCGAGCGTGACCGGAAAATGACGATCCTATTAACTCCGTTTATGAGCTGTTCGGCAAAACTTCCGATTTACGCGTTCTTTACCGCCGCATTCTTCCCGAAATACAGTGCCCTTGTGATGGTTCTTCTGTATTTCGGTGGTATCTTCATGGCTGTCCTGATGGCGATGCTGATGCAGGGAACTTTATTCCAGGGGGAAGCCGTTCCGTTTGTCATGGAGCTTCCAAACTACCGCATGCCGGGGGCAAAAAATGTCGGACAGCTTTTGTGGGATAAGGCAAAAGACTTCCTGCAGCGGGCATTCACCGTCATTTTTGTTGCCACGATTGTGATCTGGTTTTTACAGACCTTTGGAACGCATCTCAATGTCGTGGAGGACTCCAAGGACAGCATTCTCGCCGTTGTCTCCGGCCGTCTCGCCCCGGTTTTTCGGCCGCTTGGATTTGGAGACTGGAGAGTATCGACCGCCCTTCTAACCGGATTTATGGCAAAGGAGAGTGTCGTCTCCACACTTTCCGTACTGTTCGGCACGACCGCGCAGCTGACCGAAATTCTGACACCGGTTTCCGCATTAAGCCTTCTGGTTTTCTGCCTCCTCTATACGCCGTGTGTGGCGGCAGTCGCTTCCATCAAGCGGGAGCTTGGCGGCAGATGGGCAGCCGGTGTTGTCGTTTCCCAGTGTGTGATCGCCTGGCTGGCAGCTTTTGTCGTACATGGCTTTGCACTGCTGTTTGGCATGTAAAAAAGAACATTAAATAAGAAAAGCTCTGCAGAACAGAAAATGCAAAATTCTGATCTGCAGAGCTTTTGATATATGGCTGGTAAAAAAATGCCGGTTTTAAATTTTTCGTATCACATGCTTTAAAATTCCTGTCTTGTGGAGCAGAAAGATCGAGCAGTCCATAAACAGATGGGCAAGAAAGGTGCTCAAAATGACGCCATTTGATTTCAGCAGAAAGCCAACATGGAACCCATACCAGCACACGAAACCGGAGTAGGCGCTCATGATGACAAGAAGCGGTAGATTTTCCAACACGCCCCGCATCGTTTCAAGAAAACTCTTGACCGTAAAGTCGAAATACAGGAAGCGGCCGACCGTCAGCGTCAGGAAATAGAGAATCAGCCCGTCATAATTCGTGTCCTCGTAGATAAAGCGGATGTACAGGAGAATCAGTACAATATAGAAGACCGAAATCAGCCGCACCGATGCTTTCTGCTCCGGCTCAAGATGCGTGAGCTTTACGAGAACCACATCGAGCCAGCTTGTCAGAAAGACGGAGAGCACGATAAAGACAAGAAGCACCACATCCTGATACTTCTCCCAGTACATCGAAATCTGCGGCAGACGCTCGTCGATAATGTAGTAGAGGGAGAGGAAGAGAAGAATCGAAGTGCCGGAGAAAACCAGCTCATAAAAGCTTTCCACAATCTGATACTGCCTGCGCTGGTGTTTCTTCCGGCGTATTTTTTTCGCTTTTTCCTCTGTCTCCTCTTTTAGCTGCCGCTGAATCTGCAATTTTGCAATCAGAAGCACAAGGGCAAGCACCAGAATCAGGCCGAGCAGTGAGACAAGCAGAAAACTGCCCACATTGGCGGGATCAAAATAGTGAAGAATATAGTATCGTTTCAAATAAAATCACCTCTTCTGGAAATTCTTTTTTTGATTTCTCTTCACTTTAGTACCAAATCCGGAAAAAGTAAAGTACAAAAATGAGAACAGAAAGAAAGTGTCTGATAAAAAATGACCGAAATGGAGAGAATAAAGTGATCAATGCGTGACAGGGAAGAAAAGATGACGATCAGTCAAAGTCGGTCAAAACAGGGCGATAAACCGGGAAAATCCGTCACAAAACTCTAAACTTATGCAAATGTGATAAAAAGAGAAGGGAAAATTCATGAAATATTAATGATTGATTTTGAATGAATATGACGATATGATAATCTTATCAAAGCAAACACGATCAAAATAAAGCAGGAGGGAAATATGATTTACACAGTGACATTCAATCCGTCTCTGGACTACATTGTATCGGTGGAAGACTTCAAGCTCGGCCTTACCAACCGCACAAGCTCCGAGCTGATGCTTCCGGGCGGAAAAGGAATCAACGTATCGACCGTACTTGGAAACCTTGGAATTGAGAGCACAGCGCTCGGATTTCTGGCAGGCTTTACCGGAAAAGAAATCGCGGGACGGCTCGACCAGATGGGAATTAAAAACGGCTGCATCTGGCTGGAAGAAGGATATTCCCGCATCAACGTCAAATTAAAGAGCATTGACGGAACTGAGATCAACGGACAGGGACCCGAAATCCCGGAGAAAAAAGTGGAAGAGCTGATGAAACAGCTTTCCGCACTCGGCGAGGGCGACGTTCTCTTCCTCGCAGGCAGCATCCCGTCATCCATGGCAGATGATGCCTATCAGAAAATTATGGAAATGCTCGACAGCAAGGGCATCCGCATCGTCGTAGACGCGACCCGTGATCTGCTGATGAAGGTTCTGCCGTACCACCCGTTCCTCATCAAACCGAACAATCACGAACTCGGCGAGATTTTCGGTGTGGAATTAAAGACAAGAGAGTCGGTTGTTCCGTATGCAAAACAGCTGCAGAAAAAGGGCGCACAGAACGTTCTGGTTTCCATGGCAGGCGAAGGAGCCGTTCTCGTTGCCGCATCCGGTGAGGTCTTTGAAGCTCCGGCCCCGAAAGGAAAGCTTATCAACGGCGTCGGCGCAGGAGACTCGATGGTAGCCGGATTCATGGCAGGCTACATGGAAAAAGAAGATTACCTCCATGCGTTCCATATGGGAATCGCAGCGGGAAGTGCAAGTGCTTTTTCTGAAAACCTTGCAACCCGGGAGGAAATTGCATCTGTCTACGAACAGATTACAAAATAAAAGGGAGGACGTCTCATGAGAATCACAGAGTTGCTGGACATCCGCAGTATTGCGCTGGATGCCGCACCGAAAAGCAAACAGGAAACGCTTGATGCAGCCGTAGCGCTGATGGTCAAAAGCGGAAAGATCACAGACGAAGATGCGTACCGTGCACAGGTTTACGCAAGAGAAGAAGAGAGCACCACAGGAATCGGAGAGGGAATTGCGATTCCGCACGGAAAATGTGATGCAGTAAACAAACCGGGCCTTGCAGCCATGGTGATCCCGAACGGCGTTGATTTTGATTCTCTCGATGGAGAGCCGGTCACCCTGCTGTTCCTCATCGCAGCGCCGAACACAAAAGACAACGTTCACCTCGATGTCTTAAGTAAACTTTCCATGATGCTGATGGATGAAGAGTTCACCAAGAGCCTTCGAAACGCAAGGACACCGGAAGAGTTCCTTGCCATTATCGACCGCGCCGATGAAGAGAAAAAGAGCGTAGATGAGCGTCTTGCAGAGCCGGTGGAAGCAAAAGAAAATCAGGTGAAGATTCTCGCCGTTACTTCCTGCCCGACCGGTATTGCCCACACTTACATGGCAGCCGAGGGAATCGAGAAAGCAGCGAAAGCAAAAGGATGCTTCGTAAAAGTCGAGACACGAGGCTCCGGCGGAGCGAAAAACGTGCTGACTGCACAGGAAATCGCCGATGCGGACTGCATCATCGTTGCAGCCGACGCACAGGTTCCGATGGATCGTTTCGACGGAAAGAAAGTCATTCAGCGCCAGGTATCCGACGGTATCAGCAAAGCAGATGAGCTGATCGAGCTTGCGATGTCCGGAAACGCACCGGTTTACAAGAGCGGCAATGCGCAGACAGCCGCAGCAAGCACGAAGAAGAACAGCGGCGGTATCGGCCACCAGCTGTACACCCAGCTGATGAATGGTGTTTCCCATATGCTTCCGTTCGTTGTCGGCGGCGGTATTCTGATCGCAATCGCATTCCTGATCGACGGACTTCTTGTTGATATGAACTCCCTTGATGCCGCAGCCAGATCAAACTTCGGTACGATTACCCCGGCTGCAGCGATGTTCAAACAGATCGGCGGCGTGGCATTCGGCTTCATGCTCCCGGTTCTTGCAGGCTACATCGCCATGGCAATCGGCGACCGGCCGGCACTTGCCCTTGGTTTTGTCGGCGGTATGATGGCATCGAGCGGAACCTCCGGTTTCCTTGGAGCACTCGTTGCCGGTTTTGCAGCAGGCTACATTATCCTTGGCCTCCGCAAAGCATGTGAGAAACTTCCGGAAGCACTCGAAAAGATTGCGCCGGTTCTGATTTACCCGGTAGTCGGCATCCTTGCGATGGGACTTCTGATGCTCTTCATTGTAGAGCCGATCATGGGAACCGTCAACACGGTACTGAACAATGGTCTTGCTTCCATGGGCGGATCCAGCAAGCTGATCCTTGGCATGATCCTCGGCGGCATGATGGCCATCGACATGGGCGGCCCGTTCAACAAAGCAGCTTACGTATTCGGAACAGCAGCCATCGCAGCAGGAAACTACGACATTATGGCATCCGTTATGATCGGCGGTATGGTTCCTCCGTGTGCGATTGCACTTGCAACCCTGCTGTTCAAAGATAAATTTACAAAAGAAGAAAGAGAATCCGGTCCGACCAACTTCATCATGGGACTCGCCTTCATCACTGAGGGTGCGATTCCATTCGCAGCAGCAGACCCGATCCACGTTCTTCCGGCCTGCATCATCGGCTCTGGCCTCGCAGGTGCGCTCTCCATGGCATTTGGCTGTACCTTAATGGCACCGCACGGCGGCATCTTCGTTGTACCGGTTATGGGAAATGCGCTGCTTTATCTGGTGGCAGTTGTCATCGGAACAGTGGTATCCGCAGTTCTGCTTGGAGTTTTAAAGAAAAAAGTTGCATAAAAGAGTAGAAAAAAGGCAGAAAACAAAGTAAAATAAAAATATCAAAGATCCTATGGGAGGAAAAAATCATGAAAGAATTTAAGTATGTTGTAACAGATCCAGAAGGAATCCACGCTCGTCCGGCAGGAATGCTGGTAAAAGCAGTCAAAGAATTTTCCTGTGATATCAAGATCGCAAAAGACGGAAAAGCCATGAACTGCAAAGCCATCTTCGGCATCATGGGACTGGCTGTAAAACAGGGCGAAGAAGTTACCCTGACCTTCGATGGAGCAGATGAAGATGCTGCATACGAAGCAATCAGCAATTTCATGAAAGAGAACTTGTAATTCTACAGAGCCATGCGGAATGGAAGAAAAAAGTGCGAATCATGCTTGCATGAATGAGTGCTTTTTTCTGGAATTCCATATGGCGAGAAGCCACATCGAAATGGAGCGTAAGCGGAATTGAGATGGGGCTCTGGAGAATTACAATATAGTAATCGGCAGGAGCGTGTTTGAAAAACTTTCTGAAACTAAGAAATCCTTTTTAAACACGCTCCGGCTGTCTGGACAGAAAATTCGGATATCGAGAACAAAGGTGGAGAAAACTTATGCAGATTTATCAGGGAAAAAGCGTATTTTCCGGCATTGCGATCGGAAAGATCCGCGTATACAAAAAGAATGAGCGTCAGGTAAAACGTGTGAAAGTAGAAAATCCGGATGCGGAGATGGCACGGTTTGAGGAAGCAAAGGCAAAAGGAATCGCACAGCTTGGCGTTCTGTATGAAAAAGCATGCAAAGAGGTTGGCGAGGCCAATGCAGCGATCTTCGAGGTACATCAGATGATGATGGAGGACGACGGCTACAACGAGTCCGTCGAGAATATTATCAAGAGCCAGGGCGTCAACGCTGAGTATGCCGTTGCAACGACAGGCGACAACTTTGCGCAGATGTTTTCTGCCATGGACGATGATTACATGAGAGAGCGCGCGGCAGACGTAAAGGATATTTCCGAGCGTCTGATCTCCATCTTAAACGGAGACGACACCGACGCATCCTTAAACGACGAACCGGCGATCATCGTGGCAGATGACCTTGCGCCGTCTGAGACGGTACAGATGGATAAGGACAAAGTTCTTTCTTTTGTTACCGTACACGGTTCTTTAAATTCCCACACCGCTATCCTTGCAAGAACCATGGCGATTCCGGCACTGGTCGGAACACCGCTTCCGCTGGATGAGAGCGTAGACGGAAAGCTCGGCATCGTGGACGGATCCGATGGAACCATCTATGTTGATCCGGACGAGGAGACTCTTGCTGCCATGCAGAAGCGTCGCACCGAGGAGGAGGAAAAGAAAAAACTGCTCCTCACCTTAAAGGGAAAAGAAAATATTACACTGGACGGACAGAAAATTCTGCTGTATGCTAATATTGGAAACATCAAAGACCTTGCGGCTGTCATGCAGAACGACGCGGGCGGCATCGGCCTGTTCCGAAGCGAGTTTATCTATCTTGAGCAGGATCACTATCCAACAGAGGAGGAGCAGTTCCGTATCTACAAACAGGCAGCAGAGACGATGGCGGGAAAACGCGTCATCATCCGTACCCTCGATATCGGTGCCGATAAACAGTGCGATTATTTCGAGATGGAAAAAGAGGAGAACCCGGCACTTGGCTGCCGTGCGATCCGCATCTGCCTGACGCGGCCGGAGATCTTCAAGACACAGCTTCGCGCGCTGTTCCGCGCAAGCGCATATGGAAAAATTGCCATTATGTATCCAATGATCACAAGTGTCGGCGAGGTTCGCCAGATCAAAGCGATTGTGGAGGAAGTAAAAGCTTCTCTCGCTGAGCAGGGCATTGAGTACGGAAATCCAGAGCAGGGTATCATGATCGAGACCCCGGCGGCTGCCATCATCAGCGATGAGCTGGCAAAAGAGGTTGATTTCTTCAGTATCGGAACGAACGACCTCAGTCAGTACACCCTCGCGATCGACCGCCAGAACACAAAGCTGGATCCGTTCTTTGATCCGCATCACCCGGCGATCCTGCGCATGATTCAGATGGTTGTGGAGAATGCACACAAAGCCGGCATCTGGGCCGGTATCTGCGGCGAACTCGGCGCTGACCAGGAGCTGACAAAAGAGTTCCTTGCGATGGGCGTAGATGAACTTTCCGTTTCTCCGGGAAGCATCCTTCCGCTCCGCAAGATCATTCTGGAAACAAACGTGGCAGAATATAAGGCAGGAAAGAAATGTTAACACAGCAGAGACATGAGATAATTTTGAAACTGTTAAAAGAAAAGGGAAGCATCACCGTGACGGAAGTCCGGGATCTTCTCGATACATCGGAGTCCACGGTACGCCGCGATATCACAGCGCTCGACAAGGAGGGCAAGCTGGAAAAGGTATTCGGCGGCGCCGTGGAAGCCGGCCAGAAGGTGACGGCACACGAGTACACCGTTGCACAGAAAAATGAGCTGAACTGCGATGCCAAACGGAAAATCGCAGAATATGCGGCATCCCTCATCGAGCCGGACGATTTCGTCTTTCTCGACGCGGGAACGACAACGGCGCATATGATCGATTTCATCCGGGCAACCTCCGCCGTTTTCGTGACAAACGCCGTTGACCACGCACGGCGGCTGGCATCACGCGGGTTTAAGGTCATTCTGGTAGGCGGCGAGCTCAAAAGCTCCACAGAAGCCGTCGTCGGAAACCAGGCAATCCGCACGATTCAGGAATACCACTTCACCAAAGGCTTTTTCGGCACCAACGGTGTCACAAGAAGAAGCGGCTGCACAACGCCGGATGTCAATGAAGCAGTAATCAAAAAGACCGCCATGGAGCAGTGCCGCCAGTGCTACGTCCTCTGTGACGCAAGCAAATTTAACAGCATCAGTTCCGTTACCTTCGCAGACTTTGAAAAACCGATTTTTATCACGGACCGGAAAGTTCCCGGGTATGAGAAGAGCAAACATATCATCGTATGCGAGACGGAGCGAAAATAAAAAGCCAACATCTTACACGCACATAAATTGCAAAGCGCCCCGGCCCTGCAGATCATTTGGATGCAGGACCGGGGCGCCGTTTACAGACTTATTCTTTGATTTCCGCCAGCGTTACATCTGGATGATGATACTGCGGACGATGTTTCAAAAATGGAACTTTAAGCAGGGTAGCATTCTTGGGACACCAGTGAAGACAGGCATAACAGGCTGCACAGGAATGTCCTCCATAAAAATACGATGCAGTAACAAAATCTTCTTTTGGCAGACTTCCGTCAGATGTAAAGTTTGTTTTTTGTTCTTTTATAAAAGATATGATAGATTTTAACCGTTCCGGTGCTTTTTTCAGTCGTTCCAGATTTTCCTGCTCTGAGCTGATTAAACAGTTGCCTGGCATCTGCAGATCAAAGACAGCCGACAGGTTTGCACCGCTGCGGGAAAGTGCCTGACTTAGGCTGACAAAAGAATTTCCGCTTTTTCCATTGTTAGAAGTCATGACGACAAAAGTATAGCAGTCAGGATTGACCGTTAACTTCAATAAAAATTCTTTTACAATCCATGGCAGATCGCTCATGTAGGTAGGAAAGACAAAACCGATTATATCGTTTTTGCAGAAAAAATTGCTTTCTGTTTTATAATATTCTCAACAGGCTGATTCAGCTCTTTTCCAATTTCTTTTGCAGCCCAAAGCGAATTACCAGTTCCGGTAAAATAAAAAATCATAAGTTTTTCCCTCTCTTTTTGAAGTTTATGACGGAGAAAATATTTTTATCCGTTTGCTTTATATTATTTTAAAACTATGATGTTGGGGTCAAAAGCCCCTCTATAGTACCTTGAAAAGTTCATATATTTTGTAGTAAATACAAGCCTAAATGGTTTACTTGCTGTATAATAGAGATATCTTAGTAGGAAAGAAGGCAATCTCTATGTCATTCAAAGAAAATACTTACCAGCAAATGTCATTTACAGATAGTTTTTCTGGATTAACTGCCAGAGAACAAAAAGCATTGGAAAAATCCTGGGCAAAAGTCTTTGCCGATGAAATATTTCCTGCCATTGATGAAAAGCGTTTTTCTGTCTTATACAGCGATAAGGCATCCAGACCGAATACTCCGGTCAACGTGATTGTTGGTGCGCTCATTATCAAAGAGCTTTTTGATTATTCCGATGACGAGATGGTCGAAAATCTTATGCTGGATTTTCGAATTCAGTACGCACTGCACACAACAAGTTTTGAAGAACAGTCTTTGAGTGACAAGACCTTAAGCCGTTTCCCCAAGAGGTGCTATGATTATGAAACACTTCACAACAAGGATCTTTATCATGATTGTGTGAAAGATTTAAGTGCTTCCATTGCAAAACTGGTGGGAATCAGCGGTAAAGTCAGGCGTATGGATTCCATGATGATCGAATCCAACGTCCGCAGGCTCAGCCGAATGGAACTGATATACACCTGCATTGCAAAGCTGGTGATGTATGTGAATAAAATCAATGGTTCCGCTCTGTCTGACGATTTAAAACATTATATCGATCCTAACGATTTTAACAGAGTGATTTATCATCAGCGCAGTACCGATGCAGATGAGCGCATGAAGCAGCTCTTAACGGATGCGGATAAACTTCTTGCCCTGTGTGAGTCTGATTACAATGATTCAACAGAGTATGATCTGTTTGTCAGATGCCTGTCAGAACAGACCATTGTTGAAAATGAAAACCGAAGACTCCGCACGAAAGAAGACGGCGGCATGAAATCAACCATGCTGCAGAATCCTTCTGACCCTGAAGCGACATTCCGGAATAAAGCAGGAAAAGAGCATCGAGGATATGCTGCTAATCTTGAAGAATCCGTTGGAGCCAATGGTTCTGTTGTAACAGAGTACCAGTATGAGCAAAACAACCATAGTGACAGTCAGTTTATCCAGGAGCACCTTGCGCAGATGGATAACCAGGAAGAACGGACTGTTATAGTCACGGATGGAGCATATAGTGGAACAGAAAACACACAACTTGCAGCTCATAAAAACGTAGAACTGATTACCACAAGTCTGACGGAGAAACCGGCTCCGGATATCCTTGCTGATTTTGAATTCAACGAAGAGGGAACAAAAGTCCTCCGATGTCCAGCCGGCCATGCACCGAAAAGCTGTTCTTATATGAAACCAAGCAATCAGTGTGCCGTTTCCTCTCTGCATGAGCAGTGTGCCAACTGTCCGTAGCAGGATCAATGCAAGCCGAAGATCTTTAAGAAGGTTGTAAAAATAGTAACATCCAAAGCAGCGCATGAACGTGCGAAAATCCAACGGAACATGAATAGCAAAGAATTCAAAAATTATGCAAGGCTGCGTAATGGAGTGGAAACTGTTCCATCGAATATACGCAAGAATTACCACTTGGAAAAGATACCTCGTGGGAAACAGCGGGGCAAGTTCTTTTTCGGTTCCAAGATAGCAGCATTGAATTTCAGAAAACTCTTCAACTATGTGAAGGGTTTAGGACATTACGCTCAAAATCCGGTACTTGTATAAAATCAAGGAAGGGAATACCAGCGTATATCCGAAGAAATCCGGTATTACACTACAAAATATGAATTTTTCAAGGTGCTATAGAAATAGAGGACAAAGTTATTTATGGTTTTGACCCTAACATCATAATATAAAGCGGGGAACAAAAAGAGGTGGGATGGATATGATGGATCGGATATCTGCCTACCGGGAACTGATTCGGAAAAATATTGATTACGAGAACTACCCGCCGATCTATAACAAGCAGGAAGTGGATGAACTGATCGAGCTGATTGTAGAAACCCTAATGCTGCCGCCGGATGCAGGAACAATTCGGATTGGAGGAAAGGAACGTCCTGTTCCGATTGTAAAAAGCATGTTCCTGAAGCTGGATAAAGATCATATCTGTTATATCCTGAAGTGCCTGCACAATACGGAAAAGAAAAAAGAGTAAAAATGGCCGTATCAAAAAAACAGCCAGCGAAAAAAAGGCAGAAAAAGAAAAGCAGCTTGTGGATCATAGCGTTGATTGCTGTTATTTTGCTGATTCTTGTTGGAGTCGTATTTTTGGTACTGCCAAAATTTCGAAAAGAAGCTGCACCGGAAAAACCGGAAACGATCAAGGTGGAAGCTGCAGAGAAAAGCTATGCTGCCGGAAGTCGGCTTTCAGAAAAAAATTTCCGCGTATACGGAATATCCGGGAAACAGAAACAGCTTCTGGATGCAGATACATACAGCGTGTCACCGGCTAAAGTGCCGGCACATGGTCACAGTGTTACCGTAGAGGTTTCCTCCAAGGCATATCCGGATATCAAGGCAGAGATAACAGTGCTTATTGACCGTGATGAAAGTGTTAGGTATAAAATCGGCAGAGAAAATCCAGATGATGTGGAGGCTATCCTGTATTCCAACGGGGATCTAGAAATATCCGGAAAAGGAAGCGTCCGGAATTTCAAATCAGATTCTGCGCCATGGAAGAAAGATTCTGTTAAACGGCTGACCTGGATTGATCCGGAGGCAGAAGTGGAAAGCATGGACTACTGGTTTACAGGAAATGACGAATACCTGGAAACATTGTGCCGCATTCCGGACACAGTGAGAAGCATGGTGGAAACATTCAAAAATGCCACAGCGATGACCAGTATGCCGGATATGTCTGGTGCGGTCCGGCTGGAAGATATTACATCCTGCGCAGAAGGGTGTATTGCACTGGAAAAGGCCATGGAACTTCCAGGGAATATAAAACAGGCAAAAAAAGCATTTTACGGTGATACGGCGCTGATCGATGGAGCCGATACAACAGCCTGTATGCAGTTGGAGAACATGGATTCCATGTATTACGGCTGTATGGCTCTGGCATCTGTCCAGATTCCGGACAGTGCGAAAGAACTTTCGAATATCTGCAATGGCTGCGTCAACCTGAAAGAAGTACATATCCCATCGTCTGCACAGAAAATGAACAGCAGTTTTTTCGGATGTACCGCACTGGAATCCATAACCGGTGAAATCCCATCTTCCTGTACGGATAGCGGGAACCTGTTTTCCGGCTGTAAGTTCCTGAGTGGAACACTTACCGTTTCCTGTACATCCAAGACAACCCTTTCAAGCTCGTTTTCGGACGCTGCAACGGCTGGAACAGGACTTACGATCATTTACGGTACGATGCAGAAAAATCGCAGGAAACGGCCAATACGGGCTTCTACGGGGGAACAAAAAGTGCAGATGAAATCCTGAACGCATTAAAGGCATCTATGGAAGCCGCATTCAGCAGCGGAAGCCATATTACAATAACAACAAATGCAAATAAAACAGAGGGGTGATTAGAATGTAATAAAAATGCAATATGAAAAATAGCAAAAGACTCTTGTAATTACGGAATTGGAAAGGTAATATGATAATATGATCCAAAGAAATAAAAAAGGGGGAGAAACCATATGGACATGAAAGAGCTTCGAAAAAATGCAGAAAAAGTAATAGCAGAACGTTTTCCGAATTTCAATTTTTCCACACTGGACTGGGGAGAGCTTGATCCATTCTATCTGGAGCATCCGGAAGAAATACCGATTGAGCATGAGTTTGTTGGCTACCGGCAGGATGGTGATGTAGCGGAAGATTACCAGGGAAATCTGTATCTGGTTCTTTGTGATCCAGGAATCCACCCGATCGGAAGTGTATGCATGGAACAGTCCGAACTGGACGATGCCGTAAAACTTGGAAAACGGGAAGATTATACCGGGGAACTTCTGGAAGAAATTCCGGAGTAAAAAGTGAAATAACAAAACAAGGAATCCCGTGTCAAACGTTGACATGGAATTCAAACAGAAAAATCGGTGTCAATGTTTGACACGGACGGAGGAAAAAGTATGAGAAAAAGAATCGCAATGGTACTTCTTGGCCTGAGCCTGGCAGTAGGTACACCGGCCGCAACAAATATGTTCCCAACAGTTTCTGCCCAGACAGTACAGGCAGCTGGAAAAACCGGATGGACGCAGGAGTCCGGAACCTGGTATTTTTATAAAGACGGTGTAAAACAGACCGGCTGGCAGACCTGGGACGGAAAAAAATATTATCTGAATGCAGACGGAACCATGAAAGCAAATGAGTGGATGATTGATACGGATGGATCGGTTTACTACTTCCGCAGCTGGGGTGGAGCTTACCTGAACTGCAAGGCAAGAATCAACGGCAGAAGTTATACATTCGGTGCAGACAGTAAGGTACAGGGTTCCCAGTGGGTTGTAAAAGGTGGAAAATGGTATCTGGTGAAAGACGGAAAAATTGCAACGGGCTGGCAGACCTGGGATGGAAATAAATACTACATGAATAGTGATGGAAGTATGCGCTCCAATGAGTGGAGACTGGATGATACAGGGAAAATCCGCTATCTGTGCAGCTGGGGCGGCGCATATAAGAACAGATCTGCCAAAATCAACGGACGCTCCTACACTTTTGATGGTAATGCTAATGTAACCAACATGCAGTGGATCGTGATGGATGGACAGTGGAAACTGGCAAAAGATGGAAAAATTGCAACGGGCTGGCAGACCTGGGACAATAACCGTTACTATCTGAACGCAGACGGAACCATGAAAGCAAATGAATCTTTCACGGACGGGGGAAAAACCTATTTCTTCTGCAGCTGGGGCGGAGCTTATAAAAACTGCTGGCAGACCTGGAACGGAAAAAAATATTACCTGCATGATAACGGTGCAGCATATCAGAATGAGTGGCTGAAAACCGGCGGAAAATGGTACTGGTTCCAGGCAGACAGCACCATGGCAGTGAACACAAGCTTTACATACAAAGATAACCTGTATTTTGTAGACGGAAATGGAATTATGCTTTCCGGATGCTGGAAAGAGGAGAACGGAGCAAAATACTATATCCGGAGCTGGGGCGGAGCCTGCAAGGATATGCAGATGAAGATTTCCGGAAAGACCTATTATTTTGGATCAAATTGCAAGATGGTAACGGATCAGACGGTAAATGGGAACTATTATGGAAAAGATGGTGTGTTGACCACAAAGCCGGACCCGAAACCAACAGAGACACCGAAACCGACGGAGACACCGAAACCAACGGAGACATCGAAACCAACAGAGACACCGAAACCAACGGAGACACCAAAACCAACGGAGACACCAAAACCGACGGAGACACCAAAACCGACGGAAACGCCAAAGCCGACAGAGACACCGAAGCCAACAGAGACACCAGCAGAAACCGTTTATGCAACAAGCGTAACAATTACACCGAACAGTAATCTGGAATTAACTGAAGTTGGACAGACACTGCAGCTGGCCGCAACCGTATATCCGGAAAATGCAACCAACAAAGCGGTAAAATGGACTTCGGATGATCCAGAAGTAGCAAGCGTAGATGAAAATGGACTTGTAACCGTTCATAAAAAAAATGGTATGCGAAAAGTTATTATCTCAGCTGATGCAATGGGATCTAAGCCAGACGGAGGTGTTGTTGGAAGATACGTAGAAGTAAAAATTAATATCCCATATACCAATGAAGAGGCTCTTGGAATGACTGTTTACGATCAGGAAGTTTCCAGAAAGATTTTCGACCTGGTAAATGAAGAACGTGTAAAAGAAGGACATGCAGCCATGATCTGGGATGATATGGTACCGCGTTCAAGGAGTATTGCAGTGGCGGGTTATCATATGATGAAGTCTATTACTGAACCTGGATATGGTACACCGGATAATATGGCATTACATTCTGGTGGTCAGAATGGTTGTGGTGGAGATTTACTTTTTACAGACACAGATGATCTCGCACAGCAGATTTTCAATCTTTGGATGTCTTCACCAGGGCATAAGGCAAACCAAATGGATGATTATAATTCGCATGGTTTTATAGCGGTTATGTACAGCCAACCAAAAGCCTACGCAGGTAAAAATTATATTAACTTTTCGGCTATCTTTTCATTTGGAAATCATAAAACCGATCAACTGGGAACGTGGGAAACAGATAATGTTGGAATGGACTCGGTTCTTGGCATGACAGAAGATGATTACAACTTGATCACAAACTACTTTATCCGATAAAAAAGAATCCCCTCTCGTAGACGAATTACGAGAGGGGATTTGTATGTCGAAGAGGTAGTAAAATAGTCGATGATATGCTATACTGAATCTAATCAGATCAGAACGTGATAGGGATAGTCTGATGGTTGTCCTTTCTGGAAACAGAAAGGGGGTAATGCCAATGAATACAATGGAAGTGTTGACACTTTTACTTGTTGTTTTTGCGGCGTTATCCAATGCGTCGTAAAACTTCTTGCTTTAGCTATGGGGATATAAGACGCGTCCATCGAATTTACGCAAGTAATTGAGATGGACAAAATAGTGGTTGTATTAAATGGGAAAATATAGTATAATACAAACATGAATACAACATATAAATCAAACAACAATGTCGTCTATTCGTGCAAATACCATGTAGTATGGTGTCCTAAATATAGACGAAAAGTATTAACCAATGGTGTAGATACCAGGTTGAAGGAACTGCTCACAGAGTATGCTGCAAATCTTTCTGTAGAGATTCTGGAAATGGAAATCATGCCGGATCATGTTCATATGCTGCTGGAAGTAGAACCTCAGTTTGGTATTCACAAAGCCGTAAAATCTTTCAAAGGCTATACTTCCAGAATTTTAAGACAGGAATTTCCATATCTTAAAACTAAGATGCCGACGCTTTGGACAAACAGCTATTTTGTATCGACGGTGGGTGGTGCTCCGCTGGAAGCAGTAAAACAGTATATCGAAAACCAGAAAACATCGCAGAGACAAAAGGATAAGATGGGATAATGCAAAAAGGGATCAAATTCAGAATCTACCCGAATAAAGGACAGAAAGCCTTCATTCACCAGACGCTGGGATGCTGCAGGTTCATCTATAACCGGGGACTTGCCATGCGTAAGGAAGGCTATGAAAAAGGGGAAAAAATCGGCTATGGCCAGACTTCTGCCATGCTGACGGAACTGAAAAAGCAGGAAGAGTTTGCTTTTCTGAAAGAAGTCGATTCCATCGCATTACAGCAGTCATTGCGGGATCTTGACCGGGGATTTGTAAACTTTTTTCAAAAAAGAGCGTCCCATCCAACTTTCAAAAGCAAACATAACCATTTTCAGTCGTACAGAACGGTAAATCAAAAAGACAACATTCGTATCGTGGGAAGATATATCAAACTTCCGAAGCTCGGATATGTGAAAGTGCGTCAGTCAATGGAAGTGGGAAACATTCATCACGTAACCATTGAGCATACGCCATCCGGAAAATATTTTGCGGTTCTGAATGTTGAATCTGAACCGGAACCGCGACCTAATCAGGGTGGAACGATTGGGATTGATGTTGGAATCAAAACATTCTATTCTGACAGCAACGGAAATACAGTAGCGAATCCCAAATATCTGGAACGCTCGATGCGAAAACTTGTAAGGGAACAGCGCAGACTTTCCCGAAGAGAGAAAGGATCCCATAACCGGGATAAGCAGCGAATTCGAGTTGCCAAAGTACATGAAAAAGTAACGAATCAAAGAAATGATTTCCTGCAGAAACAGTCAACGATGCTGGTGTGTGAAAACCAAACCATCTGCATCGAAGACCTGCATGTAAAAGGAATGATCCGGAACCATAAACTGGCAAAGTCGATAGCCAGTGTTTCGTGGGCAAAGTTTTTCGAGATGCTGGAATATAAAGCTGTGTGGTATGGAAATGAAATCCGCAAAGTACCAACGATGTATCCGAGCAGCCAGACCTGCAGTTCCTGTGGCTATCGGAATCCGCTGGTGAAAAATCTGCGCATTCGTATCTGGGAGTGCCCCGGCTGTCACGCAGTTCATGACCGGGATACGAATGCAGGCATCAATATTTTGAAAAAAGGACTGCAGCTGCAGTCGGCATAAAGATAAGAAAACTGTACCGCAGGGCATGCGGGAACAGTATAAATATAGCCTGTGGACACCGTGTAAGACATTGCAGTACCGTAAGGTATTTGCCAATGCAATGGTGGAAGAAACAGGAATCCCCCTGCTTTAGCTGTGGGGAGTGTCAACTTACATAGACAACCACCGCAAATAGCAAGAGGGCTATTCCCTATTGGCAGTAGGGGATAGCCTTTGTCTCTTGTTGCTTTTTTGTAATAATTTAAATTATTTCAGAAAGTACAACCACTGACACGGAAATATCCTTGATTGCTTCTGATTTGATTATAAGCTGCCAGACGGAAAAAGTCAAGCAGCATGGGGGATGCGCAGAGTTTTGTGTATTCCTTTTTGTTGAAAAAATAGAATATTCTGTCTGGACTTGTTGTTTTTGCTAAGAAGTCAAGGTAACGTTTATGAAGCGATATTTCAGAGACGTTACCTTTTTTATAAAAAAATCTGTGGTTTTAGACGATAAAAATGTCATCTTTTTTGAGAAAATGTCATGTTCTTATATGAAACCAAGCAATCAGTGTGCCGTTTCCTTTCTGCATGAGCAGTGTGCCAACTGTCCGTAGCAGGATCAATGCAAGCCGAAGATCTTTAAGAAGGTTGTAAAAATAGTAACATCCAAAGCAGCGCATGAACGTGCGAAAATCCAACGGAACATGAATAGCAAAGAATTCAAAAATTATGCAAGGCTGCGTAATGGAGTGGAAACTGTTCCATCGAATATACGCAAGAATTACCACTTGGAAAAGATACCTCGTGGGAAACAGCGGGGCAAGTTCTTTTTCGGTTCCAAGATAGCAGCATTGAATTTCAGAAAACTCTTTATAGAAATAGAGGACAAAGTTATTTATGGTTTTGACCCCAACATCAAAACTATTGTAGTATAACATAGAAAGAAAAACTTACGGTAAACGACGCAGATAAATCAATTTTTATATATTGTACGAGGAGCACGAATATGGAAAAAGAAACCGTCATTTTGACTTGCAGTTCGCTGGAACGTTATGTGAAACGGGCACAGGAGAAGATGCATACCAATTATCCGATTATAGTCATTGACCGGATCTATCACGTAGAGCCGGCGACTATGAAAACGGTGATCTGGCAGGAACTGGAAAAAAGAAAAAGGAAGCCGGATACGATTCTGGCTGCCATGGGATTTTGCGGAGGAGTTTGGGACCAGGTGCGGGCACAGGTAAGGACTGTGATTCCAAGAGTAGATGATTGTGTGTCCCTGCTTTTAGCCACAGATGACCGGTACATCCCCAACCGCAAGGAGAGCGGGCATCTGTATCTTTATGAGGATGAGCCCGAAAAATTTTCTGTGTTATCACTATTGAAAGATTATCGGAAAGCATCCAAGGAATTTCAGGGACTAGATGAAGAAACGTTGTTCCACATGTGGTTTGACCAGTATTATTTTCTGGATATCATTGATACCGGGTATAATGATTGTTATGAACTTGCGTATGCGGAGCAGGCGCAGAAAAATGCAGATATGATTCATGCAGCGTTGGACTATGTGCAGGGAAGTAACCGAATCCTGGAAAAACTGGTGTCGGGAGAATGGGATGAGCAGTTTCTGGTAGCTGAACCCGGGCATTTGATCCGGCATGGGGATTTTTTCTGAGTGGAAAAGGATGTTCCAGCCCAGAGATCTGGCATTTTTGGAAGGTCTTGTACTATTTTTATGTAAAATGGAAAGATGCTGAGAAATTAGTTTGGCATTGACAGATCAGCAAATCTGTGATATTGTCCAACTATGCATAGAGCATATTTGAAAAATGCTTTTCGAAGACGCTTTAAAGCATGAATAGAAAAAAGAAAGAACATGAACGTGTAAAGGTGAGGGAATGTATCTGAAATAATTTAAGCTGGAAAACACAATTGTATTTTGGTAAGACCTGTTTGAAACGGGTTATTTTGTGTACGCTTAAATTAGATACTTAGACGATTCGTTATGTTCCGACACCAGTGCCATGCACGCTGTGTCTGTTTAGGATGCGGGTCTGTTTTGCGTACGCAAAGCGGGCTCGCTTTTTAAATACTCTAGGCAGAATTTTTTATGCCGTGAGAAAAAGAAAAACAGGCAGAAGGGAGTTTTTATGGCACAGATCAATGTCAGTAATCTAACCTTTGGGTATGAAGGAAGTTATGATACAATCTTTGAAAATGTATCGTTTTCAATCGACACTAGCTGGAAGCTTGGTTTTGTGGGAAGAAACGGAAAGGGAAAGACAACGTTTCTTCAGTTACTCCTGGGAAAATACGAATACCAGGGAGCGATCACCCGATCGGTTGTCTTCGATTATTTTCCGTATCCGGTGAAACAAAAAGATCTGGAACGGACAGCAGCGGAGCTGATGGAAGACTGGAAAGCGGGAGTAGAGAGCTGGAGAGTTCTTTGTGAATTGGAAAAAGTGGATATGGACGCAGAACTTTTGTACAGACCATTTGGTACGTTAAGCTTTGGGGAGCGGACCAGGGTTATGCTTGCAGTCCTTTTTTCCGGTGAAAATGATTTTCTGCTGATCGATGAACCCACCAACCATTTGGATCAGGACGCCAGAGAGATTATCAAAAAATATCTGGCGTCAAAAAAAGGATTTATTCTGGTATCCCACGACAGGGATCTGCTGGATGCCTGCATCGATCATGTGCTGGTTTTAAACCGGGCCTCGATCGAAGTACAGAGCGGCAATTTTTCCAGCTGGTGGGAAAACAAGGAAAAAGCAGATCATTTTGCCAGAATGGAACATGAAAAACGTGTAAAAGAAATTGGAAAACTAAAGGCAGCCGCCGACTGTTCTTCGCGCTGGGCAGAAAAAAATGAAAATACCAAGATTGGATATGATCCAGCCAAAGAACATGACAGATCGATATCGACACGATCGTATATCGGAGCAAAGACGAAGAAAATGCAGTCGCGCGTCAAAGCGTACGAGGAGAGAATGGACCGGGAGATCGAGAAAAAGGAAGGGCTGTTAAAAGATATCGAAACGGTAAAAGATTTAAAGATTATGCCGCTTTCCCATTACAAAGAACGGCTGATCGAATGCAGGGATTTTTCCTTAAAATATCGGGATGGAAAAGAACATGTGATCACCGGATTGAATTTTGAACTGAAACAAGGAGACCGTGTTTTTCTGAAAGGAAAAAATGGCTGTGGAAAATCCAGCCTGATCAAGTATATTCTGACGCAGAACCTGCAAAATTCTTCCAATGGCGGAATCGAAAAGCGGAAAATTACGATGTCCGGATGCGAAAATCTTTCCGGCGAAAATATAATGGCAACGGGTACCTGTTCGATTGCCTCAAATCTCGTCATTTCCTATATCAACCAGGATACCTCGCATCTGTCCGGAACACTGAAAGAATTTGCCAAAAAGCAGGAAATTGATGAGCCAATGCTCCTTTCCATGTTGCGCAGCCTGGATCTGGACAGAGAACAGTTTGTAAAAAACATGGAGGAATTTTCCGAGGGACAGAAGAAAAAAGTATTGATTGCTGCCAGCCTTTTAACACCTGCGTATCTCTATCTGTGGGATGAACCGCTGAATTATATTGATGTATTTTCACGGATGCAGATTGAGAAACTGATTGCGCAGTTCCAGCCAACGATGCTGATCGTGGAGCATGATGCAAGGTTTGCCAAAAAGCTGGCAACGAAAGTGGTAGAGCTTTGACCAGAAGAATAAACGGAAAGGTTATGACTGAAAAAAAACGAGACTTCTTATGGAGGTCTCGTTTTGCTATGATTAAAAATAGTAAAAAAAGGAGGAATTCACATTATGACAAAAAGAAAAATAATGCTGATTACGGTTTGCTTTGCTATTTTTGCTATATCGCTTCTGCTATCCAGACAGTTTTTTAAAAGCGCTGGAAAAAGGAATATGGATGTTCCGGCAGCGGGATCTGAACAGATAGAGGATTCAAAGGATACAGAAGAAATGACAGAGCTGGAAGAAACAGAAAGAACAGCAGCATCAGAAGGGGCAGCAGAACCGGAAAAAGTGGAAAATGTTACCATAGGAAGTGAGAAATACCGGGGATTTATCCTGGATTGTGTCCTGCATTCGGAGCAGGAGGGGGATATTCATTATAATGTATATATTCCGGATTCTTATGACGGAACAAAAGAATATGCATTATATGTAACACTGCCCGGCTATCAGGGACTGTACTTTCAAGGTGTGGGGGAAAATATCAGGACAGAGGATTTTGGTTTTGAGGCACAAAAATACAATTCGGAGATAATTATCGTAGCACCGCAGTTAAATGACTGGGGTGAGACATCCGCGGATCAGGCAATCGAGCTGACGTAGTATCTTCTTGAGAATTATAAGATCAATCCGGAAAAGTATATAGTAACGGCTATTCCGGCGGAGGAGAAACGCTGGCGCTGATCCTGGGAAAAAAGCCGGAACTGTTTACTGCAGCGCTCATGTGCAGCTCCAAATGGGATGGAGTATATGAACCGGTGACAGAGGCAAAAACACCGGTCTATTTTGTGATTGGCGAAAGTGATGAATATTATGGATCAGAACCGTTTAAAGAAGCGTATCAGATTTTATATGAGCTGTATGCAGAGCAGGGTTTAGCAAAATCCGAAATAGACAATTTGCTGGTACTGGATATAAAAGAGAAAAATTACTTTGCAGGAACGAAAGTGACTTATCAGCACGGAGGCGGTTATCTGTTCTGTCGGGATGAAAAAATTATGGGATGGCTGTTTGGACATTAAGAGTCATGGAAAAATATATTGCAAAATTCCAAAGAAGTCTATAGTATGATAGTAGAGCGCGTTTGAAAAATCATTTCCGCATTCTGTGCGTTCCATTTTGCGGTATGTTTCACTCTTTTGCCGGCATGATGGCAGCAAAAAGATAAAATAAAAAAGGAGTCGACATGGAAAGAAAAAATCGTGGCATCTTAAAAAACAAGTTATTTTTGTATCTGACAGAATTTTTTTCCGGAATGTCTGTGATGGCGGTAGAACTTGGTGCGAGCAGGCTGCTTGCCCCGTATTTTAGTTCTTCACAGATTGTATGGACGATCATCATCGGAACCATCATGATTGCTATGGCACTGGGAAATATCTATGGAGGCAGAACGGCGGACAAGTCGCCCAATCCGGACAAGCTCTATGGACGTATCATCGTAGCTGCTTTATGGATTGCGTTAATTCCCGTGGTCGGAAAATATATCATTGTTGGCATTTCTGCGGTTCTGATTTTTTCCGTAAATAACAATTTTCTGATCCTGGCTGCGTTTGTGGCCTGTATGGTAATTTTTGTGTTCCCGTTATTTTTACTGGGTACGGTAACTCCGTCGCTGGTCAAATATTCGGTGAGCAATCTGGATGATAACGGAAAAACGGTGGGAACACTGGGAGCATTCAATACGATCGGCAGCATTATTGGTACCTTTGTGCCGACGTTTGTTACGATCCCTGCGGTTGGAACATCGATCACTTTTCTGATCTTTGCGGGAATTTTACTTGCGTTATCCATCGTGTATTTTGTGATGGAAAAAGCAGGGAAAAAGAAAGTGATTGCATCGGTACTTATTTTCGCGTTCTGCTGTGGAACAGGTTATTCCGATTCCTTCGCATTCTGGGAAAACAACCTGACATATGAGGGAGAGTCTGTATACAACTATCTTCAGGTGTACGAAAATGATGAGAGAGTAGCATTGTCTACCAATGTTCTGTTTGGCGTACAGTCTGTCTATATGAAGCAGGATGAACTGACCGGAATGTACTATGATTATGCGATGGCGGCGCCGCTTATGCTCAAAGACAAGCCGACAGATCAGATGGATGTGCTGATCCTTGGCATGGGTACGGGAACCTACGCCACACAGTGCAGGAAATATTTTGGGGACATGAATATCGAAGGCGTAGAAATTGATGAGAAGATCACGGATCTCTCTCGGAAATATTTCTCACTCTCAGAGGATGTTCCGGTGACTACTTACGATGGAAGAGCGTTTTTAAACGCCTCGCAGAAAGCATATGATGTGATTATGGTTGATGCATATCAGGACATCACAATTCCATTCCAGATGTCCTCGAAAGAGTTCTTTGCGCTGGTGAAATCGCATCTGAAGGACGATGGCGTCATGGTGGTAAATATGAATATGCGAGGAACGAAAGAGGGAAACATCAATCAGTACCTTTCAGATACGATTGGAAGTGTCTTTACTACCGAGGTTATCGTCGATGTGGCGGGATCATCCAACCGGGAACTCTTTGCGTCGGACGATCCGGACATCGGAAAGAATCTGACGAAGCATACAGGCGAACTTACAAATGCAAATCTGAAAAATATGATGCAGGAAGTTGCTTCAAATCTTACAGAATATCAAAAAGGAAATTATATCCTCACAGATGACCAGGCGCCGGTGGAACTGCTTGGCATGCAGGTGATCGATGAATTGATTAAAGATGAGGTCCAATACTATAAAGATATCTATAAAGAACGGGGAATCAAAGGGTTGATGGAGTCTCTCTGATATTTGGGCGCAACATGGAAAAGCGTAAATCATGAAAATCTGGCTTGCGCTTACAAATGGGATTTCGATTTTGGTTATGAGCAAGTAGCGAAAGCGGATTGCGAATATCCGCTTGACTAAAGGAAGAAAGGGAAGGTAAATATAATGAAATTACAATCTATTTTTGACCAGACAGATTTTGTGCATGCAAGCGGCACAAAAGAAGAATTGCAGGTTGCAAATTATTTAAAGGAGCAGTGCGAGACATTAGGAGTCCCGGCAGAACTGGAAAGTTTCCGCGTTGCAATGGGCGAAATCGAAGAGGCACATTTGTATGCAGACGGGATGGGAATTCCATGCAAAGCGCTCACATGCTGCGGAAGCGGAAGCGTGGAAGGCGAACTCTACTATATGCCGGGAACCGATCCGGTTTCCGTTGCCGGTGCAAAAGATAAAATTGTGCTGATGGATACGCAGGGAATCGGATTTTTTGCGTACCAGGATTTGATGAAAGCAGGCGCGAAAGCGATTCTGTTCCAATATGGAAACAGCTATTACCCACATACAGACATTGATCAGAGAGATCTTCGGGAAGCCGTTGTCGGAGAGGAAAAGAAAGTGCTCTGCGCTATGATTCACTCCGCACAGGCAGTAGAACTTGTGAAAAATAAAGTAAAACAGATCCGTCTGGAAATCCGGCAGAAGGAATACGATGGAGAATCCCATAATGTGATTGCAGAATTGCCGGGAAAAAGAGAAGAATGGATCGTTTTAAGCGCGCATTATGATACGACATCGCTTTCGCATGGTGCATATGACAACATGAGCGGATGCGCAGGGCTTCTTGGAATCATGGAGCAGATGAAAGGGAAAGAGCTGAATTATGGTCTTCGGTTTGTATTCTGCGGAAGCGAAGAAAGAGGACTTTTAGGATCAAAAGCGTATGTCAGAGATCATGAAAAAGAACTGAGACAAACAGTACTGAACATCAATCTGGACATGATCGGAACGTATATGGGAAAATTTATCGCCTGTGTATCGGCAGAAGAAAAGCTTACCCATTACATCAGCTATATGGCTGCAGAAGTTGGATTTCCAATTGCGGCAGAAAACGGCGTCTATTCCAGTGATTCCACACCATTTGCCGATCATGGGGTTCCGGCTGTTTCGTTTGCGCGTATTGCCAACGGAAATGTCGCCCCGATTCACTGCCGCTACGATGTCAAAGATGTGATGTCGATGGAGCAGCTGCAAAAAGATATTGATTTCCTGACAGTATTTACCGGAAGATTCGCAAACGCAGCGGTCTGCCCGGTGGCAAGAGAAATACCGGAAACGATTCGGAAACAATTGGATGAATATTTGTTTCGCAAGAGAAAAGAAGCCTGATATACTTCGATCACGGATATGAGCAGCGAGACGAATTGCAAATAGGAAAAAGAACGACAGTGGCAGGAGAGAGAAACCATGAAAAAAATAGAACTGGTAGAAATCAGGCAGGTAAACGATGCCCTTGCAGAAATGGTTGCGCTGTTTCGAGTAGAACTGCGTTCCTATAAAGGAATTGCATCAAAACCGAACGTGGAAGACGGACGGGAAGAAATGAAGGAATACCTTTTAGCAGGATTTCCAGTGTTTGCCGCTACGGTGCATGGCGAATACGCAGGTTATGTTGTCTGTCGTATTGAGAGCGAGGTGGTGTGGGTGGAATCCATCTTTGTCAGAGAAGAGTACCGCCGGCAGGGAGTCGCTGCCGCACTGCATGGCAAGGCAGAAGAAATTGCAGCTTCTTATGGAAACGATACGGTTTACAACTATGTCCATCCCAATAACCACAGGATGATTGAATTTTTGAGAAAGCGTGGTTACACCGTTCTGAATCTAATTGAGATCCGTAAACCGTATCAGAATGAAAAACTGACGCAGACGATTACGGTTGGGGAACATGAATTTGATTATTGAGGGAGTCATTTTCATCCCACAATTCCAGAAAAGCCCGAAGTTCAGACGGAAGGCGCCCCTTGCGCCAGGCAAGCAGGATTTCGGTTGTAAGGTCTGCATCTGTGATGGTGCAGGCCTTTAATTTATGGGAAAGATTCAGCATGGAGGCCGGCAGAAGAGCGATGCCAAGGCCTTTTTCTGCCATTGTCATTGCCGTGCGGGCGTCCTCGCAGGTGAGATAGATATCGCAGAACAGACCTGCCTGCTCGAAAGCGGAGAGCATGTATTTCCGGTAGCGGTTCGACAGAATCAGCGGCTGCTCGGCAAGTTCTGTAAGCGAAAGGGTTTCACGCCCGGCAAAAAGCGGGTGAGAAGGGAGTGCCATGGCGGTGATGCTCTCTTTTAAAAGGGTCTTCGTCTCGCAGCCATTTAAAACGATTGGCGTGCGGAGCGTGGTGAGATCCACCATGTGATTTTCGAGCTGGTCTTTTAAAGCAAAGGTAGAACCTTCGTGGACATCGAAATGGATGTGCGGGTATTTCCAGGAAAATCGCAGGAGATAGTCGGCGAGCAGTGAAACGGTGGATGGCGTCATGCCGATGTGGAGTGTCGCAGACTGACTGGATTTTACGACTTCGCGCCTGGTGAGATCCGCAAACATCAGAAGCGTTCCTGCCTGTTCATACAGTGTTTTTCCTGCCTCGGTCAGAGTGATTTTCTTCGTGCCGCGGATGAGAAGAGGAACCTGAAGCTCTTCCTCCAGCATTTTGATCTGATAACTTAACGGCGGCTGTGTCATATGCAGCACCCGTGCCGCCCCGCTGATGGTTCCCGCATCCACGATGGCGCGGAAGTATTCGAGTTGTCGAAGTTCCATAAAAATCCTCCTGAAAAAAATATATAAAAATTATTTAATTTCAATATAAAAACAATAATTTACATATAGAATACGCCATGCTATACTGAAAAGCAAGTGAAAAAGAAGGGAATGAGGGAACAAATGAAACGAATTGATTTCGAACATGGAACCGTAACCGGAAACATCCTCGGGGCAGCGCTCCCGATGCTGGTTGCTCAGATTTTGAGTCTGCTGTACAATATTGTAGACCGCGTCTACATCGCGCGGATCCCGGAGGTAGGAACGGCGGCACTCGGTGCAGTCGGTCTGTGTTTTCCGCTGATCGTTATCATCACAGCATTCAGCAACTTGTTTGGAAGCGGCGGCGCTCCGCTGTTTTCGATTGAGCGTGGAAAGAATGATCAAAAAAAGGCGGAACGTATTATGAATACGTCGTATTCCATGGTATGTGTCTGTGCTGTCATACTGATGGTGATCGGCTTTTTGTTTGCCCGTCCACTGCTGTCGCTGTTCGGTGCATCGGCAGATGCGATGGTATACGCGTATCCTTATATGATGATTTATCTGATCGGAACTTTGCCGTCGATGGTGGCAACCGGCATGAACCCGTTCATCAACGCGCAGGGCTACTCGACCGTTGGCATGCTTTCCGTCACGATCGGAGCGGTCGCAAACCTGCTGCTTGACCCGCTGTTTATCTTTGTATTTGGCTTTGGTGTGCAGGGGGCTGCGATTGCAACTGTGATTTCCCAGACACTTTCCGCCGTGTTCGTTCTGTATTTCCTGACCCGAAAATCGGAACTGAAAGTGCGCTTTGTGCGGAAAGATGAAATTTCTGAGTGTGCAGGCTATGCGAAAAATATTGTCAGCCTCGGTACCGCGGGATTTATCATGCAGCTGACCAACAGCCTTGTCACGATCTGCTGCAACAACGTACTCTCTGTGACCGGCGGTGATATTTACATCTCTGTTATGACGATTGTATCGAGCGTGCGTCAGCTCGTCGAGACACCGATCTATGCAATGAATGAGGGAACTTCTCCGATTTTGAGCTATAATTACGGTGCACGCCGTCCGGCCCGCGTGCGCAAGGCGATGTGTGTCATGAGTGCGATGATCCTCGGCTATACCGCAGTGATGTGGAGCGTGATTGTTCTGGCGCCGCATGCGCTGATCGGTATTTTCAGTTCGGATGCGGTACTGACAGCAGATGCGGTTCCGGCTCTGAAGCAGTACTTTGCAGCATTCATTTTCATGGATCTGCAGTACATTGGACAGACCGTATTCAAATCTCTGAATAAAAAGAAACAGGCGATCTTTTTCTCTCTGCTCCGAAAAGTATTCATTGTTGTACCGCTCACCTATCTGATGCCGTACGTACTCCACATGGGAACGGACGGTGTCTTCCTTGCCGAACCGGTATCAAACGTAATCGGCGGAAGTCTCTGCTTTATCACCATGCTGATTCTGGTTCTGCCGGAATTGAAGCGAATGGAGCAGCAGAAGTAATGTTTTTGAAAAGTTTCTGAAAAAAGGACAGGAAGATCTTTACCGAAACGGTTTTGGCAGATATCTTCCTGTTTTTTATTGCCATACATACAATATGATGCCTCGGACAATCTGATGCGCATTGGAGTCCCGGCGCTCCGCATTCTGGCAGTGGCCTATCTGCTTTCGATTCCAGGCCTGATCTATCAGGCGGCGTTGCAGGGACTTTCCCTTGGAAAAGAAAGTATGTACATATCCATGACACGCCAGGCGATTCTGCCGCTGGTGTTTGCATTTCTTCTCAAAGGATTTGGAAACCTGAATCTGATATGGGGCGCCTTTGTCCTGGCTGAGCTCTGCGGCATCCCGCTTGCAGCAGCTCTCTGGAAACGGAAAGGGGAAAAGCAGATTCAGTTTTAAGTATAGAAAAGAAAAACAAAAAGGCTGTTCTTTGCGAAAGGCAGCCTTTTTTGCATACCATAAGATAAGAATACACAGGGGCTTATGGATGAAAGAGCAGGAAAATCTGACAGGAAAAGGAATTACAGCCGCCGTGCTGGATACAGGGATTTTTCCCCATATGGATTTTGACGGCCGGATTGTAGCCTTCCGGGATCTTGTGTACGGGCGGGAGACGCCTTACGATGACAATGGACACGGAACGCATGTCTGTGGTATCCTTGGCGGAAGTGGAAGAGCGTCCGGCGGAAAATACCAGGGTGCGGCACCGGGATGCCGGTTTGTCGTAGTGAAGATTCTGGACCGAAGGGGAAATGGAAGAAAGCAGGATATCCTCGCGGCGATTGACTGGGTGTGCAAAGAGCGAATAAGACTTAATATCCGCATTTTAAATATTTCAGTGGGAACAACAGAGCAGGAAAAAACGGTGGATGATCTGCTAGTACAGGCGGTGGAGCGCGCCTGGGATGACGGGATCACTGTTGTGACAGCGGCCGGAAATCTGGGGCCCGCTCCGGGCAGTATTACGGCGCCGGGGAGCAGCAGAAAAGTGATCACCGTGGGAGCGGGCGATCTGCTGGAGCCAAGAAGAGGAATCTCCGGATGCGGCCCGACACGGGACTGCGTCTGCAAACCGGATCTTGTCGCGCCTGGAAAACGTCTCATTTCCTGCGCGCCTGGAAGAAGCAGGAAGGAATATGTGGTGAAGAGCGGCACCTCGATGGCGGCACCGCGGGTGTCCGGAGCCGTGGCTTTGGCACTTGAACGGGTTCCGGATCTTACAAATGTCCAGGCGAAAATGCTGCTTTGCGAATCGGCGAGAGACCTTGGCCTTCCGCGCAACCGTCAGGGGCATGGGATGCTTCAAACAGACCGTTTTCTGTCTCTTCTGTGAGACACTGTGCGGCAGCATAAAAAAAGAAAAATGAAGGAAAACACCTCTCATCCTGCAAAAATTGTGTGAATTTATGGGAAAATGCCAAAAAATCAGGCGAATTTTGACTTGACAAGCTATAGGATACTTTATACAATAAACGGGAATAGAAAAAGGAGGCCTACTATGGAAAAAATTCAGATGACCACTCCTCTGGTAGAGATGGATGGAGATGAGATGACCAGAATTCTCTGGAAAATGATCAAAGATGAGCTGCTTCTCCCGTTTATTGACCTGAAAACGGAATATTACGATCTGGGACTGGAACACAGAAACGAGACGAACGATCAGGTAACCGTAGATTCCGCAAACGCTACCAAGAAATACGGTGTAGCAGTCAAATGTGCCACCATTACGCCGAATGCAGCGCGTATGACCGAGTACAATCTGAAAGAAATGTGGAAGAGCCCGAACGGAACGATCCGTGCCATGCTCGACGGAACCGTTTTCCGTACCCCGATTGTCGTAAAAGGCATCGAGCCGTGCGTGCGCAACTGGAAAAAACCGATCACGATTGCCCGTCATGCATACGGAGATGTCTATAAAAATGCAGAAATGCGCATTCCGGGACCGGGAAAAGCAGAGCTGGTTTATACGGCTGAGGACGGCACCGAGACAAGAGAGCTGATCCACAACTTCACCGGCGCCGGTGTCATTCAGGGCATGCACAATCTGGATAACTCCATAGAAAGCTTTGCGAGAAGCTGTTTCGAGTACGCACTGTCCACGAAACAGGATCTGTGGTTTGCAAGCAAGGATACGATTTCCAAGAAGTATGATCACCGCTTCAAGGATATCTTCCAGGAGATCTTCGATGCAGAGTACAAAGAGAAATTTGCAGAAGCAGGCATTACCTACTTCTACACTCTGATCGACGACGCCGTTGCCCGCATCATGAAAGCAGAGGGCGGCTTTATCTGGGCCTGCAAGAACTACGACGGCGATGTCATGAGCGACATGGTATCCTCCGCCTTCGGTTCCCTTGCGATGATGACTTCTGTTCTCGTATCCCCGCACGGATATTACGAGTACGAGGCTGCGCACGGAACCGTACAGCGCCACTATTACCGTCACTTAAAAGGTGAGGAGACATCCACCAACTCCGTGGCCACCATTTTTGCATGGACCGGCGCACTCAGAAAACGCGGGGAAATGGATGGAAACGCAGAACTTTCCGCATTTGCAGACCGTCTGGAAAAAGCAACGATCGCAACGATCGAGAGCGGAAAAATGACAAAAGACCTTGCGCTGATCACCACCATGGAAAATCCGACCGTATTAAACAGCCGTGATTTCATCCTGGCCATCCGCGAGGAGCTGGAGAAATAATTAAACGAAGCAAAAAAGAAAGCCGATCCGGCATTCCCGCAAAAAGGGATGCGCCGGACCGGCTTTTTCTGTTTTGAATTTTCCGGGGAAAACCAGGCCTATTCGGCAAGCTCTTCCCATTTTTCATACAGCTCTTCGAGTTCCGCGGCAATCTCTGCTTTCTCTTTGCTTAATTTCACACACTCTGCCACATTCGTTGCGACTTCCGGTTTCGACATTTCCTCATCAATTTCCGAATCGCGTGTCTCAAGCTCTTCAATTCGTTTCTCCGTCTTTTTCAGCTCGTTTTCTTTCTTGCGGAGACGTGCCTGTTCTTCTTTCTGCGCTTTCCAGTCCAGCTTTGTGGAGGAGGCTTCGGAAGGAGCCGCTGCTTCTTCCGGAGCGGCGGCATCGGCAGCAGGAGCATAGATGCGGGTCAGCTCTTCTTTTTTCTCCAGATAGTAATCGTAATTTCCGATATAGTTGACGAGTGTCTGTCCCGTCAGCTCCAGAATCCGGGTTGCGGTCTGGTTAATAAAATAACGATCGTGGGAGACATATAGCACCGTTCCGGTGTAGTCCTTCAGTGCATTTTCCAGAATCTCTTTAGAGACGATATCGAGGTGGTTGGTCGGCTCGTCGAGGATCAGGAAGTTGGCGTTCGAGAGCATCAGCTTGGCAAGGGAAATTCGTCCGCGCTCACCGCCGCTCAAGGTATGAATCGGTTGGAAGACATCGTCGTTTGTAAACAGGAAGGCGGCCAGCACATTTCGGATTTCGGTGTTTGTCAGATATGGATACGCGTCGGAAATCTCCTGGAAAATGGTCTTTTCCATGTGGAGCACCTGATGCTCCTGATCGTAGTAACCGATTTGTACACGGCTTCCAAGTGTAAAAGAGCCGACATCCGGGCGGATGACTTCGTTTAAGATCTTTAAGATCGTCGTTTTTCCCGTTCCGTTGTTTCCGATGATTGCGACGCGCTCCCCGCGCTTGATTTCGAAATTCAGATCCTGGAAAAGCGTCTGTCCCGGGAAGGCTTTGGAGAGGTGCTCGACGGTCAGCACATCGTTTCCGCTTGTGATGCGCGGTTCCAGACGGATCCGCATATCGGAGCGTACTTCGGTCGGCTTTTCCAGCACATCCATTTTGTCCAGCATTTTTTCACGGCTCTCGGCGCGTTTGATGGATTTCTCGCGGTTGAAAGATTTCAGCTTTGCAATGACTTCTTCCTGATGGTGGATTTCCTGCTGCTGGTTGACCCAGGCATGGTAAGCGGCTTCACGGAGCATTGCTTTTTTTTGACTGTAGGCGGTATAGTTTCCCTCAAAAGTTGTTACTTTTTTATTGTCCACTTCAACGACTTTTGTGACAACGCGGTCGAGAAAGTAACGGTCATGGGAGACGATCAGGACGGCTCCGCTGTAATTTAAAAGATACGTTTCGAGCCAGGAGATCGAGTCCATATCGAGGTGGTTGGTCGGCTCGTCGAGCAGAATGATGTCCGGTTTGGTGAGCAGCAGTTTACCAAGTGCCACGCGGGTCTTCTGACCGCCGGAGAGGGAGTCCACCTGTTTTTCAAAATCGCTCTCGGAAAAGCCAAGACCTTTTAAAACACCGACGACTTCACTGCGGTACGCGTATCCGTTTTCCAGTTCAAAGGTATGGGAGAGGCGGGTGTAGGTGGAAAGAAGTTCATCCAGCTCTGCACCGGATTTTGTATTCATATCACTTTCCATCTGACGGAGGCGTTCCTCCATATCAATCAGATTCTGTTTCGCGGTCAGCACTTCCTGGTAAATGGAAAGGTGTCCGGTCAGATCCTGATGCTGGGCGAGATAGCCCATCGTCTTTCCTTTGGAGAGGATGACCTCTCCCTCATCGGCCCTCATTTCGCCGATGATGATTTTTAACAGCGTCGATTTTCCGGCGCCGTTGATGCCGACCAGTGCGGCTTTTTCGCGTTCTTCTATATGAAAAGATGCATTTTTGATAATTTCCGTTGTCCCGAATGCTTTCGAGATATTCTGACATGCAAGAATCATGTGGTTCCTCCAGATAACATATTTCTGTATTTTGACATAATACACCATCCTTATTATAGAGAGTAATACACAAAATTTCAAGAAATCTTTGACAATTTTCTATCAACCATATATAATATGAATATATGCAGGTGTAAATAAGGAGGAATTTATCTTGGAAGAAAAAGGAATTTCGCGGGCAGTTATCAAAAGACTTCCTAGATATTATCGTTACCTGGGCGAATTGCTGGAGGACGGAGTAGAACGGATCTCTTCCGGTGAGCTGAGCGAGCGGATGAAAGTGACAGCTTCCCAGATTCGCCAGGATTTAAATAATTTCGGCGGCTTCGGCCAGCAGGGGTATGGTTATAACGTGCGGTATCTGTACAGCGAGATTGGAAAAATCTTAGGTCTGGACAGAGTCCACAATATGATTTTTGTCGGAGCCGGAAATCTGGGACAGGCACTTGCCAATTATGCGGCCTTTGAAAGAAGCGGATTCAAAACGGTCGGTATTTTTGACGTCAACCCGGTATTAAAAGGAATCTCCGTGCGCGGAATTGAAATCCGCATGGCGGACGAGCTTCCGGAATTTATCAAGGAACACCATGTAGAGATTGCGGCTTTGACACTGCCAAAAGCAAAAGCGGTAGAGATGGCAGAGATTCTCGTGGACAACGGTGTAAAAGCAATCTGGAATTTTGCACATACCGATCTAAACTTAAAACTTCCGAAAGATGTGATCGTCGAGAACGTCCATCTTTCCGAAAGTCTGATGCGTCTCTCCTACAATCTGACCAGATATGAGGCGGAGCATCCAAAGAACAATTAAGAAACCAAAACAAAAGCAGGAGAGTCTTCGGGAAACCGGAGACTTTTTCTGTTCACTTTCCGGATAAGGCAGGAAAAGGAGGAAAAGCGATGAAACGGATTCTTACAGCAGCACAGATGAAGCAGGCAGACCGCAATACGATCGAAACCATGGGGGTACCGTCCCTGGTACTGATGGAGCGCGCGGCGCTGTCCTGCGTGGAGGAGCTTCAAAATGGAACATGGGATACAGGAAAAGTCCTTGCTGTGTGCGGTCCCGGAAATAATGGAGGGGACGGTGCGGCAATTGCACGGATTTTAAAGACGAAAGGGGTGGATGCGGAACTGTTCTGTCTTGGAAATCCGGAAAAATACAGTGAAGGCATGAGAGCACAGAAGAAAATTGCGGAAAATTATGGGGTCCGTGAGGTTAAGAATCCGGATTTCCGGGAATATACTGTTATCATAGATGCCATCTTTGGAATTGGCGTATCCCGTCCGCTGGCAGGGGAGTACCGGAGGGCAGTGGAAGCAATCTGCGCAAGCGGTGTTCCTGTTCTTGCCGTGGACATCCCTTCGGGGATCCACACGGATACCGGAGAGGTCCTTGATGCGGCGGTGAAAGCCAGAGCCACGGTGACATTTGCCTGTGCAAAGCCAGGGCTTCTTTTTGATCCCGGAAAACGATATGCCGGAGAGGTCCTGGTCCGTGATATCGGAATCGGCTTTGATGCAGGAGAAGAGGAGACGCCCTGGTACGGTTCAGTGGAAAAAGAAGATCTGGACCGGTTTCTTACCCGCACGCCGATGGGAAATAAGGGAACCTTCGGAAAGGTGCTGGTACTTGCCGGTTCCGGTGCCATGTGCGGAGCCGCTGTTTTGTGTGCCAGGGCAGTCCTTGCATCCGGTGCCGGCATGGTAAAGGTTGTGACAGAGGAAAGAAACCGTACGCCGCTTTTCTGTGCCCTGCCGGAAGCAATGGCGGATTTCTGGAAGGAGGATGAGCCGCTTCCGGAAGAAGCCCTGCTGCAGGATCTCGCCTGGGCGGACGCTGTTGTTGCGGGACCGGGGCTTTCCAAAAGCCGGACGGCAAAAGAACTGCTCGTTTTTACGGTGCAGCACACAGAAGTTCCTCTTGTTCTGGATGCAGATGCGCTGAACCTGATTGCAGAAGATGCAGAGATTCTTTCGGGCTGCCGGGCAGAAAAAATTTTAACGCCTCATGTAGGAGAGCTTGCACGGCTGCTGCACACGACCATTGCAGAATGCCAGCGTGAGCCGGCAGGAAGCGCCGGAAGGGCAGCCGAAAAATACCAGGCCTGCTGTGTACGAAAGGATTCCGTAACCGTGACAGCAGAGGAAGGGCGTGAGCAGTATTACATAAACACAAGCGGAAGCAGTGCGCTTGCGACGGCGGGAAGCGGCGATGTGCTCGCGGGAATCACAGGCGCCTTTGCAGCAAAACGTCAGTGTGAAAAAAATGAGAAAAAAATCAGCCTTGCCAAAACAGCGGCACTGGCGGCATATGCGCATGGAAAGGCGGGAGAGGCTGCGGAAGAAAAAAGCAGTGCTTCCTATGTAACAGCATCCGAGATTATCAGAGGATTGCAGTCAATCTGAGCAAAGCAGATCAGAATCACGGGTTCCCAAAAGGACTCCGGGCGGACTTTTTTGAAGTGCCGGATGAAATTTGTGAATACCTCCGGAAAAACAGGCAATATTAAATACATGGAAACGATTTTAAAAGGCGTAAAACGCCGGATCGTTATCGTATGGGAAAGCAAAACGGAAAGAATCGGAGAGTGAGCACAAGTGGTAATCAAGCGTGGCGATGTATATTATGCCGACCTGCGGCCCGTTGTGGGAAGTGAGCAGGGCGGTGTCCGTCCGGTGCTGATCATTCAGAATGACATCGGCAACCGGCACAGTCCGACGGTGATCTGTGCGGCGATTACATCGAGGATGAATAAGGCGAAGCTGCCGACACACATTGAGATCGAAGCGTCCGCCTATGGGATTGTACGGGATTCTGTTATTTTACTGGAACAGCTTCGGACGATCGATAAGAGAAGGCTGAAAGATAAAATCTGTCATCTGACGCCGGAACAGCTGGCCCTTGTGAACGAAGCACTGAAAATCAGCCTGGATCTGCCTACATAAGGGGTATTTTTGGCGCGGTTCACGGTTGACGAATGAGAAAGATCGTGCTATATTCTATATTATATGGGCTTCTGCCGTTTTTCGGGGAAACCTTTTTACAGAAAAGCAATACTTTAAATAAAGGAGACAAAAGAGGTATGTCAGGACATTCAAAATTTGCCAATATTAAGCATAAGAAAGAAAAAAACGACGCAAAAAAAGGTAAAATCTTTACCATCATCGGCCGTGAGATCGTAATCGCTGTCAAAGAGGGCGGACCGGATCCGGCAAACAACAGCAAGCTGCGTGACGTTATCGCAAAAGCAAAAGCAAACAACATGCCGAACGATACCATCGACCGCGGTATTAAAAAAGCTGCCGGAGATGCAAACGCAGACAACTACGAGCGTATCACCTACGAAGGTTATGGCCCGAATGGTATCGCGATCATCGTAGAGACTCTGACCGACAACAAGAACCGTACCGCAGCAAACGTAAGAAGCGCTTTCACCAAAGGAAACGGAAGCGTTGGAACACCGGGATGCGTATCCTACATGTTCGACAAAAAAGGCCAGATCATCATCGACAAAGAAGAGTGCGAAATGGATGCTGACGATCTGATGATGCTTGCTCTGGATGCAGGCGCAGAAGACTTCGCAGACGAAGAGGACAGCTACGAAATCATTACCGATCCGGATGACTTCTCCGCAGTACGTGAGGCTCTGGAGAAAGACGGTATCGCCATGGCAGAGGCAGACGTTACCATGATCCCACAGACCTACGTAGAGCTGACCGATCCGCAGGCATTAAAAGATCTGAACCGTACCCTGGATCTGCTGGATGACGACGACGACGTACAGTACGTATACACCAATCTGGACGAGTAATTTCGCTGGAAATTACATAGAATCATAAGAATCTGCGCATACTGATGAAGCTATTTTGGAATAGCAGAAAAGAGGAAATCCGTATGGCAGAATCACAGAAAAACCAGACAGAAAAAGAAAATATTGTAGAACTGAAGACCAACATTTATCTGCTGTCCATCATCGGCGAGGTGGAGGGGCATGAATCACTCGGCGAGCGCACGAAAGCGACGCGCTATGAGCACATTCTCCCTGCTCTTGCCCGTGCCGAGGAGGACAAAAGTATTGATGGTCTTCTGATTCTCCTGAATACCGTAGGCGGAGATGTGGAGGCCGGTCTTGCAATTGCAGAGATGATTGCGTCCATGCGAAAGCCTGCGGTATCGCTCGTTTTAGGGGGTGGTCATTCGATCGGTGTCCCGCTCGCCGTTGCAGCAGACTATTCGCTGATCGTGCCGAGTGCCACCATGGTCATTCACCCGGTGCGTACAAACGGCATGTTCATCGGTGTTGCACAGACGTACCGTAATATGGAAAAGACGCAGGATCGGATCACAGGTTTTGTATCGGCCCATTCTAAAATCACCAAGGAACGGCTCGAGGAGCTGATGCTCGATACGAAAATGCTGGTCAAGGATGTCGGAACAATGCTGGACGGCCCGCAGGCAGTGGAAGAAGGCCTGATCGACGAGGTCGGCGGCATTGCCCGCGCGCTCGAAAAGCTGAATGAGCTGATGAAAAAGGCAGCAGGGACAGAAAATTGACTTCACGGCGCGGCTTGTGTTTCAGGGGATTTTGTGTTAGAATGAGTTCGCTGTGAAAATTCGAACGGAAGTTTTGTCCGGACTTTCACAAAAGAGAAAAATAAGGGAACAGGATAAAAAAATGACAGTAATAGAAGCTTTATTTCTGGGCCTGATCCAGGGAATCACGGAATTCCTGCCGATCAGCAGCTCCGCACATCTGATTATCTTCCGTCACTTTATGAAGATCGAAGATACGCAGACGGTGTTTTTCAATGTGCTTTTGCACTTTGGCTCCATGATTGCAATTCTGCTCACATTTTCGAAGGAATGGAAACGTCTCTTCCTCGCGCTGTGCGGAATCATAATCGATCTGTTTCATAATTTAAAGGAACACTTTTCCAGTCAGCATCAGGAGAGAAAGCAGTACCGGAAGGTACTCGGCAGCAACTACCGTATGCTTGCTTTCCTGCTGATTCTGACCACCATCCCGACTGCTGTAATCGGCGGCATGATTCAGAGCCTTGTCACACTGACCTCCTCGAATCTGCTGGCACCTGGCGTTGGTCTGTATCTGACGGCGATTCTGCTTGTGGTGGCAGATATGCTTCCGGAGGGAGAAAAAACGCAGAAAAATTTGAAGCCGAAAGATGCACTGATTGCCGGATTCTTCCAAGGCTTTTCCACGATTCCGGGTCTTTCCCGTCTTGGTTCGACTATTTCTGCGTGTGTGATCGGCGGCATGACCCGTTCGTACGCTGTGAAATACTCTCTGATTGTGAGTGTTCCGGCGATTATCGGGGCAACGATCGTTGAAATTGCGACCATGGGAAAAAATAAAATTGTTTTTCATCCGGTATATCTGGTCGGCGTTTTCATGGCGGCACTTGCCGGTTACTTTACGATCCGCATTCTGATGCGTGTGGTGAAAAAACGGAAACTGAAATATTTTGCTTTGTACTGTCTTCTTGTCGGGACATTCTCCATTGCAGGATATTTTCTGCTGTAATACGAGAAAGGGGAGAAGTTCTGCATGGCAAATACAACAAAGGGAAGCGGGAAGACAAAGAAAAAAACTTCTGCTTCCGGAACAGCAAAAAAGAAACAGACCCAAACAACGGCCAGAAAAACAACGGCGAAAAAGAGCAGTACCGCAAAACGTACCTCCGGCACAAGGAAAAACACAGTCCGTGAGCCGATGGACGAGGGAGTGCGCGCAGAAATTATTCTGCTTTCCGTGCTTGCTGTTTCGATTCTGCTGATGCTCAGTAATTTCGGTATGGGCGGCGTGATCGGACAGGCTGTCTGCGACTTCTTTTTCGGCCTTTTCGGCGTGACAGAGTGGGCAGCACCGGTTCTGATCTTCTTTGGAACAGCATTTTACATAGCAAACAGACAGAACTTTTTAATTGTGCGGAAAACCGGGGGAGCGATCAGCTGCTTCGTCTTTTTCTGCGCTTTTATGCAGCTTCTGGCGTCCGGCTATACGAGAGATACGACATTTCTGGATTACTATTTTGACAGCGCCTACGATCATCTCGGCGGAGGAATCTTAGGAGGGTCTGTCGTGAAAATTCTCGGCATGGGATTCGGCCAGATCGGTGCGTGGGTGATTATTGTGATCGCCATCGTGATTTCCGTGATCGTGATGACGCAGAAGCCGATTCTCGCGCCGATCCATGAAAAGACGAATGACCACCGCCGGATGGCGGAGGAGCGCCGCCAGGAGCGTCTGGCGCGCCAAGCTGCGATGGAGGAAGAGGAAGGAAAAGAGCTGATTCTTGAGCCAGTGGAGGAACCGAAAAAAGCCGGGAAGAAAAAGAAATCCCGCCTTCTTTCTCATGTGGAATCGAAGGCTGATTTAAACGAAAACGACGATACCCATCAGATGGAGATGCCGGAGCTTTCGATTCACCGTGGTTCTGTGCCGGCTGAAGAGCCGGAAAAGACAGGACCGGAGATGACACGGCAAGCTGCAGAAGAGGCGAAAAAAGAGAAAACGTCTGCGGATCATACGAGAAATCCGCGGTCTTCCTGTGAAGAGATCGAGGCGGATATAGACGGCATTCGTCAGGAAATCGGGAAAAAAGCAGAGGAAAAGCGGCCGGAGTACAAAACACCGCCGATGAATCTTCTGAAAAAAGGGATGCGCGGTGCCATGGGCGATTCCGATGCGCATTTGCGGGAAGTAGCGCGGAAACTGGAGGAGACGCTGGACAGCTTCGGTGTCAAAGTTACAGTCAATAACGTAAGCTGCGGACCGACCGTCACACGGTATGAGCTGATGCCGGAACAGGGCGTGAAAGTAAGCCGGATTGTCGGATTGACCGACGATATCAAGCTGAGTCTTGCAGCAGCAGATGTCCGCATTGAGGCACCGATCCCGGGAAAATCCGCAGTCGGAATCGAGGTTCCAAATAAGACGAACACGGCCGTGATGCTGCGTGATCTTCTTGAAACACCGGAGTTTAAGAACTTTTCTTCGAATCTGGCCTTTGCTGTCGGAAAAGACATCGCCGGTCAGCCGGTCATCGCAGATATCGCGAAAATGCCTCATCTTCTGATCGCCGGTGCGACCGGTTCCGGTAAATCGGTCTGCATCAACACACTGATTATGAGTATTATTTATAAGGCAAAACCGGAAGACGTCAAACTGATCATGATCGACCCGAAGGTCGTTGAGCTTTCTGTTTATAACGGCATTCCGCACCTTTTTATTCCTGTTGTCACAGACCCGAAAAAGGCTTCCGGAGCTCTGAACTGGGCGGTTGCGGAGATGACAGACCGTTATAACAAATTTGCGGAATTCAACGTGCGCGATATGAAAGGCTACAATGCAAAAGTTGCCGAGCTGCCGCCGGATGAAAACGGCAAAAAACCGGAAAAACTGCCGCAGATCGTCATTATCGTGGATGAGCTTGCCGACCTGATGATGGTTGCGCCGGGAGAAGTGGAGGATGCGATCTGCCGTCTGGCACAGCTTGCCCGTGCGGCCGGCATCCATCTGATTATTGCAACACAGAGACCTTCCGTCAATGTCATCACTGGTCTTATCAAGGCAAATATGCCGTCCCGTATTGCATTCTCGGTTTCTTCCAGCGTAGATTCCCGTACGATCCTCGACATGGGAGGTGCGGAAAAACTGCTTGGAAAAGGCGATATGCTCTACAAGCCGCAGGATTACCAGAAACCGGCCCGTCTGCAGGGATCCTTTGTTTCGGATAAAGAGGTCAGCGATGTCGTTGCCTACTTAAAAGATCACTACGGCGAGAACGCTTATGATCCGGATATCGAAAAACGGATTCACACCGTAAGCCTGGATGGCGGTTCTGCCGCAGGCGGCGGAGATAACCGCGATAATTACTTCGTGGAAGCCGGAAAATTTATCATCGAAAAAGATAAGGCATCGATCGGCATGCTCCAGAGAGTGCTGAAAATCGGTTTCAACCGCGCGGCCAGAATCATGGACCAGCTCGCGGATGCCGGTGTCGTAGGACCGGAGGAAGGAACCAAGCCGAGAAAAGTTCTGATGTCCATGGAACAGTTCGAAAATTATCTGGAGGAACACGGATGATGGGAAAAGATGTTGTCCGTTGTTTACAAATAACCGGAAACGTGATAAAGTATTAACATAAAATGCGCGAAAATCCAAGTCGTGCTTTTGTTAAAATATTTCTAACAAGATTAGGAGGATATTATGTACAAGATTCAAGAAGCGGAAATGCTCGCGAATAATATCTACCGTATGGTAGTAGAAGCACCGCGAGTAGCACAGCACTGCCTCCCTGGACAGTTTGTTATTGTCAAGGCAGATGAAGAAGGAGAAAGAATTCCTCTGACCATTTGTGATTACGATAGAGAAGCAGGAACTATCACCATCGTATTCATGCCGATCGGAGAATCTACCAAAAAAATGAAAGATCTCAAAGCGGGAGATGCTTTCATGGATTTCGTAGGACCTCTGGGGCAGCCGTCCGAGTTCTGCAGCGAAGATATCGAAGAACTGAAGAAAAAACGGATCGTATTCGTAGCCGGCGGTGTTGGAACTGCACCGGTTTACCCGCAGTTAAAATGGCTGCATGAGCATGGAATCACTGCTGACGCCATTGTCGGAGCAAAGACAAAAGATCTCGTTATTCTCGAGAAAGAAATGTCAGCTGTCAGCAATCTGTACATAACCACAGACGATGGTTCTTACGTAAGAAAAGGTATGGGTACCGATGTACTCCGCGACCTTGTACAGAACCAGGGCAAACAGTATGATGTCTGTGTTGCCATCGGACCGATGATCATGATGAAATTCGTATGTCTTCTGACAAAAGAACTGAACATCCCGACCGTTGTCAGCATGAACCCGATCATGGTAGACGGAACCGGTATGTGCGGTGCCTGTCGTCTAATGGTAGGCAATGAAGTAAAATTTGCCTGCGTAGACGGACCGGAGTTTGACGGTCATCTGGTAGACTTCGACCTGGCTATGAAACGTCAGCAGATGTACAAGACAGAAGAGGGAAGAGCTCTCTTAAGATACCAGGAAGGCGCAACCCATCACGGTGGATGCGGCCAGTGCGGAGGTGACAAATAATGGCAAAGGGATTAAATAGAGTACCGGTACGTGAGCAGGAGCCGAAGGTACGTGCCACAAATTTCGATGAGGTATGTCTTGGATACAACAAAGACGAAGCAGTAGAAGAAGCACAGCGCTGCCTGGGCTGCAAAAATGCAAAATGTATCACAGGATGCCCAGTTAATATCAACATTCCGGCATTCGTTGCACAGGTAAAAGAAGGAAATTTCGAGGAAGCATACAAGATTATCGGTGAGTCCAGTGCGCTCCCAGCAGTCTGCGGCCGTGTATGTCCACAGGAGAGCCAGTGCGAGGGCAAATGTGTCCGCGGAATCAAAGGCGACGCTGTTTCCATCGGTAAACTGGAGCGTTTCGTTGCTGACTGGGCAAAAGAAAACGGTATCAAACCGGTTCCGGCAGCAGAGAAAAACGGCCACAAGATCGCAGTCATCGGTTCCGGCCCGGCAGGACTTACCTGCGCAGGAGACCTTGCAAAACTTGGTTACGATGTAACCATTTTCGAGGCACTTCACAAAGCTGGCGGTGTATTAAGCTACGGTATTCCGGAGTTCCGTCTTCCGAAAGACAAAGTAGTTGCTGCTGAGATCGAGAACGTAAAATCTCTCGGTGTTAAAATTGAGACCAACGTTATCATCGGAAAATCCGTTACCATCGACGAGCTGTTAAAAGACGAAGGATTTGAAGCAGTCTTCATCGGTTCCGGTGCTGGCCTTCCGATGTTCATGGGAATCCCGGGTGAGAACGCAAACGGCGTATTCTCTGCAAACGAGTTCCTGACCAGAAACAACCTGATGAAAGCATTCCGCGATGATTACGATACCCCGATCGCACACGGCAAGAAAGTTGCTGTAGTCGGCGGCGGCAACGTAGCTATGGACGCTGCAAGAACCGCACTTCGTCTCGGCGCAGAGGTACACGTTATTTACCGTCGTTCTGAGGCGGAGCTTCCAGCCCGTGCAGAGGAAGTTCATCATGCAAAAGAGGAAGGTATCATCTTCGACCTTCTGACCAACCCGGTAGAAATTCTGACCGACGACAAAGACTGGGTAACCGGTATCCGCTGCATCCGTATGGAACTTGGCGAGCCGGACGCTTCCGGAAGAAGAAGACCGGTTGAGATTCCAGGATCTGAGTTCGAAATCGAAGTAGACGAAGTTATCATGTCTCTTGGTACTTCCCCGAACCCGTTGATTTCTTCCACCACCTACGGTCTGGATGTCAACAGAAGAAAATGTATCGTAGCTGAGGAAGAAACCGGAAAGACCAGCAAAGAGGGCGTTTACGCCGGCGGTGACGCTGTAACAGGTGCAGCAACCGTTATCCTTGCTATGGGTGCCGGAAAAGCCGGAGCTAAAGGAATTGATGAGTATATCAAAAGCAAAAATGCATAAGGCATTGCTTTTCTAAACTAAAAGCCATATAGACGCGGACAAAAAGTGATCTATATGGCTTTTGGTGTTTTTGACAGATATCCGAAAGGGTTTTAAGATTACAGAATGAAAATTACAGTATTGACAGTAGGAAAAATCAAAGAAAAATATCTACGGGATGCGATTGCCGAGTATTCCAAGCGCCTCAGCCGCTATGCAAAGCTGGAAATTATCGAGGTGGCGGATGAAAAGACACCGGACAACGCGAGTGAAACCGTAGAGACAAATATCAAAAACAAAGAAGCAGAGCGCCTTCTCAAATATATCCGGGATGACGCTTATCTGATTACATTGGAAATTAAGGGAAAACAGCTCACATCCGAGGAGCTGGCCCAGAAAATAGATACGCTCGGCGTGCAGGGAACGAGCCATATTATTTTTGCGATCGGCGGTTCCTTAGGGCTTGGCGAGGAAGTTCTGAAGCGTTCGAACTATGCGCTCAGTTTTTCAAAAATGACATTTCCGCATCAGATGATGCGGGTTATTCTGCTGGAACAGATTTACCGGAGCTACCGCATTAACTGCGGGGAGCCATATCATAAATAGCTGCGAATAAGAGAGGTGTGATTGCGATGCGTGAAATGCGTTTAAAAAAGCGGGAGATTACAGATCCTGAAATTTTAAGAGAAATTCTGGAAAGCTGCGAGGTTGTGCGGATCGGGGCGATGGATGAGGAAGGCATGTTTATCGTGCCGATGAATTATGGATATGATGTCCGGGAAGAAGATGGAACTCTTCACGTCTGTCTGTACCTGCATGGGACAAAAGAAGGGCGGAAGGCGGCTGCATTTGCAGCGGATCCGCGCGTGGCAGTGGAGATGGATTACAACCATGAAGTGATTACAGGTGACTATACGTGTGCGTATTCCTATGCGTACCGCAGTATCATGGGAAACGGAACCATCACGGAGGTGACAGATCCGGAGGCAAAGAAGAAAGGCCTGGAAAAAATCATGGCGCATATCGCACCGGAGGCGAAGATCGCTTTTCTGCCGGAGATGGTGGAGCGCGTTGCCGTATGGCGCATAGACATCGATACATTTACCGGCAAAGAGCGCAGACGAAAATAGAGTGTTCGAAGCTTCGCAGGCTGCAGACGGAAAAAGACAGCAGAAAGGACAGCAGAAATGATTAAAATTGATCTGATTACAGGCTTCCTTGGCTCAGGGAAGACGACTTTTTTGAAACAGTACGCAAAGTATCTGATGGCGCAGGGAAAGAACATCGGCATCCTGGAGAATGATTTTGGGGCAGTCAATGTGGATATGCTGCTTCTGCAGGAACTGCGCGGCGATCAGTGCGAGCTGGAGATGATTTCCGGCGGATGCGACAAAGAGACACACCGCAGACGGTTCCGCACGAAACTGATCTCGATGGGCATGAGCGGCTACGACCGCATTCTCGTGGAACCGTCGGGGATTTACGATGTGGATGAGTTCTTTGACACGCTGTACGACGAGCCGCTGAACCGCTGGTATGAGGCGGGAAGCGTCATCACGATTCTGGATGCCGGGCTCGATGAGAAGCTGTCGGAGGAAGAAGAGTATCTGCTGGCTTCCGAGGCGGCGAACGCTGGTAAAATCGTGCTGAGCAAAGTACAGAATGTTTCGGAGGAAAAGAAAGAAGAAACGATTGCCCATCTGAACCGCACGCTCGAGCAGGCAGGCTGCAGAAGACAGTTTTCTGATGCAGAAATTTTACAGAAAAACTGGGATGATCTGACAGAGGATGATTTCAAAATGCTCTCCGAATGCAGTTACCGTTCGGAGGGTTACCGGAAGCTGGATTTCGGCGAGCAGCAGACATTTGATTCGCTCTGCTTTCTGGAGCCGAAGATTACGGAAGAAGCGCTGAAAAAGGCAGCAGAAGCAATCTTTGCGGATCCATCATGCGGCAATGTATTTCGGATCAAAGGAATTGTAAAGACGGGCGAAACTGTGTGGAGCGAAATCAATGCGACGCGGGAACAGATGACATTCCAGGCAGTGCCGGAGAGCCAGGAAGTGCTGATTGTAATCGGCGCGGGGCTTTCAAAAGAGCGGATTAGTGGAATTCTCGGAATTAAGTAAAAAATGGAGCATGACGGAAAGGGGTATTTTCCATCATACTCCTGCTGGTTTGGCTAAATAGCAGTTACTGTGAAATGCGCTGCCGTTCTGACAGTGTGGGGAACGGAATGATTTTGGAATCCCGTGCATCATCCGGTGTACAAAGAGCAGTCAACGGCTGCGGCTGATTTTCCATGGTCTGGAAGGAGAGAATGCCATCTTTCCATAAAATGATATCATCCGGTGAATGGACGGCAAAATAGCGGTGCAGCACATCGAAAAGAGAGGATGGAACTGCCGCAAGATCGTGCTCGGGATCGCTGGAATATAGAAAGATCCGGCTTCCCGGAAAACGACGGGAATAGATACCGGCAGAGGGAGCGGTAAAATCCGGGTTTTCGGTAAAATATAAGGATCTTTCTGCGGGTCCGGAAAACGGAATAGACAGCGTTGTGGAAACAACTGGCGCTTCTTCTGCAAGGGCTGGCTGCTTCTGAAATTTGCACAGGAATGGTATATTTTGAAAAAATGTATATTTCTTTTTCATAAGACTCACCTTTCAGCCGGAAAAGATCTGGCATTTGGCAGGGTGGATGTTATCGTTTACTTTAATTTTATCTTATCAGAAGTGCAGAAATAACAGGGTTAAACATTTGTAAAAAGCGTGTAAAACATCTTAAAGAGAAAGAAAAGAGAGGGGGAATCATATGGAACAGGAAGTAATGCAGGCCATTCGGGCAGAACTGGAAAGCAATATAGATGCAAAATACCGGGAATTTCACAGCTCTCTTGTTCCGGGACAGAACTGTCGGATTCTTGGTGTCCGCATTCTGGTTTCGCGACGGATTGCAAAAGCGACAGCAAGAGACCACTATGAAGTTTATACCGAACAGTTTAATCCGGAAGTCTACGAGGAGCTTCTGATCCGCGGAATGATGATCGGCTACGGAAAGCTGACCCGTGAAGAACAGACGGCAGAACTGGACCGCTTCGTGCCGATGATCAACAGCTGGGGAATCTGTGACAGCTCCTGTGCAACGTGCCATTTTATGAAGAAAGACCAGGAGTATTGGTATGGATATCTGCAGAAATGGCTGAAAAGCAGCCGGGAATATGAAATCCGGTTTGGTGTTGTGTGTCTGCTGGACTTTTTTATCAACGAAGCGTATATCGATGCTGTGCTGGAGGAGATGAAAAAGATTCATCACGATGGCTATTACGTAAAAATGGCCGTCGCCTGGGCAGTATCGATCTGTTATATTCATTTTCCGGAAAAGACACAGAAACTGCTGAAAGAAAACAGTCTCGATGACTGGACACATAACAAAACAATTCAGAAAATCAGAGAGTCGCTGCGGATCAGCAAAGAAGAAAAAGAGATGCTGAAAACCTGGAAGAGATAAAAAGAAAACCGTATCGCCGCGTTTCGAATATCGCAGCAATACGGTTTTCTTTCTCTTTTTTGAACTTATTCGTCCCATCCCTCAAAAAGCCGGATGTTGACGGCAATATTTCTTGCAATTTCACCTTCGCTTTTCCCGAGATCTGCCACATCCGATACCGGCGGAAAATCAGGTTCTTCTTCCGTCAGTTCCAGAGAGATCCAGTCATAGGCGGAGTGAATGGCATCTTCCAGCGCCTCGTCGAGGGTATCCCCTTTTGCATAGCAGCAGGCGAGATCTGGAAAATAACCTTCGTAGGTTCCCTGTTCGGTTTTATGAAAAACGGCTGGATAAGTAAATTTCATAGTGTTTCTTCCTTCTTCCTTTTCTTTTTCACGGAAATTCTTTTTTATCGTAGCACTTTTTCTCAAAAGATACAATGCCTAAAATACAATTGATCGTATTTGTAATCTATGCTAGAATGAAAAACAGATAATTGGAAAATACAAATGAAACCAAGGGAGGATTTCTCTTTGATAAAAGTAATTTTGTGGGACATCGACGGAACACTTCTGAATTTTAAGATGTCGGAACGATATGCAATTGATTACTGTTTCAACAAGTTTCATATGGGAACCTGCACGGACGAAATGCTGCAGCGCTACAGCGTGATCAACCGCGGTTACTGGGAGCGGCTGGAGACGGGAGAGCTTACGAGAGAACAGGTGATGCTTGGACGGTTCCATGAATTTTTTGAATCGGAAGGACTGCCGACGGATCAGGTAAAGGTATTCAATGATGAATATCAGATCCGCCTCGGCGATAAGGCTTTCTTCTGCGATCACGGAGATGAACTGGTAAAACAGCTGAAAGCTACCGTAAAACAGTATGCAGTAACAAATGGAACCACTGTTGCACAGGAGCGTAAACTCCGCTTTTCCGGGCTTGATCAGCTTCTGGACGGCGTTTTTATCTCGGAACAGGTCGGTGTGGACAAGCCGCAGAAGGCTTTTTTTGATGCGGTATGGAACGAAATCGGAAGTTATGCACCGGATGAGGTTGTGATCGTCGGCGACTCCCTCACAAGTGATATCCGCGGCGGAAAAAATGCAGGAATCCTGACCTGCTGGTACAACCCGGATCATCTTCCGAACAAAATTGAAGTTACACCGGACTGTACCATCGACAATCTTCAGGATATCCTTTCGTATCTGGATGAAAGCAGGTGATTTGCTAATGAGAACACGCGTATTACAGGAAAAAAATTATGCGGAGCGGATGCAGAATGGTGTGGAGCCGTACCTCGCCGCTCATGCAGAAGAATTTTACTGGGAAAGGGAGAGCGGTCATCCGATTCATGTTCTTCGTTACCGCGCATTCCGCCCGAGAGGTGTTGTTGTAATCTCACACGGTTTTACGGAAAATGCAGAGAAATATAAAGAGATCGTGTATTATTTTATCAAAGAGCATTTTCATGTTTATCTGCCGGAACACTGCGGCCACGGAAAGAGCTACCGTCTGGTGGAGGATCCGTCGCTTGTTTATGTCGATTCCTACCATCGTTATGTAGAAGATCTGCTCTTTGTTGCACGAAAAGCAAAAGCAGAGGCATGCGGTCTTCCGCTCGTTCTCTATTCTCACTCGATGGGCGGCGGAATCGCAGCAGCAGCGGCCGCCAAAGCGCCGCATCTGTTCCGGAAAGTGGTCTTGAGTTCGCCGATGATCCGTCCGCTGACCGGAAAAGTGCCGTTCGCCGATGCAAAACGGATCGCAGCTTTTGCCTGTGCCACAGAACGAGGCACACAGTATGTGGTAGGACAGAAACCATACCAGGGAATCGAAAGCTTTAAACAAAGTTCGTCCCTCTCCCGTCCGCGCTTTCTCTATTACCAGCAGAAGCGGGAAAAAGAGCCGCTGTATCACCTAAATGCCGCTTCTTACGGATGGCTCCATGCCGCCGCACATCTGTACCGCGATCTGATGCGGAGCGGATGGAAACGGATCGAGGCTCCTGTCCTTTTATTTCAGGCGGAGAACGATCATCTTGTGTCCAACCGTGCCCAGGAGCGGATGATCCGGAAAATGGCAGAACGCCGTCCCGGCATGGCAAAAATGGTAAAAGTACCGGGCGCAAAGCATGAATTGTTTGGAACCAGAGGGCGCATGCTCCAGACGTACTGGAATATGGTATTTGCTTTTTTGGAAAAAGATCTGTAACAAAAGAGAAGGGATGACAAAATGACACAGACAGAAATCGAAGAATATATTACCCAGTTTCCTATCTATCAGTATGCATTTGTAAAACCGGAGGACATCGAATTCAATGACCGGGTCCGCCAGATCTGCAAAAAGGAGTGCTCCCGCTACGGAGCCTCCTGGTCCTGCCCGCCGGCGGTAGGCACTGTTGAAGTCTGTAAGGAGCGTTGCATGAACTACGATCACGTTCTGTTCTTCTCCAGCATCGCAGAAGTGGACAACATCATGGATATGGATGAGACATTAAAAACAAAATCGGAGCACGAAAAAATCACACGCGAAATCGAGCAGCATTTAAAAGACAAAACCCTGCTCACCTTCGCCCTTTCCTCCGATTCCTGCCAGCTCTGCGATAAATGTACCTACCCGAGAGGCGGCTGCCGCCATCTTGAACTGATGCATCCATGCATCGAGAGCCACGGCATCGTTGTTGCAAACCTGATTGAAAAAAACATGATGGATTATTACCTCGGCGAGCATATGGTCATATGGTTCAGCATGATTTTCTATAAAGAATCGTAATCTGTGATGTAATTTTCCATTCTTTCAAACGTATTTACAGTAGAGGATTTCGCTGTAAGAAATTCAGAAAATACACAAGAGGGGGAATGAAATATGCTGAGAAAGGCAGGAAATTTTCTCAGGTATCTGTTCGGTATTCTGATGATGCTGGCGGGAGCCGGTTACTGGAAAGAGGAGAAGGCATATGCATTGTCACTGCTGCTGCTTGGAATCTTTTTGCTTCCGGTTACCTGGAATACGATAAAGAAACGGTTTCATGTGGCGAAAGCACTTCCTGTGCTGCTTCCTGTGCTGCTGCTGGTTTCCGCCTGTGCGCTGACACCTGTGACGTACAGCAGTAAGGAAACACAGAAGGCATCTGCAGAGTCTGTTTCCGTCAGCGTTACGGCAGCGCCGACGAAAAAAGCGACGCCGACCCCGACTGAAACATCAACACCAACGCCGACAGCAACACCGACCGAAACACCAACGCTGACCGCTACCCCGACTCCGACTGCTACCCCAACTCCAACGGCTGACCCGACCGAGACGCCGACACCTGAGCCAACCATAGAAGCTGCGGCGGAAGAAACCGTCGAAACGCAGGCAGCGGAAGAATCACAGCCGGCAGTGACTGCCGAAGAACCGCAGGTAACGGAAGCACCGCAGGAATCGGATCCGTATGGAGGACAGCTCGTGTGGATTTCAGAGACCGGATCGAAGTACCATAACAAAAATAACTGCGGCAGAATGAATCCGGATCGGGCATATCAGATGACGAGAGAAAATGCAGAAGCCCAGGGGTATGAACCCTGCAAAAAATGTTTTTAAAAAAGAGAAATGAAACCCCGCAGCCTGATCGGGCAGGAAACCCCAGCGGCTGTGGGGTATTTTTGTGCTTTTTTCTGCATAAAATAGCGATAGAACAAAAAGCAGACCCGCAAAGCGGAGGAGGTTTTGGATGCGAAAAAAGAAAAAGCAGAAAAAATCACTCCATCCGCCGGGCGGGGAGCTGCTTTCGGCGATGCAGGTTCCGTCAGATCTTGCTTTTGGCGAGCCGGTTGTGACGTTTTACGGCGGGAGAGAAGTGCAGATTGAAAATTTCCGCAGGATTCTGGAATATAATGCGTGCCGCCTCTGCGTGCTTACACAATATGGCAGGCTGCTCCTTGTGGGAGAGGGAATCCGGATTGTTTCGTATTCCGGGGAGGAGATGCGGGTGGAAGGGAGAATCGATCAGGCGACGTTTCAATAAGTGTAATGATTCCAATCATTCCAATGCTGAAAAGGGGGTGTGCGTTTGCAGAGGGGAAAGGTTTTCTGGAAAGGCAGTGTGCGGATTCGTGTGACGGGCCGTGAACCGGAGCGTTTTTTCAATCTGTGCGGGCACCATAACATCACACTGTGGGACGTGACAGAACATCAGGGCTGCTTTGAGATGAGCCTTCTGCCGGAAGATTTTTTCCGCCTCCTGCCGATCCGCCGCAAGAGCGGTGTGCGCATCCGAATACAGAAAAAACAGGGACTGCCTTTCTTTTACCGGCGAAGTTTAAAAAGAAAGGCATTTTTTATTGGTATTTTTCTCTGCCTGGCGGGACTTTACACGCTGTCGCAGTTCATCTGGAATATTCATGTGGAAGGAAATTACGCGAACAGTACGCAGACGATCTTAAACAGCCTTGACGCGGCCGGGATTCATCATGGAAGCTGGAAAAAACGTGTGGACTGCAGCCAGACCGCATCGTATTTGCGGGAGCAGTTTCCGAATCTGACCTGGGTGTCCGCAAAAATAGAAGGGACGCAGCTTGTCCTTGCGGTAAAAGAAAACGTAGACGGCTATGTGATCGAAGAAAAAGCAGATGATCCGCAGAATCTTGTGGCGAAAAAAGAAGGGACGGTCGTGCGTATTATCACACGGAACGGCATTCCGCAGGTGCTCCCCGGTGATACATGTCAAGCGGGAGACATTCTTGTAAAGGGCGAGATTCCGCTTGTGAATGACAGTGGGGAAACGTATGATTATTCTTATGTTCACGCAGACGCGGATATTGACCTTGAGACGACGTGGTACTATTATGATACCTTTCCGCTTTCCCATACGGTACGGACATATCAGAAAGCAGAGAAAAAAACGCCGGTATTCCAGATTTCTGCTTACCGATTTTTCCTTGGAAATCTGCTGCCGGAGAATTTTGTGGAGAGTTTGCGGAGCATGACCGGAACGGCGGATCAGAAAACAGAGAAAAGGGAAAATGGAGCAGACGAGGAAGTATCCCTTCAGCAGCTTTATCTGACAGAAAACTTTGCCCTTCCGTTTTATTTCGGCTACCGTCAGAAATTTCCTTTTGAAGTTCAGAAAGAAACTTACTCAGAACACGAGGCAAAAGAAAAAGCCTCGCAGAATTATCAGAAATTCCACAGAAATTTATCAGAAAAAGGACTTCAAATATCGGAGAATCATGTTACAATAGAACTTAACGATACGTCATGTATCACAAAAGGGACACTTCGCGTGATAGAACGGGCCGTAGAAGCACAGCCCTGCGAAATGCAGAAGATGTCGGATGGAAAGGAAACAATGGTAGATGAACAGCAATAACAACATGATAGAACTGCAGATGGAACTGCCCATCGAACATGAAAAGAAAGTATTCGGCCAGTTTGATGAACACATCAAAATCCTGGAGAGATCCCTGGCGGTTACGCTGATCTCCCGGGACGGCGTTTTAAAAATTGTGGGCCCGGCATCGAATGCAGCGCGCGCAAAGGAATGTCTGACACAGCTTCTGGAGCTCTCACGCCGCGGAAATGATATCAACACACAGAACGTCAATTATGCAATCTCACTTGTTATGGAGGACAGCGGAAGCAGCCTTGCTGAAATCGACAGTGACTGCATCTGCCACACGGTCGCAGGCCGTCCGGTCAAACCGAAAACACTCGGTCAGAAAGCGTACGTGGATGCGATCCGGGAAAAGATGATCGTCTTCGGCGTCGGCCCTGCCGGAACCGGAAAAACGTACCTTGCGATGGCGATGGCGATCACGGCATTCCGAAACGATGAGGTAGGCCGTATTATCCTGACGCGTCCGGCGATTGAGGCGGGTGAAAAACTCGGTTTCCTGCCTGGCGACCTGCAGAGTAAAATTGACCCGTATCTGCGGCCGCTCTACGACGCGCTGTATCAGATCATGGGAGCAGAGAGCTTCCAGAAAAACATGGAAAAAGGCCTGATTGAGGTTGCGCCGCTCGCGTACATGCGAGGCCGTACGCTCGACAATGCGTTTATTATCCTTGATGAGGCACAGAATACGACACCGGCGCAGATGAAGATGTTCCTGACCCGTATCGGTTTCGGTTCCAAAGTCATTGTAACCGGAGATGCCTCTCAGAAGGACCTTCCTTCCGGTACACGCTCCGGCCTTGATGTGGCAATGCAGGTACTGAAAAAAGTAGACGGAATTTCCTTCTGCGAGCTGACAAGCAAGGACGTTGTCCGTCATCCGCTGGTGCAGAAGATTGTACAGGCTTACGATGAATATGAAAAGAAAGCAAAGCCGGAAAATCACAGCGGCAGAGCAAAAAGTACGACGAGAAAACGGAGGGAAAATAAATGACACTGACGTTTGAAAATGAACAGGATTTTGACCTTGGATTTGATCCGGAAGAGGTTGCAGCAGCGGTAATCAATGGTGTGCTGGATCAGGAAGCGTGCCCGTATGAGGCAGAAGTAGAACTGATTCTGACTGATCCGGAAAATATCCGCACCATGAACCGGGAACACAGAAACATTGACCGGGAGACAGACGTGCTTTCTTTCCCGATGGTAGATTATCCTTCTCCGGCTTCGTTCGATTTTCTGGAGACGGAAGAGGGAGATGACTGTTTTAACCCGGACAGCGGTGAGCTGATGCTGGGTGATATTGTGATTTCTGTTGCGCGCGCAAGAGCGCAGGCGGAGGAATACGGTCATTCTTTAAGACGCGAATTTGCTTTTCTTGTTGCACACAGTATGCTGCATCTTCTGGGTTATGATCATATGACACCGGAGGAAGCAGCCGTGATGGAGGCAAAGCAGGAAGAGGTGCTGCAGCGTCTCGGTATCACAAGAGACTGATTGAAAGAAGAAAAGGAGGGGTCTTTATCAAAAAGAGAGGGTTTTACACATTGGGGATTGCTCTGCTGGGAAGCATGATGCTGTTCGGATGCCGGAAAATTGGGGAAACGGCACCGGAAACTGCATCGGCAGGAACTTCTTATGTCTCAGAAGAGACAGCAGGGGAAAGCAAGACAGAAACGAAAGCTACGGAACCACCGGCCCCGACCGAAGATCCGGCACCGGAACCGCTGGTTCCGGAAGCGATTGAGCCGACACCCGCGGAGGATGCGCTGCCGGAAGGTATGGTGAAAAGTTATCTGACAGGAGAACCTGTCGCCGAAGTACAGGGAAGAAGGCGCCCGGTGGCGGTTATGCTGAGCAATATCATCAGCGCCTGCCCGCAGAGCGGTATCAGCCGTGCGGGAGTGATCTATGAAGCGCCGGTCGAAGGCGGCATTACGCGCCTGATGGGGCTGTTTGAAAACTATGATGATCTCGAAAAGATCGGATCGGTGCGGAGTTGCCGCGAATATTATGTGTATCTGGCAGCGGGATTTGACGCTCTGTATTACCACTATGGACAGGCGGCGTATGCGATTCCGCTGCTCGAATCGGATCACATAGACAATGTGAATGGCATGGAGTATTCGGAACAGGTGTATTACCGGACGTCGGATCGTCCGTCGCCGCACAATGCGTATTTGGACGCGGCCGGGATTGCAGCGGGAATCGATCTCTGCGGCTACCGGACATCTTACAAAGACGGTTATGACGGATTTTTCCAGTTTGCATCCGAGACAGAACCGGAAACGCTGGAACAGGGACGAAATGCCGCCTATGTGGCACCGGGCGGATATTTCCACAATAATCCATGGTTTTCGTACGATGAGGCGAGCGGCACGTATTTGCGTTATCAGTTCGGGGAACCGCAGATCGATGAGATGACACAGGAACAGCTTGCGGTGAAGAACATTATCGTGCAGTACTGTTCCTGGAAAAAGTATGATGACAATGCGGAATATCTCGATATTGATGTGGTAAACGGCGGAATGGGAACGTATATCACAAGCGGAAAGGCCATCGACGTGACATGGAGCAAGGATGATCCGTGGGGTGTCACAAAGTACCGGGACAGCAATGGAGAGAAGATTAAACTGAATCTTGGAAAAACATGGGTTCTGATTGTTTTAGATAATTATGCAGATGAGACTGAAATCCGGTGATAAAGCTGGATTTCAGGATTTTTCTCAGATCGGCTGGACAGATCCTGTGTTTTGCGGTAAGATAAAAAGAAAATCCGGTCATTTAACCGAATCAAGCAAGTCCCTCGCTTCTAAAGCGGTGGGATGAATTGTTAAAAGAAACATAACGGTAGTGGCAGGCGGAGAGAAATCGGTATCCTCCACTGACATGAGGCGAGTCACAGTCGAACTATTTTCGACATGTCAGACTCTGTGAAAATACCGACTGTGAGTTGAAACAAAGGAGAAAAATACAGAAAATGGAAATTAATATACAGAGAATCAACGAACTTGCCCGCAAGGCGAAAGCAGAGGGGCTGACACCGGCGGAGAAAGAAGAGCAGCAGAAGCTGCGGAGAGAATATATTGCAGCCGTGAAAATGAACCTCCGTACCCAGCTCGACAATATTGATGTGCAGGAGAAAGACGGAACAATCGTAAATCTGGGGGAGCGCTATGGAAGCAAAAGGAAACATTAGAAAAGAAGTTTTTGCCCGAAGAAGAGCAGCCACACAGGAAGAAATTCAGGAAAAGAGCCGTATGATTTATGAAAAAATCACGGCTCTGCCGGAGTTTCTGGATGCGGACTGCTTTTTTGCGTATATGGACTTCAAAAAAGAAGTCATGACACGGGATCTGATCGAGAAGGCCCTGCAAATGGGAAAGACGGTCGCTGTGCCGCGCGTGGAAGGCGATGATATGGTTTATTATGAGATCAAAGATTTCTCCACGCTGAAATCCGGCTATTTTGGCATTATGGAGCCGGACGGCGGAAAGGTCTGCACGCGGGAAGAGGGCTTTCTGCTGGTACCCGGTGTGGCCTTTGATCCGGCGCGCCACAGAGTAGGATATGGAAAAGGATTTTATGACCGCTTTCTTGCCGCACATCCAGGGTTTACAACGGTTGCAGCGGCGTTTGAGTTTCAGCTGTTTGATGCGGTGCCGTTTGAAGAGACGGATGTTCTGCCGCAGATGCTGGTGACAGAGCAGAAGATTTACCGTTAAGCCAATTACGATAAGACAACACGAGGAGGAGACGAGTATGATGAAGCTGGAAGAAATCGGAACGAGAGCCCGCCAGGCGGAGCCTGTGCTTCGAATCATGGAGACGGAGAAGAAAAACCGTGTGCTGAAAAAAGCAGCGGAAAACCTTGTGGCAGACGCCGAAACGATTATCGCGGCCAATGCGCTGGATATGGAGCATGGAAAAGAAAAAGGCATGTCTCAGGGACTTCTGGACCGGCTCTTTCTGGACAAAAGCCGGATTGAAGCAATGGCAGAAGGCATGTGTCAGGTATCCGAACTGGACGACCCAATCGGGGAAGTGCTGGGAATGAAAAAACGCCCGAACGGTCTTCTGATCGGACAGAAACGTGTTCCGCTCGGTGTTGTCGGCATCATCTACGAGGCACGCCCAAATGTGACGGCGGATGCATTTGCACTCTGCTTCAAAACGGGAAATGTCGTGATTTTAAAAGGCGGAAGCGATGCAATCCACTCGAATACGGCGATTGTTGCCTCTCTTCGGAAAACACTGAAAGAGGAGCAGGTGCCGGAAGACGCCCTGCTTCTGATCGAAGATACCTCCCGCGAGACGACGGCGCAGTTTATGAAGATGAACCGCTATGTCGATGTTCTGATTCCGCGCGGCGGTGCCGGACTGATCCGCGCTGTCGTGGAAAACAGCACGATTCCTGTCATTGAGACAGGAACCGGAAACTGTCATATCTACGTGGATGAGACAGCCGATCTTTCCATGGCAGTGGATATTATTCTGAACGCAAAAACACAGCGCGTCGGCGTATGTAATGCGTGTGAATCGATTGTGGTACACGAAAATGTACGTGAAAAACTGCTCCCGGTTCTGGAGGAACGATTAAAAGAAAAACATGTGGAAATGCGCGCAGACGAAAAGGCAAGAGAATACATGCCGGAAGCAGAAGAAGCGACAGAAGAGGACTGGGGAAAAGAGTATCTCGACTATATCGTATCCATTAAAACGGTTTCCTCTATCGACGAAGCGATCGCGCACATCAACCGCTACAACACAAAACACTCCGAAGCAATCATCACCAACAACTACACCCACGCCCAGAAATTCCTGGACGAAATCGATGCAGCTGTAGTCTACGTCAACGCCTCCACCCGCTTCACCGACGGCTTCGAATTCGGCTACGGCGCCGAAATCGGAATCAGCACCCAAAAACTTCACGCCAGAGGCCCAATGGGACTGCTGGCGCTGACGTCGATTAAAAATATCGTATACGGAACGGGACAGATCCGAAAATAAAAGAAGAAAGATCTTGTGTCAAAGGGCAACCCAATTGATCCTCAAAAGGGCAAAACAGTTGATCCAGTGACCGAGTGCTAATCACCCATCACCCGATCACTGACCAACTCCCAACTGTCCCTTTTCCGGATCAACAGCCCAGACACAAGCCGAATCATTCATAAAACACAAAATGAAGACCTTGTAATCATAAAAATGTGGTTATGAGGTCTTTTTTTACGTTAATATCAAATTATACATAGATAAAAAGGCTTAAATACTCAATGTCATTAACTTAAAAGCAGAAGATATTTATTCCGAAATGGATTAGAT